>NZ_NWVA01000002.1:0-607619 GCF_003546845.1 endosymbiont GvMRE of Glomus versiforme | reverse complement strand
TCTAAAAGATTTGTTTTTCCTCCCAAGGAAGAATTTGAGCGAGTAGTAAAAAGAATAGCACGCAGCGAGAGAAGAACTAATATCGGCTTAGCTTCTAATGCTACTCCGGTAGAGAAAGCGAAGTATAAACTCTGCAAAACTATCCTTGGCTACAAGCAAGATAACGAATTAACCACCAAAGATATTGCTAAGCAACTAGGATTAACTGTTGCTAGAACCGAAGCAATTTTATATTCTCATATTGATAAGTTTGCTTTGGAAGAGTTAGCAGATTATGCTAATATCTTACATGTTCCTTGCCAATTAAGAATTAATATTCCTTATGCTCAAAAAGAAATTGCCTCAAAAGCCCACTAATTTAAGACCTTATCCCTATAGTGCGATAATTAATAAACGATGGTTTACTAAACTAGAAGTTAGTCCTTATTATGAAAAACATAACCAAGAATATCTAGAAGCTTTAAGGAAAAGAGGAATTAAATTGACTCCTAAATTAACCGAAAAGTTAATCACAGATGACTTAATTAGAAAATTAGCACAAAAATTAGATGGAGAAAAAGTAGATTCAGAAGGCAGATATTACTACTGAACTTACTATTCTTTTAGAGTTTATTGAGGAGTTAAAGCTTACCGATTAGTTTGATGTGTCGCTGATAATGAACCACATATTTTAGGTATCATGGATTGTTATCGGCAAAGTAGATTTGATAAAGACAATTAAAATAATCTATATCCCTGCCCTTATTTAGCCCTTTCCTTTATTGCCTTTCTATTTCTTGTTCTAGTTGCTTTTCTTTGGCTCTTAACTCTTCTGCTTCTCGGCAAAACTTTGGATGATAAATAATACAAAGAATAACACCTAGCACACAAATCACTCCAATTGTTATAAAAAAACCATTAAACCACTTACTTGCTGTTGGATATTCTTCAAACATATCACTAAAAAGTCATTTGAAAAATATAAGTTCAACTCCGATAGTTCCTATTGCTCCTCCGGTAAGATTCCAAATTGTTTTCTTATTCGTCTTTACTTTTTTCTCTTTAATTTTCCTTTCTTTCCTAACTTTCATTAGTTCAACCATCTTCTTGCCTATACTCTCTCTCTCTCTCTCTCTCTCTCTCTCTCTCTCTCTCTCTTGCTTCAAATTGCTTATATCTTCACCATTCATAATAACTATTTTTAACTAAATAAGCCCTGAAACTAGCACTAAACAACCCATTCGCTACACACTAAAATAACAAAACAAAATCAAACAAACCAAACAATATGACAAATAACAACGAAAAACCTATAACAGAAATAGAATTAGAACAAATTGAAAAAAAACAAGGTCTCACAGAAAAAACTGCTCGTTGAACTGTAGAAAAACTAAATGCCGGCTTACGAAAAATAGGTGCCAAAGAAATTCTTCTTGATGAAATAATAGAAGGAATTAAAGCTGGAACCATAACACCATCTGCTCTTCTTGGTGCATGGGAAGAGGGAGCAAAAATAGCAGCCGGGGTGGTTAGTTATCTAAGTAAAGGTGCACAAGCTGTTCCCGTAATAGGTGGCTTTCTTTCATCGTTACTTAAAGTGGCTAGTAAAGGTCTCAGAGGTATTTCCCATTTGATAGACCGTGTTAAAGATGCTTGTAATGATTTAGCTATTTCTAGTCTAGCCCTAAAAGTAGGCAAAGCCCAAAAAGGAATAGCTGATGTTAATAAAAGAGTAGATGAACAAGGCGAAAAAATGGACGAAGGCTTCCGACGAGCCGGCGAAGCCCTCAAAAACGCTAAATCTGAACTAGAAGGAAAACTCTCCGCCCAAGGCGAAAAAATAGGCAACCTTGAATCTGATGTTGGTGACCTTAAAACTCAAACTTCCCGCCTCGATTCAGCAGTTAATAATCTTCAACAAGCTCACTCCGAATTCAAAGCCGAAGTAAACCAACAATTCGAAGAAGTTAATGAAAGAGTAGATTCCGCTGAAGTAAAAATCACCAAAAATGCCCGTGATATCCTAGAAGAAAAATTAGAAAGAGAAGCCATAGATAATGAACTTCGCGATAAAATCAAAGTCAATAAAATTCAACTAAATAACTTAAAAGAAGAACAAGAAGAACTTAAAGAAGATTTCCAACGCTACCAAACTAAAACCGACCGCAAACTAGAAGAAGTCCACCAAGAAATAGAGAATACTCAAGAAGAATTCACTCATCAATTAAAAATCCAAGAAACTAAAATTCAAATGGAAATAGAAGAAACTCGCGACGAATTCGAGCGAGCCAATAATCTAATCAACACTAAAATTAACCAAACCCAAGAAATCTTAGAAGAATACGAAGAAGAAGTAGAAAACATTCGCCACGACCAAAAACGCTTAAACGTTGAATTCCAAGAATTAACTGACGATGTCGAAGAACAATTTGAACTTATCCACCAACAAACTCGCAAACTAGACTTAGTAGCCGAGCAAATGGGTGAAATTGCTGAAGAAACTAACCGCCGCATGGATAACCTAGAAAACACTATTTTTGACATTGAAGAACAAGCCGAAGAAGCTTTATCTATGGCTCGCAAAGCCACTCGTGATGTCAATCAACTTACCGAAAACCTCCAAAAAGAACGCAAGCGAATTAAAAACTTAGAAGAACAAACGCAAAAAAACAAGCAAGAAACCAAAGAAGCTAAGCAAGAAGCTCAGCGAGCTAATGAACGCTTAGACAACTTAATAAAAGCCCAACAACTAACTGATTTCAGTAAAGAAAAACTAGCCTTCGCTAAAATCCAAAAATCTCTCCAACTCAAAGCCGAAGAAACCAAACTATTAGCCCAATTAAACATCCTTCAAGAAACTAAAAAACTAATCCCCGAAAAACCAGCTGAAAGAGAGTGAAAAGTTGGCGTTAAAGAAGGAAAAGTTAAAGAAATGCCTCGACCGGAAGGAATGCCCTTAAATCCTAACTCTCGTTGAGCCCAGGAATACACCGAAGAAGAATTACGAGAATGAGGCTGAGATATTCGCATTAAAAACGAACATGAATCAGCTCCTTTAACTACCCCCGACCGCCGAAAAGAAGAAACTGCCATTCCTTCGCAAACTAATCAAGAACAAACTGCCCCAGAAACTGACCAAACCAACCAAGTTCTTAAAGAGCAAGTAGAAAGTGCTAAAAGCCAAATTCTCTCCCAAATCAAAGAAATCCAAGCCCAAGTAAACGAAAATCTTACTCCTCTAGAACAAGAGCAATCAGAAGCCTCTGATACTGAAAACGAGGATCAAGACCCTACGCAACTAAACGAACAAAAAGAAAAAGAACTCCGCACTGCCCGAGCCAAAACTAAAGCTCAACTTACTCGCCAGCAAAAACAACAAGCAACCTCTCAAAAAGAAGTCACTCAACTCAAATCAGCCCTGACCAGAGAAAATAAAAAACTAGAAAAAGCCAAAGAAGCAGCCGCTGAAGCTTTTACGGCTAAACAAAGAAAAGCCACCAAGCAAGCCCAAGCAGAAAGTCAAGAGAAAGTAGATAAACTTCAAAAGCAATTAGAGCAAAAACAAGAGCAACTTAATCAGCAACAGCAACAAACTGCTCAAAAAGAAAAACAAATCGAGGAACTACAAAAAGAAATCCAAGAAGTCCAGCAACAAAGCTCAGCTTCTGCTTCCTCTCAATCTAAACAAGAACTCCAAGAAGAAATTGAGCAACAACAAGCCGAAGCTGCTCAACTACAGCAAGAAATCTTAGAACAACAATGACAACAAATCAGTCAAGCCCAAGAGCAAGTGCTTGAAGAACAAAAAGAAAGTGAAGAATCACCTCCGGACGAACAAGCGGAAGAAGCTCAAGAACAAGCCGAAGCTGAGCAAGAAGTAAAAGAATTAGAAGAAGCCGCTGCGGCTACGCAAAACCAAATGACTTTGTTTATGCTCTATTTAATTATCTTCTTGCTCGAATACATTGTCTACAAAAGAAATGGCTTGCCTGGTTTAGTTATCCTAAACATCTGCTTAGCAATCGCTTACTATCACAAAGACACTTTAATGCAATATGTTGATTTATGAGATAAATATGTCCTCATAATAGGCTATATCATGGGTAATGTCTTAACTTATAACTGCGTAGAAAAACCCGAACATAAATGACCCGCTATGGTTGGATACAATGCCATAATTCTGGCTATTTGAGGCTATACTCAGTGAAAAAAACACCAAATCAATCAAAAGCAAGAAACTGCTCAAAAGAAAGTCGCCCAACTAGAAATAAAAAAAGAACTAACCAAAAACCAAATTGCGGAAAAAGAACTTCCCGCTAAACTTTATAACTGAGAAGAGAAAATTCAAGATAAACCCTTAGAACAAACCACTCAACTTCGTCAAGAGCTGTTCCAAGCCGTCCAAACCATCAAAGAAGAAAAACAACAAGCCGAATACGTCCAACAACAAGAACAAATCGCCCAAGAACAAGAGCAAGTAGCACAAGAATTAGCCGAGCAACAAGCCCAAGTCCAGCAAACTTTAGAAGGAATTCACCAAGCTTCAATTAGTTCAGCAGCTATCAACACCGAAGGTTTAGAAGAACACTTTCCTGGTTTCCAAACTGAATTTGAACGAATAAAAACTTGGTTTAAATCAATTCTTCCTAGCACCCAAAAGGATAATTTGCTTAAAGTTATTGAGGAGATTAAACTCACCAACGAAGAAAGTAAAATCTTAAGCAAACTATATTTAAACGAAGAGCAAATTCTTGCCATTACTCTCCAAAATAAAAAAATTAAAAATCATGAACTAGAATTACGTCAAACTTTCCCTAAACTAACCACTAAACAAAAACTTAAACTGCTTAATGCCGGCTTAGAAGCCTTGGGCTTAAAATCCCTGGAAGATAAGCAAGTTTTGGCTAATACTCGTCAGCAATTCCTTACTGAACAACAAAACTTTGATTTAACTCATGAAGAAAAAGAAAACACTTTAAGATTCTTTGTCACTGCTCTTTCCCTAAGCACTGAGCAGCAAAGCAAACTAGAAAATTTAGGAATAACTCTCTTTAATGCTTCTAACTGAAAGACTACTGAAGAACACCGACAAACCTTACTAAGAATAGGCTTAGAGAAGATTAAACTTAGTGAAGAAGAAAAGCAAAATCTTGCTAAGTCAAAAGTTAAACTCTCTGCTCAAAACGAGAATATCCTGAAAACTCTAGCTCCTTTACGCAAAGAGTATAAGCATTCAACCAACTTACTTAGAAATATCCAAGCACTTAAGCTTAAATATGAAAGTCTTAGTTTCTTTAATCAGCAACAAATTCTTCCTGATTTAAACACCCAATTTGGAACCATCAAAAACCCTTATCAAGCCTTAAAACAGCAAATTTTAGAAAAAGAACAAAAGAAATTATTTAAAGAACAACAAGAAGCCGAAAAAGAAGAGACTAGGAAAAGAATGCAAGAAGTTCGCAAAAGTTTACTACCTTCCCTTTTAGAATTTGCCCAAAATAACCCCAAAGAAATAGTTGAACTTGAACTACCTATTTACCGGGAAAGAATTATTTACCAAGATGAAGGAAAAATTACCCGAGGAATTGAAAGCCAAGAAAAAAATTGAGTATCATTAGGAGCAATCGACCAAGACCACAGCAATCTTTTATCTGCCCATGGTTTTAAATCATTCAAAAAGTATGATTTTTTTGACCTTTTAACCTTTGCGTGGGGAAATATTAATCCTGAAATTAATACTAACTGAGAAAAATGAAAGAATATCAGCCTCAATTTCACCCAAAAGTTAGTAAAAGAATGGATTAGCTATGACTTCACTTATGAACAATGCCAAGACTGAATAAATATTCATTCTCCTACTGACCAAAATCAAGCTATTCAAGAGCCAGCTTTTTATGCTTATTTAAGAGATAACATTGAGTTAGCCCCAGAACAAGTTTTAAACGATGAAACCATTATCCTTGAAGACTTAAAAGAGCAATTTGAGGAGTATCAACAAAACAATCCTCCTAATGCCGAGCAACTAGACTGAAAACAATTCTTATCGGAACACTCCTGATTACAGGAAATCTGAGAAAATTATCTAACTTTCCAAGCGGAAAAGCTTCAAGCCCAATGAACTAAAAACCGTGAAGAGTTAGCCAAGCGTGGCGAAATAGGTCAAGAAATAGAAGAAAAACAAGTAAATTTAGAAGAATTAGTACCTAGTTTAGCCAAGTATGTAGAGGACAAAATTCAAGCCAGCATTTCTCACTTACCGTCTTATAGCTCCTCGCAAACTACTTGAAAAGAAACTGATGCTGAGCAAGAACAAACTTCTCAGCAATCGCAATCTTCTGCCACTGGTTCTCGTTATGATGACTTATTTTCTAACCTAAGCCAAGAAGAAACCGAAAGGCAAAAGAAAAAACAATCCCGCGAAGAAGCCCGCAAAAAACTTGATAACCTTGAATTCAACCGTCGTGAGCAAAACCTAGACACTAAACAACAAAAATTAAAATCTGAAGAAGAACGTCGCCAAAGGGAAAGAGAGTTAGAAGAACAAGAACTAAAAGCTCGTCAACAAGCCTTTGAAGCCCGTCAAAAAGAATTAAAAGAACAAGAAGAAAAACGCTTAACTTCCCAAGCCGAACAAATTGAAACTAAGAAAAAAATGGCTGAAGAAGCCCTGGCTATCAAGCAAAAAGAGGCTGAATTAGCCGAGCAAAGAAAACGAGCGGAAATTGACCGCTTAGAAAAAGAAAATCAGCAAGAGCAAGAAAGATTAGCAACTCGAGCCCGATTAATTGAAGAAGAAATGCAAAAACAATTAGCCCAAATTGCCTTAGAAGACCAAGAATCTCGCCAAAGAATTGAAAAAGAATGCCAAGAAAGAAAAGCCCAATTAGAAAGAGAAATCTTGGAATTAAAACGCAAAAATGAAAGAGACTTAATGCTTAAAGAGCAAGAATTAGAGAAAGAAAAACAAGAAAAAGATACTCAAATCGAACACTTACGAAAAGAAGCTAATTTAGATGAGACTGCTTACCAAGAAATGCAAAGCAAAATTGCCGAAGAAAAAGAAGCTTCGGCAAAATTGGGTGAAACTACCAGCAAAGCCCGAGAGCAGAAGATGGCAGCAGGAGAAGTTCACAAGAAGGCTTTTGCTGCTGTTTATGAGTATTATTTGGATGATGATGAGATTGCAAGTTGTACTAATATCAGACATACCACCCCTAGTGGTTCGGCTTTACCAAGTGTGCGAAGTTTATTTAACCAACACCCAGAAATGAGGCTAAATATCTTTAATTCCAAAGTAATGAGCGGTGGAGAAAGTGGCGAGAAAGTAAGCATGACTACCGGAACCAAGTTTTATTACTGAAATGCGAAAGAGTTGACTACTCTAATTAATAAGTGCTTAGGTAGTGGCTCTTATAGCAAAGCAGCTTTGGAAGCCAAGATTAAGAGTATTAGTGATCCCAATTTTTTTAATTAATTATGATAGAGCAATTAAGGAAAGAATTAAGACAGAGGAGAGAAGAGTTTCAAAGGATTAAAGAAAAGGTAAAGAGATTGGTTGAGAGAACGAAAGAAATAAGCAAAGAAAACACGGAAAATGAAAAAGTTTTAGAGAAACTATTAAAAGAATTTCAAAAATTAGGAGAAAACTTATAATGACTAGATGTGAAAGATGTGATTTGATAGAAAGAAAATTAGCTAATACTGAAGAAAGAATACAGTTGCAGTTAAGGAATGTGGAACTTTATCTTGAGCTTTTAACCCGAAAAACTCGTTTATTTGGTCAGAGATTAGATGGGTTGTTAGAGAAAATTAACCAAGTCATGAAACCTTTGCCTTAAATTTAGTTCTCTTTGCCCTTTTTCAACTTTACTATCCAAAAAACTAAGCCTCCAATTAAAGCCAAAATCCCTATTCCTCCTATGATAACAAGCACTTTATTCTTTTCAAAGAAAGATTTATCGTTTTTGTTATCAATATTGCTTGTTTTAGAGGAAACATTGGCTTTCTGTTTAACTTGCTGAATTTCTTGTAAGATTTGCTTAATATAACTCTCTAGTTCTTCTTTTTCTTGCTTTTGTCGCAATTCTTCTAAAGTAGGAAAGTTAGGAACTTCTAAATTTCCTTTTTCTGAGTTTAGTTTATTTCAAGTTAAGTTTAATTCTTTTTCGGCTTCTTGTTTCCTTTGGCTTTCTCACTGTTTAAAATGTTTTTCGGTACAGAATACTCATTGATGATCAGGATTAGTGGCATTACTCATGCTTTCTTCTAAGACTTTGGTGCGTTTGTCTCAAATGTAGTGGTAAACTGCTGATTTCTTATCACAAACGGCACAATGGGAAAGTTTATGTTGCTCTTTTTTCTTTTCCGGAAAGAATTTTTCTTCATAGCAATCTTTACTGCAAAAGACTAGTTGGTTTCCTTGGGGTTCAGTGTCGGCTAAGGAGAGTTCAATTTTTTTAGTATCAGGGTCGTAGATATAGTGCCAAATTGAGGATTGTTTTTGGCAGTTAACGCAGGCTTTTTTATTCATGGTTGCCTCCTTTCGAGAGATATGCTACTAGTGTGTGTGTGTGTGTGTGTGTGTGTGTTTCAAATTAGGGTTATTTCAGTGCTTATGTTCATGATTAATTATTTCCTCCTTTGCTAGAGCCAGGGGTTCCGTAAGTGGGTTGGATGATTTGAGCCTGTAATTGCTGACTCTGTTGGTATTCCCTAAATTGTTTTCTTAAATCCTCTAATCTAATATTATTATCATTTAATACTTGTTCAGGAGATAATTGTCACTCATCTCTTAAATAAGCATAAAATTCTGGTTCCTGAATAGCTTGTTCTTGGTCACTAGGAGCATGAATATTAATTCAATCTCTGGTCTGCTCAAAAGTGAAACCATAACTTTGCCAAGTTTTGATTAACTGAGGAGTAAAGGAAAGATGAGTATTAATTCAATTAACTTGATTGTTTTGTGCTATTTGCTCAAGAACCAGTTTATTTTCTTCTAGTAATTTCTTGTCATTTAATAAATTTATTCATAAATCATTATAAAAGGTTGTTTGATTAACTTCTTTTGACTCTAGTTGGTTTTTTTCATTATTAGATTGTCCTGCTTTAACGCTTACTTTGTTGTTTCTAATTGTAACAACACCCCCACTTACCCTAATTCCTATTGCTTCTTCATCGGCTTTAACTTTTATATTACTTCCTTGGATATCAAAATGACAATCACTATTGCAATCAATTCCTATTACCTTTTTTCCTTCAACATTGAAATCACTGTTTCTTATTTTGATTATCTTTGGTTTATGTTCTTTTAAAGCATTTTCTTTAAAAATGGCAATATTATCATCAATAATACTTTCTAGACTTCTGTCGTTATTTTGTTGTTCAGTTTTTTGACTAATCAAGTGTTCTTCATCTCTAAGTCAAGCATAAAAAGCAAAATCTTTAACTTCAAATTTTTCTTTTAAAACTTCTTTTCATTTTTGGGAGGTTTGGTAATCAAAACCATGTTCTTTTCAAAGATTTTGGTAATATTCATTAAAATCAGGATGTATTTCTCTTCAGTCTCTATTACTTTCCATAATATAGTATTTTAGTATACCACCAAAAAATCCTTTATTTTCAGACTACTTTCTCCTAAAAATAAAATCAATATGTTTCATTTCCAGAGAGAGAGAGAGAGAGAGAGAGTAATTATCAATTTAACACCAAACAGCCAGGAGAAGCCTTAGAGTTATTGACTTCTTTGCCGGAAAGTAGCACTAAGTTAGTGTTTTTAGACCCTCAATACGAGAAAGTTAGCACTGTTTTAAAGTTAGATTACCCTTTACATTTCCAATCTGACTACCAAATAACTCAATTGCTTTCAGAATCAGCCGAGTATTAAAACCAGTGGCTTTTGTCTGTTGTGAGTAAACAAAACCATCTTAGGAACTGATAGAGTTTTAAGTTGATTACTCCAAGCATCTCAGTTAAAAATAGTTGATTTGCTAGTGTGATATAAGCAAAACACCTTAGGCATGGGTTCCTGATTAAGAAGCCAAGCAGAGTTTGCTTTTTTACTCCAAAAGCAGCCTACTAATAGCAAATTGTTTAGAAATAGAAGCTTTGGAAATGTGTGAAGTGAAAACAGTTTGCCCACTAGTCAGAGAAAGCATCCTCATCAAAAACCAAGAGAACTAATTAAAGCCTTAATTGTTGCCACCACCAACCAAGGAGACTTAATTCTTGACCCTTGTGCTGGTAGTTTCATTGTTTTAGAGGTTTGTCAGGAAACTAACAGGGAGTTTCTAGGCTGTGATTTAACTTATAGCGAAATGGCAGAGTTTAGGAAAACAAAAAGACCTAGTTTCCAAGTTTCAGAGACAGTTTGTTTGAATTGCTTTGAATTTATTTAGTTTTCTTATAGTTTACTGGGGAGTTATATATAGATTTTTTTGGTATACCATAAAATATACTTATAGCAAAACCATGGTTAAATTCAAGTCTTCTCATACGCGTGTAAATATCTTGTTAAGCAATTCTGGTTGGTGAATAGCCATTTCTGATAATTGTTTAGGATTCAATTCAATTTTTGCTAGTTTGAGTGAACGTATTAAAGAAGAATATTTTAATCCCTTCGCTCGACAAAAAATATTCAAGCGCAAAATTCATATGCGATGAAAGAACCTTTTTCTTTGTTTCCTCCCTTTATAAGCATCATCTCAAGCATTCATCAATTGCTCTTTGGCTGTTTTGAATAGTTTATGTTTGGAGCCATAAAAACCCTTGGCTTGTTTTAAGATTTTTTTTCGTCGCTCTCTAGTGACTGGCGTGCTTCTGGATCTTGTCATTACTATATAATTATTTTTATCAATCAGAACTTTTTTCTAGTTCACTTATCTATAGCCAAAATAGACATGAAAGAACAAATTATAAAAACAAGGGCAGTTTGGTGACACGAGTTCCAACAGTTAAATCAAACCATCCAGGGAGTATTGACTTTTCGTATTGAACAAAGAACCACCTAGAATTTTATTAAAATTTTAATTATAATGAATGAGAAATGAAACTGTAATTGTCAGAAGTTTTTGATTAGCACTGCATTTTTGTCTTTCAGGAATGTGCTTTTTTGTTGTGCATATATTAAAAAACGTGTAAAAATATAAGTATTATGGCAGTTCCTTTTCGTCGAACCTCTTCTAAAAAAAAAAAACTAAGACATACAGTTAGCAATCTTAACTTTCAAAAAAGGGCAACAAGCACTTTAATTAAGTGCAATAATTGTCAGCAAGTAAAAAAACCTCACTGAATTTGTTCAACTTGTTTGACTTATCGCTCAGTAAAACTTTAAACTTGTAGTTATATGTTTGCATTAAAAGATACTGTGAAGCAGGATTGCGAGTATCAGAATCAGTAAATTTTGATTTAAATAAAAAAAACCCGCAAAAGATTAAAAAGCAAAGGCAAAAAGAAGATTTGTTTATGTTGCCAAGGAGAGAAGGTTAGAAATCAAAAAGTTTGTTGAGAGTTCTGTTATATATGTCTTTTCAGCAAAAATCTAACATTTAATTTGAGCAGAGTGTTGCTATAATTTTTCGTCAATATAGTTCGGAGTACCAGTCAAAGAGCAACTACCATCAATATTTTTGGGAAAAGCAATAACTTCTTTTAAATTTTTGAGATTAAGGATTATCGCTAGTAAGCGGTCAATTCCTAAACCAAATCCTCCGTGCGGAGGAGCAGCAAATTCTAGCGCTTGTAAAAAATAACCAAAATATTTCTCTTGTTTTTGCTCACTATAGCCCAAAATTGCAAAAATTTTTTCTTGTAATTCTCGTTGGTAAATCCGCAAACTGCCACTTAATACTTCTTCACCATTGCAAATTAAGTCAAAGGCTTCACAAATTACTTTTTCTGGCTTAATTTTGCCGTCTAATAAAGGTTTAACATACTTTTTTTGCGGAACAGTAAAAGGATGACGAAAAGCTTCGTATTTTTTGGTTTCCTGGTTGTATTCAAAAAGCGGTCAGTCAATTATCCACAAAAAATTTAATTCTTTTTCATTTTTCGGATTTTGACGTAAATCAGGTTTATCAGTGCCATATTTTTCCATTGCTTGTTGATAGGTTAAAACTGAAAAAGGAATTTTTAATTGGTGGTTGAAAGTTTTTCTTAAAATAAATTTTAAAAACTTTTCTACCAAGTTCATTATCTTTTTGGTGGAGGTAAAACTCATTTCTAAATCTAACTGAGAAAATTCAATTTGTCGATTGCTTCGAGCATCTTCATTACGAAAACTTTTATCAATTTGGTAATGTTTAGCAAAACCACTCATCATCAATAACTGTTTAAAAATTTGGGGAGATTGAGGTAAAGTATAATATCTTTGCTTTCCCAAAGGAGAAGGAACAATAAAGCATTTGGCTCCTTCGGGAGAGTTTTGGGCTAAAATCGGGGTTTCTACTTCAATAAATCCTTGCTTGTATAAATAACTTCTAATTTGGTGAAGAAAATGGTGCCTAATAATTAAAGGTCCTTTGCTGACATTACGTCGTAAATCTAAATAACGATAACGAAAACGATTATCTTCATTAATATTTGCTTCATCTTTAATTTCAAAAGGCAAAGGCTTGGTTTGGTTAATTATTTGGTATTTTTCTAAATTTATCTCAATTTCTTTTTGTTGTTGTGATAACTCAGTATTTTTTTTTGGTCGTTTTTGTTGTACTGTACCTCAAATACTAAGCAAGTCCTCAGAATTAACTTCTTTTTGAAAAACTTTAATTATTTTTTTTTCCTTTGTGATTACTTGAATTTTGCCCGAAGCATCATGTAAACTAAAAAATAAAACCCCTCCTTTATTAATAATTCCTCTTACTCAGCCGTTTAAAATTACTTTTTTGCCTAATTTTTGGAAAGTCAGTTGAGAACAATTATAATTACGAAACATTTATTTAAAATTTTAGCAAAAAACTTGGTTAATTTAATCAATTTACGTTTTTTCAACACTTTTTCGTAAAAGAATCAGGCTGAATAAGTTTTTAAACTTGGCAAAATTTAGCTTTTAATGATTTGCTATTTTCTTTAAAAAAAGACTAAAATAACTTAAATTAATATCAAAATCTGATATTTTTCCCTTTTATTAGTATCATTTCCCTGAGAAATTTTTCCATTTCCTTTCTTTGTAAACCAAGAGCTTTGCTGTCCTCATTTACAATTTTTATGGCTTTTTTCATATCTTCTTTGGTAATGCTTTTTCTTCCACTTTTTTGAACTATAGCAATAACTTCGCTATAAATCATTCTTTTAATGTCCGCCCCAACAAATAACGGACGAGGAGGAAATTCGTCTTCCTCAAATACTTTCTTTTTTTTCATCCGACCAGTTTTTTCATCATATTCAAAATCACTGCCAATTACTTCATTGGGGTCCATTTGGTAATCTTTATTTTCACTTATTTCTTTAAACATAAATTCTGTGAATTCGTTCACAAATGCTGTTTGACTTTTATTGCCAAGAAAACTAGGATCAGAGACTTTCATACCTTCATAAAATGAGTCTAGATTAGCTTTAATGATACTTTTAAGTTCATCCTTTTCGGGAAAAGTAATTAGTAACTTCATACTAAATCTTTCTGAACGAAGAAGGGATAAATCCAGTTTTTCAGCCTTATTAGTGGCGGCAATAAGAGTAAGGCCAGGATATTTTTGTTTGTCAATTCCGTCCATAATGGTATTTCATTCAGTGCCTCTCTCCATATTTTCTGGGTCATCGTCATTAATTTTATCAAATTCATCAATAAACAAAATACAAGGCTCTCCTTTGGTTTCTTTGATAACTCCATTAAGAAATAGATTTATTTTTTCTTCTCTTTCTTTTCTATCTTTACCAGCAAATTGTCCTCCAACGGCATAAGCAAAAAAACTGCCTGAATATTTTGCTGCTGCTTGAGCCAATAAAGACTTACCAGTGCCCGGTGGACCATAGAGAAGTATATGCTGAGGACCACTAGGAAAATTTTTTATCTTTTTTTTAAGTTCAAGCATAGCCAAGTTTGTTTTTATCCTCTCTTTAGCATTTTTTAAGCCGCCAATAGAATTTCAGGTAGTTTTAATACTTTCAGAATCAACGATGTATTTTTTTCTTTCTTCAACCGATTTTCTTTTTTCTTCTTCCTCTTGGGCTTGTCGTTTGCGAGCATCATTTTCTCCGGAAAGAATGTCCCCTATTGCAGTGTCAGGAAATTGCTTGCCTTTTCAATATCTGTTTAAGAAAAATCCAACACTACCAAGCAAAAGAATACAAAATAAAAATTTTTGCCAAGTAAAGAAAGATTTTTGTCTAAATTTGATGTCAGTATGTGGTAAAAAATCCTTAAATTTATTGGCAGTCAAATAATCTTGGAGAGTTTGATTATGAGAATGAATAATAAAAGAAATTTGTTTTCTTCTTTTTGGGCTTTTTAAAAAAATCATTCCTTCTAAAAAAACATAACTCGAGCCACGAAAACTAGTTATTTCCAAATTTTTAATTTTTTCCACCAAATAATTATTTTTTTCGCCTGCTGAATAGGTTTTGTCCCGAAAAATTTTATCTTGTTGACTAGCAGGAATATCAATTCTTGTCAATCATTTTATTAATCAATCTGAAAGCCAAAAGTAAACAAACACTAAAAATAAAACAAAGCAAAAAGTTAGAACCATGGTTAACAACTCATCAACTTTTTTGGTTCGTCAATCAAAAACATAATTCCTAAACACTTTAAGAGGAGTTTGTTCGCCAAAAATGTGTTCAGACTTTCAAATTAACCATGTTAGAAAGCCACCACCCACATAACGCAATAACTTTACTAATCTTACAATTCAGACATTACCAAATAAGGCTAACTTAATTTTATTGATTTGTTCATTTAGGTTCATATAAGTATGTTTTACTCTCTCTCTCTCTCTGGTTTTTTGCAGTAATATTATGAATCAAATTTTTTCTTTGACAGTCATATATTTTCACTTAATTACTTAGTTTTAGATAGTTTTTGGATTTAGAGAAGGCTCTTTCGCATTTTGAAAAGTAGATGAAGAAATCAAAATTAAATCTTTTTCAATGGCTTTCTGGAAAGCAGGACGCATGTTTTTTCAATTGACTAACTCCACCATAAAAGGTAAATTTGATTGCTCAAATTCCTCCCGCATTTCACAAATAACACTACTAGGAATATTATCATAATAGCAAAGGTCTAAATCTGATAACCTTCAAGCATTACCTTTTACTCTTGAACCATAGGCATAGAATTTATAAGGATGCTTACTTAGTATTTGCCGAATTATTTGCCAGTGTCTTTTTTCTAATTGAAGCATAATATTAAAGTTTTTTCAAATTTTTAATTAGTATATCAAGATTTTTTAAGAATTGGGGTAAGATAGGATAAACTTCTTCCATTATTTTCTCATAATACTCGTGAACGGTAATGTTTCTTTTTTCAACATAGTCAAATCAAGGTTCTGCATTAGGAATTAGACCCTCTAAACCGGCTATCCGAAAAACTTCTTTGGAAGTATAAACATGAGTTCCTCGTAAACTAAGTATTTTTCGACAAGTTTTTCAGGCTAATTCATAACAAATCTCAAAGGCTTGAATAGTGCCAGCAATTTCTAATTCAGTTTTGGCCTCTTGAAGGGCTTTTTTGAGAAAATTACGAGCGGATATTAGAGGTTCAATATCTAATTTATCATTTAGAATGTACTTAGGCATGATATACTATTTTTTACTCTTCTCTTTTAAGTTCACTTAATCACTGATTGTAGCGCCAATCGCATTGAATTGATCTTCCTTTTGGGATAAACTTATAAAACCACTAATTCCAAAACTCACATTTCTAGAAACTTCATGGGTTAAATCACCTTTGTAAATTGACCAAAAGCAAGTAGTACAGCATTTAGCAATGACCTCAACAATCAGAGAGCATTCTTTACAAATCATTGAACCTTCGATCTGTATTTCCTCGTCTTGGGAAATTTTTTTATGACATTTACTGCACAACATAAATTATTAATTAATAATAAAATTTTTTATTGAACAAAAATAAAGTGTTTTTATTTTCCGGTTAAATTCGACATATTTCTTTCAACATATCTCAGTTTTCATGTGATTTTATCATGTCTCCCTTAGTAATAAACAAAAATCTTCATTTTTCATTTTTTCTCGCCTCTTCTCCTAATTCTAAATTTAAAGCATTTACTCATTCTTTTGCGCTTGATTTTTTCCTCTATTTCGGATTAGGATTATTGTCATCTTTGGTTTCTACTAACTAGTGAATACCATTTTTATCCATTACTAAAAAATCCGGAAAATAGTGTCTTTGGCTTTTTCCATAAAGAATATAAACTCCATCTCCCCATTGTAAAAGAGCAAAAAAAATTTGTTGTTTAATTTCTCTCTTCTAATAATTTTAATTGTCCTCAATTATCATGAGATTTTTTGATATCCTTAGGAGTTATATATAAAAAGTGTCATTTCTTACTATTTTTCTGTTTTATCAGTTCGCGATTTAGTTTATTTACTCACTTCTGAGCCATTTCTTTCTTAGCCTTTACTTTCTCTTCTGTATTGTTATCATTTTTTACTTCAATTAGTCAATAATCGCCGTTTTCAACTACCAAAAAGTCTGGATAATATTTTTTTCCATTCCAATAATAAATAAAAAAATCTTTTTCTTTTTGTAATCTGATTCATCATTTTATTCCAAGGCTATTGTCTAATAAAACAGCAAAATCCTTCTCTAGAAGACTATCAAAATTGTCATAATGATATAAAGAATTGTTAAATTGATAACTTTTTTGAAGCGAACTATCCTGATAATCAGAGGCAACAATTTCTTTGCGGGAATGTTCTTTAAAAGTAAAATCAACCACTTGGTAAATTAAATCATCTTTATTTTCCTGTAAATTATATTGGTGGGCAGTTTCTTCGACTTCTCTTTTTAATAGAGTAGTAATAATTCCCCGACAATCCATAATTATTGATCAATTAAGGATTTTTGGTAAAAAATAATCATTAATTAACTCTTTAGCTAATTTTACTTCTTCGTTATCATGAATAACACAATTACCCATAACGCTTAAAATTAATTCAGTTCGTAATTCCTCAATCTGTTGAGAACTTAATTCTGGCTGGCTGGCTTTGGTTAATTCCTCGGTTATTTTGTTTATTTTTATTTGCTTAGTGTCAATATCACTTTTTATCTCGTGTCTTTCCAGATAACTCCGGGCTTTTTCACGGGTCGAAAATCTTTCTCCCAGTTCAGTAAATAATCTTTGTTTATTATTTCTAAAAATAAATTCTAGGGAAAATTTAGTTGACTTTGGTTTTTGTGTTAAAATAGTAATGGTAAAATTTTCATCCTTGGGAAAATTGGAAAAACTTTCCGGTAATTGTTCTTGGCTAGCTTGTTGTCGTTCTTGAAAATCACTAACGGGTAAATCAGGAATAGGATATCCCGAACTAGGAAAATTTTCGCCTGTTTTTCTATCATTAGGTAAACTATTATCAAAGGGAGGTTTATTCTCACTGGCTTGCTCGCCAAAAAAGTTTTTCGCCAAGGCACCACGATTATTTAGTAAATCTTGAAATTTATCATGGGTAATGATTTCTAACTGATTAAGAAAATTAACAGGAGTATATTGACCAAAAGGAAGTCGTAATCCTCGCCCAATAACTTGTTCGGTTAAAATCTCAGAAGCGAAAGCCCGTAAAGGAACAATGATATAAACACCTTTGACATCCCAACCTTCTTTTAGCATTCCCACCGCAACAATAATCCGAATGCTATTAGCGGGGTCATCGATATTTTGAAGTTGTTGAGCCATTGCTTCATTGATGCTGCTGCTATCTACTCTCAATGTATTTTCTGGGGGAAAATGACAATCTTTTAATATTTGTTGAACTTCTTCGGCGTGTTCGATATTTTTAGTAATGATTAACATTAGAGCCTTACGGGAAGGTAATTGCTGTTGTCGAGTATAATCATCTAATAATTTTTGTTTTCTTTCCAACAAGGTAATAGCATCTTTTAATTTGCTTTCTTCATTGTCTCAACTATCGGAACGACCAACTAATACCGGTTGTTTTACTAGTTTATCATGGAGAGCATAACCTAAACTATAACGAAAAATAACTTCCTTAGGCGATGTTTTTTCGTGTGGTGTGCCAGTTAGTCCAATTAAATTTTTTGGTTTTAGTTCCCGAATGGCTTCGGAAAACTTTTCGCCATATTACAATGCTAATAATTAATGTCAGTAATTTATAACTTATTTTTAAAATCTTTCATATGAATAATCACCAAATAATCCATTACATAAAAGTCCGCGAAGCCTAAAGAGATACTTTGAGAAACAAGTCTAGTGCTTTATCTTCCATTTGAGGAGGTTTGTTTAGATTTGGTACTTTCCTAGCTTACTGGGCAGTAGAGAAGATTTTCTTAAAAGAAGAAATTGAAGCCATGTATCAGCGAAGCCCTAACTCTAAATACCTCTTTTGACTTTCTTTGGCATTTGGAATATGAGGGATAATTGATGCTTTGTGAGGAGCCTATAATTACTTTCAAGCCAACCAACAAGCCGAACAGCTAAGAAAACAAGTGGAAGATTTAGAAAGAGAGTTATAACTTGAATTTAGTTTTTTTGTCATCATCAAAGTAGTTAGCACAATGCCAGAAGCATTTGGATAAGTCTTTGGTATTCAATAATTCAATTGCTTTCTCAATAGCATTTTTTAACTCTTCATAACTTTTTGGTCGTTGCTTTTCGGTTTGTTGTCTTAAAAGGTTAAAACAAAGTTCAGTGGGATTAAGCATTGGAGCATAAGTAGTAACAAACCTTATCTCAATATTTTTCTTTGCCATTTGCTCTCTAACATTAGGCACTTTTGCTTCTTCTCTTTTATCGGGAGCAGTATGAATACTGGAATTATCCATTAAAAGATAGTTCTTTTTATCTCCGATAGGGTTAATCTTCTCCAAAAAGTTGTAGAAAATTTCTCAATTAACACTTTCCTTAAATAATTTTCAATGAACCACGCCTTTTTCTTTTAAGTTACTGATAGCAAGTAAAAGTGTGTAATGTTTTCCCTTATGACTCGGTCGTTTAGAAACTGCTCTAGTTCCTTTTAAAGAATATCCGAACCTTGGTCAAAGGTTGGGGTAAAAACTACATTCATCCAAAGCAATAAAAGGAAATTGTGGTAGCAGAAGTTTAATCTCTTCATTAAATGCTTCGGCTTTCTTTTCATCTAACTCTGTATAATAATAGGTTAGTTTTTTTCGAGTTATGCCGAGTTTAGTTAGTCATCGACCAATAGTTTGTCGACTTATTCTTTGTCCGATTTGTTGGGAAAGATAATCAGCCATCTCTTGTTGGGTTTTAGGGTTGTCGTCATTGTCAATATAAGCACGAAGCAAAGAAACTACTTCTTCAGTTATTTTAGGCTTCTTGCCTCGCTTTTTTAAAGGTTCTAAACTAGGATTAAATCAACGATAAATCGTTCTTTCACTTCTTTGATAAATAGTGGCTAGATTTTTGTAAGAAATTCCTATTTGTCGCAAACTCTTTAAGTGTTGAGGGTCAAGCGATAATTTAATTTGTTTCTTTCGATGGTCATTTGCTATTTTTTCAATGTTACTGATTGACTGCCTTTCAAAATCAGTTAAAGATTGTTCTCCTCTACCCTTTCTATCAGTGTCAATTAATTCTCACTTAAATGATTTAAAAAGCTTATCTCTTGTTAGTTCTAATCTGCCATTAGCATTAGGCTTATAACTTATTTGCTTATCATAGTAAAAGTAATCTGTTTGGTCAGTCTTAATGTTTAAGAATTCATATTTTCACAAATTAAAATTTTCTGTCCTTTTTTTGTCTAGGATTTTAGCAAGATATTCCATATATTATTTTTATTTTATAAAAATAAAAAACTTTAAATTAGTTTTTAACTAATTTCATCTGATTAGTAGGTAAAAATTAAGTATAAAAGCAGAAATAAAAGTCGTGAAAAAAAAATTAAAGCAATGTCCTAAATGTGGCGAAACTTTCCCTGAATGAATAGAAGAAAGTGAATTTAAGCACGCAGAAAAAATAACCAAAATTCTAAAAAGTTCAAAGACCCCTCATGAAAAGAAAATTGCTCTGTTCAATTGGTTAAAAGGTTTAGATGTAGGAGAATTACAACCCCAAGAAAATCAACGAGTTAACTCTTTATTGTTAAGCCGACTTTATAATGAATTAGCCAAAAAAGCTATGAAAGAATATGAGAAGACAACTGCTGATATTTTCAGCAAAAAGGAATAGCAATGAACATAGAATTAACAAGAAATTTAAAAAAATATTTAGACAATAGCCAGCAAAGAGAAAAAGCAGTTGTGATTTATGACTTTGAAAGAAAAAAAGTCAAATATTCAGAAAAAATCCAAAGCCATCGAGAGATAGACAAGTTTGGCGGTGAAGAAATGGTCAGGGCTTATATTCTTGCTAAACTTGTTAATGAACTAGGCTATAAGCTAGAAAATATCGAGATAGAAAAGAAATATCATGTAGGAACACCAAAAACAGCCAAACCAAGAATAGACATAATCGTTAAACGCGACAATGGAGATGTTTTTTTGTATATGGAATTAAAAAGTCCAGAAGAATACGGAAAAGATAAAGAAGAAACCATTAAAAACCAACTTTTTAGTCTTGCTTCACAAGAAAAAGGTCAAGGTAAGAAAGTTAAATACCTAGTTTTGTATTCTATTGAAACAATTGAAGATACAATAAAAGACGAGTGTATATTGATTGATTATGAAAAATTTGCTTCATTTGATTCGTGAAAAGAAACAAGAAGCTTTGCTAATAAACTACCCAAGGCATATGGAGAAGCTCAAAAAGAACCATATGTTAAAGGTGGCGAAAAAGATTTAGAGAAAAGAATCATTCCCAGCCAGTTAAATGAAGTAAGGAAAAATCTTCATAATGTTCTTTGGGGTGGAGGCGGAACAGATGACAACGATATTTTTTCTTCACTAGTAAACATAATTTTAGCCAAAATTCAAGATGAAGGCGAAAGAGAAAGTGGAGAACCATACGAGTTTCAGACTTTTTCTTTCAAAAGCGACAATTCGAGAGAGAGAGAGAGAGAGAGAGAGAGAGAGAGAGACGAAAACAATGAACAACTTTTTGAGAGAATTAATAATCTATACAAAAGAGCATTAAAACAAAGACTAAATATCACTGACCAAAAGAAACTTAAAAAGAGTTTTGTAGTAGATGAAAATAAATTTTCTCTTGCCAAACTTAAATATGCTGTCTCGGAATTGGAAAGATTCTCTTTTTTTTCATGGAGAAAAAATTCTGAAGGCAAAGACATACTAGGTGATTTTTTTGAAGAAATAGTTAGGGAAAGATTTAAACAAACCAAAGGACAATTTTTTACCCATACAAACATAGTTAAGTTCTTGCTTTGAGGATTACAACTAGACAAATTAGCAATTAAGAAAGTAAACGATAAACAACAACTTCCTTATTTAATAGACCCTGCTGCTGGCAGTGGAACTTTCCTTATCGAATACATGAAATTTATCACTAAAAATCTAAAAGTAAAATTTAAAGATAAACTTTCAGATGCTGAAGATATAAAAAATAAGCATTCAGAATGGTTTCCTGACAACAAAGAAAACAAGTGGGCAAAGGAATTTATTTATGGTATAGAAATTAATTTTAATTTAGGAACTGCTACCAAAGTAAACATGATTTTACACGGAGATGGCTCGGCTAATATTTTTGTTAAAGATGGACTTTTGCCTTTTAGTTATTATGGCAAGGAAGAAGCTAATCTTTTAAAAAGACATAAACAAGAAAAAACCTATTTTAACAAGGAAATAAATGGGTCTTTTGATGTAGTTGTCAGCAATCCTCCTTTTAGCATAAGTTTGTCTAACGAAACAAAAGAACACTTAAAAGAAGAATTTATTTTTGGAAATAAAAAAAATTCAGAGAACTTATTTATTGAAAGATGATATCAATTATTAAAGCCTAATGGTCGCCTTGGTGTAGTTTTGCCTGAAAGTGTTTTTGATACTGCCGAAAATAAACACATAAGATTATTTATTTACAAATATTTTGATATAAAAGCAATCATTAGTTTGCCACAATTAACTTTCCAACCTTTTACTTCTACTAAAACCAGTCTTTTATTTGCTCAAAAAAAATCCAAAGAAAAAATACAAGAATGGGACAAGTTTTGAAGCAAATACTCCAAAGAATGAAGCGATCTTAAAACAAAGTGTGAAAACCTGCTAATGGTTTACATTCACGGCAAAAACAAAAAACAATTTTCTTCAATTAGAGAATTAAATCCTATAAAAGAAAAGAACATTTTGGTTAGGATGCTTAAAGATTGTATAGAAGAAGATGATAAAAAACTTTCAGTTGGAGAGTTTATTAAAAAATACCAAAAAGAGCTTGTTGAACTTAACAAATACGATAACGACACCAAAGATACTTTTGGTTTTGTAAATACTTGATGAGTATTTAGTGAAGTTGCTAAAAAGGTAAACTACCAAATGTTTCTAGCCGAGGTAGAAAACATTGGCTATAAGAGAACTAAAAGAGGTGAAAAGACAACATCAAACGAACTTTTTCGAACTAATAACCAAGGCGAAATTTTATTGGCTGATGAAGATGGTATTATGGAAACTGCTCTTGACCACTTGAGGAAATTAGAGTGAGGTAATTTTTAAAAATATGCTACTGGAAAAGAAATGATTTATAACCGACTTTAAAAATATCGGCAAGCAAGAATTTCTCCGACCAGATTTCGGTTATAGATATTTTTTTGATATCCAAGAGGCAAAAATATTTTCAGTGAAAAATAGCATTAATCTGAAAAGTATTTTAAATCCTGTTGAAACAAAAAAAATAGCAAAAGGAGAATTAAAAGAGCCAGAAATTTTAGTGGATATTGACAATATTGAAAGAAGATTTAATAATTTGATAAACTGCGAAGAAGTCATCGAGATTGGTTCAGATAAAAACATCTTGTTTAAGGGAGACATCATCATTCCTAAAATGCGACCTTGACTGGGAGGTATTTTTTTGAATACCGAACATAATAAATATGTCGGCTCCAGTGAATTGTTAGAATACGAAATAACACCAAATAATAATCCGCATTTTATTTATTACCTTTTCACTACCGAAAAATTTTTGTCTAATTTAGTCAAGTTAAAAAACGGAAATTCGCATAAGAGAGTTAACCAAAAAGACTTGCTTAAAATACAAACTCCTAATGTTCCGAGTTTTATTCAAGACCAACTTGTGGCTGAAATTGAACCAATTGAAAAGAAAATTAAAACTTTAAAAAGCAGCATTAAAGAGCCGCAGGAAATAATTAATCAAACTTTTGCTAGAGAATTTGATTTTAATTTGGAAAAGTTTGAAAATTTGAAAAAAGAAAAATTTTTTGAAGTGAATTTTTGTGACATTTCTAAAAGTAACTTAATTAGGTCAAGCTCTCATTTTCATCATAAAAAAACATGAATTATCGAAGAAAAACTAAAAGATAAAAAAATTTGAACTCTTGTTAACCATATCTTTAAATTGTCAGGTGGAGGAATAATCCCAAAAGGAGAAACATTTTCTGATGTTGAAACAGATTACTTTTACTTAAGACCAAAAGAAATAAATTTTTGAGAAATAGATAAGAACAGTATCCCTTGATTGTCCGCAGAACTGTATAATAAACTTAAAAAATATAAGATTATCTCTGGTGAACTGTGTATTTCAATTATTGGAACAGTTGGAAAAACAGCCTTGATAAATACTGATAATTTAGAAATTAATAAAGAAAATTTAATATTAAACGGAAATTTTCTTAGACTTAGTCCAAAACAAGAAATCAACCATCAATTTTATTATTATTACTTTTACAGTTTCATTTTTCAAGCCCAAGCAAATCGAGAGTATACAATTACCACTATCAAAGCACTTGGAATTGACAAGTGAAATTATATAAAAGTTCCAAACATTCCTTTATCAAAGCAAGAAAAAATTGTTAAAGAAATAGAAATTGAACTAGAAGAACAAAAACAATGAGAAGAAAAAATAGAAATTGAAAGAAATAAAATTGATGAAATTATTAATGATTACTTAAAAAAGGGAAAATAATCTTGCTAAAATTTTCTTATATTTACTGACATTAATTATTGGCATTGTAATAGTATAAGTTTTCCCATTATCACTATTATCAGAAACGGAATAACCACCTACTTCTGCTTGAATTTTATTTTCCAGTTCGTTAGCCTCATTGCTTCCTTTTTCGCTATATATTATTGCTTTTTTTATTACTGTATTGTCTCTTGTCATACTTTTTCATATATATATATATATATATATTTTACACGCAAAAAATTTTTTAATAATGTTTTCGTGTTCAGGAAAAGTTAACATTTTTTGTCTGTTGTTTTCTAGTTCAAGTTTAAAAAAAAGTTAAATATGAATAATTTATGGAAAAAGAACCAAAAAATTTTCTCCTCATTGATGGGAATAATTTACTTCACCGCTGTTATCATGCTTCTCAACATTTACTTTGAGAAAATGAACTAAAAGCAATTTTTATTTTTCTCCGAGTGCTGATTAGTTTACTTCGAGGGAATGATTATCAAAAATTATTAGTCGTCTTTGACAGTACTAAAGTTAATTTCCGTCACCAGATTTACCCAGATTACAAAATTAATCGCTTAACCACTCCACCAAAGTTGCTTAAACAAATAAATATTCTCCAAAATTTACTGGCACAAAGTGATGTTTCTCTGATACAACTAGTTAACTTTGAAGCTGATGATTTAATTGCCTCTTTTATTGCTCAGAACAAGCAACTCCATCCTGAATGAAACTTTGTAATTTTTTCCCAAGATAAAGACTTAATGCAATTGCTTTCTCCGCAAGTAAAAATTTACAAGTATGTACAGAAGGAAATTTTGGCTTTTACTGAGCAAGATTTTTGGCAGGAATATAACTTCTCCCCTCATAATTATATTGATTATCTTTGTTTAGTAGGAGACCAAGCTGATAATGTTCGAGGAGTTAGCGGAATTGGCCCGAAAACGGCTCAACAATTAATTCAAAGTTTTGGAACAATTGAGAAACTTTACCAAAATAGTCAACACTTGTCTCCCAAAATTCAAGAATTATTAATCAAGAATCAAGAATTAGTTTTTCAAAATAAACAGTTAATTACTTTAAAAAGTGATTTGGTTTTGCCAATTAGTTGAGAACAGTGTGATTTTAGTTGAGACCGGTGAAAAAACAATCAAAATTTAATTGAATTTTGCCAAAAGTCCGAATTTAAAAGCGTTTTGAAATTATTGAGTAGTAAATAACCATTATTTTTTTTTGTTCTTAGTCTTAGCTTGTTCCATGGCTCTTTCCATACTAGTCATCATCAAATTAATTTGCTGCTCGGATAAATTATGACCGAAAGCACTTGCTAACTGTCTAATTTCTTCTTTTTTCATTAGTTTGGTAACTTCTTGCATTTTTTTTTCCATGTACTTTTTAAGAAAGTAATAAGCAAGAAAGCAACCAGCAATTGCTCCCACTAGAATACCTAAAATAAAAGAAGGCAAATTAAAAAACTCAGACATATATAATTAATTTTTACTTAATCACATAAATTAGCACATCCTGTTAAAATTTTGTCTTTTTTACAGAAAATTTCGTTTCTTCAATAACCTCGTGAAAGCCCAGAAGTTTTTGCTACCCCTTCTCCAGGACGAATTTTTTTTTACACCTAACACAACGCTTTAAAAATGTTTCTACTGGAAAAGAAGTTTCGATTTCAATTAAAGGCATTAAAATCTTATCGATAATTAAACTTTATTTCTCCAAAAGGAGTGCTAAATCCTATTTGGCTTTCGTCAACACTAGCACCAAAACCAGCAAATTTATATTTTCATTAATTCCTGTTATAGTATTAATTTCCTTTCAATATTTTTTCACTAATTCAGTTTCTTAGAATCATACGCTTCCTAGAACAACTGGCATTTTTAAATGTTCCTCGAACTCGCTTTCAGTTTGACGGGTATCTTTGACCAACTAGTTTCTCTTTTCCTATTCTTCGCTATGGCTAGTTAACCATTTTTTTTGTTTTTTGTTCTCTAATTGATAGTCACGCGTGCACGGAAAGAGGAAAAGAAATTTTTGCTGAAGGAATTCAAGGTTACAAAATTTGTTTATAGGAGCCAAAATTTAATCCAAGTAATGTTATAAAAATATTAGTTTTTGGCAAAATTAAATTATATGCGAGTTTTTTTATTAATTTTAATCTGACTAGTGGGTTTAGCATCATTTGCTCTTTCTTTTTTTTTTGGCGAACAAAGTGATTTTTCTCCTTCCCAAGAAAGCGGGGAACAAATTTATAAAAATACTGGCTTTACTAAATTAACTAAGCAATTACAAGCCGTTTATCTTTTTTTAATGTTTATTTTTTTTGTTTTAATATTTGTTTACAATTATGCTTTTTTTAACTAATTTTAGTCCCTTTAAGTTGTCTTCTTTGCTTCTCTGATTAAAGAAAAGATTATTAGTGATGTAAATTAAAGAAGTCTCGATATCAATAATTATTTTATTAAAATAAAGAAAATTGACTTCGAAGATTTTTTGTTATTGACAAACAAAAGGAAAAATTCTTAAAAGAAAGAGAAAATTTAAATCATAAGCAATAGCGAAATAAAAAACAACAATTTAAAACTATTAGTATTTTCTATTTCTAATGGCATTAGATTTACGAAAACTAAAAAAACTTTATTAAAGTCCCTGGAAAATGTTCCTATTCTGCAAGTAGCAGAGCATTTTCTTCAAGTTAAATAATAAAAATACAATATGAAAATGATTGTTGAAATACCAAAAGGTAGTTCTGATAAATATGAATATAATCCAATTACAAAGAAGTTAGAACTAGATAGAATTTTGTTGGTGGCTATGCATTATCCGGAAAAGTATGGCTTTATTCCCGAAACATTAGCTCCTGATGGAGATGAATTAGATGTTATTTGTTTAACTGAAAAAACTGTTTCCCCAAAAAGTCATGGCAAAGTGCAATATGCTGAAGTGCGAATCATTGGAGTTTTAAAAATGACTGATGATGGAGAACAAGATGATAAATTATTGGCAATAGACAACAATGAAACTGAATTAGACTATATTCAGAAGTTAGAGGATGTTCCTGAGAAAAGAAAAAAGAAAATAATTCACTTTTTTTCCCACTATAAAGATTTAGAAAATAAAAAAGTAGAAGTAGCAGGATTTAAAGGCAAAAAAGAAGCTGAAGAAATTTTAAAAAAATGTCAAAAACTCTATAAGGAAAATAGTAAAAACAATAACAAAGCAAAAATCTAAAATGAAGAAATCATCAGTAGTGTTGAGTCAAAAAACCTTTGATTTTTTACAAGAAAAGCAAAAAAACCTAGATATTTTTATTCATCAGCAAAACGAATTAGAAACGAAAGACACCTTTTTCTTACGAAAAATTTCTTTATTTGTTGAAATTGGAGAAGTAGCTAATGAATTAAAGACTTTTAAATATTGAAAAAAGGACAAAAAAGTAGATTTGAAAAAAGTTCAAATAGAATTGATAGACTGTTTGCATTTTTTTCTTAGTTTAAGCAATTCCGCAAAAGTTGATTTTACTAGCTATCGCTTTCAAAAATTTTTGAGTAAAAAAGAATTTGCTTTGAATAACCTTTTACTTAATCTTTTCGAAAGAACTAAAAAACTTAATTTGCCCCGACCAAGAAAAATTAAAGGCAAAATCAGCAAAACTGAAAAAAATTACCAAGACTGATTACGAATTTTTGAAAAATTATGCTGACAAGCAAATCTTGATGAAAAAAAACTGCTGGACGTCTACAAACAAAAAAATGAAATCAATCAAAAAAGACAATTAAATAAAGATTATTAGTGCAGCAGATATCATTATCGGGTTTATTTGGAAAAACATTCAAAAGAAAAAAGCAAAGAACAGATCTAGACTACTTTTAGGAAATTATTTCAACTTTCTCTATTCTCTAAAATTTTTAAGTTTAGATGTTGAATTTGCTCATTTTTGATGCAAACAAACATAAAATTTGCTGCAATTAAGTAGGAATTATAAGATTAGTTCGATACTTGTGAAAAAAATAAAAGCAAAATAAGAATAAATTGCTATATTTATTTGAAGTATCAAAAAACATTAACAATTAGCAGTTACATTACAATTTGCAAGAGCGCTACAAACTGCGAAACAAGTAACTTTTTCGGCTTGACATGTAGGATTATTATTGTTGTTTCCGTTTTCACAAATTTTTAATTTTTCACACAAACTTCGTTGTTACAAGGGTTCTGAGCCTGAACCACCATGCTAGCCGATTCGTGTTTAACTAAAACATTATTGGGCACTAAATTAGGGCTGTCAAATACATTACCAATTAATAAAAAGTATTTTTATCGCGCCCGCGCGTAGTGAAAATTTAAATATTGACAATTATAATTTATTATTATTTAGATTAACAAGATTAATTATTATTGCTTATTCTTTTTTTTTGTTGCTAGCCAAATAATTAAACTAATTAATAAAAAACCGCTAATACCTAAGCCTGTTCATAAAACATAGTTAGTTTTTGGAGATATTGACTCGGCTTGTTTTTTTTCTTGCCTTTTGGTTTGAATGTCGGCTAAAACTGCTCCTTTAATATTTTGAATTTTAATAATATCTTCGGTTTGGTTTATTTGCTCCTCTCAATTTTGATTATTCAATTCTAAATCATTATTCGTTATTTTGGGTTCTTGGTTCAGAGCCTGAGTAATTTCGTTAATGCTATTAGTTCTTCAACCGTGGAGAATGGGACTGATATAGTCTTTTCCTTTTTTTCTTTTATATTCTTCTCTTTCTTCACTGCTCATTTGCGGAAAAAAATGAAAATTCTGATAATCATTATTCGAAATAGAATTAGCAATTTGCTGAAAAGTTTCCTTTCCTCGCTCTACATTACCATTAAATCTGCCTTTTTCATTCTCTTTTATTTTGTCTACTTCTCCGCTGGCTAATATTTCATTGATGACATTAAATCCCTCCTTCACTTTTTCAGCATATTCAGGAGAATTAGGATGTAGTTCTCGTTTTCGATTTTTCCTTTCTTTATCAAATTTTTCTGTCTCACCTTCCAGTATCTCATGTATTCCAAATAAATAATGTTTCAACCTTTCGGGGCAGTTGTCAGCATTGATTCCGGTAGCATTTATTCATTTGTAAAATTCTTCTTTTAATTCGTTAAGAAGCCAAGGCGGATTATACACCAAAAGTCTCAAAAAGCCCAACATAGTCGGAAATGTTCTTTCTATTTTTTGCGGGTCATTGACATCTTTTCGTTTAATAGAACTATTGTCTAATTGTTTTCTTTGTGGTCAATCGGGATAATAACTTAATACTTCAATATATTTTTCTAATCACATTACCACATGGCGAAATTGCCAGTGGGTGTGGTCGTATTCATCATCTGGTAAATCACCCGGAGATAAATTATTACCGGCTCATTCTCCTTGAAAATTGTTATCATGAGCAGTTTTAACACAATTTAAGCATCAACTATCGTGATTGCGGGCTTTTAATTTGTCTTTTAACTTCTTTGTTTCTGGATTTTTATTAAGTTCCTCCGGAAAATATTCGTTTTTACAGTGCTTACATCATTTTTTTTCGTTTTCCATATATATATATATATATATATATATAATTTTAATGTTTTTGTGACTGAAAAAACTTTTTAACCAAAATTTCCACTTTACTTTTACTTGCTTTTTTTAATTTTGGGTCAGATGGATTTTGTAAAATATTATGAATGATTTGTGCTATCTCCTTAAATTCTTTTTCTCCTAAGCCACGAGTGGTCAAAGCAGGCGAACCCAACCGAATACCACTCGTAATTCAAGGTTTTTCACTATCATAAGGGAGCATGTTTTTATTACAAATAACTCCTATTTTTTCTAACTTTTCCGCGGCTTCTTTGCCGGTTAAATTATAACTGTTTTTGGTGTCAATTAGTAATAAATGGGTCTCAGTACCTCCACTGATTACTTTTACTCCTTTTTTTTGAAAATAATCAGCCATGGCTTTCGCATTTTTTAAGACTTTTTTTTGGTATTCCCTGAATTCTGGTTGAAGTGCTTCCAAAAAACATTGAGCCTTAGCAGCGATAATTGCGGGATTTGGTCCTCCCTGGTTGCCGGGAAAGACGGCTTTATCAATTTTTGCTCCTAATTCTTTTTTGGCTAAAATTACTGCTCCTCGTGGTCCTCTTAAAGTTTTATGAGTAGTGAAAGTAATCACATCAGCGTAATTGATAGGATTGGGAAACAAATCAGCAGCCACTAATCCTGCCGTATGGGCGATATCGGCCAGTAAATAAGCACTAATTCTATCAGCAATTTGTCGAAACTTAGCAAAATCAATTTTTAAACTATAAGCGCTATAACCAGTAACAATTAATTTTGGTTTAACTTCTTGAGCGATTTTGCTAATTTCTTCGTAGTCTAGTTTTTGGGTAAAAGGGTTAAGATTGTAATAATGAACTTGGTAAAAAGTTCCGGAAAAGTTTACTTTGGCTCCGTGAGTTAAATGCCCACCGGCCAACAAATTTAAACTCAAAATTTTATCACCAGGTTTTAAAAGGGCTAAATAAACGGCTTGGTTGGCTTGAGAACCGGAATGGGGCTGGACATTAGCATACTCAAATTTAAATAATTTTTTGGCTAAATCAATAGTTAATTCTTCAATTTTATCAATATACTGACAGCCTTGATAATAACGAGAACCAGGATATCCCTCAGCATATTTATTCATTAACAAGGAGCCGCCATAAAACAACACTTTTTTAGAAGGATAGTTTTCTGAAGCAATTAAATTAAGAGTGCTTTTTTGTCTTTTTCTTTCTTTTTGGTAATAGTTAAGGAGAATTTTTTCTGCGGAATTAGATTTTTTTTCCATGAGTTATATAAATTTTAGCAGCATAAATATTGAGTTATGTTTTTTTAGAGAAAGTTTTTTATTCTATGGAAATTTATGAGTTTTCTTTTATTTTTTGGCGTCTGATTTGAATAGTCATTACTAAAAAAGCAACCATAAAAAGCGTTGTCATCTTTATAAAACTTAATATATTATGGAAAAAAAACTTTTCAAGTTAGACCTACAATTTTTCGCCCAAAAAAAGGCTGGTGGTTCAGCAAAAACTAATCGCTCTCATGATTCAAATTCTAAAAGACGCGGTGTTAAAAAGCATGACGGAGACAAAGTAGAAGCCGGAATGATAATTCGCAGGCAGTTAGGAAGCGAAGTCAATGCTGGAAAAAATGTATATTGCAGCAAAAAAGATCGAACTCTCCACGCCTTAAAAAAAGGAATAGTAAAATATTATAAAAAAATTATATATAAAGGTTCGAAAAAGGTTCGAAAAAAAATTACTTTTGCCGAAGTCCTTGAAATTTAAAAAATTATGTATCAACAAGAATCACCACAAAAATGTTGCTTTCTAAAGGAGTAAAAAAATTAGACAATTTGACATGGCATAATGGTTTTGTTAATGAATCACCCTAAGAATACTAAAACCTGGCAAAAAAGTCATAATCCTAGAACTAACAGGAAAATAAATTACTCAACAAAAGCATTTGAAAACTAGGGCGAAGCAGGAATTTGTTTTTACTAGAAATGAAGATTTATTAGTTGCGAGAAAAAGAAAAGGCAGGATAGTTAAGTTGGTTAGAACAGGCGACTCATATTCGTCAAACGGAGGTTCGAATCCTCTTCCTGCTACCATAAATTTTATCTTTCATTTTTCTCCACTCTTTAATTAATCCTATTGTCTATTATTAAATCTTGTTTAATTTAAACACTGGTTAAGTTTAGAACTTATTTTTTTTTTTTTGTTGTAATGACATAAATAATAAAGGCAAGAAAACTTAATCCGATAATAATCCCACTGACTATTAAAATTATTTTTCAGTTTACTGGTTTTTCTCATGTTTCTTTGTGGTTAATTTGATTAGGTTTAGAAGCAAAAGATTCATCAGAATTATCATTTTTCGGTAGTGTTTCGGGGATTTTTTCTTGATTACCATTTTGATTTTTCTTTTCGGATAAGGAACCAAAAACATAATTATCACTATTAGAAAAATGCAAGGTGTTTGAGTCATTAAAATAAAACTTTTTAACTTTCATAGTAAAAGTTTTTCCGGCACTCTCGGGTAATATATTTGACTTATATAATTCACTTTCAGTCAGGTTTTTAACATTCGGGTCGCCGGGTCCCGGTGAGGGGTTTTCCTTAGTAACAAACATAAATTCTAGGCGAGTAATTGGCGGTAAATTTTCTATTCCTAATGAAAAAGGTTCAATTTCTAGTTTACCAATAAAACTTCCTCACTTATTTTCCTTTTCTTTGGTTCATTTAATTGCTTTAAAAGTGATTTGGCTCGGTTCTGGTCTAGCACGTTTTGATTCATTTCCAACAATTTTTCCCACTTGGTTAGTATCTTTAATTATTAATCCGTGAAAAGTAGTATTTTTTACTTTATAAAAATTAGATTTAAACCTTAAATTTTCAGCCGGAGTAGCAAAAATATGATAATAAGTTTCGTCCTTATCGACAAGTTCTTTAATTTGTTGAGCCAAAGTCGAATTATTAGGAACTAGAAGTAAACAATTAGGATTTTCAAAAGTCAAAAATTCACCTGCCGTCATCCAAAAAAGCAAATATTCTTGACCTTTCTCTTGATAAGTAGCAAAATTAATTGGCTTTTGAATAAAACTGGGGCTAAAATAAATTTTCATATTTGTTTAATAATATTTTAATAAAAAAATAAAAGTTTGGCTAATATATACTATAAATTATAATATATGACAAAAAACAAAGCAATCACTATAGAGGAAATTAAAAATTTTGAAGAATACAGTAATGAATTAATGAAAGAAATCACTGAAGGAAATGTTGACTGAGAAATAGAGGATGGTAAATACATAAATAAAAAAACTAGACAAATAATTGCTTTTAGTAATTTTTCTTCTGAGCAAAACAAGAAATTAAAAGAACGCTTCTCTCGCTATCAAATTTTCCGAGAAAGGGGCAGAATGGGAAAATTCAGCGAAGAAAAATGAAAGACACGAATACAAAAAAATATCCAAGTAATATTGAGAAATAAGAACAATAACTGCTTAGTCTTAATATTTAATTAAAGTTCTTTACTATTGCCAAAATTAATTATTTATCAGACTGATTATTGGTTTGCTGGCTATTCTCGCTCCCTTTTCCGATATTTCGTAAACCTTCCATTAATTCTTTTCTTTTGAAAAGTAACATGAAAACAAATCAAATGAGAAAAATCACCAAAGCAATTTTCACCACAATTTCAAAAATTTTAGAAACAATATAAGCAATAACGAAAATTAAGATAATAAAGAGCAAAAGTGCTGGTCAATTAGTCCTTAAAAAGTTCTTTAAACTATCCCAAGTGGGCTCATTGAGTAGTTTGCCGAAACCTTTGGCTAAATTCTTTAATCAGTTAAACATTTTTTTCTATTAAAAAGTTTTTAACTTTACCGTAAGTTATTTTATAAAGATAGAGACCACTCGCCGGAGCCAATGTTTGGTACTTTAAACTTTTTTTCTGAGGATAATTTAATTTTTCTTGTAGTTTTTTAATAGTTTGTTTTCCTTCGTAGCACTTAATGCTTTCGCCAATCATGGCCCGAATTTGGTAACGCAAAAAACCACGAGCATTTATACTAATTATCAACAATTCTTCCCTCTTTCAGCACCTTATTTTCTCAATAGTACGGATAGTAACAGTTTTATCCTGGTCTTTCTGACGACAAAAGGAAAAATTAAAAAAATCGTGTTTTCCTTGAAAAATGGTTAAAATATTATTGAGTTTTTTGGTATCCAGGAGCAAATTATATTCTCAACAGTATTTTTTAGCAAAAAGATTGTATTTTCCAGTATTCATATAATAACGATATTCTTTTTTACTTACACTTTTAATTGGGTGAAACTTTTTTTTTACTTGGCGAACACTTTTGACTAGAATGTATTCCTGTAAAGATTTGACTAGAATTCGCTTTAACTTTTGACAAGAAAGAAAAAAAGGTAGGCGAAAAGTAAATTTTTGATTGAGGGCATGAACGCCTTTATCAGTACGACTAGCCGCTAAAATATTAATTTTTTGCTGAGTAAACTGGTTTATTTTAAAAATTTTGTTTAAAATCTTTTCAATATATCCTTGAACAGTAAATTGCTGTGGTTGCTTAGCTCAGCCAACAAAATCGCTTCCATCATAGGCAATTGTAATTAAATAAAAATACGATTCTTTTTCTTTTTTCTCCATGAAAAGAATTTAAAGAAAAAATAAAAAGCAAGACAAAAATTTTAATTAATAACGAGAAAATGAGTAAATTGTTGCCTAAACCCCGAGGTACCCAGGATATTTTGCCAACCAAAGCAATTATTTACCAGCAAATTCAACAAATTACCCAAAATATTCTTAATCGTGCTGGCTATCAACCAGTTATTTTACCTACTTATGAATACCAAGAATTATTTACTATCTCCGTAGGTGAAGCCACAGATATCATTCAAAAGGAAATGTTTGCTTTTTCCGACCGTAAAGGAAGACAACTGGTTCTGCGTCCCGAAGGAACTGCAAGTGTTGTGCGCTTAGTTTACCAAAATAAATTAGTTAATCCTGGATACCCTTTGCGTTTATATTATTGAGGGAACATGTTCCGTTATGAGCGACCACAGGATGGTCGTTATCGAGAATTTTGGCAATTAGGAGTAGAATTAATTAATGCTAATGGAATAATGGCTGATGGAGAACTACTTTGGTTAATTAAGCAAATCATTATAACTTTTGATTTAAAAGAAAACACCGTGCTTCATTGAAATTATCTTGGTGGTTCAGAAACCAGAGAAAAATACAAATCAATATTGAAAGAATATTTACTAGATAAGGAACTTTGTCTGGATTGTCAAAGACGTTATCAACTTAATCCTCTACGAATTTTAGACTGTAAAGTTTGTAAACTAGAAAAATTGCCTTCTTACCAAAAAGTGTTAGAAAAAACCGAACTAGCCTATTTAAAAAAAATCACTAAAAAATTAGACGAATTAAAAATTAATCACTACTACAATAAATGATTAGTAAGAGGTCTTGATTATTATACCGGCATTGTTTTTGAACTTTCCCTAAATGATGACAAACAAGTAATTTTAGGCGGTGGTAGATATGATAAACTCTTTCAGCAGTTAGGGGAAAAAGAATTTCCAGCAACTGGATTTGCCTTAGGTGTGGACCGTTTAGTTAATTATTTGTCTCTTTCGGAGAAATGAAAAACTGATTTTAAACCTGATGTTCTTTTTTTGATTTTAGAAGAATCAGTTTGTTCATTGGTTGCTTCTTGGCAAGAAGAGTTAAGCAAAAATTGCCAAGTTGTCTCTAATTTGGAAGTTAAAAAAGTTAAAAATCTTCTCAAAAACATTAACTATTATTCTCCTCGTTTGGCTATTATTATCGGCAAAAAAGAATTAAAAGAAAAAAAAGTGTTAGTAAAAGACTGTCAAAAAAAAAAAGAATTTATAGTTGACCAAGAAAAATTAGTTAGTTGAATTCATAATTATTTGATAATAAAACAATTTAAATAACGAGGCGATTAAAAAAATTTTTTAATGAAATTATGTTAGAATTTTGAAAATCTTTAGCGTTTGTAGTATGAATTTTTGCAGCCATTAGTTATTTAATACTTATGATATTTTTAAGCAGTAACAATTTTCTACCTTATCGGGGAAGGTGGCAAAACGGAAAAAAAATCAATTGAACTACTGATTGACGAAGAATTTTGATGGGCGTGACTTGTGTGTTTTTGGCCATTTTTATCCTTTCTACCTTAGGGTTTTTATTAGACCAAATATAACCAATTCTTTCTAATTCAAAAAATCTAGCATTTTTTTTTACTTTATTTTTCATTTACACTATTGTTTTTTCTTTCTTTTCAACAAAAAATAAATTAAGCCTCCAAAAACTATAACAACAACCCCTAAAATAGAGAAAATAATTCATGTTTTATCATTAGAATTGTCTTGTTGATTTGAGTTTTTTGTTTTATCCTTTGCTTGGTCTTGCTGATTACTTTTTGTTTGTTTTTGTTGATTGTTATATTTATTCAGGCATTCAAAAGAACAAAAAACTTTTTCTTCTCCGTCGGTCTTTATTTTTATCCCCTCCGAATAATATTTATTTTCACCAATTGGACGCTTTAAATTTTTGCCACAAAACAAGCATTTATCTTCGTCATGAGAATTCTCGCCGGGGTCAACTCTCTCTCTCTCTCTCTCTCTGGTTTGTGCTAGAATGAAAGGATTGTTGATGATTTTGTCAGAACTTGGTTAAAAGTTCTTTGGCTTTTTTTTTAGCCTCTTCGTATGTTTCTGATTCGCTGCCTTCATAATTTCAACTCATCGAAAAATTACAATCTTTACAACTAATGTGGAACCTTTTGTTAGACTTATCTTCTTCTATTGTCGGAATATCTTTTTCGGTTTCCTGTTTATCTTTTTGCTTTACTTTTTCAGAATTAGGTTGACAATCGTGTGCTTCTACTCACTTTTCATTATGCTCATTATCATCATACGGACTTTGTAATTCTCCACTTTTAATTTTCTTTCCACATTTATTGCATGAGGAACGTTGCTCGCTGGCAGAATTTATTTCCCCTACCATATTATCACATTTCGGGCAATTTCCTTTGGAAGATAATTCTTTCTTTTTTCCATGTCATTGGCATGAACCACACAAATAATTTATTCTTTCTTCACTACAAATAGAACAAGGATTAATAGCCTCTTTTTGATGTTTACAACTATAAAGTTTTTTCATAATAATTTCTCCTATATAATAATTTTTAAGATTTTTCAAAGAAAAAAATTTAGCATTAAAAATAAAGGGTAATAATTAAGAGAGAAAATTTTTGCTAAAAAATCTTTTAAATGAAAAAGTTCAGCAAAAATAGAAAAGTTAACTTTTAAGGAAAAGAGAGTTTAAAGCCAGCATTTTTAATTAAAAATTGTTTTGTTATGGCTGTTCTCTTTTTGATTGTTTTGCTTTCCTTTATATGTTTTAGTGTTGTCTTTCTTTCGCCACTCAACCGAAAAATAATCTCTAAATTTTGATTACCTTTGCTTACCATTGTCTTTTTTCTTTCTTTGATTTATTTATCTATTCTTTGGTTAAGTCTTATGAAATCATGGGACACAAATAGGAATGATTATAACCAGCGCGGTTTCATTTGTTCTTATTTTCTTTTTATCTTTTTCAGCATCATGTTTATTAGGTGGTTTATTTTGGAGACAAAAAGTAAATAAAAAGGTTAATTGGAAGTATTAAAAGGGAGAGAAGAAGTGAGTTGAATAACTTGGGCTTGTGATTGATTTTGTTGGCTCTCTAATTCACCTTTAAGTCGTTGGTTTTCTCGTTCAAATTCAGCAATCTTGCCCTGTAATTCAGAAATTTGTTGGTCTTTTTCTTCTTTTAATCCTTTAATTGTGCTAATAAGAGTATATTCAGAACCATTATGTTCAACTTCTTCTTCCACTAAATCATAGTTAACTCAATTTTGGGCTAAAAGAGCATCCATTTCGCTTTCTAATTTAACCAACAATTTTTGCCATTCCGTCTTTTCTTTTTCGTGAGCGATTTGTCGTTGATTAATAACTTCATAATCACTTTCACTGATATTTATCTTGTCAAACTCTTGATTTTCTAAATTCTGAACTGTCCGCCTAGTCTTTTCAATTAATTGGTCTAATTGAACTACTTGTTTTTCTGAAGAGTTAATTTTTGTTCTTAGTCAACGAGCAAAATGAAGAGCCTCAGTAACTCCTTCTAGTCCTTGGCCAAAAATGTTTTTTAGGAAATGATTAAAAGTAATCACTGCTTCTCGCTTCTCAGTTGGTTCTTTTCTTAACTCTTTTTGTAAATCTTCATAAAGTCATTTTTCCATCTGCTCCCTAACTTCACGAGCTTCAACTAAATTGCGATAATATTCAATTTCATCATCTTGACGGGCTTCCCAAGCAATATAAGGAGCGGTTGCAAGAAAAGTAATTGCTTTAATAATTTGGGCCTTCATGATATTATGTTTTAATGCTTATTCAAGAAACTTATCGAGGATTAGGAGGATAATCGACTTGTTGAATTTGGGCTGATTGTTCCTGTTGCTGTTTTTTTTGTTTTTCCCTAGCTCTGATTTGTGAAGGACTTAAGGGTTTTTCTCCGGTTTCTGTCGACAATTTTGTTCAACTTGTGTCTCCTAAACTAGGATTTATTGGCTGAATTTTAATAGATAATCTTTTTTGCTTAGTTAATTGCTGCTTATGGTATTCTATTTGAAGGTCTTTTTGATTTATGTCTTCACTAGTTAAATCAGTTTGAGTTTCTTTTTCCAAAGTTTGGACAGTGCTTTTTAAAGTATTTTTTAATTCTTTAGCGTAGTCTTGAGCAATTTTTAATTCTTCTTGGAGAGAGGCTATTTGTTGCTCTTGAGTACGAAAACTCAAGTCATTAATTTTCTGCTTCAACTTTTCTATCTTTTCAGCGTTTTTGCCTTCTTCTTGTTTAATATTAGATCTTAGTTTTTCTACTTCTTTTCTTGCTTCTTGTCACTCATAATAATGATTAATTGAAGAGCCAATGTAACCGGATATACCTTCGTTCTCCAACTTAAAAATGTCAGGCAAGTGAGGAGTATTAGTGAAATCAGCTTCCTTATAATCTTTTAATAATTTTTCAAGCTTCTCAACATTTTTACTATCAAGTTGCTCATTAAAAATACTAAACAATTCTTTGAGTTTTTGCAAAATTTTTGTCTCGTTTTCAGTTAACTGCTTTTGCTTTTCTAACTCTTCAACTTGTTCTTTAAAGTTTTGTTGGTCAGCAATTTTTACTTGTTTTAGTTCTTCAATTTGTTCTTTTCTTTCTTCTAGTCCTTGCTTTAATTCGTCATACTCAAATTGTAATTTCTGCTTTTGCTCTTCACTATCTTCTAATTTCTTTTGGGTTGCAATTAACTTTTCTTCTAGTTCTTTCTTTCCTTCTTCTAACTGTTTTTTTCATTGCTCATCACTGACTTCTTTTAACTTATTTTCCAACTTTTGAATCATTTCTACTAATTTTTCTTTTTCTCTTTCCTCACTTTCTTTGGAACTTTTGTTAGCATTTTTAATTTGGTTCCTTTTTATTTTAATAGTTCCTCCATCAGCAGCATTAATATTAACTATTAATAATCCCCCTTCCTCAGGAACCTCAAAGGTCTCTCGTCGATTTCCGGTAGCAGTGACCCCATATTCAACAGTTCCGCCTTTGGTTAATTTTATTTCAGCATAATAATTATAAGAAGTGCTATTTTTATGCCCTCCCTCAGTTAAGCAGCCTAAACAAAGCCTCTGCAAGTCTTCATGTTTAGTGCCAGGCAAGCCAGCTTTTAATTGTTGATATAAATCATTATCTAGTGAACCAATATAAGAAACAACATTATAATCTAATTTGGAACCATCAAACTTAGTTAATTCTTCTAACTGCTTGTTAAACGAATAATCAAAGTTATTATGAAGTTGCGGACAATTAGCAATAGCAAACTCCTCTATTTCATTATAACTGAAATTCAACTCTTTCAATTTTGGGCATTTTTTTATTACTAATCCAGTCAACTTACCTCAATTATCCCAATTTCCTTCCACATTTATTTTTTCCAAACAAGGAAAATCATCAATTAATAATTGACCAGTTATTAATGTTTCTTCTTCTAATTTAATTTGTTTTATTTCGTTTCTATTTGGATATTTTTCATTTAATCATTTTTGGGCGTCTATCATATCTATATCTCCTTATAATTATATATTTTAATACTCTTTTAATTTTTTTTAAGAAAAATTAGGAATTATTAAGGCTTGTTAGGATTGAAAGAAGATTGAATGATCTGGGATTTAACTTGCGACAACTCTTGCTTATTTTCCAACTTAACTTCTAACTGAGCATAATGATTTCTCCGCCTAGTTTGTAAAACGACTTGTTTTTTGTCCGAAGATAATCTATCATCACGTAAAGTTTGGATTTGTTTGTCTCAATAGCCTCCATTTGCTAAGTGACTGATACTTTTCTCTCTTTCCATATCAACCTTTATACTATCTCACTTGACAATTTCTGTTTGTTCCTCTGTCTGCTGCTCCAAATGTTCAATTTTAGTTTCTCTATTACAACTTTTTTCTTCTAATTGGAGGGTCGATTGATTGAAAGATTTCTGCTTAGTTTGTTCTGATTCTTGTTGTTTTCAATCAAGCTTACTAAAGTTAGCAAGATTTTTCTCAAGTAAGTTAGAACTTTGCTTATAGATTTGCTTGATATCTGCTACTCTTTTTTCTAATTCAAACAATTCTTTTTGCTTAATTAATAAAGTTTGAACTTTTTCATTAGTTAGTTTTTTGGCGAGACATTTTTGACTTCTTTCAAATTGCTTTTGAGCAAAAGGATTATTACCTTCTAGAGTCTCAATTTGTGCTTCTATAAGCGTATCTAAGCAATCCTGCAAATCTTCGTCAAGTCAGCTTTTGGCTTTGGAGACAAACTGCTTTATTTCTTCTCTTTTATGAAATAATAATTGAACTTCTAGTTGCTGAATTTGTCCCTGGAAAGATTCTTCTCGCTTTTGAGATTCTTCCAGTTTGCTAGTCAAGTCCTCGATTTCTTTTTTTTGATCCTCTAAGCGAAACTTAAATTTATCTATTATCAATTGATTAGATTTTATTATCGCTTCCTGCGACAAACTGATGTTTTCAAATGTTTCCTTACTTATTTTTAAGCAATTTATTTCTTTAGCAATTCTTTCTTGTAAATTAAAGTACTCATCTTTTCATTTCTTAATTACTTTTTCAGTTTCTTTTTTTTCTTGTTCCACTTTATCTCGGCATTCTTTTGCTTCTCTATCAATTTTTCCGACTAATTCTCAAGCTTCAGTTTTAGACTTTTCTGCTTCTTCTAATTCTTTTTTTTCGGCTTTTGCGTTGAAAACTTTAATTTCAAGTTCTTTTACTTTTTTTTCCAATCCTATTTTCTCTCTGGTCAATTGATTAAGTTGTGTTTGAAGATTTTTATTATTTTGTCTTAGTTTCTGATTTTCTTTTCCAATCGATTCAAATTTATTAGAAATCCCGAGCAGTAATTCTTCATCAAGTCCAGATTCTGTTCTAGATTTATTCATTGTTTCGGAATTTTCCTTAATACTTTGTCGGAAATGATCTTGACAATAAATATCAAATTCCTCGTTCTCTCTATTCATCCTTAATCTTAAACAGTTCTCTGCTTGGCAAGTATGTTCAAAGCAGTAAATTGAAGGCAAGAGCATCTCCTCTGAACAACTTTCTACTAGGCATTTTTCTTCTTCTTTTAGTAACTCTTGATTATTTTCCTGCTCAATCAAATTTGTCCTTACAAAAATTTTTCAATCAATAAACAATCTTTCTAATAAGTTGTAATCGCTTTCACTCGTCTCTTCTCGGTTAAATTTTTTACCAAAACAGCAAAGAGAAAACGTCTCCCGAAAGCTTCTATCTTCTTTAAATTTCGGAAACAAGTGACAAGTATTGTCGCTATCTAATGTTGCTTCTAGACTATCAAAAAAGTTTGTTAAGGCACTGATAGATAATTCACCATACTTATCTTGTTTTTCGGGTTTAATTTTGACAATCAACTCCTCACATTCAATTATGTTCTCTTCCAATCAATTTTTAAATTCTTTTCAATTCATATTTAATACTTCAATATTTTTGTAGTTTTTTATTCTTGGTCTTTATTTTTTACTTATTCTGTTTCATGCTCCTTTGACAATTAAATAAACAAAAGCACTAATAACACTTATTCCAAGAGAAATTACAACTATTCAGACTGGTGTTGAATTTTCCTTATTTTTCTCTGAGGATTGAGCGTCCGTGACTATTGCTGCTAATTGTTTATTTTTAATTACTCGCTGCTGAATTTTACCAAGTAATTTATTTGTTTGTTGAAGAATTTCTTTACTATTATCTGCTTCCTCAATTGCAATTCACTCTTCTTCATCTTTTAATTCTCCTATAAGAAAATTTTGTTGTTCTCAATTTTTACTGATGATTTTCTTAGAACTTTGCTTAATTTCTTCAACTCTCTCAACTCTCTCAACCAACAATTTTATAAATAAATCTGTTGATTCTTTAACAGCCTGCTCTTTTTCCTCTTTTGTGTTCGACTCAGCCACTTTTTTATCAAATAACCGAACAACATCTTTAATTTTTTCCACTAAAATATCGTCTTCTTCAATGCTAGCCAAAGAAGGTTTTTTCGGAGGTTTAGAGAAACTTAAATTATCTTTCCCGACCGAAGAACTATTTCCTTCTCCGACATCATAATTGAATAAAGCGATAGTTGAAGAATGACCAGAGCCACCACCATCTCCTCCATTGCTAGACGAATAATTACTATTGTCTTCAATTGATCTGCTCGGTTCATAATTATTTGAAGTTGACCGAGAAACTGGTTGATTATCAATGCTTTCATTATTTTGATGAGACTGAGAGTCTGAAGAATAAGAATATTCTCTTCTTAAATTTTGTTCAACTATTTGAAGAGCCTGATGCCTAGTTATCTCCAAAGGATTAAACTTATAACCGCTTAGGTTTGCATACTTATTATCAGTCACTGTTTGGGTATCGTGAATCTCTTCACTATTCCCATTTCAACCATTATCATAAGCAATGCGAGCATTTTTCGGGGTGAAATGCTTTTTAACTCAGTCAAGAGTTTCTTCATTTCTAACATTAAAAATTCGAGTACAATCAGCACCAGTTAAGTTACTTCCTGGTGCTTGAACAAAACTGACATGGTAAGCATCATATTTATTATTGACCAAAGGATCTATGCCATCCTCATAAGTAGTACCGTCTCAGGTAATTTTTCCTTGATTTGCAGTGTTAGCATTTCCTAAACAAATAGGACTCCAATGTTTATTATAAGCAGACCATGCATCCCGAGCATCAGCAAATTTTTCATACCAACCATAAATCTCATTAAATGTTAATGTATTATTATCACTATCAGTTTGGGAGAAAACATGACAATAACTAGCCTTAGCAAAGGATTCATTTTCTCAATCATAGTCTTTTCAGCCTGCTCCTAAATCAATTTTCTTACCACCATCATTAGTAATTTGGATTTGGTCTGGACTAGTTCACCCTTGTTGGAAAGCCTTAAAAGCTTGTTTAGCATCAATTAAATGGCTACCATCAGGACTAGATTTACGATAATCTAAAATATTAGCATCAGTAAGTTCATCAATAGGTTCTTGGTCGCGAAAATCATGAATGAAAAGTTTGTTCTTTAGAGCATTTTCTAACTCTCCTTCATTTGTTAAATTATAACTTCTTCCAGCAAAATTCGCTATTCCTCCATTAATCTCTCTCGCAAGAATTTTATGGCTGTAAGCCTTAGCAGCAATTTCTGCAGAATCTAATCCACTATTGGTAAGATAAGCGTCAATTGTATTATTATCAATATCATTGTTTTCCACACGGATTTTAAACTCTTTTCGGAAAACTAATTTTGTTTTTTTGTCACTTAAGGAATTTTTAAGATCGCTGATTTTCTTGCCAGTTGGCAATTCTAATCTATAAAAATTTAAATCATTCTCTAAATCACTAATTTGGCTAGTCAACTCAGTTTCAGTATTCCTAATATCCTCTCATTTTTCAATGAATTGGCTGAACCTATCTGCCTCTTTTTCGACTAAAGTTTGCGGAGTTTGATTGCAGAAAGAATTGATGATTTTTTGTCTAATTACTTCTGGCTCAGCAAGTGTTAGGATAAGAGGACGAGTTGGATTATAAGAAATCTCTTCGTAAGTTTTTTTTAATTTCTCCCAGGTATTGGCATCGTTAATTTCTTCAATTAAATCTTCATATTTTTTTAATTTCTTGTACCGTTCTTCCCGTCTATTTTTTAAAAAGAATAATCGCTTATTCGTGGGCAACAAATCCTCGCGTAAACCCTGTATTTTAATGTCTAAATCTGCTCCTTCTGCCAAAAGAAGAAAGTCTGTTCCTTTTGCAATAGCAGTATTTATCTCTTCTCATTTTTTTTCTTCCGCTTTTAGTTCGTTAATTCGAGTTTGAACTTTGTCTTTTCAACCAACATTTTCGATTTGGATTTCAATTTGATTCAAAGCAATTTTTTCTTCAATTGCTCCTGAGTTACTAATTCTTTCTAGTTCTTTGACAGCATTAGTGATTCTTACATGTTCAGGTTCGGTATCGTTCATTCTAGCCCAAAGAGTTTTAAAACTATCTTTAATCTTTCGTTTAACATCATCTCATTTTTTTTGACGAGACTCTCGAATTTCTTTTTGCTTTTCTTTAATATTAGCTTTAGACATACTTTCTAGGAAGTTTTCTTCCTGGCTAGTTAAACCAAAAGGAATGTTAAAATTATTTCACGGTTTACCCATATCATCTTCCAATAGAGCCAAAGCACGAATTAGTTTCAATTCCTTATTATCAACATCATTTTTCTTACTCTCATAAGCATTTGATTCTACATCGCTAAGAGAATTATTATACTCAGGTATTAATTTTTTTAAATTTTCTAAATCAGTTTTTAAATCTTCACGTCTGTCAGCAGTCGCCTTACTAATAAGTTCTTGGAGAGAATTTTCAGCCATGATTACTTGGCGTTTTTCCTTAATTTCTTTTAGAGTTATTTCCAAAGCATTTAATTTTTCTTGTTCGCTACTTTTATAGAGAATGTTATTTATTACGTTAGTTAAATCATTATAGAGAACTGATGGATTTTCGCAAATAAGTGCATTATTTATCCCTTTTTCTACAATATCTTTAAATACTGAATCACGAAAACTAATTACTTTCTCGGGAGTTTCTTTTTGACTTAGTTCTGTAAGAAACTCAGGATAAGTTAATTCTTGGGTACCAACCCTAAAAATTTCTAATGATTCATCTAAAAATAATTTAGCTCTTCTAACTACTCTTTGTGCTTCTTCCTTATTGATAGTTTTAAGTATTTTTTGAAGATATTGTCTTACTGTTGTGCTTTCATTTCAACTTATAAAAATTGATGATTTTTCTTTGTCTAGTTGGGAAGAAATTTTTCTTCTTTGGTCGACAGAAATTTCTCTTCCGTAAATATCTTTTAAAAATTGGGGATTATGACGATTATTTTGAAGAAATTCTTTTAATTCATCAAATCACGTTTCAACATCTTTTTTATAATTTCCTAACACTAACCCTGACTTTTTGGTTCTCTTTTTATTCCAAAGTGTTTTTGCGTCTTTGTTTAAATCATATTCTCCGGGATAAAAATTTCCAGTGCTTCTTTGGTTTTCTTCAAACTTGGCTTCGTTAATTAAGTTCACCAAACGTTCTTGCTCGCTATTAATTTCTTCCTTAGTAAGTTTGGATTTAATAATACTTTGCCAATTAATAAGAACTTGCTCTTTAGTTTTGCCATCAATTTCTCCACTGACATCTTGATTGTCACTTCAACAAGTATTTATGGTTGTAATAGCCACCGTATGTCAACTTTCACGAGTTGTTTGAATTGTTTTCTCTTTAACGATTAATTTAATTAAGTGTTCACGCTTGGTATCAATGTCAACTTTTTCCGTTTTGGCAAGAATTTCTTCTTCTCAACCAATCGATAAGATATCAACTAAAGTTTTACCATTTACCTTGTTATTGCTATCAACTTGGCTTTCTCAGAAATCTCTTACTGCTTTAATAGAAGAATTGTGCAAAGCATTTTTATGATTTTCTTTTGCTTTAACTTGCCTGATTAAATTTAAATAATAATTTCACCTATCGATAATACTTCTTTTTCCAGTCCGCTTTTTAATATCTTTTTCCCACGTATCTGGTAGTAAGCTATCATTAAGTACTTCTTCCTTGCTTTTTCCATCGATTTTATCGTTAGTCTGCTTCTCATTTCAATATTCATTAATTCTATTAATTGCATTATTTTGTAAATCTGTGTCGGTTTTTTTAGCATCTGTGATTTTTTTGATAAAAGCATTTTTTTTAGTTTTGATATCATCGTTTTTTTTTAAACTGTCAAAATCACTTTGTCAACTTCCATCCAAAACTTCTGTGATAGTCTGATCATTGATTTTGTTTTCAGCAGTAACGTTTTCATTTCAATGCTCTTCAATCTTTTCAATTGCAACTTTTTGCCACCCCACTATTTCTCTGGTTTTTTCTGTATCAATTAATTCTTTTAAGCAATTCTTTTCAGTGTTAATTTCCTCCACAGTTGGCTTGTTTTTAAGAATTTCTTCTCAATCCAAAGGAAGAATGCCAGTTTTGTCTTTACCATTAATTTTACCATCAGTAGTCTCGCTATTTCAATAGTTATTCACATACTCTATTGCTTCACGACTAGTATTTTCCAAGATAATCTTATTACGCTGATCATCCCAAGCTTTTTCTAGTTTATCACGAGTTTTCTCTCCATCTAAGTTAGTTCAATCTAAATTGTCAATCTCGGTTTTGTAATCAGCATTAGCATCCTTTTCTTTACCAATTTTTTCTAAAAGTTTTTCATATTCTTCAATTGCTTGCTGTTTTTTAGCAATTATTTTAGTTTCTTGCACTTTTCAAGCATTTTCTAATTTTTTTTTACTTCTGTCACCAGGTAAATCTTGATAATTAAAACTATTGATTTGGTTATTGAGTCCTTGTAATACAACCAAATCGACAGCATTATTTATATCATCATTTAATAATTTATCATAAGTTATTTTTCGATGTTCTGCTCTTTTCTCTCTCTCTTGAGCCTCTTTTTTCTCCTTGGCTAATCTTTCTAAAACAACCCGTCGATTTCTTTTGGCAGTTTCTATTTTTTCCTGTGTGCGACCACCGCGTAAACCTTGGCAATTTAATTGGTCTAAGGAAATTTCTTCAGGATTAGCACTTGCTTCAATTTCTTTTAATAAGTCGTCATAGGCTTGTTCTTGCTGGGCTAATTCTTTTTCTTTTCTGGCTTTTTCTTCTTGCTCTTGTTTTTCACGAGTTTCCTGTTCTGCCTTTTTAGCAGCCTTCTCTTCAACAAGGCGAGCAGCGACTTCGGCGACCAAACGCTCTTGTTCTAATCTTTCTGCTTCTAATCTAGCAACTTCGCTTTCTTGATCCTGATTAATCAACAATAATGCCTTTATTCTCCTTTTATTTTCCGTAAGCAAGCGAGCAGTAATTTCCCCTTCCACTTTTAATAAATCTTGCTGTTCTTGTGGTAAACTGGTAAAAGCCTTTTTAGTTTCCTCTTCAATCTCTTTTTTTAATATTTCGACCAAGCCTTCTAGAACTTTTTTGATTCTTGCTACTAGCACTTCATCACTACCGCTAGAAGTAGAAATCTTTTCACAAATGTTTCTGACTGCTTTGGCTCGAATATCTTCGGCTTGTCCTCAATTATTAGCGTCAAATTTTAATTGTGCTTCATAATCTGAGCCTAAATCTAAACCATTTTTAATTTTTTTTAAATTAGAGGGGGTTTTTATAACACTTGGTTTAGCAAATTCAGCAAAAATTAAATCATCTAAATATTTAATAATGGCTTTTTTTTCGATTTCGCTAATTGGAGTAGATGTTAACTCATCATTAAAAGAAGAGCCGGAAGACCCTTCTATTTCCTCTTCTGCTAACTCCTGTTCTTTTTTTTCTAATTCTTTCACCAAAGTTTCTAATTGTTCTTTTAAATAATTCAATTCGCCTCCTTTTTGGGCAAATACGGATTGAATTACTTTCTCACCAACAATTACCTGTTTAGGTCCCCTTATTCCATTTTGTAATACTACTACTTCCGCTTTATAATTTTCTTCTTTTTCTAAATCAAGTAAACTGTCAAGTTTAGCCAAGAAATCCCTAATTTCCTGCTCATTTTTAGATGAAACAAGCAAATTATTACCTTCTTCTATTGTTTCCTCTATCCTCTTTAACAAACTAATCTTGACTTCTCTTACTTCACCAATTCTTCATAAAATTTCTTTGTAAAGGATTAACTCTTGCTTATTTACTTCGCTATTCCCTTTCATCATTAGTCCTTTGATTTCCAGTTTTTCGAGTTTTTTAATGCAATTAATTTTTCCTGGTTCGTCTAATTCTTCCCTAGTTAAACTAGGATTTTTAGATAATTCTTTTTCTTCAATTCTTTGAATAGTTTTTGAGCCACCACGTTTTTCACTTAGTTTTTTAGCTTCACTAATGAGTGTCCCAACATCATCAATAATTGATAAATAAAATTTGGTAAGTTCAATAGCCTCATATTGAGAAATTTCATCAAGAACCTCTTGGCAAAAATCTCCTATTCTTATTAATTCAACTTTTGCTCCTTTACGCTTATGAAATTGAGAATGTTCATCACGACCTCAACTTTTCCTACCATAATCATTTAAGTCTTCTCAGGTTAAATCGTTAAGTTTTAATTCATCTTGCAAAATAAGTTCAATACTTTTTTTAAACTCTTCATCAACCAACCCGCCAGATTTTTTGATTTTACTTAATTTTTTGCGATTTAAAAAACCTTCACTATCTCTCAAAAGACAAAGGTCATACTTTGTTCTCTTAACTTTGTCTGCTAAAACTTTATAAGCTTTATCCATTAACTCAAATCCTTCTTTATTTCCTCCTGGTCTGTCAGGATGCAATTCTAAAGAAAGTTTTTTATGTTTTCTCTTAATTTCTGCCTGTGTGGCTGCTTCGGAAAGCCCAAGGTTTTCGTAATACCGATTAGATTTTTCTCTAACTACTGCTTCTTTGTTATTGTATTCTTCTAAAAGTCCAGTAATAATAAGTTTTCATCTTCCTAAGTCCGCTTCAGTTCCATTACTCATGCAATTGGCTCAATAATTTTCTTCTCCCTGATAAGAAGGATTATCTGAAAACATACTCATTTCAACATTAATAATATTTTTCAATAATAAAGGCTCGGGGTTTTTTTCTATTTCCTCACTTAATATTTTTATTTCTTTTGCTTTTAATAAATCCGTTTTTCAAAGAATAGATATTTTTGATGAATCTGTTCCCTCTCGTAGATTTTCTAAATGTTTTTCCCATTCGGAATCAGAAAAAAATTCTCCGTAATTTTGTCTTTCCTCTTCTCAAACTCTTTTTTTAGTTGCAGCCGATGAAATAGGCGAGCCATAATCGAAGTTAATTTCTATTCAATTCATAACAACCTCGTCGTTTGAACCTAAATTACGCATTAGATATAAATGATTAAGTCAATTATTATATATTTTCCTTTGCTCTGGTGAAGAATAGTATAACATTTCTTTGGCATCTAATCCAGTTTTATCAATATTTTTTTTTATGCTTTTTATGTCATAGGAAATAGCAAATTCTAAACTTTCTGCTACTTCCTCTTTTATAAGGTCTCCGAATTCTTCTTCAGAAAAACCAAAATATTTCTTTGTGGGTCATTCATCAGATAACATTTCATAAGCCTCTTGGATTCTCTTAAATTTGCTTTTACTTTCTTCGGAATTACCATTTTTTTCGGGATGATGTTGTAAAGATAGTTCTCGATAAACTTTTTTGATTTCAAGTTCAGTATTGTCTTGATTTAAACCAAGTATTTCATAGGCTTCGTTTTTTGTTACTGTCATATAAATATAAATTCCTTTCAAATAAATTTCTCTCTGCTGTTAAGCAGAGTTTTTTTAATAACCATTTCTCGGTGTCGCAGGCGGAGTTCCAACAAACGATTCAAATCGTTCCTGTTCCTCTTTTTTTTGTTGTTCTTCCATTTTCTCTCACTGTCTTTGGCTAGTCTCTAATTTGCCTATTTCAGTTTGTATCTTGCAAAGTTCTTCAACTTTCTCAGAACCAATTTTGGCAATTAACTTGTCTTTAGCATCCTGTAATCTATCTTTGACACGAAGGAAAGCTCTGCCCGCTTGGCTAACATCATCAAAAAGGGCAATATCAAAATCTTCTTGTTTTTCCAAAAAATTTTCTAAAAGAGATTGACTGTTTGCTAACTTCTCAACAATCTTAACTTTTAATTGATCTAATTCTTTTTTCCTCTCGACTAATTTTGCTTCCATAGTTCCTTTTAATTCTTGACTACGAAGTTCTTCTAGCGATTCAATTAAAAACTGTTTGTCCTTCCTTTCAGTTTTTAATTGTTTTTTAAGATTTTCCTGTTCTTTGAACAATTTTTGTGCTTTTTCAGGATTAATTCATTCATTTTCAACTTTGGTTTTTTCAGTTTGAAGACTAGTAAGTTGACTTTGTAATTGATTTGTTTTTGTTTCAGAATTGCGCAATTCTTGATTTACTCTGTTAATTTCTTGCTCTTTAGTTTGTATATTTTTCTCAAGTAAACTTATTTTTTCATCACCTTTTCTTTTTTCAAGTTGAAGGCTATCAAACCTGCTTTGTAAACTAGTGAGTTCTCCTTTTTTACCAGATAACTCCTGATTTATTTTATTAACATCTTCTTTCTTCTTTTTAAGATCTTCTTCTAATATGCTTAATCTTTCAATATTTTCCGCTTTTTCTTCTCAAAGTTCTTTAATCATTAATGATGAATAAACTCTTTCAAATTCATGTCCGCCATTATTAATTCCTTGGATGATTTCTGAAGAATCCTGCACAAAATCTCCGGGGGTGGAAAGTTCATAAATTTCTCCTTTTTTAAATTTATTGCTACCAGTAAAGAAAGTAGAGTAGAAATTTAATTCCTCTTTTTCACTACCAGCAATTACTTTAAATTTCTCGTAACGCATTGTCCCATTCTTAAGGTCTGCACCTTCCCATTCTAATATATATATATATATTTTTTCCATTTTCTATAATATTTTTATTTATTGTCATAATGTTAGTATTTTTATCGCGCGCGCGGAAAGTAGACACATTTTTTTGACTGGTACCACCAATTTTGTCTAACCTACATCATTCATTTTCTCCAATTTTTTGCTTTCATTCTTCTCTAAATTCTTGACATTCTTGCTCAGTAATGTTTCTATTTAAGGCTAAATTACCAGTTTCCAATATTTCCTGAATGTATTTAATGAGATAAACCCCACAATCATAATTATTGTTTTGCTTAGCACCATGGATTATTTGGATATTATTAGAAGCATTTTGGTTTATTAATTTGGTAATTAAAGGTTTAATTTGTTCTACTTCATTTTCTACTCCTGGACCAGAAGAAGTATAATAAACTCGTTTATTTCCTTCGTTGTTTTCTAAAATAAACATGCCTCAATGATTTCCGGATACTCTTAACGGGAAAATAGTATAGCGATAGGGATTAATTGCTAATTCCCGTAAAAGATTAGTTATATCTAATGTTTGGCTATTTCTAGTTCAGTGAAAAGCATTATAGATATTGGCAATATCTGTTCTAATTTGTCAATTTCTATTATTTTGGTTTTGTCTGTTTAAGGATTGTTGAATATTTTCATGTTTTAGAATGTATTCAATATTGTCGTCGGTTAGTCAACCGGTATCTAATTCTTCATTAGTAGCATGTGTTCGCCCAATATCAATAATAATTGTTTGCTCAGCTTCGCTCAAAGGAACTTCTCAAAGAGTGTCACCATCACCTACAAGCGGATTGCAAAATAAACATCTATCTTCTACAAACTTGTCAAATTCTCTTCCATTACGCAAGTTATAAGTATCTCCAGTTATTTTACACTTAAAAGTTCCCACGAATTTATCACCATCAATTGGATTATTGCTTATATCATTATAATTTACTCCTAAGTTATACAGCAAATTCATATTTGTTCCACTAATACCTTCAATTCCTCTGTCGAGATAATTATTAATAATCGTATCAACTTCATTTCAGTGGCGATCTAATCGGTTTCCTGGAAGACGAAACGATTTGAATTGAGTTGCAAATTCATCACTATTGGTTGTCATAGATAGAATATATTTTACATCCACTTGAACTCTGTGAGTTAGATTTTCTAGTTTTCTTAGTTCATTAATCAATTCTCGAAAACTTGGTCTTAAATTAAAAGAAAAAATTGCATCACCTGGAAAATAATTACTTTGAAAAAGTCTTTCCGCTATATTTATTTTCTCTTCACGGCTAATTTCTTCTTTTAAAAAACCAAAACGACTTTCAAGGTATCAATCAGCATAGCTTTCTTCTGTTTGTATTCATCATCTGTAAATTAATTCTCTTTCTTTTTTCTTAATTAATAAAACCTTTTGCTGCTCTTCGGTTAACTGTTTGATAATCCTGTCTAGTTCACGATAAATTTCTGTTTTTACTTTACTTCCTATCAAGGAAATTTTATTATTGAGAAAAGGAAGATTTTTTTCTCGGACTTTTTTCAATTCCCAAAGTCAAACAGACTTGGCTTCTCAATCAGTCTCAGTGTTTATTTTTTGGGCGATATCTCTGATATAGTCTACCAAGAAAAAGCTGTCATCAAGTATAGGACTTAACTCTTTTTGCTCTCTTTGAAAAGAAAGATTCTCAACTTCCTGTAAAGTTTGCTGGACTAGTTCTTCCCAGTTTTTTTCTGTAACAATTTTGGCTTCTTTGATGGCTGCTAGCAAGCGATTTTTTTCGGCAACCAATGTTTCACCATCTAAGTTAAAAAATTTAGTTTTTCAATTTTCTCCTAACACCGCCTTTTGTTGATAGGTTCGAAGATGAGCTTGGAACCAGGATTGCTGAATTTCATTAATAGCTATGCTAATTTTTCGAGAGTTAGTACTTACTTTTTCACCATTAGAGGAAAATAAGCCTGATAGAGTCAAAAACATAATTTATAAAGTATAATTAATTTATAACCTATCTTGTAATTTTTTTTATATTGATTAAAAAAATGCTCAAAAATGTCTTCAAAGTATACAAATATGTTTTCAGCCTGTAATTAAAATTTATCCAAGGCTTTGACGACAATTTAACATTAAAACTAATTAACCAATAAATACTTTAAATGGTAAAAGATTTGATGCTTTTGATTGAATCCTGCTAAGAAAGCCGCTAATTTTAGGTCTTATTTAGCCAGGGGTGATTTTAAGAATTGTTAAAATTTCCTTAAATGGCAAATCCCCTTGAACTCCTTGGCAAAAATAAAAACTGAATCAAACTCAAAGGCATCCAAGACTGAAAAAACACTAATGATAATACCATTTGAAAAATCATGTAAAAATTATATAGAGGGTTAAAACCAAGGGCGACAATCATCCAAATATATGTCAACCCTAAAAACAAATTCTAATATAAATAAAAAACAAAGATTTAAAAATAAAGACACTGAAAACTTTTATTTAGGAGAAAAGGTTCTCAAATTCCAAGAACTTAGCAAAAGTGATAAGCAAGACGCTCACCGAAAAGTAGTCTTGGTGCGGCAAGCTAAAAACTGAAAAGAAATTATTTTGTATTTTCCTTTTGGTGCCAGTGGCAGCAGATTAGAGAAATTAAGCAAAAATCAGTTCAGCATTAGATTAAGCAAGCAGTATCGTTTACTATTTAAATGAGATAAAAAAAAGCAGTTTGCTTACGATATCGAAATTAATCCTCACAATAAACGCTATGGTAAGTAAAAATACTTATTATGGCAAAAGATAAAGATTTACATCCCATTCACCCTGGCGAAATCTTACGGGAGGAATTGTTAAAAACTTATCAAATTACTCCTCACCAATTAGCTCAAAGCATTCAAGTAGAAAAGAATATTATTGAAGAACTAATTAACGAGCAAAGAAATATTACTCCTGAACTTTCTTATCGTCTTGGCTGCTATTGAGGATTAAGAGAGGATTATTGACTAGATTTACAAAAGCATTATGAGTTGGAAAACTGAAAAGAGCAGCAGGAACTAGACAGAATTCAAAAGCAAATCCACCCTCATCCCCGCAAAGAACAATTAAGGGCAAATTAGTAAAAACTTCCTATATGACTAAAGATTTTCAACAGCATAAACCTAAATATGAAACTCGCACATATAATCCACGCATAGAGTAATGCGAGTGTAAAAAAAATAACATATGACAAAAGATCAAATAGAAATAGAAAATATCCAAAACAAAATAAAAGCAGTTGTCAATTCATTTGCCGAAATAGAAAGAGACGAGAATGGAAAACATTTGCGTGCTAGTATCGAACCAAAAAAAAACGAAATCAACAATCCCCAGTTTAAGCATCTTGACACTTTGGCTAGATTATTCACTACTCCGCAGGAAGACCACGTGGCTGTTTACTATAACGGAAAAAAAATAATGATTGCTAGCAGTCAAGCCAAGCCAAAAGCAGCAAAAGAAACTTTGGAAGTATTAAGCAAATTTGCTGGTGTTCCTTCCTTAGAAAACTATAAAGAATTAGTAAAGTTAGCAATTAGAAATATTTATCTTTGGTTAGAAAAAGACGCAAAAAAATCAACCCTATTAGAAGTTTCTTTAAAAGAAGCACAATTAAACGTTTTTAAATCATTTAAATCATTAATCCAAGATTACTACGAAAAGATAATAAAAAACCAAGAAGAATTAACGCCAGAAAGATTAGAAAAAATGAAAACTTGTGCCAAAGAACTTTTTCAAGAAATAAAGAGTTTAGAAAGCAGCGAGAGTGAAACCAGGGATTTTATGTGAGACTACTTAATACCATTTGATGATGCCAACATTATCGCTAATGCTATTCAAACAAAAGAATTAGGTGAAGAAATAGTTACTGCTATCAAAAATCCTAATGAGTTAGCAGATTTCATTGCGGGTAAGGAAGGGATGCATCCCGAAATGAAAATAATAAATAAACTTTGCCAAATTGGGTTCCAACCAGCAGAATTCTCTTATCTTGGTTCAAGTAAATTAGTTTGTATGCCTTGCCATTTTGCCCTTGGGGTGATTAATAAAACTAGATTTAATGAAAAGTTGCTAGTGGCAGGTACTCACGGAAGTACTTACCCGAACTGAATAATACCAACTAATTTTTCCTTGGTCGAGCAACAGGAAATACTTGAAAAAATTGAAGGATGCCGCCATAAAAGACTTGCTGATTGAGAATTGTCAACTGCGGACTTTGGACAATGAGAAGCCCTAATTCGTCAAACCGAACTACCATCCCCAAATAAAGGATAAGAGTATAAAAGAAACCAAAAATCAGGCTCAAATTTTACAATCTCAATTCCGTTGCCTTTTAAACCTAAATAACGAAAACCAAACCCTAGAAAATTATTCATGAGAAAGGGTATGTTTATTTCTTAGCCACACAAGTCTTTAAGTTAATCAGCCAAAAAAAATACTTCTCTAAGCACTAACCCAAAATAGAGGTCCAAATTCAAGACTGCCAGCAAAAAAAGCCAATCATTCACAAAATTGCTTTATCTGATGCTTTTTCAATCTTTGCTCATCAAATCTGCCCAGCAAATTTTTCTTTAAACAACTATTACAAATATATTTCTCTTGGTCAGTAGGCTTTTCAATTCAGCATCCTCATTTGTTTTTTATTTTTGATTGTGGATAATTTTCGTGATAAAATATTTCTTCTACTGGGTGATGATTTGGTAATAATTCGTTGGTTTTCGTCAAAATCTATAAATAAATTTTAGAGTTTTTTTTAAAAAAATCAAGCGAATAAAAATTAATTAATGACAAAAACAATTCCCTAAACCTTTGGCAAAACCAACTGAAAAACTAAAAACTTATACTAACATGTCAAGTGACACCAAAAAGGCAACTTTTGTAAATTATTTTTCTTGGATTTGCTCTAATTTTAAACTAACTAGCAATGGTGAGGACGAATATTTTTATGTTGAAAAGAGTAATGAAATAAAAATAGATTTAAAAGCAAAAAAGTGATCATTTTTGGGCGCTAAGTCTGACAGAAACACAGTTTGAAATTTAAACCTAGAAGAAAATATCATAACGATGATTTTGGTCCTAAAATTACTACAAGCAGGTTACTCAAAGGAAAACATAATTCTAGAAAAATCTTTTGCATTAGGTCACCAAAAAAAAAGTGGCTATGTTGATATTTGGCTACATAAAGATAAAAAGCAAATTATATGCATTGAGGTCAAAACTTCAAAAGAAATAAATAATTATTTGAATGTAAATGGGAAGCAAATCAGACAACTATTTACTTATATCTTCCAAGAAAAAAATATCAAAATTGCTTCTTATTACAGTTTTGACCTAACTTCTAAAAGCGACTGTTTTTATAATGTGGAAGTTGATGATAATTTGAAAAATGCTCTCAATCCTGAAGATTTATTTGACAAATGGAATAAAATATTTAACGAAAAAAATCTTTTGTATTACAAGCCCTTTGATATTAGAATTGATGAAAAGAAATATAAAGACCTAAAGGAAATTACTGTCAAAGACTCTAAAATTTTATTTAATCAGTTTTTGACTATTTTAAGAATCAATGCAATTTCAGACAAGTCCAACGCTTTTGATAAAATCATAAATCTTTTCATTGCTAAAGTTTTCGATGAATTAGGCGAAGACAAGGAATTCAGCATAAAATCAAAAAACGATATCATAGTCAAATTCGAAGGCTTAAAGTTTCAACATCTAGAAGGTGTTGACACTGATGAGAGTTTTATGAAAAGACTTTATGATCTTTACAAGGAAGGGATGCAAGAATATTTAAAAAAAGAAATAATAGATTACTCCGATCCTGAAATAGAAATTACTCTAAATTCAAAGAAAAGCCAAAAAATTTTAAAAATGATCGACAATCTAAGGCTAAAAAAAGATAATACTTTTGCTTTTATTGAGGTTTTTGATGACAAGACATTTGAAGAAAATTGCTTGATTGTCAAAGAAGTTGTAGGTTTGTTTGCTAACTTCAAATTTAGGTATAATACCAAGTCAAAATCTCTGGGAGAATTTTTTGAGGACTTATTAAACACATCTTTAAAACAAGAAGCTGGGCAGTTTTTTACCCCTTACCCTATTGTAGACTTTATGATAAACTCTCTACCAATTTCGAATATTATAAAAAAAAATATCCAACAAAACAAAAACGAAATACTCCCCTTTTTCATTGATTATGCTTGTGGCTCTGGTCACTTTTTAATAAGTTATATGAACAGGATTCAACAAGAACTCGATAATTGGGAAACAAAAGAGATTACTAATAATAGTGTAAAAAACAAGTTAAATTCATATAAAACTGCAAAGTTTTTCTGAGTTAAAGATTATGTTTTTGGGATTGAAAAAGATTATCGTCTAGCCAAAACCGCTAAAATCTCTTTATTTTTAAATGGCGATGGCGAAGCACAAATATTGCACGCTGATGGTATTAACAAATTCTCTTGTGAAGATTATTCAAAAACTATACTGTTTTCTAATGAAAAAAAAAACGAAAAATTTGATTTCGTTGTTTCTAATCCTCCCTATTCCGTGCAAGGTTACATGAAAAATTTCGCAAGAAACAATATTTCTGAAAAAGATGGGTACTTTGAATTACTTGAAGAAATTAATGAAAAAGATGCAAGAATAGAGATAATGTTTGTTGAGCGCACTTACCAATTACTAAAAAAGGACAGATTTGCTGCCATAATATTACCACAATCATTTCTATCGCAGGAAAAATATGCAAAAACCAGAAAATGACTTCTAGAAAGATTTAATATCTTGTCAATGTTTTGCAGTGCGGATAACACTTTTGGCTATACTACTACTTCACCTTGTATTCTTTTCCTAAGAAAAAAATCACAAATTAGTAAACATTTGGATGAAGATTTGAATTACAAAGTTTTTTTGATTAACTCGCCAAAAATGTTTTTGGTCTCCAAAAACACAAAAGAAGTATTAAGCAAAGAAAGAGAATTTCTGGGCTATGAATTCAGCCAGTCAAGAAATAAAAGTGGAATTAAAATACTAAATGATAACCTTGTAAAAAAGTACTCTAATCAGGTCAATGAATTTTTTTTAAATCAAGAAGCAGATTATAATGATGATAACTCAAGAACAACTTCGATTAGTAACGTAATTCTAAAAGATGAAAAAAAAAACTTAGTCATTTACCCCCGATACAAAAAACCCGAGCAAGACAAAAAAGGATTTTATTTAAAAGATTTTTGCAGCATTAATAATAATGATTTTGATGAAAACCACGCAAAAAGTTTGAACTATATTGAAATCTCAAACATTCAAAACAACGAAATCACTGGTTCTTTTAAAAAAGGAAAGAAAAACTACAGGATTGCAAGAAAAGGAGACATTTTAATTTCTTCCTTGACCCCATCAAGTCGAAAAGTTGTACTTTTGACTGATAAAGATTACAGGGTTAGTAAGGCAATACACGTTTTAAGGTTTGGTAGCAATTATGTTTATAGAGATTATGTTTACAAATATTTGTTAGAAAACAGAAACAATGTTTTTGAAATTTGTAATTCCCTACTAGATGGCTTTAAAATAACTTATTCAAAAATCAATGAATTTAATTTAATGAACTACGTTTGAATTCAGGATGATGGCTCACTTGATGAAGACTTAGCAAACAAAAATTCTGCTCTAAGTAGTTAATTTTCGTGCTTAGCCAAGGCTTAATTAAACGAGTTTATTCTCATAAAATTTCTACAAAAAGTGAAAATTTCTATTCAAAGAGAATGCTTTCAAAATTTTTTTTTTTTTTACAAGTGAGGCGTTGTTTTTTTTCTTTCTGCTAAATCAAATACTTTTTTGGTTTTTTAATGGTATTCAGAAAGTCAACAAAAAATAAAATATAACAACCTACATGGACAAAGATAATATTATCAGTTCTTTGATTTCTCAATGAAAAATTTATGCTTCCCAAAATGGTCTAAAATGAAATCATTCTTTTTTGCAATGGAATCTTCCCTCGACAATTAAAGCTGATTTTGCTCTAAATTTGGCTCTTCCTTTGGCTCATAAAACTAACCAGCCGGCAAAAACTATTGCTGAGAAAATACTTTACTTGACTAAAGATAATAAATATTTACAGGGTGAAATTACTCCTCAAGGATACATTAATTTTCGTTTAACTGATGAATATTATTACCAGTTTCTCAAAAAAATCGTTATTGATGATTCATTCTCCGGAGAAAAATTTGGTCTTTCTGCTCGTTCCGAAAGTTCCGTTTTGCTGGAATATGTTTCGGCTAATCCTACTGGTTACCTTCATTTAGCCCATTTTCGTCACGCTATTATTGGCAATACTTTGGCTAATGTTTACCAATTTTGTGGCTATCAAGTTACTAAGGAATATTATATCAACGACCGTGGCGGGCAAATTACTTCTTTAATTAATTCTGTTTATTACTTTTATCATCTTTTACAAGGAGTTTCATCTCCCGCTGAACTAGAAAAAATAGAGTATTCAGGCAAATCCAGTCAAGAAACAGCCCAAAAATTAATAAAAAAATGAGGCAACAAATATATTAATAAAAAACTGAGTAATGAAGAGTTTAATGTTTGAAAAAAAGAAATTTTAGAATTAATTTTAACCAAAATCCGCCAAGATTTAGAAAAATGCGGAATTAAATTTGATAACTGATTTTCTGAAACTAGTTTATATGAAAAAAATCAACACCAAGAACTATTAGCCGAGTTAGAAAAAAAAAATTTAATTTATGTCCAAGAAGGGGCAACATTCTTTCGTAGCAATTTAGGCGACGACGACAAAGACCGGGTAATTATTAAGCAAGATGGCGACTATACTTATTTTTTTTCTGACATTCTTTATCATTTAGACAAATTAAAAAGAAGTGATAAGTTAATTAATGTTATGGGTGCTGACCATCATGGTTATATTTCTCGCTTAAAAAATTCTTGTCAGTTATTAGGCTATAAACCTGAAAACATTCAAATAATCTTAGTACAAATGGTTAGTTTGCTTACTAAGGAAGGCCAAACAGAAAGATTTTCCAAACGGGCTGGAAACACGATTGAATTAGAAGAAACTTTGGCATATATGGAAATGGACCAATTGAAATTTTTCTTGCTCGAAAAAGAAACTAATCAACCACTTGCCATTAATGTTGAACTACTAAAAGAAAATAAAGAAAAAACTCGTCTTTATTATATCCAGTACGCCCATGCTCGTTGTCATCAATTGTTAATGAAAGCCAAAGACAAAAAAATAAGTCTCAATTACGAAAATCTTAACCTAACTTGAGACCAGGAAGAAAGAAAAATTCTCAAAACTTTATTGCGTTTTTCCTTTATCCTTCAATTAATTATTGAGGAAAATAAACCTCATCATTTAATCTATTATCTCGCCGATTTAGCTCAAGTATTTCAAATTTATTACCAAAAAGAAATAATTATTGAAGTAAATAATCCCCTAAAAACACAACAAAAACTTTTTCTTGTTCAAGGAGTAAAAGAAGTTTTAAAAATTGGCTTAAACTTAGTCGGAATTACTGCTCCTGAAAGGATGTAAACATGAAATTTGATTTTTATTCTATTATGACGCGCCATGTTTCCACCGTGCTTACTTTAAAATTGTATTAAGAAATTGCGTGGAAAAGACAAGATTTATTAGCAGGAAAAATAAAAACTGTGACGCATGGATAAAAAAATTCTAAAAGTTTCAATGCAAGAATTAGAAAGATAAAACTTTCATCCTAAGAAAAAGTAATATCAATGCACATTGAATTTTATGCGTGGCATCAAGAAAAATTAATAGTAAGTTATAAGCATTTTTTTTTCTATAAAACATTGCTAATTTTAGCGTTTTTTCAATATATATTATTTTACTAATCTTCTAAAAACAACTAAAATTTGCTTACTAAAAAGGCTCGTTTTTTGCCCTTAACTATAAATTAAAATTTTGTTAGGAGGAAATATTTGGTAAAAAAAATAAAGGGTTTTTTTGGAAATTTGGGAAGTTATTAAAAAGTCTTGATAACAAAACTAAGCAACAAAAGCAAACTAACTTAATGCTTATTTTTATTGCTAGTAAAATTTTTCACTAACCAGCAAGCCAATCCTAAAACTGACCCAACTAAAAGTACAAGACCAACGATTAACAGTGTTGGCTTGCTATTTCTTGTTTTTGTCTGGCCTTCAACTAAGTTCCCACTGTTAATTGTTTGTGGTTTAAAAGAAGGGTGCTTCTTTTTTTCAAAAGGAACGATGCCGCCTTTACTACTATTATCATTTTCTTTTTCTTTATTAATACCTGACTCATATTTTAGTTTCTCCCTTTCGGAACCAAAATTCTTAGTCTGTTCTCCACCATTACCTCTTTTATTAAAATTTTCTTCTCTGGAGCTTTCATTTCGTGTTTGAGAAGAATTAGACGCAGTTGAATCCAAAGAATTTAAATATTCATCAGTTTTTTTTAAATGGTCTTTGGTATCTTCAGATAGTTTGTCTGTTTCCTCTTTTTTGTCTTCCGCTTCTTTGCGGAATTTCTCCTGCTGGGCTTTTTGTCTTTCTTTAGCTCCTTGAACCAATTTTTGCATAGATTCTTCTATTTCTCTAATTATCTTTTGTTGTTCTTGAAGTCACTTATTAGCTTCTTCTTGAGCCTTTTCCTCGGCAGTTTTGACTTCTTCTTCTAATTTTTCTTGCATTTCTCGTGCAACTCTTTCTCATTCTTCTTGTCTTTGCTGATCTTCACTAACCTCTCTAGTAAATTCCGTCTTTCATCTTTCATGTTCATCTCTTATTATTTTTATTCTTTCAGCTAAATCAAGCAAGGAATTCTTAAAATACTCAATTTCTTCTTTTTTGTTCTTGGAACGTATTTCTTCTCGTCAATTACTCCATCATTCAGCATTTTCTATTTCAGCAGCATTAGGAGGTAATTTTTCTTGTAATTCTCTTTCAATTTGAATAATTATTTCATTTTTGTAATTATCGAAAATTACCTTACCTCTTTCAACAACAGTCAACACAGTGTTTTTATACCTCTCCACTTTTTCTATTATATCATGGCAAGGACAATAAATATGCTGTAAATAATCCCGTCACGGCAATTCACAACGACACTGCTCAGTGCTTTGGGGAAATGAACTTTCAAATTCATCATAGTTAGTAAAGTCTTGGTCTTGACCAACTAGTCAAAATAATTCTCCTTCTCCTATTTTTGCTTCTTTTTGCTTTTGCAGTATTTCTTTAAATGCACTAGATTGTGCTGTTATTAAATCAACCATATTTTTACCTCTTCTTTATTTATATTTTTATACTATTCCCTTCTGGCGAAACTTCTGTTCGGGCTTCAAATATTTCTTCTTGCCTTTTTTCTAATTCTATATTTAAACTGGTTAATTCTACTTGAACCTGAAGAATTTTTTGAATTTCCTCTTCAGATAGTTTCTCTTTAAGTTTTGACTTTGCTCTTTCCATCTGTCTTTCGTTAAGATCAACTAATTGTGAATTGTTGCCTAAACGAATAACTTGTTTTTGAGAAATCAATAGAGTTTCCAAAAAAGCTTTATGATAACTACTTTCTAGTTTACTTTCAATAGTTGATTTTAATCTCTCTAATTTTTCTGCTTTGAATTTAATTTTGTCTTCTAAACTGATTGCCTGATTTTGAGCTAATTCAAGTTGCTCATGAAGCAGTTCGTTTTCTAACTCAATCTTTGTGATTTTAGCATTAAGTCTTTCGATTTCCTTGCTGTCCAAACGAATTTTTTCTTGGAAAGAAAAGAGATCTTTTTGGAGTTCCTTTTTTTCTGCTCTAAGTTTACTGAGAGCAATATAGAGATTTTCATTATTTGCTTCGCCGTTAACTGGTGCTCGCTGACAAACTTCAAATCCTAATTGTCTAATCTTGTCTTCTCGAACTTTTATTTTCTCTTGCAACTCAGTAATTCGCTTTTTTCGTTGAACTTTCTTTTCACTTATTTCTTTTTTCATTGCCTTAACGTCCTTTACAAATACTTTTTCTTGTTCGATTTGCTCCCATCTTCAACTAAGTCAACTTAATTCACTTTGATTTTCTTGTAAATCATGATACAAGTTATCTAGTTGGGATTCTAAGTTTTCTTTGTCATAGATTAATGGAATAGGCTCTATTTCGTCTTCTCTGTTTTCTGTTTCTTTTTCATTTGCTTCTGTTTCTGGCTCATCAGAAGAAAGTCATTCGAGGAAATCTATTAATGAAGCAACATTTTTTACTGGCTTAGCGGATCATTTCTCGTGTTCAATTGCTATCCAACGAAAAAAATCGTCTTCAAATCCGTAAGCATCTCAAACAGACTTGTTTTCTCTTCCTTCTACCACTATTGCTTTTTTTTCATAATCAAGTTCAGCTTGGCTTTCTTTGGGTCTAGTTTTCAAGTGATTATTAATAAAATTTTGTTTTTGTTCTTGACGATTTTTTTTTCTGTTTATTTTGGCTACTTGTGCTTTATACTCATTAAATAATTATTTTAATAAATTGTAATCAATTTCGCTCAATTTTTGCTGATTAGTTTTTTTGCCGAAATAGGTAGTCTCACAAGGAAATAATTTCTGAAAACTTTTATTTACTTGAAAAATTGGTAACAAATGATAACTTTTGTTCTTATCCAAAGTAGCTTCTAAACTATCACAAAAGTCAGTTAAAGCAATAGTGGATAATTTACTATATTTGTTTCTGAATTCTGGTTTAATTTTAACTTGCAAACCATCAGTTTGGATAATATTTTTGTCTAATCAAGTTTTAAAGTCTTTTCAATTCATATATTTGTCCTTTCTTTACATAAATTTAGTAGTATCGATGAGGAGGAACTTGGGTATGTGCCTCAAATTGTTGTTGCTGATTTGAACGCATTTCAGCAATTTGTTCACAAAGACGACAAATTCGTCGTACATCACTAATGTTTATTTCGGCTTGCAAAAGATTTTGTCTAATTGTTTCAATATTGTTTTGACTTGTTTGAAGATTAGCCCGTTCGTTATTTCTTCGCGAACGAATTAACAATGCATAACTATCTCGCAAAGCTTGTATTCTTTCTCAATTAATCCGCAAGCGGTTAGCCAATTCTTCTACTTCTTCTTCAACAACACGAAGTTCTAAGTTTAAACTTTGCTCTTGCGATTGACCTAATTGTTCCCTTAAATTAGCAATTTCTCTGTTTTTTTGTTGAATTTCTTGTTCTTTATCTCGAATTTCCGTTTCATGGGCAAAGAGGAGATTCTGCAAATCAGTTGGACTCAATCTTTCTTCTAATTCTCGTTTAGTTTCGTTCAACTCTTGACGCAATTTTTGTAAATCACGTTCTCTGTTCCTTCTTTCCATTTCTTGAGTCACAAGAATAATTTTTAAATCATTTTCTTTATCTTTTTCAGCAATTACTAAGTTAGTAAATCTTTCTCTCACTTCTTCTAAATTTGTTTTTGTGATTTGCAATTCATTTTCAGTTTTTACCAATTGACCACCAAAAAAATCTGCTTTGGTATCACTTTGAGCTTTTTCTACTCGTAAATTGGCATGTTCGGTTTGCAAGTTATTAAATCTATCAGTAAAGTTTCTCAACTCTTGTAAACGTTGTTCAATTTGATTGTGAGCATTTGCCAATTGTGTAGCAAATTGGCTACTTTATAATTTCCAACTGAGAATCTTTGTTTTCCAACTGACTTTGCATTCTCATTATTAAACTTCGGCTATTTTCCAAAACACTTCTGCCTAATTCAATTTGTTCTTCACGCATTTGTAATTGTCTTTGGAGACTAGAACTTTGAGAATTTGCACGAACAACCACTTGGGAATTTTGACCCTCTAAACTTTCAATTTCTCTGTATAGTTCTTCGACTTTATTCATTAATTTATCAAATTCATATGTACGTATCAAATGATAATTTCCGCTACTTACCATTCTTGCTACTGCTTCCTCATATTTTACACCCGTACATCCTCCACCTTGTATCATACTTGTTCCCGTAATTCTTGCTTTTCCACCACTAAATGATATCTCTTGTATTATTGTCATAATATATATATTTTACATTTTTTTACTAAATTTGGTTAAAGAATTAAATCCAAATTTATAACTTTTTGTTTTTTTTTATATATAATAGAAATGCACGCGCGAAAAGAGAGGATTTTTAAGGTGATTTTTGTGGACGTTTTGCTCTCTCAATATTAACGCTATTTATTTACTAAGTTTGCTAACAACTGTTTTAATTCATTATAATTAAGACTAGCCTTATGATAATCATGAGTTAATTGGAAAATTTTCCGAAATTTTCAAAAGATACTTTGGATGCTCAAAGACAAAAGATAAACTAAAAAAGCGTCAGAAAAATCATTTGCCGCAAAGCGATAGTAAAGAAAATAAAAAATTACACTTAATCCGGGAATAATTAAAATTGGTAAGTTAAAAATTATCGTTTGAAGAAAATAGAACCTATTTTTGTTTAAATTGTGATCCAAAAGTCGGAAAGTTTTGGTTATTCTGGCTTGTTTTTGCTGTTTTTCTTCCTGATTGTTCTGTCAGGTGAGACTAGTTAAAGTAAGTTGAATTTGTTGTTTTTCAGCGTAAGTTCGTTGTTTTTTCTCTCAATCTTTTTGTTTTTGCAAACCAGCAGCAAGAAACATATAAAAGAGAAAAGCCAAAATGACGATTAAATTAAACCACAAAGTCAAAGCCTTTAACTCTCTTCCTATGTTTAAACTATTAAGAAAAAAGAGTAAAAAATAAATACTGAAACTAATAACTGTTAAATTTCGAAATATTTCGCTGGGCAAATTAACGAAATGGAAAGAAAAGCGAGAAACATCATAAAAAATAACCTGGTTAATTTTTGCCTGGTGAACTTTAACTGTCTCAGGAGATAACTGTGAGCAGTGATGAATTATTAACTTTCTTAGTCAGCTTTTATTTAACTCTATGCAATAATCCTTTAAAAGTGAGCCAACAATATCGAATAAAAAAACTCCTAAGAAAAAACTTAAAAGTAAAATAAGTATTAATTGCAAATACCATTGGGAATTATGCCCTAGATTGAGATTTTGTTGCCAAAAAATTCAATTGAAACAGCCATAGTTAGGATTTTTTTGGTTAAAATTAGTGTGAATATTAAAAGGAATTAAAGCCCAAAAATAACAATTTAGAAAAACTAGCAATAAATAAACTAAATAGGGAAATTTAACTTTTTGAAAAAGTCAGCGTCCCAATGAGAAAAAGTTTCGTGTTTGGTAAGAAAAAGCAAAATCTTTCTTTGCTATTTCCTTTGAATTCATTTATAATATTTTTTGTGAAATTTGTTATACTTGCTTACCACCTTCTGAAAAAAGAACGAATAAAAATGGTGAGAACAAAAACATAAGGAAAAATAAAAGCACCCAATAGTAATCTGTCAATCCAATTAACTTTTTTATTTACTTTTTGTCTCCAAAATAATCCTAATAAACATAACCCTGAAAAAGATAATAAAACAGTAAGAAAAATTAAAATCGCTAATCCTATCCCTTTTGGATCTGGCCTATAATTTAACCAACTATAAAGAACAAAAATCAAAGATAATATAAAAATACCAGCACACAACAACAAAAATTTAGAGATATTTTTCTGGTTGAGAAAAAGAAACAAAACAACACTAAAACATATAAAGGAAAGCAAAACAATCAAAAAGAGAACAGCCATAACAAAACAATTTTTAATTAAAAATGCTGGCTTTAAACTCTCTTTTCCTTAAAAGTTAACTTTTCTATTTTTGCTGAACTTTTTCATTTAATTAAATAGTAAGTCATTAAAGAATAAGCAAGATAAGCAGCACCAAGCACTAAAATTATTCAAAAAATTTGTTTTAGTCAAGTGTTTTGGTAAGTATCTCCTTTTCAAGTAGGCTTTCCGACACAACGATTAAAAAAGGAAAAAGGATAATCATGAGGATAATCATAGGAGTTTGTTTTAAAACGATAACTATTTTGATAATCAATTACCGGGCGTAAAAAAATGTAAGTAAAATAAATAGTAGGGTTGAGAAAAGAAGTAAAAAGAGCATTCTTTATTTTTTCTTTTAATAAATTGGTAGCACTAAATTTTCAAAAAAAATAAATTACTAAGCAAGGAGCAAAAATATGCCAAGTTAAATTATAAATTATCCAGCCTTGTTTAGCATTTAATCCCAATAGCCCAATTGGTATCTTCCGCAAACTTTCTAATCCTCCTTTGCGAGGAATATTAGTTAAAAGATTTACTTTGCCATAAGTAATCATATCTAAAATTCAACCTGCTGTAAAAATAATTCCGCTGGATAGATTAAGAATTACTACATTTAAGTCAAAAAGTTGAGTTCAATAAGAAGTATTGTTTTTTTTAATTAATCGATAAACAACTCAAAAGAAAGTAATTAAGGAAGTCCAAGCAGACCATCAAGTAAAAAACCAAGCTCAATAACTAACATTTTTTAAATTAGCAAAGTGTTTATTAGCATCCGGTTTTGCCAGTTCTCTGGCTACATCATTAAATCCACAAACAATTACGGAAAATAAATGCAAAAAAAAGATAGAAACTAAAAGAGAATAATACTTGAATTTTTTAGGGAGCATTTAAGTAAATTTTAATCATCTTCAAGAGGAGGAGGACTCTTGTAGCCATGTTTACCAAATCAACCTCATGTTATTTTTCTTCAAAAATATTAAGTCTTGTAAAATCTTCTATTAATCAATGGGCTCTATTCATAACATCCTGTAAAGTAGGTTGATTTTCTCACAAAACAAGTGGTGATCTTGTCCCTTCTAAACTGAGTAAGCATTTTTTACCCAATTTTTTTAATTCTAGTTTTTTTTCTATTCATGGTTTGTTTGACTGTTTTTTATTGCGTTTTTCTCGCAAAAGTGTTAAATTTCCTAGTGTGTAGACTATTTCTTCACCTAATTGTTTTTTATCTCGAGGATTCTGGCTCAAAAGATGTTCTACTTGAATATCATCATAAAATTTCTTATTTATTTCCTCCATTTCTCCATCTTTAGCGAGATAATATTTAGAAAATACATATTTTCAAACGTTATTTTTTCTTCTCTGATAAGTTAAAAGGTGTTTATAAAAATCATCCGTTTCATTTTTTTGAAATTCTTTTGTCAAAAACTTGGATTTGTTTACTTCTTCAACAAAATCTCCTCTTTTTATAGAATTTAGTCAAGCAGGAACTGCATTAAACAAATGTATTGCTGAGTTTTCTTTTACTAAATTTGCTCTAAATGAATACAAAATAAGTTTTTCTAGAGCAGATATTGTAAAGTCTTTTTGCTTCTGAGTAAAATTTCGTGAGTTAACTATTAAACAAATTACTATGCTATCTAACTGTTTTAGACCAAGAAGATTAATATCATTGATTAGAAAATACATTTTTGTTGATCAACTTTTTTCTCAATATTCTTGCTCAGGATTTTTAAAATTTCTGTATGCTTCAGCATAAACTGCTAATTCGGAAAATAACTTGTCAGCGTCTTCCTTATCTTTCTCCAAAATATTTAAAAAACTTCTTACTATATTGCCCTTTGGTTCACTATTATATTTTCCTTTTAGATAAAGCCGAAGAAAATAGTTCATTTCTTTCGAGATTTTACTATTCTCCCTGCTTTTACATATAACAGATATTATTTGTTTGTCCCATTTTGTTTCCACTTCTCATGGTTTTAAGTTTTTACATTGCTTAACAAGTAAACTCTTCAAAATGTCAGAAGAACTAAGGTTAATTCCAGTGGTGTTTAATAGCATGAAAATGTCAATAAGATCACTTTTCTCTTGGAGTTTTATTTCTACAAAACTTAATTTGCTAAGAACAACTTTTAAATAACGAAGTAAAATGCCACTCTCTTCTTCTTCAATAAATTTAAACTCTTTCTTGAACCAATCCCTGCATTTATAAAGAGTAGAGGTTTTCTCTTTGCTACTGACTTTCTCATTTCTAAAAACCTCTTTGAGCATTATCTCGAAATCATTATCATCTCTTCTCTTTAATATTTTTAATCTTGGCTTATAAGTTTCTAAGATCTTCATTTTTTCTTTAATGACCTCAAATTTGTCAATGTCAAAGATAGTCTGCAAGATCTCATTTTCAACTTTTCTCAACTCATCAATTTCAATTTTCTCAAATAATTTTTTTCTTTCTTCTCAAATCGCCATTAAGAAAATAAAAATGGTCAACAAGCGCTGTTGCCCGTCAATAATATCGTATGTTGATTGCTCATCATTTAATCCTAAGATAATTTCTCCTAAGAAGCAAATTTCGTCTTTTTTTTTGTAATGATTATCTGTAAAATCTCTGATAGTACGCAGGAAATCTTCTCAGTTATCTGTACTCCAACTATAACTTCGCTGATAGGGAGGAATAGATAATTGCCTTTCATCCTTTAAAAGCAGTTCTTGAAGAGACACCAATTCAGGCCGAAATTTTTTCATATTCTAAATTTTAGGCAAAAATGCTTAAATAATAAAAACTGGGTCGTTACTCTTCAAAAACTCTAAGGTTTCTTTTTTTGTTTTTTTAATTTGGACTTCTGGCTCGGCTTCCATCGCAAGGACAATGCTGGTGGGAAAAGTTATGTCCCCTATTCCTCCTACTTTAGAAAAATAATTACAAACGTCACTATTAATTTGGCTTTTGTCAAATATGATGTATCATTCTTCGCCATTTTTAATTTTTTGGTCTAATTTATCTTGGCTTCATTCTTCTGAACCTTCATTAGTGTATTTTCCTTGAAAATTCCAAGTATAATCAAAAACATTTTGAATGATTAGAAAAGGTTCATAAAGAGAATTGCTAAAAAAATGGAATGAACACAAAAAAGAGGAAAAAGAAGAAGAGTTATTAGAAGAAATTAAAAAAAAGATAGAAAGCAAAGAGTTTGCTAAATATGAATCAGAGTTACAAAATTGTTTCGTTAAGGCAAAGGAAAAATTAAGTAAAGAAATTAAAGAAAGAGAAAAATAATTGAAAGAAAAAGTCTAAAAACTTTACTGAATAATGATTAACTTAATTTGAGCCATGACTGAAGAATATATAATCGGTCAAGACAATTCTTTGCCTTGGAAAATCAAGGAAGAAATGCAACATTTTGCTAAAACTACCCGAGGGCACATAATATTAATGGGTCGAAAAACTTTTGAGAGCATTGGTAAACCTTTGCCTGGAAGACATAATATTGTTCTCACTAAAAATCAAGAATGAGCGAAAGAAATTAAATTAAAATATCCACAATTAACAATAGAAAATAATCTTGCCTCAACCATTCAACAATTTAGTAATAAGTCTGAACAGTTATTTATCATTGGTGGCAAAGAAATATTTTACCAAACTTATCCTTTTGCTGACCAACTATGCGTTTCAGTAGTCAAAAAAAAATACCCAGGCAACATTAAATTAGATTTCTTTCCCGAAATGGTTAAAAATTTTCAATTAAAGGAGAACAAAAAATTTTCGCAATTTATAGTTAAAATTTTTGCAAAAAAATAAAACTCTGATTTTGCTATTTCTTTTTGATGATCATGCGCAATTATAAATTTGCTAATTAAAAAATAGTATATATAATATAAAGATAATTTATGAACAACCACAAACAAGAATTATTTATCCATGACCATCCAATAACGCCTTAACAGGCAAAAAGAAATAGAGAACAAAAAACAAAAAAAAGGTCAAACTAAGCCTTGGTGATGAATAGGAAAAGAGAAACTAGTTGGTCAAAGATGCCATAAAACAGTGAGCCGATATGAAAAACTATCTTAAATATGTGGTTGCTAGGAAGTGTATGAACCCTAAGAAGTTGAATTAGTTATTTATGTATTGAATGAGTTAATTATTATGGCAGGAATTAATGAAAATATAAAATTTATGTCAACAGCACACCAAAAGCATGTAGATAAAGGACAAGACTATCACCCAAATTGCCCAGTATGTCGTTAAAGCAAAAAATATTATTGTGAAAATTAATACTTGCTACTGTTTTATCACTGCTTTGTTTCATAAATTTAGTTTATTGTTCTCGTCCTATTTTTGGTGGTCGTTCTTTTTATAGAAAACAAAAAAAAATGAAGCCTCGTAAAGCGCTTTTTTTAAGTTCCTATTTCGTATTTTTGCCCTTAGTAATCACTGCCTTAATGATTTACTTTGATATTATTCCCCTTGATTGATTCGGGAGAGAAAGATTAAAAGGTGCATTTGTGGTTGTTGGTGTGATACTTTTTTTGTGAGTTATTTTTGTTTTAATAAGAGCCATTTTAAAAAAATCGAAAGGTAAAAAAAATAAAAATTAGTTTTTTTGTTTAGTTTTAACCGATTTTTTTCCTCTTTTTACACCTTTCCCAACTCCTATTTTTCAGTCTACTAGGAGAAAAATGCCGAGCATGAGTTAACAATTTTCGTTTAAATTCTCGCCTTTTTCTTTCTTTTTGGATTTGTTTTTACCAAACAATTTTCAATAAATCCATCAGCCTAGCAAGAAAATCAGCAAAAATGGAAAAAAAACACAAATTAAGAAAAATCTAAAAACCTAGTTTGAAGCACTATTATTGAAACTAAATCTGATTACTACCAACTATTTAATCAAAAATTATTTAATAATGCCAAAGAAAAGCAACACAAACAAATATTTAAGTATTGACCCCTCGGGCTCTGGAACTACTGGCTGTGTCTTTTATGATGAAAAAGTATATCAATTTTTTAATTTTACTAATAAAAATTGACAAGAGCATTTTAATTTTCTTTCTCAACTTTGTCAAGAAAAAAAAATTAATGTTTTGATTTACGAAAATACTAATTTTATTTATGGCAGACAATTTGCAGGCAGTGTAAGTTTACTTAAATTAATTGGAGGGATTGAATGCTTAAAGCACGTTTGCTCTACAGTAAAACAAGTTGACAATATTCTTGTCAAACAAGTAAAGGATTTTTACAAAAAAGTAGTTCAAGGAATTTTTGCTTTTCCTGGATTAGAAAGAAAAATTGGCCGTAAAGGAGGATGGTTTTTTCAAGGACAAAAAATTAATGTCCATGAACTAGATGCCTTACTAGGATTAAATTTATACTTATCACCGCCAAAAGAAAAAAAAGCAAAAAAAATAACTCTTTAATGGTGCCTTGTAGAGGATTCGAACCTCCGACCTTTTGATTAAGAGTCAAACGCTCTACCACTAAGCTAACAAGGCATTTTGATTACGTAATTTTCAAAGGCAAATAATGAATGCAGAGCATAGATAAAGCCATTAAATTTTTGAAGTTTTGGTCAAGATATGCATAAAAATATTTTAATGCCCCAAGCAAAAATTCAAGTAGCAATTAAAAATAAAGACAAGTCTGAAGAAGCTTTTTTGCATTTCCAAAGAATTGCTAACTATTTACGAAAAAAATGTCGTGATAAAGTTTATTTTACAAAGAAGAAACAAAAAAAAACTAATAATAAGTAAAATTAAATTATGAGTGATGGAAAAAAAAAATTGCTCCCTGAAATAACAATTAATGCGAAGCAAGAGGAGATTGATATTGGCGAAGAAAGCAAACAAATTGATTACTGATTAGAATTAAAAGATAATGAAGGCAAAGTAATAACCAATTATAGTGCTGTAGATAATAGTACATTGGCAGAACTTTCCATTACAGTAACAAGGACTGACGGCAAAGGATTTCCTGATGATAATAACTGAATTACTTATCGTTTTGCTCCTCTGGAGGGGCTAAGAAAAGCAGCAGATAGTAGTTTAGAGGTACCAAAAGAAAAAGAAGAAGAATTTTTACATCGGTTTAATATAATGTGTGGCAAATTTATTAAGCAACATTCAAAAACTGAACTTGGAAAAGATAAAGATTTAAAGGGAACAGAAATGAAAACAGACATGAAATATCGCATAGAGATTGATGAACACGATAAAGGTCCGGGAGTCCGAATAGACGTTTATCCTTCCAGTGGAGATGGCGGTCGTAAAGGCATTGCGGGTGAAAGAGTAAAAATAAAGTTTTTTTGAAACAAAAGAAATCAAATAGATTTAGAAACCGATGGGTTAACTATTATTCCATCCGTCCCACCCAACAACAAACTAAAAGGATGGCAAATAGCTTTAATTGTTAGTGCCTCAACAATTGCTCTCCTAGCACTCATCTTTTTTATCTTTCGCCGACAAATTAAAGATTGATGAAGAAAAAGAAAAAATAAAGGTTCTAAAGAAGCCCAATTAGAAGTCTTTTAGTGGTCTGTTTTCTGAACATTATTAATAAAAAAAAGTACCCTTTAGTTGCTAAATTGAAAAATAAATTAAAAGAAATCACACAATTAGTAGAAAAAAACACTCACCTAGACCAAAAGAAAAATTGATTTCTTAATTTAATTTTTATCAATGAGGAAGAAAGCCGACAGTTAAACAAGCAATACCGTCAAAAAAATTATCCTGCTGATGTTTTGACTTTTCCTTTTGCTTATCTTTATCATGAAAATATAGGTGACTGTGAAAATTTAGGAGATATTTTTCTTTGTTATCCATTAGTAAAAAATCAATCCCAAGAGTTTCAAAGTTCCTTCAATGAAGAAATTTGTCTTATTTTTACGCACGGAATGCTTCATTTGTTGGGTTATGAACATCAAAGGAAAGATGAAAAAAAAATCATGTTTGACTTACAAGATAAAATTCTCGCTGAAATTAATTGAGAATGTTAGTTAATTAATAATGCCCAATATCCTCTTAATCTTGGTTTTTGCTTTCCAAGGAACGCAATATTGGAAAAAATAAATTAGTCTTTAATTAATAGCCACCAATGTATTATGGCTAAATTGTTATAGATAAGACATTTTTCATATTTTAATAATTATTTTCTACAACACGCTCGCTCATTATCAGAATATTTTGTGTTTATTTTATTGCTTGTTTATCAGTTCATTCAAATCAGCAACTAAATTATCTAATTCCTTTCAGTCTTTTATTTTCGCTCCGGCAGCAAATTTATGTCCACCACCGTTATATTTTTCGGCTATTTCATTAATAATATACTGAGAACTACGAATGCTTACTTTAATTAGTTCTTCTTCTTGCTCAATTGCAAACAACCAGATTTTAATTTCTTCAACATTAGCAAAAATATTAACTGCTGATTTAGTTTCTAGTCGGTCAACATTATATTGTCTTAAAGTGTTAAGAGTAATTTTAGTAAAAGCCACTCCTTGCTTAGTTAAAGTAAAATTATTTAAAACATAACCTTTAAATTTTAGAATATTGAGATTTTGTTGATAAAGTTTGGTGCAAAGATAATTTAATTCAGCACCATTTTCTAGTAAAAAAGCAGCAATTTGGAAAGTTCGTGAAGTGGTGTTGCTATATAAGAACCTTCCTGAGTCAGTTATTATTCCAAGCAAAAGAAAATTAGCAGTTTCTTTAGAAACTTTTAAATTTGCATTTATTACTAATTCTCCTATCATTTCGCATGTTGCTGAATAGGTAGAACCTACTCATTCATAATCAGCATAGTTCTCTCCTTTAATATGATGGTCGATTTTTATTTTTTCTTGGGCTAATTTTCAATGTTGGCTATCAATCCTTTCTTGACTAGCGGTATCACAAATTATTACTAGCGAGTTTTGATAATCTTTTTCTGTTAACTGGTCGTTTTTTCCTAAAAAGTTTAAACTTTCATTATTTTTTCCGTCCGTGAAAACTTTCTTTTGGGGAAAATTATCTTTAATTATCTGGGCTAGACCCATGGCTGAACCATAAGCATCTCCGTCAGCATCAATATGACGCAAGCAAATAACAGTGTCATGTTTTTTTATTTTATTGATTATTTTTTGGTAAATTTCGGTTTTCACTAATTTAATTTTTAACTAATTACATACAATCAGGGCAGCGAAAACATTGCTTACTTTCTTTTTCTCCATTTGGCTTACAAATAGTCGAACTATAAAATTTTCCTCCTTCTCTATCAAAATTAAATTTTCTGCCGCACTTGTCACAAGTATAAATTCTTTCTTTGCTTTTGGGTTGTTCTTCTTCAAGAAAAGAGTGATTTTTCTGTTCTTGGGCTTTTTTTAACTTTTCAATTTCTTGCTTTTGTTTTTCTTGTTTGTCTTTATATTCGGCAGTTTGAAAGAAAAATCCTTCTAAATCTTGGCTGTCTTCTACAAAATGAGTTTCGATTTTTTGTTTAATGTGGTCGGGGACCTCTCGTTGATAATTTTCGGCTCCTTCATTGAAAAATATTCAAAATAACTCATCTCGATTTTGACTTTTTGCCGGCAAAACCAAATGTTTTTGGGGAAGAACCAGGCAATTTACTCCTTGCCGAAAAGCAGCAGTAATTTTAGCCTGTAAAGAGCCAACTGGGTATATTTTCCCTCCTTTAAATTCTCCCATGGCGGCTAAATTGCGAGAAAGGGGCTTTTGATGCAGAACACTTAATAAAGCCAAGTAAGTGGCGGCTCCGGCAGAAGTTCCAGTTATACCTTGATTTCCTACTAAACACAAAATGGCTATTTCTCATTGTGAATAGTCTGGTTCATGACGAAAAGAAAAATCAATAATGTTTCTTTCGTAATCGCGAATTTCCGAACTAATGCGTCGGTCAAAATTAATTACCGGACCAAAAAAATTTTTCTTGGGCTGCTTTCGCAAAATAACTACTAAATCGCTACAAAGACCCCTTTGTTCTTTAGGAAGATTAATTTTTTGCGGACAAAAGGCTAGTTGTTTGATTACTCCAATTCTCTCTTCAGCATTTAAATCAGGCAAGTCTTCATCTGTCAATTCTCATCCTCAATCTTGGAAATTAAGGCGAATAAGTTCAATATCAGATTCCGAATAACCTTTTTTTCTTAAATTAGCCGAAAAATCGTTTACTTGGTGTTTCCTTTCCGTTGCTGAAGACCATCGCCTATTTTTTTCTAAACCATATTTTAAGCCAATTTGGTAAAAGATAAGCAAAAAAAATATGCTCATTCCGGCTAGAAAGAGAAAAATAAGAAGAATTTTTTTTCTTTTATTAGTTGCTGTCATATTCAACTCGTTACTTTTTTCAGTTTTTGTCTATATTATAATTTTTAAGCAAGACCAAAATTACTAAATTATGATAATATTAGAACAGATATAAAGAGTATTAAAGTCTCCTTTTTGTTTATTGCGAAGGCTTTTGAATACGTGTAAAAATTTCCTTATTAAGATTTCTTTTACGTTATTAAAATCTTCCTATTCGCTTTTTTTCTTGGATTCTATTAGTCGGCTAATAATTAATCCTAAAACAACAACTCCGCCAACAATTCCGAAAGCAATAGCTAATTTTTGCCCAGTCGTGAAACCACTTTCTTTATTATTTTTATTTTCTTGGTTAGTATTTACGTTTTGTTTATCAACAGTTCCTTGGTTTTGTTGTAATTTTTTTGAGTGTTGAATAGCCTGGTCTACTTGGTTTTTAGTTACTCGATAAGTATCTGGCTCAGCATCCTTAATTTCTTGTAATTTAGTAACTAAATTTGGTTGAAAGGTTTGACTATTTAGAGTTTTTTCTGCTATGCTTAAAGCGTTTTGAACTTTCTTGGCTTCTTCTACTGAGTTTACTTGTGATGAATCAATTTTTTCAACTTCTTTTTTAAATTCAGGAGTTCATTCTTGGCCATCACTATTTCTATTTGACCAATTGCTAGGTTGAGAATTTTGCTTATCGGTTGGTGAGTTTTCATTATTCTCGGTTTGTTGATTTGGTTGGCTTGGGCTTGTTGATGCTGAATTTTCGTTTGATGTTTCAGTGGTGGATGAAGGAGAAGAAGTATTTTCTTTTTCATTATTTCCCGAAGACGTATTTTCTTGGGATGAAGAAGACATTCCTTGTTTTTGTTTTGTCTCGGTAATCTTTTTAATTAATTCTTTTTTATGCTCGTCAATAGCCTTTTGGTCTTTGTTTTCAAACTCTTTTTTTCAATCTTTACCTAATATATCAGTTTCGGAGGAAGTGAGTTTAGCCTCTTTTCAAACTTTTTCTACTTCTTTGATGGCATTATCTACAACTTTTTCAAGCGAATTTTCCTCTTTTTGAGCGGCTAAATTATTATTGTCTGCTGCTTGTGTTGTTTTGCTATCATTTTTAACTTCGGCACTGCCTTTTTCCTCTTTTGCTGTGCCTGCATTATTTGTTTCACTACTGCTAGCAGAATTGTCACTGGCTGTGGCAGTATTGTTTTCTTCTTTTTTGGCAGTAGCAGTGTTTTGGTTATCCTCTTCACTTGCTTCTGCTGCTGCACAGAGATTGTTGTTTTCATTATCATCTTTTGTCATAATATATATTTTAATGCAAACACAACTACAAGTTTAAAAAAATCAAATTGAAAAGATCCAAAAATCCTCATGGACGCATTAACTAAAATCAAGCAAGTATCTAAAGAAGACCTCCACCGCTTCCTCCAAAGCGACCACAGAGATTTCAATGTCCTTACCCTCTCTTTTAAGCAAATAGAAAGCACCCAAAGAACCTTTATCACTCTCTCCAAGAATTCAGCCAAATCTTTCTATTTAAAAGATAAATCTAAGCCAGATAAACCCCAGCAAACCAAGCCAACTCCACTAACAGATTGCCGAAAAGACACCCAAAACTGCCACTACTTTGCCCTATTCTCCAGCAAAGAAAAGCGTCTCCACACCATTTTTAAAGATAAAATAGAAGCCAACTTTGAAGGCACCACAGAAAACAGACCACTTTTATTCTTAACTCTCACTTTCAACACTACCCAAGAGAACTTGTATTCTTTCACTACTAACTGAAGCCAAAAAGACCCTTGCTGAGAGCCACTTCAAAACAAGCTCCCTTGATTAACCAAATGAGCCAGAACCTTGGACCCTAAAGCCGAACCCTTAAAAGTAAAAATCCTCAAAACCTCCCCAGAAATAGCCAGTAATTGGCACTCTGCTAGCAAAGTTTTAAGCCAATTCCTCCGTAAAGTTCGTCACACCTTCAAACCTCAACACTGAAAATGAGTAGTAATTGCGGAATTACAAAAAAATGGCCACTGACACTTTCACTTTTTAAGCACTCCAATTGTGCCATACAGCCACAACTGCACTCTAAGCAAAAACTTTAAATCTTGCTGGAACTGTCGGGCTTATATCTCTAAACTCTGACCCTGAGGCAGAGTAGAAAGTCGCTCTACTGGACGCAAAACTATCAGCCAATATTTAGCCAAATATCTCTCTAAATCTTTCCATCTCCGTAATCTTTACCAGCAACACGGTCTCCAAAACAAGAATAAAACCTATCGTTTCTTCAAAAACCTCTATGAGTATGAAACCCGAGAAGCCATTCTAATCAACGACTCTAAATATGACCAAGAAACAGGCAAATACTTAGCCCATAATCAACACATTTTCCGTCGCCAAAATAACACTTATTACTATCGCACTAATGAAACCCTAATTGGACACTCTCTTAAACCCCTCATAATCAAGCGAAGTTATCGTTTATATTATCACTCCTTAAACACGCAACCAATCTTAAATCTCTCCCGCCAAACTGAGCTTAGAAAACAGCTAGCTATATCTAAAAATACTTCTAGCCAGCTAGTAGTAATTGATAAGGCTCAAGATTTCCAAGAATACCTAATAACCAGTCTCCTCTTACTGAGTAAAAAAGCCACTTTCGCTAATTTACCCTTAGAACAACCAAAAGTTCCTCAAAATGGCTCCAAATGTGACCAATTAGATTACAACCATTTCCAAAAAAAACCCGTTCTCCACCTCTCTTTTGCCAAAGAAACCGCTCCTTTAATCAAAGAATTTATCCTTAATCTCGATAACCAAGCCCAAGAGTTTCTTGATGTTGAAGAAAAACAACACTTCTCCGATGCTCGTTTTTCTGACCCAGTAAACTCAAGAAATGCTTACCTAAATCACTGAAATCTAATTTACCATGCCCCATGGCAAAAAGAAGGAGGAGCTAGGATGTAAAGACACATGACCCTGGGTGAGTTTAAGGATGAAGCTACTTGTTTCTGACAGCAAGAGTAATCTGCCCCTCCTGGTTGCCTGCTTGCCCAATCACTCTTTATTTCTGATGAAGGCAACCAACAGTTCTGGCACCAACTGTAAAATGGTGCCAAGCAAAAAGTATGAAAACAGAACAAGAAATAAACCAAAACGGGGTGTTGGCCGACCACGAACCTCAACGGCTAAATACGAAAGGAAGCAAAAAATGCCTAAAAGAATAAAAAAATCCTGTTCAGGCTGTAGTGAATATTTCACTTGCTACCAACAAGATAATTATGATTATTGCCGTAATTGTGCCATAAATGGCAACAGATACGCACAAAATCAGTGTTCTGAATGTGGTGATGGCAGCGGCTGAATTAAATTTCCTGGTAAACCACCCCGCAAATGTAAAATCTGTGCTTTAACTAAACCACAAATACCTTGTTTTTATGGCTGTACTTTTACTGCCAATAGCCAAAACATCGAAAAACATTATCAGCAAAAACATTCTTTAAAACCTCAGGAGGTCAATAATTAGCATGAAATGTAAACAATGCAGTAAATCAACTCCTACTCTCCGACGTGGATGGTGCACTAGTTGTTATAGAGCAAATAGTTATCCACTTGAAGTATTTTCAGACGAACAATTACTTAAAGAATTGGGTCAAAGAATAGCCAACGGAAAGATTCAAACTGATTGAGAAAGCACTTATGGAGATAGCGAAGGTTGCACTAGCCTTTATTTAGGAAAATGAAACAAGAGAACCATGACCCTTTACCTCTATGATGGTGAAGTAAAAAAGGAGGTCTCCCATGTCTAAAAAACTCCAAAGACAAATCGAGAAGAAACTCAATAAACTAAGCCAACTGCTAGATAAAATTGATGAAGCCCGAATCCTCAATTCTGATGAGCCGGAAAACTGAAACAGTGACACCCTTTATAGTCTCGCTGAAGAATTAAAAGAAACTCTCCAGCTCTTAGAAGACAAAACCGGAAAGCAACTTGACGAATTTGGCGACCCAATTGTCCTAGAACCGGGCTTGTGTTCGCTAATGGATGACTGAGAAAGCCAAGAAGAGGAGGATTATGACTAACTTTTTAACCTTAATTAAAGGCTTATTTAAACCAAAACCAAAGAAAAAGCCTCTTCAATCAGCACCATTTAACCTAGAAAGAAAACACCAAAACCAGTTAAAAGCTCTAGAAACACAGCTTGATAATATTCCCGTTAAACAGCAAAATTCTCGTAATTTAGCTCTTAACCACAAACGCTATAAAAAACTTATCAAAAAGCTCACTAAGCAAGCCTTAATTATCCAGAGAAACAGAACCATTGAAAGGAAACAATTGTAATGGAAACCAACCAAAGCCCTTTTAGTTTTTTAGCTATCAAAACCATAAGAACTAAAAAGCCTGTTTCCGAAGGTTGTGGCCGAGCATGAATAGATAATCAGTTTCACCTCAATGGCAACAATTATTTCATTTACACTTGCCATTCTTGCCAGCAAAAGCAAGTAAAGAAAGGCAAGATGCCTTTAAACTGAGGAGGTAAATATGTATAACCACTGTCCCAAATGCCACCAATGATTAGGCTGAAAGAACTTCTTTCAACCTTGAAAATCAAATAAACCCTGCTCTAATTGTGAGGAGGAACAACTATAATGACTAAAAACCTCTCCGAACTAATCGGCAAAATCATCTCTAAACAACCTAAAGAAGTTCGTGATAAACGCATTCCTTTTTACGGCAATCTTTACTATCGGCTGAAAGTCTTAGCGGAAAATGAAGAAACTCACATTTTTTTTGTTTACTCTAATTTAGTGAACCAAACTCTTTGGAGAGCTATCACTAATAGCCACTATGCTGATAAGCGTTATTTATTCCGAGCTGAAAAGAAGAAAAATGGTTTTATTTTACACAACTGGCAAGAGTTAAAGGAGGAAAATGCTTAAATTCAAGTTTAATTATCTCGAAAACATCTTAGCTTACCAAAAGGGAGAATATTGAAATGAAATAGATGAAACCAGAACCTTCACAGGCAGCTTTGGAAGTCAAGGCTTTAAGTTAGAGCAGGGTTGAATATCTTTTACCATCTATGAAACAAAAATACGGGCATTCTATAAAGACCAAGAGTCCCCTTGATTTACTTATTACCGCAAAGATTTACCCCGAGAATACCCTCTAATCTTCACTTTCACAGCAAAAGATGAAGTGGAAAAGATTAATGGAAAGTGGAGGAACAAGCATGAATAAAAAACAATGCTTAGTCTGTCAAAACCTAAAAGTCAAGCCTCCAGTAAATGAATGAATTGAGGAAAAACATTACCAAGGTTCCCACAATATAGTGAAAGAAATTTTTGTCGGAATAAACAACCCACCTAATAATGCCCAAAAGTATGGTCGTCAATATGCTGGTAGTGTTTACTATTGCTCTTGAGACTGTTTTAACCAACAACTAGAACAAGAAGAAGAACAAGATTTTGCTAAAGGTTTCTGTTCAACTTGCGGGGAATATTTAGTAGTGCTTAATGAGCAGTGTAAAGATGAAAAGCATAAACAAGAAGCTCATTATTACCGCTTGAAAGGAGGAAATAATGACTAAATACTACACTCTTGAAATCAAACGTCCTCTTATTGAACTTGAAATTAATCAAGGAGAATGTTCTCAATGCTGAAATAAAAAGAAAATTTTAGTTTATCGCAAGCCAATTGAAGCCATTATCCAAGGAGAGAAAATAGAATTAGGAAAAAAGATTTTACTTTGTTTAGAATGTTTATGCTTGATTTGAAAAGCAGTAAGTAAAGGAGGAGAGAAGTAATGTCTAATCTCAGAATTGAATGCCAAATCTGTCGTGATTTTTGGCAAATAATTGGTACCAAAGACCACCTAAAAGGACGCTTATTAATCAATCCTCTAGGAGCTATTTGTTATCTTTGTGCGGGCAAAAAAACTCCTCCTTTAATAACTAATCTCTGAGAGTGAAACAAGCAAACACAGAAATGAGAACAAGTGAAAGGAGAAGGTAAATAATGCCTTTCGAGGAAATATGTAAACCCTCCTTTTAATTACTCCCTGATTGGAGCCAGCAAAACAAATAAAAACATGAGTAGAAGTTTTTATTGTCTATTAATCTATTGCTGGTTCCTTTGAGGGAATAATTACCCTCAGAACAGTTATTCTCAGAATAACAAAGTCTTTGAAACCACTTAATTAACCGTAGAACCCAACTTTAACCTAATTGGCAAAGGATGTCCCAATTGAACCATCCTGAACGGAACTGAAAACAACTTGGTTCAGCCATAGCTCTGTGATTAGGTAATAGTATGAATAAGCTGAGAACGTTCAGCCAAGCAAGGAAAAGAAAAGTTTTATTGTCTTAATTAAGTTTACCTAGAGAAAGAACAGTCTTTTTCTTATTAATCTTTTTACCAACTCTACAGGGAAAGAACAGCCTTCAAATTCGCCCTATTTTAGCCTAGTTTCAGCCCTTTTTACCTTTTAAATATACATTAGTATATTATTTTGGCTTAGTATAATAGCATAGTAAGTTTACTTACGAAGCGTTATTTAAGAATTGGAGTTGGTTATAGTCAAACGTTGACGTTTCTCATGAGATAACAAAACCCCTAAATGTCAACCACCTAATTAGTTAAAGAATAATAGATAACAGACATTCTTTAACTATCCTGATTTCAAACGTCAAAAAATGACAAACAAAAAATTCTCCAAATTCTCATCACCAAAAATCAACTAAAATCTCTGTATGCATTATTGTCCCCGTGTTGTATACAACAAAAAAAGCCCTTCAGGCATTCACCCAATCTCTAAAAAGAAAACTATAGAAATTAGTCGACAATTGCTATATTTACCCATATGCCAACAAAAACGAATTACACTCAATCTGAAATAAAAGAAGCCTATTCCCTTGTCACCCAAGACTTATTTACCCGCCTAATAAAAGCCAAAACTAATGAAACTGTTCAAATCGGAACACTAGGTTCCTTTGGTTCTCTAAAAAAGACTGAAGGGCAAACTACTAGTTATTTAAAAAAGCCTCGTGGTCAAGCTTATGTCTTTTATCGCTTTAAATTCACTCCTAGTAGCAAACTTAAACAAGCCCTCAATCAAGCCTTAGAAAAGAAATATAATCGCTAAATATGTTAAACCAACAAAAAAAAGCAACTTCTTCTCAAACCAGCCCATACTCTGCTAAATGAAAATGAGAAAAAAGACATTGATTATTAGTGATTGCTTTAGGTTGCTTAGCTTTATGATGATTTAGTTCCCAAATCAAAGATGCTACTTGATTACAGAATGCTACTAATTACTTACCATTCATTGGAAGCTTAGCTTTTGCTTTAGAAACCATCACAAAATTAGCCCAATAATATGCCAAAACTTAATCAGCAAGCTTTCACTCAGCAAAATAGCTTTAATCAAAATAGTCAGTTTACTGATAATCAAGCTCAATTCCAAAGCACGCAAAGCCAAAGTCAGTTTAGTGAACAAAGCCATCAAGCCCAGCAACCTGCCCAAAAAGGCTTATTCTCCTTGCCTCCTTCCCTAATGCAAATAGTTCCGTGAATACCCTTTGCTTTAGAAGCCATGACGGGACAAAAAATCCCCCAAATGACTGGCACTATTGGTGAAATCCAGAGTTCTTTACAGCAAATTCAATTCAGTTTCACCCAATTGCTTAACAGCCAACAACAAATTTTTGCTCGTATTGAAAGCTTAGAAAATAATGCTAATTCCCAACTCACCAATTTAAGCCAACAAATCACCAGCACTAATAACTCCTTTCGCCTCTTAGCCACTGAAACTAAAAAAAGCTTAGAATTCAATCCTCGCCCTCAGCCTGAACCAGAACGCCATTACCAAGAAACTGAAACCTATTAATATGTTCAACCTTAACACTCAACCTTTAATCACTAAAATTGATGAGTTCACTCAAACTCAACAACAAACTTTAGCCTGTTTACAAGCTATCCAAGCCACCCTGAACCAAATTGAAAAACACTTAAAAGAAAAACCCTAAAAAATTATGCCCCAAATAGAAAATCAAGAAAACCTTAAAAATCCCTCCCTTAATGTCCGTCGGGGAGAAATCCTCTATCGGGAAGACATTAAAACCTCCTTTGCCTATGCCATAGTCGGCGTTTCGGTCATTGCCGTTTTAGCCAGCGTTGGTTATTTAGCTATTGTCCAATTGAAAAAATAAAAAACCATGAACAACGAAGAATCAACATTAAAATCTTGAGCCACTGGTAAACTAGCCATGTTTGCGATTGGATTAGCCGTCGGATACTTTATCTATAACTCCGGCTTAATCCAAAAAGTAACTGGTAAATTATTTGCCAAGAAAGAAGATTAGAAAAACTTAAAAACTTGCCACCTGTCCTTAAACTCCTCTAAACTACTATGAATAATCCTGAACTAATCCATCAAGCCAACGAAGAACTAATCACTAAAGTATTACAACAACTCCTCCAAGAAAAGCCTCAACTGCTCGCTAGTGTCACTTGCCAATGTCACCTAATTGACCCTAATAAAATGCGTATCCTGCTCTGAAAAGACACTAAAGAGGGCCAAACCATTTACATTCTTAAAGTTGCTGAACAAAAATTTGTCGGCACTGAACGCTTAGATAAAAGAGGAGCAGTTTACTGAAAGTTTAGGGAGATGTATGAGAGTGAAAGTCCCAAGGAGCCTGCTAATCAAACAAAGCCTGCCCCGGAAACTAAGCCCACTCCTAAGCCTAACTATAAACCAGAACCTTACTGAACTCCTTATGCCCAAGAAAACAAACCTTTAAGTGATTATCCCAAAAGCACAATAGACAAAGTTACTAAGTTTCAAGAGCGACAAGCCAAAGCCCAAGCTTTCCAGAACCAAAAAGCCTCTGAACCAGTCTCACCTGAAATAAAAGAAAGTTATGCCAATAATTCAACCAATAGTGAAGCAACCGCAACAATTAACAGTGCCTAGTAATCTTAATCAGTTAGCTACTAGTTTACAAGCTATTCAGCCTAAAAGCCCTACTGCCCAGTTAATCACTTATGCTCTAATAGCCACTGCCCTAGTGGGAATATTTGTTTATCACTATATCAGAAAACAGGAGGCTAATAACTAATGACTTGAGGATTACCTGATTTCAAAGGAGCTTTAAGCAACTTTTATGATGAAAAAATCAAACCCACCATAGAAACCAAAAGCACTGAATATAAAGAACTCTTAAAAGAAAACTTTGCCCGGGGAGCCAACACTCAGCAAGCCATTATTGCTATTTTGCTAGCTGTATTCTTGCTTTTAGCCTTAGTCTTCTTTTGAAAAGATAAAGAGCCTGGTATTCAGTGAAAATACTTAGTATTAGGAGGATTAGTGGGTTATTTAGTGCCTTATGTAGTTGCCCTCAAACCCCAAGAATTTGGTGAGAAACTTTTAGCGAAATAACATGCCAGTAATCATAAAACCCACCTTAACCCTTCCAATAATTCTCCTTTGCTCGCAATGCCAACAAACTATCACTCATCAAGACCTAGTTCAATCCAATTTCCTAATCATTCTTCCTAGTTTCATTATCCAACATCAAGCCTGTCCGCTAGTGAAAACTAACCCTTATCCTAAATGTGGCTTTAGCTACCTGAAAGACATTACCTGCAATCCAAAATAACTAAATCATGAATAAATATCAAATACTTAAATATGCCATAATTGGCTTAACTATAACCTCTCGCACTGCCTCTCTTGCTAGCTTCATTAAACCGGAATTAACCATTATTCCTAAGTATGCTGAACCTACCAAACAAGTCTTAATTCAAGCCGGTAATGCTTACTGGAATTATGAGTTAAGTCAGCAAAAGCTTCCTTATCACACTTGCCAACCAGAACAAGACTTTATTTTAATCAATTCAGCCTAAAAGAAATATGAAAAACCTTAAATACTTAGCCATAGGCATAGTAGCAGGATTACTAATCCCTTATGCTATAGCCTTTTATAAAAGCAAAAAAGAAAACCCAATTACTTTCCGCCATACTTATGATGATAACGAGGAGGAAAATGAGTATTAATGAGTAAATACTTTATCTGATTCACTCTCTGTCTAATAGCAGGTTTTTACTTTCGCCATTGAGTTCACACTGGAGCAGGACAGTTTAGACAATTAAACCATTATTTAGGAGGGGGTTGATAATGTCCACCGGAAGTTTAATCTTTTGCTCACTTCTAGCCGTAGCTTGTGGTTTCCTAATCCAACAAACAGTAGAAACTTTACTCAATACTTCTCTAACTCTGTTGCCTTTTAAGATTCAGACTGTGCGCTAGAATTGCTGGGGAGTAAAAAATTAGTTTAGCATTTCTTTATGCGACGTTTTAATCCAGGCCTAATTTGGGATTACTAAAAAATTATTTTCATTATACTGGTTTCCTAATTCTCCCTCTCCCCAGCAAAAAAAAAATTAACACAATAGCCAATATTGTTAACTTTTTAGCCTGAAATTAACCAAAAACAGTCTCTAAGTTAACAAAAGCCCTTTTTCCTCCTTCCCACTAAGTTAACATTTCCTAGTTAACAAATTCACTATGAAAAAACAAACCGAACAAGTTTTAACCCTTTCCCAATTATCCACTCTCTGCCAAACTCCTTCTCACCTCTCTCTCCCCAAAAGAACCGATAAAGTTAAAGAAGTAATCCTTTTAATGGGCTATCTTGGTCTCCGAGTCAGTGAAGCCATCAACTTCACCTGAAAAACTAAACTCGTAGAAGATAAGCCTGCTTTTGTAGTCTACGGCAAAGGCCAAAAAGAACGTTTAGTTTTTAACCTGCTGAATAACCCTTACATTGCCCTAAAAAGCCAAAAAAAAGAACCTGACCAGTGAACTAAAATCTCCCGCATAGCTATTTGAAAATATCTCCAAAAGCAGTCCCAAAAATTAAACCTGTCCTGAAAGATTACTCCCCACACTCTCCGTCGTTCTTTTGCTTCTATTCTCCATTATGATTTTCACTTAGAGCCTCCTGCTATCCAACAACTCCTTGGTCACTCCCAGTTTCAAACCACTGAACGCTATTTAAAAAAAGACACTCGTTTTCTGCTCAACAGTCTCCAACGCAAAGGATTTTTGTGCTAATCCCAAAACAGCACTAAACTAAAACACTATGATAAAAAACATTAAAGAATCAAAAATAACTTACCTCGCTATCGGAATAATTGCCGGTCTTGCTCTTGCTTACGCTTACACTAAATGAATTAAGAAAGATTAATGCCAAAAGTAAACCAAAGCAAAGCAATTAAAAACACTCGCTCCCAGCCTAAACGCCTTACTGAAGAAGAAATCCAAGAACAATTTTGAGATGAAGTGGACCAATTAAGCCAAGAAAAGATTTATCAGCTTTTAACCGGCAACATTCCCCTTCCTAACATTGAACTTATCACTGAGCCCTACCGCTATGAAGATAAACAGCAAAAACTCACTGGTTTATTCTTACATAAAGATGTGGATTACCGCACCCTATTAACCGATATTGAAAACCGATACACTGAAGAAGAAGACTATGGTAAAGAGCACTTAGCCCAAGAAATATCCGTTGAATATATTCGCCTAGTAATCAAAGCCTTAATTGCTGATTTATCTAACTTTGCTTCTTATGACCCCAGCTATTTTGAAGACCTAACCCAAGAATAATATGCCCCAAATAAAAAAAACCAAACCTAAGAAAACTAAAAAACCTGTTTCCCGCACTCCTGCTAAGTCTAAGCCTAAGAAAAACACCGCCCTCATTAAAAACAAATCTGCCCAAACCACCTGTGAATACTATGAATGTATGCGTCACCAAACTAAACAAGGCATTAAGCCTAAAAAAATCACTCAAGTAGCTCATGAATGTAAAACTAATGCCCTAGCCCTTAATGCTAAAATGTCCGCCAACCAAAAAAAAGCGGCTCAGAAAATCAAAGTTGGCTATAAGACCTTAGGTGAAGGACTAAGCGAATTCATTAAGTCTAAATAGTATGGATTACCAACCTTTAATGCTCTTTTCAGCCATTGCTGCTATTGGTTATGTGGTTTTTCATGGTCACCGTGCTAACCAGGACTGTTGACTTTGTCCGTTTAGAGGAATTGCTTTTATAACTGGTTCTTTAGGCTTAGGAATAGTAGCTTCAATTGATACTTAATATGATTACTTGTTGCGAAATAGCCATTGCCTTGGCTTTTACCAACTTACTCTCTTTAGCTGTTTTTGCCGGGTATACAGTTCATTGAAAAGATCGAACCCTTAAATTAGAACAAAAGAACGGTTCAGAACAAAAACAAATCAACCAACTTAAAGCGGAACTAAGCCAAGTAAAGAAACAACTAGTCAAGAAAACTAAGCCTGCTAACCCTAATGCCTAATTGCCTCTTTTGCCACAAGAAATACATCTTTCCTAGCCCTCTAATTGATATTTGTTGAACTTGCTATTTAAAACAAACCCGAAAATAATATGACTATTATCCTGATAATCTTGCTTGCTTTGCTAGTAATTTACCTTTATTACCGAAACACTAATGCTCCTGAAACTAAGCCCTGAAAAAAAGACCTTTACCATTTACAAGAACAAATAAATGAATTAAAAAACCATGACTAAAAACCAAGAACTTAACCAAGAAATAGAGCAAGAATTTGCCCAAGGAAACTTTAAACCTAGTCAGCTAAAACGCTCTAAATCAGCAGGAGATATTTCCTCAACCCCTTTGTCACCCCAGCCCTTAAAAAGAACTCTTTCCCAACCTGCCCTGAAACAGCCTAATTTAACCCAGCAAATCACCCAATTAAAGCAAGAGTTAGTTTTTAGTCAGCAAACTGCCCAGAATTATCTCACTAATCTCCAAAAAGCCATTGCTGAATTAGACCAAAAAGAACAACAATTAGATTCAGTAAATCAGGATTGATTAAACTTAGCCCAGAAACAAATTGATAACTTAAAAAAAGACCCTAATGTTCGTATCACTGAACTACAGCAAGAATTAGAAGAAACTGTCAAAGATGCCACTCAAGAAATTACCCGCCAAGAAACTGAAAATAAACAGTTAAGGAATAAATTAAACCAAACCCAACAGCAAATGAACGACTTAAATCAGCAAGTAAATGATTACCAAAGAGCTGCCGAATTAAGGATAAATGAACCTAAAAAAACCTCAGTAACCAATCTTTGGTGAGATTATGCCCCCCTTATTTTGCTCGCCGCAGTTTATTTACTAGCCACCTGATTAACTAGAAAGGAAAAATATTATGACTAAATATAACTTGGAGGAATTTAAGGAATGAGTTGAAAAAAATAACCTTGATGCATACTACTCATATAAAGCCGAGTGTGCTCATGAAGTTGTTGGTTTTCACAAAGAAATAGAGAGTGTTGTTAGTAAAATTAACCCTGATGAGTATGAAAAACATGTTCTCAAATGAATGCAAGAAGTAGACCAAGCAGAGAGAGAGAGAGAGAGAGAGAGAGAGAGAGAGAGCACAACAATCAAATCAAAACACCACTATGCCAGTAAATTATAACGAATTATTAAACCAAATCAACGAATTAAATCAAGAAATTGACACCTATGGGGAAAAATTAGTCGCCACTGAAGCCCTTTTAGAGCCTTTTCAACAAAATCTTCAAACTCAGCAGCAAACCGCTCAAACTTCTCAAAACAAAATTCAAGAATTAACCGAAAAATTAAACCAAGAAAAAAACAAAACCCAAACTTTAGGAACCAGAATTAACCAATTGCAGCAAGAGGCACAAACGCAAAACGCTCAAAACCAGCAAACTATTAAAACTTTTCAAGCCCAAATTCGCCAAAAAGAACAAGATTTACAAAAACAAAGAGACCAAACTAGCACTTCCACAGCTACTTTACGCCAAGAAATCACCCAATCAAAAGAAGAAATCACACGTTTAAAGAATGAAAATCAACAAATTGCTGCTCTCCAAGGGCAATTGACGCAAACCCAAACCGAACTTCTTCAATCTCAAAACAAACTAACTACCGAAACAAACAAAGTCCAAGCTCTCCAAAAAAAACTAGCCACTTTACGGCAAGAAAAGACCGCTCTCCAAGCTCAAATCAGCCAACTAAAAAACGAAAAAACTACTCTTGGTGAAGAAAAAGCTTCCCAATTAGCCCAGTTTAACCAACAATTAACTACTAAAAATGAAGAATTAGAAAAAGTTAAATCAGAGTTTCAAACTGAGTTGTCTCGCCTAGAAACCCTTTTAAAAGAAAGCCAAGAAACTAATCAAACCAACACGCAACTAATTGCTCAATTGCAGACCAAATTACAAAACAGTGAAGAAACTAAAAACCAGTTAAAAGAAGAATTAACCCAACAACAATCTATTTGTCAAACTCTTAGTCAGAAAATTAGTCAGTTAAATTCCCAGTTAGAAGAAAACCAAACTCAAAGCCAACAAAACTTAAAGCAACTTTCTTTACAGTGTCAACAAACCCAACAAAAAGTTAAAGAACTAGAACAACAACTAGATTATCAACAAGCCTTAACTAATAATCTCCAAGGAGAAAAAACTGAATTAACTAAGGAAATCCAGAACCAAAAACAAGAATTGGCTAATTTAAAACAAAACTTAGAGAAAGCTAACAATCTTTTGAAAGAGCAGCAACAAGCCCGAGAGAAAGCCGAAACTAACTGACAAGCTAAAGAAAAAGAATATCAACAGGAAATTAAGAATAAAGACCAACAAATTGAAGAGCGAATCCAAGATAATCAACTAAAAACTGCCGAAATCCAACAACTTATTAAAGAGAGCAAAAAATTAAGCCAAGAAAAGCAAGAAGTAGTCGAGAATTTAAAACAATCTCAGCAAGAAATAACTAATCTTAATGAGCAATTAACCCGAGAACAAAAAGAAAAAACTCAAGCAATTGCTACCCAAGAGAAGACTAATAAAGAACTCAAAAAGCAAGTTAAAGCCCTCACTCTTTTAGCTAATTCCCGAAAAGAAAAGTTAGAACAAGAACAAACTGCTTTATTCAACCTAGCCAAACAAAAACTCAGTAAACAAAAAGAAGCTAAAAAGCTCTTAGCTGATTTAACTGCTAAATTTGAAGAAAAGCAACAAGAATTAGTGAAGTTAGAAGAAACTAACCAAAAACAAAGTCAAACTTTAAACAAAACTACTGATGCTTATGTGAAAGTTAAGCAAGAATTAGACCAAATTCGTAAAGATTTAACAAAAACTAATGAAAACTTAGCCCTAGCCCAACAAAAGAACACTGAATTAACTCAGAAAGCCCAGAATCAGATTAAAGAATTAGAAGTTAAATTAGAGCAAGCCCGGTCTAAACCTACTCTTAAATCTACCCAAACCCAAACTAATTTAAGTGATAAGCAAATTTCTCTCCTAACTAATCAATGAAACCAAGTCGCCCAATGAGCCCAAGAGCAAGGAATAGATACTAATAAATCTTGAAATCTTACTAGTCTAAAAAAGAAGTTAGAAACAGAATTAACCACTGCTAAAAAAGAAATCACCTCTTACCAACAAACTCAGCAAAACCATACTGAAGAATTAACCAAAACTAATAAAAAAGTAGAGTTCTGGAAAAATGAACACCAAAAAGCCCTAAAAGATAATAAAGTTAAACCGAAAAGTGAACCAGAACCAGGAAAAGCAACCACTACTAATAAAGAACCAATTAACCCTTGACTACTAGGAACAATTCTTTTAGTATTGGGAGGAGGAATTTGGCTAATGAATAGGAGGAAAAATCATGGGAATTAAAGATACTGTAAAAGAATGAGCTTCTGAGCAATGAAATTACTATGTAAAAGCCCCTATTGCTAAAAAAACTGAAGAGTATGAAAACCAAGCCTCTCAAAAGTGAAATGAATATAGCGGTAAAGCTCAAGAACAAGCCACTAAACCATTTAACTATTACCGAGAACAAGAACCATTTTATCGGGGTTTGTTTTGAATTGCCCTGGCCCTATTGCTTATTTTATGGATTATTAGTGGGAGTTAGATTATGATTGAATTACAGAAATTAAAACAAGAATTAAACCTAAGAAAAGAAGAGTTTCAGAGAATTAAGGAGAAAGTGAAACAGTTGGGCGAGCAGACAAAAGAAGTCAGTAAGGAAAATAGTGAGAATGAAAAAGTTTTAGAGAAACTATTGAAAGAATTTAGAGAACTAGGAGGAAATTTATAATGCTTAGAGAACAAGCTTGAAATGAGTGAAGTTCCTGCAAAAATAAAGTCCAAACAATTAAAGAAAACCATCAGTCCCAATTAGCTAGAATTTATGAGGCTGGTGTTTCTTATAGAGGAAATATTGTCATCCCACATGAAGTTAGTTTTGAAGAAGTATTGAAAGATGTAAGGGAAACTAATGAAGTTAAGTATAGAGTTGTAAATTGGGAAAAAGCACAACAAATATTAAGAGATGCTCCGCTTGATAATATTCCTAGTTTTACTTTGGTTAAAAGGGATACTAATTTTTCTCGAGAGGATGATGACGATGAAGGAGATTGTCCTATTATTGAGGAGGTAGATTAAAGAAATATGGATAGAGTTAAACAAAAAATCAATGAACTTAAAGAAAAAGCCGACAAATTTGAACAAGAAAACCAATCACTTCGAAGCATTCTTTTCAAGTGTAGTTGTGAAAATGTTATCACTAATGCTAATTTAGCCAGTAAGATTCAACAAGAAAAACAGATTTTGGAAGCATTCCAAGCTGCTCTTGTGAAATTAAAGAATAAACTAAATTACTTTGTCAGGCACAAATTAAACAATTTATTAGATAAACTTAACCCAATTATAATCCCTCCGCCTTAAAATTAATGTATTATGCCAATAAATAAAAATAGCTCTAAAAGATTTGTTTTTCCTCCCAAGGAAGAATTTGAGCGAGTAGTAAAAAGAGCCCAAAGAAGTGATAGGAGGACTAATATTGGTTTAACTCCTTGGGCTACTGAACTAGATAAAGCTAAATATAAGCTTTGTAAAAGCATTTTACGTTATAAACGACAAAATGACTTAACTACCAAAGATATTGCCAAACAATTAGGATTAAGCATCTACCGAGCTGAATATATCCTATATAGTCATATTGATAAACTTACTTTGGATGAACTAATAACTTATGCTGAAAGTTTACATGCTCCTTTTGAATTAAGAAATTCTTATGAAAATCAAGAAACCGCCCAAGAAGCCCACTAATTTAAGAAAATATGAGTGTGATTTAGTTCTTAATGAACAACACCTAACTAAACTAGAAATTAGCCCTTATTATGAGAAACATAACCGAGAATACTTGGTTGCTTTAAAAAGAAAAGGCATCAAACTAACTCCCAAGCAATTAGCCAAAAAGTTAATCACCGACGACTTAATCAGAAAAGTATTGGTTCCTCAGTTAGATGGTGAAGAAGTAGACGAAGATGGCGAAAGAAATTATCAGTATACTTATTATTACTATGTGCCTCTATACAATGGCAATAAAGCCTATAAACTAATCTGATGTTTAGATGACAATAGCCCTCACATTCTTGGCATTATGGATTGTTTTCGAGTAGAGAAGTTTGATAGAGATGGTTAAAATAATCTATATTCCTGCCCTTATTTAGCCCTTTCCTTTATTGCTTTGCTATTTCCTGTTCGAGTTGTTTTTCTTTGGCTTTGAGTTGTTTTACTTCTTCGCAGATTTTTGGATAACCAAAGAATATGAGGTAAATACTAATAATTATTGCTAATATTCCGACTATAATGAAAGTATAATAACAAAACTTTATAAGTTTTTCTAATCAGGCTCATTCTTGATTCTTGGAAAACTCTTCAAGCATGAATTTACACAACCATCAAAAAAATACACAACTTATAGATGTTCCAAATGAGCTTCATCTCATTTTGCCTGTTTCTTTACTTTCTTTTTCTTTAGTTTTCCTTTTTTCTCTGAGTTTCATTAACTCAATCATCTTTTTTCCTACTCTCTCTCTCTCTCTCTCTTGCTTCAAATTACTTATATCTTCACTAACCATAATAAATAATTTTAACTAAATAAGTCCTCAAATTAGCACTAACTAGCCCACTTGCTACACTAAATAACATAAACAAAATCAAATAAATAAACTAAAACAATATGACAAATAACAACGAAAAACCTATAACAGAAGTAGAATTAGAACAACTTGAAAAAAAGCAAGGCTTAACAGAAAAAATTGCTCGTGGTGCTATTGAAGGATTTAATAGTGCTGTAGGAGCAATTGGCTTTAAAGGAGTAGATGTTGATTATTTTATAGATGGAATTAAAGCAGGAAGAATAACTCCAAATGAAATCCTTGGTATAGCTGAAGAAATAACAAAATGAGCGGGCAAAACTGCTAAATTCATTAAGAAAACTAAAAGATTTACAAAGTTTTTGAATAATTTTCCTGTTGTTGGCTCAATAGTTAAAGGAATTTTAACAGGTGTTGATGCTCTTTTTTCAATTTCTTCTAGTGTAATTGATAGAGTTAAAGATACTTGCAATGATTTGGCTATTTCTAGTTTGCATTTAAAAGCAGGAAAAGCACAAAAAGGAATAGCCGATGTCAACGAAAAAGTAGATGCCCAAGGCAAAGCCATGGATGATGGCTTCAATAAACTTGAAGGTAAACTCCAATCCACCAAATCCGAATTAGAAGGCAAACTTTCTTCCCAAGGCGAAGAAATCGGCAACCTTAAATCCCAAGGACAACGCTTAGAATCTTCTCTCAACAACCTCTCCCAAGCTCACTCCGAATTCAAAGCCGAAGTAAACCAACAATTCGAAGAAGTTAATGAAAGAGTAGATTCCGCTGAAGTAAAAATCACCAAAAATGCCCGTGATATCCTAGAAGAAAAATTAGAAAGAGAAGCCATAGATAATGAACTTCGCGATAAAATCAAAGTCAATAAAATTCAACTAAATAACTTAAAAGAAGAACAAGAAGAACTTAAAGAAGATTTCCAACGCTACCAAACTAAAACCGACCGCAAACTAGAAGAAGTCCACCAAGAAATAGAGAATACTCAAGAAGAATTCACTCATCAATTAAAAATCCAAGAAACTAAAATTCAAATGGAAATAGAAGAAACTCGCGACGAATTCGAGCGAGCCAATAATCTAATCAACACTAAAATTAACCAAACCCAAGAAATCTTAGAAGAATACGAAGAAGAAGTAGAAAACATTCGCCACGACCAAAAACGCTTAAACGTTGAATTCCAAGAATTAACTGACGATGTCGAAGAACAATTTGAACTTATCCACCAACAAACTCGCAAACTAGACTTAGTAGCCGAGCAAATGGGTGAAATTGCTGAAGAAACTAACCGCCGCATGGATAACCTAGAAAACACTATTTTTGACATTGAAGAACAAGCCGAAGAAGCTTTATCTATGGCTCGCAAAGCCACTCGTGATGTCAATCAACTTACCGAAAACCTCCAAAAAGAACGCAAGCGAATTAAAAACTTAGAAGAACAAACGCAAAAAAACAAGCAAGAAACCAAAGAAGCTAAGCAAGAAGCTCAGCGAGCTAATGAACGCTTAGACAACTTAATAAAAGCCCAACAACTAACTGATTTCAGTAAAGAAAAACTAGCCTTCGCTAAAATCCAAAAATCTCTCCAACTCAAAGCCGAAGAAACCAAACTATTAGCCCAATTAAACATCCTTCAAGAAACTAAAAAACTAATCCCCGAAAAACCAGCTGAAAGAGAGTGAAAAGTTGGCGTTAAAGAAGGAAAAGTTAAAGAAATGCCTCGACCGGAAGGAATGCCCTTAAATCCTAACTCTCGTTGAGCCCAGGAATACACCGAAGAAGAATTACGAGAATGAGGCTGAGATATTCGCATTAAAAACGAACATGAATCAGCTCCTTTAACTACCCCCGACCGCCGAAAAGAAGAAACTGCCATTCCTTCGCAAACTAATCAAGAACAAACTGCCCCAGAAACTGACCAAACCAACCAAGTTCTTAAAGAGCAAGTAGAAAGTGCTAAAAGCCAAATTCTCTCCCAAATCAAAGAAATCCAAGCCCAAGTAAACGAAAATCTTACTCCTCTAGAACAAGAGCAATCAGAAGCCTCTGATACTGAAAACGAGGATCAAGACCCTACGCAACTAAACGAACAAAAAGAAAAAGAACTCCGCACTGCCCGAGCCAAAACTAAAGCTCAACTTACTCGCCAGCAAAAACAACAAGCAACCTCTCAAAAAGAAGTCACTCAACTCAAATCAGCCCTGACCAGAGAAAATAAAAAACTAGAAAAAGCCAAAGAAGCAGCCGCTGAAGCTTTTACGGCTAAACAAAGAAAAGCCACCAAGCAAGCCCAAGCAGAAAGTCAAGAGAAAGTAGATAAACTTCAAAAGCAATTAGAGCAAAAACAAGAGCAACTTAATCAGCAACAGCAACAAACTGCTCAAAAAGAAAAACAAATCGAGGAACTACAAAAAGAAATCCAAGAAGTCCAGCAACAAAGCTCAGCTTCTGCTTCCTCTCAATCTAAACAAGAACTCCAAGAAGAAATTGAGCAACAACAAGCCGAAGCTGCTCAACTACAGCAAGAAATCTTAGAACAACAATGACAACAAATCAGTCAAGCCCAAGAGCAAGTGCTTGAAGAACAAAAAGAAAGTGAAGAATCACCTCCGGACGAACAAGCGGAAGAAGCTCAAGAACAAGCCGAAGCTGAGCAAGAAGTAAAAGAATTAGAAGAAGCCGCTGCGGCTACGCAAAACCAAATGACTTTGTTTATGCTCTATTTAATTATCTTCTTGCTCGAATACATTGTCTACAAAAGAAATGGCTTGCCTGGTTTAGTTATCCTAAACATCTGCTTAGCAATCGCTTACTATCACAAAGACACTTTAATGCAATATGTTGATTTATGAGATAAATATGTCCTCATAATAGGCTATATCATGGGTAATGTCTTAACTTATAACTGCGTAGAAAAACCCGAACATAAATGACCCGCTATGGTTGGATACAATGCCATAATTCTGGCTATTTGAGGCTATACTCAGTGAAAAAAACACCAAATCAATCAAAAGCAAGAAACTGCTCAAAAGAAAGTCGCCCAACTAGAAATAAAAAAAGAACTAACCAAAAACCAAATTGCGGAAAAAGAACTTCCCGCTAAACTTTATAACTGAGAAGAGAAAATTCAAGATAAACCCTTAGAACAAACCACTCAACTTCGTCAAGAGCTGTTCCAAGCCGTCCAAACCATCAAAGAAGAAAAACAACAAGCCGAATACGTCCAACAACAAGAACAAATCGCCCAAGAACAAGAGCAAGTAGCACAAGAATTAGCCGAGCAACAAGCCCAAGTCCAGCAAACTTTAGAAGGAATTCACCAAGCTTCAATTAGTTCAGCAGCTATCAACACCGAAGGTTTAGAAGAACACTTTCCTGGTTTCCAAACTGAATTTGAACGAATAAAAACTTGGTTTAAATCAATTCTTCCTAGCACCCAAAAGGATAATTTGCTTAAAGTTATTGAGGAGATTAAACTCACCAACGAAGAAAGTAAAATCTTAAGCAAACTATATTTAAACGAAGAGCAAATTCTTGCCATTACTCTCCAAAATAAAAAAATTAAAAATCATGAACTAGAATTACGTCAAACTTTCCCTAAACTAACCACTAAACAAAAACTTAAACTGCTTAATGCCGGCTTAGAAGCCTTGGGCTTAAAATCCCTGGAAGATAAGCAAGTTTTGGCTAATACTCGTCAGCAATTCCTTACTGAACAACAAAACTTTGATTTAACTCATGAAGAAAAAGAAAACACTTTAAGATTCTTTGTCACTGCTCTTTCCCTAAGCACTGAGCAGCAAAGCAAACTAGAAAATTTAGGAATAACTCTCTTTAATGCTTCTAACTGAAAGACTACTGAAGAACACCGACAAACCTTACTAAGAATAGGCTTAGAGAAGATTAAACTTAGTGAAGAAGAAAAGCAAAATCTTGCTAAGTCAAAAGTTAAACTCTCTGCTCAAAACGAGAATATCCTGAAAACTCTAGCTCCTTTACGCAAAGAGTATAAGCATTCAACCAACTTACTTAGAAATATCCAAGCACTTAAGCTTAAATATGAAAGTCTTAGTTTCTTTAATCAGCAACAAATTCTTCCTGATTTAAACACCCAATTTGGAACCATCAAAAACCCTTATCAAGCCTTAAAACAGCAAATTTTAGAAAAAGAACAAAAGAAATTATTTAAAGAACAACAAGAAGCCGAAAAAGAAGAGACTAGGAAAAGAATGCAAGAAGTTCGCAAAAGTTTACTACCTTCCCTTTTAGAATTTGCCCAAAATAACCCCAAAGAAATAGTTGAACTTGAACTACCTATTTACCGGGAAAGAATTATTTACCAAGATGAAGGAAAAATTACCCGAGGAATTGAAAGCCAAGAAAAAAATTGAGTATCATTAGGAGCAATCGACCAAGACCACAGCAATCTTTTATCTGCCCATGGTTTTAAATCATTCAAAAAGTATGATTTTTTTGACCTTTTAACCTTTGCGTGGGGAAATATTAATCCTGAAATTAATACTAACTGAGAAAAATGAAAGAATATCAGCCTCAATTTCACCCAAAAGTTAGTAAAAGAATGGATTAGCTATGACTTCACTTATGAACAATGCCAAGACTGAATAAATATTCATTCTCCTACTGACCAAAATCAAGCTATTCAAGAGCCAGCTTTTTATGCTTATTTAAGAGATAACATTGAGTTAGCCCCAGAACAAGTTTTAAACGATGAAACCATTATCCTTGAAGACTTAAAAGAGCAATTTGAGGAGTATCAACAAAACAATCCTCCTAATGCCGAGCAACTAGACTGAAAACAATTCTTATCGGAACACTCCTGATTACAGGAAATCTGAGAAAATTATCTAACTTTCCAAGCGGAAAAGCTTCAAGCCCAATGAACTAAAAACCGTGAAGAGTTAGCCAAGCGTGGCGAAATAGGTCAAGAAATAGAAGAAAAACAAGTAAATTTAGAAGAATTAGTACCTAGTTTAGCCAAGTATGTAGAGGACAAAATTCAAGCCAGCATTTCTCACTTACCGTCTTATAGCTCCTCGCAAACTACTTGAAAAGAAACTGATGCTGAGCAAGAACAAACTTCTCAGCAATCGCAATCTTCTGCCACTGGTTCTCGTTATGATGACTTATTTTCTAACCTAAGCCAAGAAGAAACCGAAAGGCAAAAGAAAAAACAATCCCGCGAAGAAGCCCGCAAAAAACTTGATAACCTTGAATTCAACCGTCGTGAGCAAAACCTAGACACTAAACAACAAAAATTAAAATCTGAAGAAGAACGTCGCCAAAGGGAAAGAGAGTTAGAAGAACAAGAACTAAAAGCTCGTCAACAAGCCTTTGAAGCCCGTCAAAAAGAATTAAAAGAACAAGAAGAAAAACGCTTAACTTCCCAAGCCGAACAAATTGAAACTAAGAAAAAAATGGCTGAAGAAGCCCTGGCTATCAAGCAAAAAGAGGCTGAATTAGCCGAGCAAAGAAAACGAGCGGAAATTGACCGCTTAGAAAAAGAAAATCAGCAAGAGCAAGAAAGATTAGCAACTCGAGCCCGATTAATTGAAGAAGAAATGCAAAAACAATTAGCCCAAATTGCCTTAGAAGACCAAGAATCTCGCCAAAGAATTGAAAAAGAATGCCAAGAAAGAAAAGCCCAATTAGAAAGAGAAATCTTGGAATTAAAACGCAAAAATGAAAGAGACTTAATGCTTAAAGAGCAAGAATTAGAGAAAGAAAAACAAGAAAAAGATACTCAAATCGAACACTTACGAAAAGAAGCTAATTTAGATGAGACTGCTTACCAAGAAATGCAAAGCAAAATTGCCGAAGAAAAAGAAGCTTCGGCAAAATTGGGTGAAACTACCAGCAAAGCCCGAGAGCAGAAGATGGCAGCAGGAGAAGTTCACAAGAAGGCTTTTGCTGCTGTTTATGAGTATTATTTGGATGATGATGAGATTGCAAGTTGTACTAATATCAGACATACCACCCCTAGTGGTTCGGCTTTACCAAGTGTGCGAAGTTTATTTAACCAACACCCAGAAATGAGGCTAAATATCTTTAATTCCAAAGTAATGAGCGGTGGAGAAAGTGGCGAGAAAGTAAGCATGACTACCGGAACCAAGTTTTATTACTGAAATGCGAAAGAGTTGACTACTCTAATTAATAAGTGCTTAGGTAGTGGCTCTTATAGCAAAGCAGCTTTGGAAGCCAAGATTAAGAGTATTAGTGATCCCAATTTTTTTAATTAATTATGATAGAGCAATTAAGGAAAGAATTAAGACAGAGGAGAGAAGAGTTTCAAAGGATTAAAGAAAAGGTAAAGAGATTGGTTGAGAGAACGAAAGAAATAAGCAAAGAAAACACGGAAAATGAAAAAGTTTTAGAGAAACTATTAAAAGAATTTCAAAAATTAGGAGAAAACTTATAATGACTAGATGTGAAAGATGTGATTTGATAGAAAGAAAATTAGCTAATACTGAAGAAAGAATACAGTTGCAGTTAAGGAATGTGGAACTTTATCTTGAGCTTTTAACCCGAAAAACTCGTTTATTTGGTCAGAGATTAGATGGGTTGTTAGAGAAAATTAACCAAGTCATGAAACCTTTGCCTTAAATTTAGTTCTCTTTGCCCTTTTTCAACTTTACTATCCAAAAAACTAAGCCTCCAATTAAAGCCAAAATCCCTATTCCTCCTATGATAACAAGCACTTTATTCTTTTCAAAGAAAGATTTATCGTTTTTGTTATCAATATTGCTTGTTTTAGAGGAAACATTGGCTTTCTGTTTAACTTGCTGAATTTCTTGTAAGATTTGCTTAATATAACTCTCTAGTTCTTCTTTTTCTTGCTTTTGTCGCAATTCTTCTAAAGTAGGAAAGTTAGGAACTTCTAAATTTCCTTTTTCTGAGTTTAGTTTATTTCAAGTTAAGTTTAATTCTTTTTCGGCTTCTTGTTTCCTTTGGCTTTCTCACTGTTTAAAATGTTTTTCGGTACAGAATACTCATTGATGATCAGGATTAGTGGCATTACTCATGCTTTCTTCTAAGACTTTGGTGCGTTTGTCTCAAATGTAGTGGTAAACTGCTGATTTCTTATCACAAACGGCACAATGGGAAAGTTTATGTTGCTCTTTTTTCTTTTCCGGAAAGAATTTTTCTTCATAGCAATCTTTACTGCAAAAGACTAGTTGGTTTCCTTGGGGTTCAGTGTCGGCTAAGGAGAGTTCAATTTTTTTAGTATCAGGGTCGTAGATATAGTGCCAAATTGAGGATTGTTTTTGGCAGTTAACGCAGGCTTTTTTATTCATGGTTGCCTCCTTTCGAGAGATATGCTACTAGTGTGTGTGTGTGTGTGTGTGTGTTTCAAATTAGGGTTATTTCAGTGCTTATGTTCATGATTAATTATTTCCTCCTTTGCTAGAGCCAGGGGTTCCGTAAGTGGGTTGGATGATTTGAGCCTGTAATTGCTGACTCTGTTGGTATTCCCTAAATTGTTTTCTTAAATCCTCTAATCTAATATTATTATCATTTAATACTTGTTCAGGAGATAATTGTCACTCATCTCTTAAATAAGCATAAAATTCTGGTTCCTGAATAGCTTGTTCTTGGTCACTAGGAGCATGAATATTAATTCAATCTCTGGTCTGCTCAAAAGTGAAACCATAACTTTGCCAAGTTTTGATTAACTGAGGAGTAAAGGAAAGATGAGTATTAATTCAATTAACTTGATTGTTTTGTGCTATTTGCTCAAGAACCAGTTTATTTTCTTCTAGTAATTTCTTGTCATTTAATAAATTTATTCATAAATCATTATAAAAGGTTGTTTGATTAACTTCTTTTGACTCTAGTTGGTTTTTTTCATTATTAGATTGTCCTGCTTTAACGCTTACTTTGTTGTTTCTAATTGTAACAACACCCCCACTTACCCTAATTCCTATTGCTTCTTCATCGGCTTTAACTTTTATATTACTTCCTTGGATATCAAAATGACAATCACTATTGCAATCAATTCCTATTACCTTTTTTCCTTCAACATTGAAATCACTGTTTCTTATTTTGATTATCTTTGGTTTATGTTCTTTTAAAGCATTTTCTTTAAAAATGGCAATATTATCATCAATAATACTTTCTAGACTTCTGTCGTTATTTTGTTGTTCAGTTTTTTGACTAATCAAGTGTTCTTCATCTCTAAGTCAAGCATAAAAAGCAAAATCTTTAACTTCAAATTTTTCTTTTAAAACTTCTTTTCATTTTTGGGAGGTTTGGTAATCAAAACCATGTTCTTTTCAAAGATTTTGGTAATATTCATTAAAATCAGGATGTATTTCTCTTCAGTCTCTATTACTTTCCATAATATAGTATTTTAGTATACCACCAAAAAATCCTTTATTTTCAGACTACTTTCTCCTAAAAATAAAATCAATATGTTTCATTTCCAGAGAGAGAGAGAGAGAGAGAGAGAGTAATTATCAATTTAACACCAAACAGCCAGGAGAAGCCTTAGAGTTATTGACTTCTTTGCCGGAAAGTAGCACTAAGTTAGTGTTTTTAGACCCTCAATACGAGAAAGTTAGCACTGTTTTAAAGTTAGATTACCCTTTACATTTCCAATCTGACTACCAAATAACTCAATTGCTTTCAGAATCAGCCGAGTATTAAAACCAGTGGCTTTTGTCTGTTGTGAGTAAACAAAACCATCTTAGGAACTGATAGAGTTTTAAGTTGATTACTCCAAGCATCTCAGTTAAAAATAGTTGATTTGCTAGTGTGATATAAGCAAAACACCTTAGGCATGGGTTCCTGATTAAGAAGCCAAGCAGAGTTTGCTTTTTTACTCCAAAAGCAGCCTACTAATAGCAAATTGTTTAGAAATAGAAGCTTTGGAAATGTGTGAAGTGAAAACAGTTTGCCCACTAGTCAGAGAAAGCATCCTCATCAAAAACCAAGAGAACTAATTAAAGCCTTAATTGTTGCCACCACCAACCAAGGAGACTTAATTCTTGACCCTTGTGCTGGTAGTTTCATTGTTTTAGAGGTTTGTCAGGAAACTAACAGGGAGTTTCTAGGCTGTGATTTAACTTTTAAGGAGATAGAGGAGTTTAAGAGAAAAACACGCATTGTGGATAAAGTTTGCTTGAATTGCTTTGAGTTTATCACTTAATTACAACTACATTTTTTAAAAAAACTCTAAGCTGCAATAATTCCGTGGTAGATGTAAGTGCGAATTTGTTGTCGCTTTTTGAGGTTCTTTACTGTGTTTCAGTAAAGTGGCTTATTGTGATAAAATTCTAGGAGGCAAGGATCGCAAATCTTTTTCTTTCCGCGTTCTCCAGTTCAATAAACTCAATCATTTTTTTGACTGTATTCTTGCCGAGGTAAAACAAACTTAATTCAAATCTCTTTCTGGCATTGAAAACAGTGGGCTTTTTTAGGTTTAGGAAATCCATTTTGAGAAAGATCGGAATAAATTCCTTTCTTTTCACTAGGTTTAAGTTTAGGCATAATATAATTGTTTTTAGCAAACAACAAACTTACGAGCAAAGTTCTTGCGACATTTATCACATTTTTCTATCTTTTCCATATTAGTTATTTGCTATATTCAAGCCAAAGCAATTACTTTCTTTTCTATATATAGTTTATGGGAAAGTTATATATAGATTTTTTTGGTATACCATAAAATATAAGTATAGACTGAAATCATGAAAAAGTTTAAAGGCTCTCGTATACGCGCAAATATCTTGTTAACTCTTTATTTTATTATTAGTTATTTTAATTTCTGTGAAATGAGCCAAAGCCCCAGTTCCATTTTCAATATACCCTACTAGTGATTTTAACTGCTCCATATTCAAATCGTTTGTAATGTGTCGGGTTTCCCCATTATCATATTTAATATCTAACTTTAACATATAAGTATTTTACTTATTTTTTTTAAATGACTAGTCTTGTTTAATAATGCTTTTGGTTTTTTGTTTACATTAACTATTTACACTCCCTCACGCACGCTCGGCTGTGAGATATCACTCTTCGCTCATTATTAAGTTTTTAGTTCTTTGATTTTGCCATAATAGCAAGGCTCGCAGTAGTCTTGGTTTTCGGTTCACTGATTATTTCACCAATAACTATCACTTTGTTGCCTAATTTCACTTAGCATGGGATAGTCTATATCAGATAATTTCGGTCTAAAAAATTTACATTTAAAGCATTGAATAGCTTTTGTCTTTTCTCTATTATCATTCCGAGGTTTATTTAATTCTTGTCCTTCATTTGAATAATCCTTTGGTTCGCTAATTCTTTCCAAGGTATTTTCTTCTTCTCTGCTTCTTTGTTTTTCTTTTTCTAATACTCTTTTTAGATTTAGAACACTTTTTTCTCCACCTTTCTTAATAATTTCTTCAAACTTTTGGTTAAGAGTAGTAAATTTTTCTTTATTATCCAAGTTTAATATTTGCTTAGAATTCTCTTTTTCTTTTCAAGTTAATAACTTTTCACTTAGCAATTCAGTTTTTTGTGTCAAATCATTTATTTTTCCTACTTGTTCTTTAACCACTTCGCTTACTAATCCTAAAATTTTTTTTAAATTATTAATTTCAGTTTCTAATTCTATAATTTTTTGGTTAGATTGGATAAATTTATTCTCAATTAAATCATTTTGCTGATTATATTGGTTTCTTTTAGCCTTTTTAACTATTTTTCTTTGCTTTTGCCTTATTTTCTTGCTCTCTTGGCTCACTCTTCTTGATTGGTTTCAGTTCATTTTTCTCTTTTGCTGCTTTTATCTTTTCAAAAATCATTAAGATTACTGTCAATCACTTCATCGCCATTTTTTAGGTGAAATATCCTGATTTTGCTGGCTTTTTCCATGCTGATATAAGCAATTTGTTCGTCCTTTATTATGCTAGTGTCTCCGCTGCATTTCATATTATTATTTTAATAAAAATCCTTTTTAACACTCGTGTTTTTTTACTGCTTTTGCCATTTCTTTTTGTTCTTCAACTTTTAGATACTTTTCAGTTAATTCACAATTATAAGTTCAGCCACAGCGAGGACAAATTGCTTTTATATAGTTGTCTTTTTTTTCTCCACCTTCTCATTGAAATCCTTTGTTTTTCAATTCTTCCATTAGTTCAGTTTTGGCTTTGGGAAAATCAGTTCCTAAAAGTGAAGGCTTGTTTCTGTCTTCCCAAATGCTTTTAAGCGTTCCCTTTTCTGCTTCTTTGTCTTGACCTCAAGTTAGGTATTTTCAACTGAACGGAAAGTAATCAAAATATTTAATATCTTTTTTATCAGCGGGCAATTGAATTAAAGGAAGTTTAATTGGTTTTCATTCTTCTTTATCAACATCTTCACAACAACCAATGGATTGAAAATAAATAATTGCTTTATCATCTTTTACTTCTCCAAGGATTTCAATATATCCATCGGCTAATTCGCTTTGGAGTTCCCTTAAAAGAACTTCGTTGTGATGACTATATTCTTTATCCTCAATAACATGATAACCCCTTTTTTTTAGTTCACTTCTTCAAAAATCAACCAACGCTTTTTCTTTTTGTCGCTCATCCATTTCTTTCGCTTTTTCTCGGTTAGGATAAATTTTGATATATTTTCCACATTTTTCACAAAAAAAATTGGCTTGAATTATATCTTTATTGCTCAAAACATGATATTCCTTTATTATTGCTTGGCAACAATCTGATAAAAAACTATCTTTTTCGGCAAGTTTTTTCTCTCCCTTTATTAGCAACAAAATCCTCTTTCTTCAAATCACTAATGCTAGTTTTAATTAACAATACTTTCTTGTGATGTTGGTTTTCTACGGCCAGATAATGAGGGGCACAAACAATAATATTTGGAATACTTTGGGAAGCATTGCTACTTTCAACTATACTTTTACAAATATTCGGGTTATCATCAATTACAATATCAAAATCAGCAGCATTTTCTTTTATTCAGTCGGCTTTATTGGCTCCTTTTCCTTCACTATCAAAACCAATCAATTCAAGAGAGCAATTGGTGAACCTACCAAAAGTTTCTTTAAATATTTGGTGTTTTCGCGGGTCTCCGTTGGGAAACTTCTTTCTATCATAAGCAGATAAAAAGACAAGTTTTTTCACTTTGTTTTCTTTTATCAGTTTTAATAGCTCTTTGGCAATGGTTAAGAAAGGGGCTTGTTGGTAGAAGTCAGGAGAGTTTTTGATTTCTTGTTGCTGATTTAATTTTTCGGTGTCTTCATCTAATATTAAGCGAGAACCATAAGGAGAATAATTAATTCAAGGTTCTTCTTTTCTGGCTCAAAAGACTTCAAAATATTTAGAAAAGTCAATTTTCTCATCAACATAACCTTCTTTTTTTTGTTTTTCATTTAAAGGAGTTAACCATAAAGCATAAGGCTCGTGGGGTTGAATTACTTCATCTCAGTCACAAACGATTTTTAATTTCTGGGTATTATCTTTAAAGTGAGAATAAAGACAATTAATTATTTTTTTCTTTTCGGTTAGTTGCTCATTCATAAATTTATTTTTTCTGTCATTGATTATTCGTTTATTTTTGTCTAGTTTTTTTGATTTCAGTTGCCATTAATTTCAAACTTTTAGTAATCAAATCACGAAATCTACTAAATTCTTTGCTAATGTTTCAGGGCTAATTGACTCTTTTCAAACATGTTTAGGTGTTCCTACTAAAACCCCATCCTCTTGAATATCTCTCACAGTGACTCAAAAACATTTATCACTACGACTTCCACAATCACTATTATTGCAGACAGAAATAGAATAAGTGGTTTCGTTATAAGCATCAAAAGGAGATACATCATGATAAACTTCTTTCTCGACTATTTTACCTCAGCAGTTAGTTTTTGGACACTTTTGGTTTTCTCGATTTCTATTCATTACTTTGATTTGATTTTATGTGTTTTTTTTAATTATCAATAAATCTTTTAATTCTTTTTCGGTTAAATCTCTTACTATTCTGTCTTTCTCTTGTTTAGTTCATCGACGAGCATCCTCAATTTGTTTAGCAGTTCGCATATCATCAGTATCTTCGTGGTCTTTAATTTTATCGATCATGTCTTCAACTCGTTGTTTCATTTGTTCTCAATGTAGTCGCTTTTTTGAGTAAGTGATATTCTCTCTCTCTCTCTCTCTCTCTCTAATTTAGTCTTGTTCTTTTTTCCATAGCAAGCACAGCAATTACCAGAATTAGGATTATAATTACCGCAACCCAAACTATCACAATTTAAACAGTCGAGGCAGAAATCATAACCACTATTGTGGAACATTTGACAATAACAACTCCCGCATTCTTTCAGTAATACTTAAAGTTGTCCTTGCTCTTTGATTTTATACATTATAATAATGTATAATAAAACTTGCTGAACAAAATTCTCCGTACGAACTTCTACTTTTTTTGAATTTTCAGCAAGTTGGACTTATAAGTTGATGATAATTTTCATACAAATCACTAATTTTTTTATCCTTGCTTAGGAAAAAGTTCAATTTTTGCTTCTAACTCTCTTTGCTCATATTCTCTAAAATGTTCTCTTAAATCAACTAAATCAGCACTATTATCACTTAATACTTCTTCTGGCTTTAACTTTATTTCATCTCGCAAGTAAGCATAAAACTCAGGTTCTTGGATGGCTTGATTTTGGTCATTAGGAGCATGAATATTTATTCAGTCAGTACACTCCTCATAAGTAAAACCATTATCCTTTCATTTCTGAATTAGTTCAGGCGTAAAGTTAGAGTTAATGTTTTTTCAATCTTTTTCTTTTTGTTTAGTTTTTGCTTGAAGCAAAACGCTATTAATCTCGCTTCCTAATTTGCCATTATTATAACTATCTCTTAATTCTTCTATCTCATCAGAGTCTATTTCATCAGGAGTATAATCCTTGTTATTTTTTAATCAAAAAGCAAATTCAGCATCGGCAGGTTCTAAACAAGCATTTTCAATTCATTCTTGGACTTGATAGCGATTAAAGCGGAGTTCTTTTCACTTCTTTTTTAGTTCTTTCGTAAAATCTTGATGAATGTCAGTTCAATCAGTCATATTTATTTTTTAACTCTATTAAGAGAAAAATTAAGTTAATTGTTTCAACACGACAAAAATACCCTTGGCTAAATAAGCAATTAACTTTGTTTTTTTTGTTGTTCTCATTCGTGACGATATTAGTTTCTAACTATTAATTTCTCTTTGATGATCAAGGATTATTAACTTGAATTTGAGCTTGAAGTTGTTGTTTTTCTCTCCTTTGTAATCTTTTTCAACTGCGAATAGTTTCAATTTTGTCGAGATAATCATTAAAGTCAACAACATAAGTTTCCTCGGCAGCCCAATCTTCCATTGTCTTTCCCTCATCGAGACTTACAAACTTTGCCAAGGTCTCTTTTAATTTGTCTACTCCTGATCCTACTCGTCCAAAATTACCAAAACTAAAGGCAAATAATTTCTTGGTGGGTAAATATTCTAAACCACTGTTAATATCAGTAGCATTGATATCTAATTCCTCTAATTTAGTAAGAAATCGTAAAGGACACAAAGAACCATTTCAACGATTATAGATACCTCGATTTATTCTTTCTGAATCATCAGTCCCCAAAAATAAAACCTTTAAGTGACGAAAACGAATGAATTGTCTTAAATCACGAGCTTTAAAGTTATTATTAGTTAAATAAATTCTCTCTAATTTTGGAGCCCGAATAGGTCAAACCACTTTTTCTAATAAATTATTATCGGCATGAACTTCTTCCAAATCTAAACAATGAGTTAAATCCAAACGAGTAATAGATTGGTTTTCAATAGTTAGTTTTTTTAAATTAGGAAAAGTTGACAAATCTAACTTGCCTTTTAAAATATTTTGATTGTTTTTGGTTATAATATGTAATTTTTTAACATTAATTTGCTGATTATTAGGAATAACTTTGTCTAACCATTTTTGAGCATTAATCATGATATAAATTTAATTTTACAGCAAGTTTTTATAAAATAATTTTCTTATCACTTTTGTGATTTTTAACTTTTTTTATTCTTTTTTGGCATGAATTTATTAGTTTACTACAAACAAATTTTACTTTTTTTGCTCCAATTGTTCTAAAACTTTTTTCTTTTGCTCGGCAAAATAAACTAATTTCTTTTTTTCTTTTTCTACTAAATCAGCAGGAGCCTTTTTAACAAATTTTTCATTATTTAATAAACTTTGGGCTCGTTCATATTCGGCTTGAAAATAACTTAATTTTTCTTGAAGTTCTTTTTTTAAATCAGTTTTTTGTCTGCGAATTTTTAAAATCCCAAAGGGTTTAAGGTCAATAATATAAAATAATTCTTTTTCTTTGGTTTCAGGCAAGTTAAAGTTAATTTTACTTTTTGCTAAGGGAATTAAAAATTGATTAAAATCAAATGAATCATCCATTTTCTCTTTTCATTCTTGGGTTAATTCACCATAAACTTCAACTTGATTTTTAATATCTTGTTTTTGCCGAAAGGAACGAATATTTTTTATTAATAAAAGCAAAAAATCGACCATTCAAGTTTTTTCAAAATCTCTTAAATCAATTTTTTTATTTTCTAGTGGTGCCGGCATTTATTTTTGTTTTCTTTTCTTTACAATAATAAAATAAGCCAATTAAAATTAAACTGATAATTAAAATCTCTCCTATAATTAAAATTCACTCACCCTTACTTATGCCATTGTTATTATTAACAGGTTTTGGTTTTTCTTCTGGCACTTTTTGATTGCCACCACTATACTGCTTAATATTTTCTTCTCTGATAACCTGATGAGGAGGATTAGAATCAAACTCCACAATGACTACTTGATGATATAAATTACCGTATTCCGGGTTCTTTAAAAAACAATTAAAGCAGACTTTTTTATGCTTACTATCATTAATGTGGTAACCTAGAAAAATGTATTTATATTTAGTGTCCTTAATATCACAACCACAGTCTTCACACTTAAAATTTTTTCAATCTCTGTCTATCGCCATATAAATAATTATTTTAAAGTTAATAATTTTTGTCCACTAATTTGACGGATTTTCCTACTTTTCCTTTTTGGCTGAGAATGCTATGTCATACTTAATCGATAGGGTGAATATTTCTAATTCATAAATGGTTATTAGTTCCATCTTTGAACCAGAATCAAAGACGATATCTTTGGTTGTGATAAGTTATCTCTCATTTATAAACTTTTCTTTTGCCACGGTACTTGGTAGACTCCAATCCTCATCCGTTCAATTTCTCTAATATTTCTAAAACTAATTCATTCGTAATCCATTCTCGATCGGATTTTTGTTGGTAGTGGTCGGTAATAGTAATCGCAATTATTTCACTTTTGTTAAAAGTAAGTCTTAATCCATAAGTTCGTTGTCATTCATTATCTTTTGGGCTAAAATGCTTATCAACTAATCTAAATGGCTTTGGCATGAACTAATTTAGGTTCTAAAATTACTTTTACTTGAACTGGGTCTAACAATTTGCTCGCATATTCTACCAGTCTATCCAGAGTAAATTCCTCAATGTGGCAAAAAAGAATATCCTCGGTTTCGGCTTTACTTATTCCCATCTTTTCGGCTACTTGCTCGCGAGTTAAATTATTCTTTGATTTATAGCCCAATATTTCTTGACAAATTTCAAACTTGGCAACTTGTAAAACCGTGGGGTTTTCGGGCAGAGCGTAATTGACTTCTCGATTATTCTTGGGGTCTTCAATTTCTTTTAAGTATTCTTTAAATGATTTTTCTTTTTGGTTCATATATAAAACTTTTAAACTTACCTTAAACAACATAAGAACATGTTGTTAACAATAGTTATATTTAAGTTTTTAACAAAACCAATAAAAGTTAATATTATAACCATGAAATAAAATCTTTATTTTACCTCTTATCCTCTCATTTTGCCAACTTTAAAAAAGAATTTAATGTCTTTCTTTATTCTTCTTACCCATCAAATAAGCAATAACTATTCCACAAATTACCAACAATATTCCACCAGGAATTACTACATATAGCCAATTAAATTTATTGTTTTGATTATTAGTTGTTTGACTATTGCTTTGCGAATTAGAAGAATTAGTTTTATTTTTTAATTGCTTTTGGTGATTTTTTTTTTGGTCTAATTCAATTTGAGTATCCTCTTTTTTCTTTTGTAAACCGGTTATTTGCTGTTGAATTTGTTGTTCATCAGTGCTGTTGGCTGAATTTGTATTTTGTTTTTCTGATAAACTTTCAATTTGACTTTGTAATTCAGCAAGTTTTTGGTTAAGAGAGTTGATTTCACTTTGTAAATCTTGGATTTTCTTTTTATCTTGGGAGTTTTGAGGGTTGTTTGCTGGCCTGTTAGAAGTACCACCGAGTTTTTTTCTTTGTTCTTGGACGAAAGATTTTAATTGTTCGTTGGCTTCTTTCATTTCTTTAATTTTGGCACTTTTATTTTCTATCTCGTCGGAACTATATACTTTTTCGGCTCAATTAAGAAGATTGGGAAACTCGTCGGCGATTTTTTGTAAAAAGTTTAATTCTTGGATAGTGGAAGGAAAAAGATGGGATGGAAGGTCTTTTCCTTCGTTCACTTCTTTAACAAAACTCAAAACTGACAAAGTAATGTCACCAAAAAACCACATTTTTTGATTTTCAGCGAATTTGCTTTGCAATTGAGTAGACCCCGAAATAGAGTCTGCTTCATTATATAAACTTTCAACATCTTGCCAAGTAGTGGTTTTGTCGTTAAATTGTTCTAATTTGTCTTTGATGTTAGCAAATTTTCTGGCTACGGGGATTAATTCCCAAGCAATTTTTATACCTTCTTTGGTTTCGGAGCATTTACTATCACTAATAATCTGCGGGTAATATTTATTTACCGCATCAATATTTTCTAAAACCTCTTTACAGTTCTCTTCCAATGAATTTAAATCTTCATTAGTGCAAGCAAATTTGCCTTCCCCTATTTCATTGATATAAACTTTGTTAATTATAATAAAAGTATCAAAGATTTTTGCTGCTTGTTCTTTACATTCATTAGAAATATCCTCTTCTTCAATGCTTTTAAATTTTGTTTTGGCTTCATTTCATAAGTCTCTGTTTCACTTTAAAGAAATTATTTTGCCTACATTTCTTAAAAGTCGAAGATTTATGTCGCCTAATTCTAATTCAAGTTTTTTATTTGCTAATTCTAGTTTTCGTTCTTTTTCTCGGTCATCTACCATGTTATTATTATTTTTTACTACTACTACTACTACTACTACTACTATTTATTGACTTTTTTATAAACTTAAACTAATAACTTTTGCCTGCTAACTCTTTGATAAAGATATTCGGTAACAAAAGGAATAAAAGGATAAAAGTATGCTAATATTTGTTGATAAACATAAAGTAAAGTTTTTTTTGTTGCTGGACTCCAAGCAGTTATTTTTATTAATTCTAAATAATCATTACTTAATTTTTGTCAAGTAAAATCAATTAGTTTTTTGGCTAAAAGGCTGGTTTCTAATTTTTCACTATGTTTAAAGCAATCTTTTTTTAATTTTTCTAATTCAGTTAAAATTCAAGTGTTAATTATTTTTAATTCTTTATTATTTTCCTTGTTTAGTTCAGTTTCTAATTCCATGATTTCAATTTTTTTTAATTCTTTTTCCTCTAATTTCAAAAGTAGAAAATTACCAATGCTTCAAAGTTTTTGAATGAAATTATAAGCACCTTTAATTTTGCTTTCTTCAAAAATTAAGTCAGAGCCAAGAATATTATTTTCTAAAAGAAATAAACGCAAACTATCAGCACCATATTTTTCAATAATTTCTTCGGGCTCAACGCCATTACCCAAAGATTTTGACATTTTACGTCCTTGACTATCGCGAATTAGACCATGGAGATAAATATTTTGAAAACTTGGCTGATTAGTGAAATAGTAACTTAAAAGTATCATTTTTAATACTCAAAAAAATAAAATATCATAACCAGTAATTAAATGAGTAATAGGAAAATGTTGTGGATTTGGTTGGGGAAACTTTTGTCCCTGGTTAATAGTAGTTATCGGTCATAAACCGCTGGAAAATCAAGTATCTAAGACATCTTTTTCGGGTTCTCATTCCTCAATGGGTAACGGCGAGTTTTTGCCAACATAAATTTCACCGGTTTTCTTGTGATATCAAGCCGGAATTTGGTGTCCTCATCATAACTGGCGAGAAATACATCATTCATGAGTTTTTTCTTTTCACTCTTTAATAATTTGTTGAAAACGAGAAGGGTAAAAATTAATTTTACTTAAAAAATCAGGATTTTTAGTTTCTATCCTTTTAATTAATTGTGGTAAATCACAAAACCATTGCGTAGAAAGTAAAGGTTCAACGGAAACACCGGTTCTTTGAGAAACTGCTAAATTAGTTTGATAAGTTTCAATTTTTGAGCAAATGTTCTTTTCTTGTAGTTCTTTTACTAATTCTTGGCGAATTGATTGAGGTTCTTGTCCTTGTCATTTTCCCGCTAAGTCATTTAAATTTCCGTTCTTATCATAACAATTAATTAGAGGTAAATTATATTTTTTGCCTAATTCATAATCAAAAAAATCATGACCCGGGGTGCATTTTAAAACACCAGTGCCAAAGTCAATAATTATTTTTTCATCGGCCAAAATAGGAATAATTTTTTTCGTTACTGGGTGCTGAACTTCCTGACCAATATATTTTTGATATCTTTGGTCTTGGGGATTAACAAATAAAGCAACGTCGGCAAAAATAGTTTCCGGACGGCTAGTAGCAACCAACAAATAACTATTTGATGATTGCTTTTCTACTTCACCATCTAACATTTTCAAGTAATCTGATTTATGAGAAGAAGTAGAATAAGAAAAATACTGTGCGTATTCATGTGCTTCTTTGGAAGTTTTGTCTATAAACTTAATATCCAGTATTTTTCCTGATTCTTTATTTTGTATTTCGCTAGAATATTCATTAGTTCAATAAAAATAGCCTTTTCACTGTTGATTTTTTATTCATTTATTATTAAAAAGAAAAATTCGTTCTTTAACTTTTTTTAGTTTTTCAACTACTAAATTAGTTTCTTCGAACACTTCTCTTTTAGCGGCTTCTTCCAAACTTTCGCCTTTTTCTACTTTACCGCCAGGGGCAGTTCAGCCTCACTTTTTGTCTTTTACTAGCAATATTTTTCCTTCTTTGTTTTGGATAATTGTTCGAACAAAAACGAATTCATGATTAGTATTTTTTTCTTGTTTTGTCTGCGGATTATCATTGCTATTTAGCAGAGTATATTTTAAATAATACAACTTGCTTTCACTAGGTTTGTGTTCTACTTCAATATCCGAAATAACACTTTTTAATTGGGGGTCTCAATTAACTAGTTTCTTGTCACGATAAATTAAATCATCATTGTATAATTGAATAAAAGCTTGTTTTACTTGCTCTTGAATATTTGAATCCAAAGTAAATTTAGTATTTTCATAATTAACGAATAATCCTAGTTTCTCTCACTGTTGAAAAAAGACTTTTTTAGTTTGAGGATACCAAGTATTTAAAGTATAATTTTTTTTTTGTTCGATAGTTTGAAGGTTAGAAATGTTTAAAGATTCAATTTTTTTTTGAGTAGCAATTCCGGCATGGTCTATGCCAGAAATTCAATAAATTGGTTGGCCTTTTAAGTAAAAATAACGCACTAAAAAATCTTGGGGAATTAAGTCTAAACAATGGCCTAAATGTAAATTACCAGTAATGTTTGGTGGAGGCATTAAAAGCGAAGCAGAGAAATTGTTGTTTTTAGCAGTTATTTCTTTTCAATAACTATAATTTTCTGCTTTTTCTGTGAAATTAAAATGATATTTGGTTGGTAATTTACTCATTAATGAATCTATTTATTTATTTTACTTAATATTGAGAAACTAGTTGGTGGTAATTATCGTAAAACTGAGCATAGATGTAAATTAGTTAGGAAGAGTAATTGTTAATAAATAAAAAAAAAGTTGAAAGGTGATGGTAAACGAAAAAGATTTAAAATCACAAATAAAATTTGCCAATCAATTAAATATCTTGAAAACTTACGAAAGTTTATTTTAGATATCAGTTTGATAGAAGATTACTCAAAGTTATCAAGCAGAGTTTGATGATTGTTAATATCCTGTTCTGAATATGAGCCTGAAAGGGATGAAGAAAACACCGAAGAACAAAAAAATGATAAAAGTGAAAAAAAACAAGAAAGTAAAAATTAACAATAGAAAACGAAAGAGAAAAAATTAGTAAGGATTGAAGAGAATTCGAGTTTTCTACAAACAGTTCTTTGTTAATTATGAATCTTTTTTTTCTATTTTTTCTAAAGCACAGCGGGCGGCTTCCTGTTCAGCATCTTTTATGCTTTTTCCTTTTCCTTGAACACAAAGTTTTCCTAAACGTGCTTCCACAGTAAATAGATTTTCTTTTTTGTCCCTTCATTTAACTACTGTATATTCTAAATGGTCTTTTTTGGCTTGGCAAATTTCTTGCAATTGGGTTTTATAGTCTCATACTTGGTCTTCTTTACCTTTAATTCAAGTGAAAAGAGTTGAAGTTAAAAATAATTCAACAGTTTTGGCTCCTTTTTCCAAGTAAAGTGCTGCGATAAAAGACTCAAATACATCTGCTAAGATACTACTATTTTGTTTAGTTCCCTTTCCTAGTTTAAGATATTTGCCCAAACCAATTCCCTCGCTTAACTGAGCTAGTGTGCTTTCTTGAACCATAAACTGTTTCAATTTGCTCATTTCTCCTTCGGAATAATGAGGATAATTTTGGTAAATATAAAGGCAAACATACATACCTAAAATGCTATCTCCTAGAAATTCCAAAGTTTCATAATCAGAGATTTTTTTTTCTTTGTTTTCGTTAACAAAAGAACTGTGAGTAAAAGCTTGCTGAAAAAGAGGTTTAAAATTTTCTCAATCTTTTTTTTCCATACTTGGTTTTTAGTTAATTTCACTAATGAAAAAGATTACTTTAAGGTCTTGTAAATCTTGTTGGAGCAAATAATATCCTCATTTAGTCAAAGAACAACTAACGATGTAAACAATTTTTTCTTCACTCGTTTTTTGTTCGTAAAGGTGACTAACATAATAAACTGGTTTGAATTCTTTTAATAAAGCGAGGATTTTGTCTAATTTGTCTCGAGAATTAGTTTGCACATTTAAAATCACCTTAATATCTTTGGGAAACATTTGGCTAATCAAAAAGGCTGAGAGAAAAATGTAAACCAACGTAGCTCAAAGTTTTTCATTATTGGTCACGTATTTTACATATCCCTTAAAGTAGCCTGTTGGAGTTTTCTCATAAATTTCTTTTTCGTTTTTCTCTTGACGTTTTTTGAGATAGATTAAGTACTTTCTTGTTTTTTTATTTTCTGGTGAGGATGTTTCTTTTTCCCTTTTGGCAATTTCTTTTTTTAGGGCATTTCTTAGTTCCTCTCTGTTCATTAGGTGCATTTTAACTTCTTCCTCGGGATAGTCTTCTATATATTCGCTTCCTATTTTGAGTTTTAAGTAGGTCGTAAGCGGAGCATTTTCTTTTTGGAGAGCGAGAATTTTTTGTTGGTTTTGGTGAATTTTTTTTTCATTTTTTTGTTTGATTTCAGGGTCTTTTTCTTGGTTAATTTCCTTTTCTAGTTCAGAGTTTTCTTTCTCTAAATCATTCTTAATTTGGTATTTTTTTTTTCATTTTTTGAGAACCTGGTCTAAATCTTCTTCCGCATTAAGAAATTCTTTCTCAGAGGCGTTGTTTTTTCCTCAAAGATAAGTTTTTAATTCAGCTTTTTTGACTTTTGGATTATCATCTATGCCAAGAAAACTAATGACGGTAATCAAAAAGACAACCAAAAAACCAAAGAATTTAAAAAGAACACCGAGCGAAACTTTGGCTTTTTTTTTACTGGAAAGGTGAGCAGTAATAATTTCTAGACCACCAGGAGTGGCCCGAGCCTTAAAGATTAAACTATAACCATAGGTATGAATTAAAGAAGCTAAAAGAGCAATAGTAACATAAAAAGGCAAGGTAAACCCTAATTGTTCTCGACCAAAGCCTCAACTTTCGGGTGAAAAATTGTTGAACATAAAAGTGCTTAAATTAAGTTTGTCAAATACTTTGCTCCAAATTAATTGGGCCAAAGAATAAACAAGAGCCGTGGATAACATTTCTAATTTTCCCTGAAAGAAACGTCGTAAAATAACGATAATCAATAAATTAATTAAAAAAGCGGTACCAAAAAGAAAAAGAGTGTTATTGGCACGAACTCCTTCGTTATATCCTGACAAAAGATTAAAAATTGCTTGCAAAAGACCATTCAAACCACTATTATAAATACCATTTGGGCTTAATAAGAGGGTAAAAGCCAAGGTAGTGAAAAATGCGGCAAAAAAAACTATTCCCAGTTTCACCAAAAAACTAAGAGTTTTTTCTCGTTGCCTAACTTTTTTTCTTTTGCTGTCACGGTGTAAAGAACGAATAATGTCTCCGTATCTTTTTCAAACTTGGTAATCTTTTCTGGGTAAATCTTCAGCGGGAACTTCTATTTTTTTCTTTTTTTTCATTTTTCTCCAATTTGTTTAATTTATTCTAGCAATACTTGTTCGGGCAATCTTTCATTAATGAAAATATAATAAATTTCTTCCCGATGAAGAGTATTTTTAGTAATTAAGGCTTGAGCTAGTAAATCAAGGGACTTTCTTTTTTCTTGTAAAATCTGGCGAACTTTTTGCTGACACTCACTCAGAATTTTTCACCGTTCATTTTCAAATTTTTGCCTTGCCGCTTCCGACAATTCGTTTAAACTTTCCTCCCCAAAAAGAGGAGAATCTTGGGTAGCAATTATTCCTAAATCAGACATGCTATAACGCAAAATCAAGTCCCGGGTCAACTCGGAAACTCTTTTATAATCAGAATAATTTCCGGTAGTAACATAACTAGTGCCGAAAACTAATTCTTCACTAATTCGACCACCTAAAAGGGACATAATCTGAGCTAAAATTTCCTGTTTGTTGACTAAAGTGTCATCTTCTTTATTTCGTAAATCAATCCAAGTATAACCGCCAGCGGTTCAGCGAGGAATAATAGTAATTTTGCGAACAACCAACTCGGGAAGAGTTAGACCCACCACTGCGTGCCCGGCTTCATGATAAGCGACTAATTTTTTGGTTTCGGGGGTCAGAACTTGACTTTTTAAGGCTGGTCCCATTAAAACGCGGTCAAAAGCTTCTAAAAGAATGACCTGACTAATGGCTTTTTGGTGATAACGAACCGTTAAAATCGTGGCTTCATTAAACATATTCATAATTTGGGCGCTGCTCATACCCTTGGTCATCGAAGTTATTTCTTTTCAATCCACATCAGCAGTAAATTGTTTTTTTCTGGCGTATAAACTAATAATTTCTTGACGAGCTTTAAAGTTAGGAAAAGGAATATAAATGTGCCGATCAAGGCGACCAGGTCGTAAAAGGGCTGGGTCAAGAACATTTAAAGAGTTAGTGGCCGCCAAAAAAATTACATTTTCCCGTGGAGAAAAACCGTCTAATTCATTAAGCAATTGGTTCAAGGTTTCGTGATGAGAGTGAACTGATTGGTGGCGTTTACCAGCAATGGCGTCAATTTCGTCTACAAAGATAAAGCAACCACCTCTTTCTTGGGCGTATTTTCGGGCTAAAGCAAAGGTATTGCGAACATCAGCTGCTCCCCAACCGATGATTCCTTTTTCGAACTCCGGAGCGGAACGATAAATAAAAGGTAATTTACACTCTCCTGCTAAAGCTTTGGCTAAAAGCGTCTTTCCGTTTCCTGGTGGTCCCACTAAAAGGACACCCTTAGGGACTTGGGCTCCTCGTTTTCAAAAAACCTGAGGATTACGAAAATAAGTAATAATTTCTTGTAATTCTTCTTTGGCTTCGTCCAAACCGCCAATGTCCTTAAATCTAACTCCTGAATCGTCAGTTACGTCCGTTCTTCGACGGCGAGAACCCGAGAAAGAAGCAAATTTACTGATTAATTGTCCGCCTAAAATAAAGTCAACAATTAAAATAACTAAAAGAGTCATTGCTACTTTACCCAGCAGGTCAGGGAGAAATTTTTTATCCGGATGGAGTCAATTGTTATTCTCGGGAATAACTAATCTAGTTGACAATACTTTTCCTTCTCAGTCAATTGCAATTTTTTTTGGGTCTGCTTCCCAAGCTTGGTCAATTTCTTCGGGTTTGATTTCACTCAAAGCATAATAACTAGTTCCCCGAATTTTGTCTCACAAGTTGGTATTTTTGGCTTTTAAAGAATATTCATAGCCGCCCAGATTTTTATGAGTATATATAATTGGTTGGTCAAGGTCAAGGTTTTCATAATCTTTTTTTTCTAAGCCGGTGATTAGTATTTTGTCCTCTTTTTTCACCAAACGGAAAAATTTTCGCTTGTCTTGTCATAATCAACTCAATAAAAAAAAGAGTAAAATAAAGAAAATGACCGTGAGGTAAAAAGGATTATTTTTAAATCAGGCTCAAAGGGAAAATTTCTGTTTTTTTTTGATTTCTAGGGATTCTTCTTGGTTCATTTTTAAAAAGTCGGATTGCTATAATAAATTTTAAACTATTACTTGCTGAAACTTAACTCTTTTTTTAAGACCGCCCAAGGAAAATTTTTGCTGATTTGGTAATCTTTACTGAGAATAATGTTGATTTTTCTTTTTTTGCTGATTAATTGCTTGTTAATTTCAGGTCAAATCGGCTTTTTTCGACTGACAAAAGCATTATTTGTATTTTTATTTACCCAGTAGTAAAGCAATCTCAGTTTCAGTTCAGGAGAATTAGTTTGTCAAATTTCCAAGTTTAAAGATGAATTAAAAATAACTTCCTTAATTTGCTTTTTCAAAAGTAGTTTAGTTTTTTGTAATTCTTGGTTTTTTAGTTGAATTTCTTTTAATAATTCTTTTTTTTTTAGGGGAAAATCAATTAACTTTTGGCGGGTAATATTGCGTTGATAAATTGGCAAGTAGTTAGTTTTATCAATAATATAAGGAATGTTATTTTGGTGTAAATACTGGCAAATTTGTTCTTTGCTGAGACTAAGTAGTGGACGCAAAATGTAAATACTTTTTTTTTTATTCTGTCAAGGGATTTTTGGTGCTAATCCCCAATTTTCGACCAAAGTTTTTTTTTCTTTTTGGAGTAAATAAGTTTCTAAATGGTCGTCAAGGTGATGAGCAACAATAATGTATTTAGTTTGTTTTTGTTGTGCTAATTGCTGAAAAAAGTCATAGCGTTTTTTTCGGGCCCAAGCTTGAAAGTTTTTTACTTGGGAATATTCTTGGGGCTGAACTTGGTAAGCAAAAAAAGGCAAATTTCATTTTTGGCAATATTTTTTTACTAATTCCTCATCTTGGTTGCTTTCTGCCCTTTTGTGATAATTAACATGAGCAACAACAAAATTAAATCCTAAAAGGTACATTTTATCTAGTAAAAACATACTATCTGGTCCTCCTGAAATTCCTAAAATGTAAGTGAGTTTTTTATTGAGAATTTTTTCATTGAACATTTATTTGTCGCTTTAGCACAATTAAATTATTTTTAATAATGACTTTTTAGTGTATAACAAAAAATTAGTAATATGCTTTGGCTAAAAAAAAAAACTCGCTTACGCAACAAAATAATTATTCATTCTTTTTTTTCTCAACTAGCCTGGAAAGTTTTGGGCTGGGCTATTTTAGGGGTCGGTTTGGCCCTTTGTGGAGGTTTTTTTGGCAATAAGGAGTTTATTTCCCAAGACATTTTTGGAAAAGTTTACCAAACCTTAACTAGAAGCCAAGGTCAAAGTTTACACAAATTTTTTTTAGGGGAAAATTTATCTGACCGGCAAAATTTATTACTTTATGCTTTGGTTTTTATCTGAATAATCATTTTGCTAAATATAATTGTTCTTTTAATTAACTTGGGTTTAAGATTACGAGACAAATATATTGAAAATAACAAATTTTATCTTCACAATGGGGGGATATTTTTTCTCAATAGTTTAGCCCGAATTGCTAGTTATGTAGTGCTTACTCTTTGTTTTATCAGTGCCCAAACTTTAATTTTAATTTTGCTTTTTATTTCTTTTTATACTTGGTTTTCAGCAAAAACATTTAATAAGCCACAAACAGAGAACTTTTTGCTTTGACAAGACCCTTTGGTTCGCAAAATAGTAATTTGTTCTACTGTGGTTATTCTCTTGCTGCCCTTCGTCTATGACCGAGTTGAAACTGCTCGCCAACAAATCAGCGAACAAGCCAGTGAGGATAGCTTTTCTAAAATAGGAAATTTAATCAAAAATTTGGTTAACTCTGTGCCTTTAGTCAAAGTGATTTTTGATTCTCTTACCGAACTAAGTAGTTTTATTCACTGAATAGTTTTAATTTGGTTTATTCGCACCGTGATTCTTAACAGAATTAGCGAGTATAGCGATTTTTGAAAGGATGTTGACAAGATTACTAAGCAAGCTACTGATTTTAAGCAATTTTACTATTACCAAAAATTACTGAGTGAAGCAAGTATAACCAGCAGCAAGCCTGATATACCTACTCAAGTCAAAAAATTGATTATTTTGGGGGATTACGGGTTTCTTCAAATTACCCCACGATTTCTTAAAAAAGAATACTTAGAAAGAGAGTTAAAAAAGCAGGAACACGAAGATATTTTAAGAGAATTTAGTAATAAAATTAAAAAAATCATTGAGTTTATTAACTTTTTACCTAGCCACTTAAATCCGACTGGAAATAACCAGTATCTCCAAAGAGAAGCCAACTTCCTTACTTTTTGTCTTTTCAATGAGTTTCAAAGTTCTGAGGAAATTGAACATACTAAACAATTGATTTTAACAAGTTAATTTTTTGTTAATAAATTAAACAATCTCGCTATTTTCTGTTTTTTTTAAAACAAAGAAAAAAGAATAAAGTGGTCAATGCTAAATAAGATTAAGCAGTATTGGTAGGTTTATCTATGCTCCAAACTTTAACATTTGATTGGTAGGCAAAAAAAATTGATTATTTTGTTTAATTAATCTCTTCATTAACCAAGGAGAAAAGTTTCTTTTTTTTCACTGAATAAATTGTTTTTGGAAAGTATCTTTTTTTAACTCTCAGCAATAAATAAAGGGATAATCAAAAAATAAAGAGGCTAATCGTAATTCAAAACAGTAATTGAATAATTTCTCCTTTTTCCAAATAAGCAAACCACCAAACAAAAAACTTTCTGAAATAATAAGGAGATTCAAAATAAACTGGATTAATAGAAAATCTTCGCAAAAGGTTCGTCAAGAAAAAGACTGCTAAAATAGAAGTGATAATGAAAAAAGCCGGAGAAAAGACCTTTTTAGTATTATCATTAAAGTCAATTCTTTTAGTTTTTATAAATTTTAAAAAGTAAATTAAAGCAACTATTGGAGCAAAATAATGCCAAATCAGAATATAAGTTCACCAAAAAAGACTTGATTTTGTTTCCAAATTTCCCATAATTAAAAAACTGGTAGTAAAGATAATAATAGTGGCTAAATTGCTCGCCGGAACCACTAAGTCAAAGTTTCCTCGTCCTTTTTGCTGATTGGATTTTATGGCTTTTATTTCCCTCAAGTTATAAATAACAGTAATTATTGAATTTCAAACACACCAGTTAATAGTAAAAAATTCAAAGATAAATTGAGAAGGAGAAGCAAAAAGTTTTGTTTGATAATAAAAAAAACAACAAATGCAAGGCAAAATATTAAGAACAACGCCACTTATCAAATAAAATAGTTTATTTTTGCATATTTTGCTAAACTTCATACTAATATTTTTTGCCATTTTCTAAAAAAGCTTCTTTTATTCTTTAAGGAAAAACACAAAAATTTAAATAAATGTCTCACTTAACCATCGCTGAAGTTTACCAAAAAGCTCGGGAATTAATTCAAAAATTAAACCAATTAGAAGAAAAAAAAAATCAAGCACTAAAAGAGTTAGCAGAAACCGAAATAGAGGTTCGGGGCTGGGTAAAGTCAGTTCGTTTTCAAAGCAAAATTTTTATTGCCTTAAATGACGGTTCTTGCTTACAAAATTTACAAATTGTTTGCTCTTTATCCTTATTAGAAAAAGCAAAAAGTGCTAATTTTGGTAGTTGTCTAACAGCAAAGGGGAAACTGGAATTAACGAGCGAAAGAGCCCAAATTTGTGAATTACAAGCCAAAGAAATTATTGTGAGCCCGGTTGCATCTGGTTATCCTCTCCAAAAAAACAAAATTCCGCTGGACGTAGTTCGCAATTATCCTCATTTAAGGGCTAAAACTAATTATTTTTTAGTTCTTTTTCGTCTCCGTCATAGTATTAGCAAAGCCATCCATGATTTTTTTCACCAAGAAAGATTTTATTATATCTCTACTCCCATTATTACTAGTAATGATACCGAAGGAGCCGGAGAAACTTTTAATGTTACTACCAATGAAATACAAAGTACTGCCGGAGACCAAAAAGAACCTTTTTTTTCAAAACCGGCCAAATTAACGGTCAGCGGACAGTTACAAGCCGAAGCCCTAGCCCAAGGATTAGGTAAAGTTTATACTTTTAGTCCTTGTTTTCGGGCTGAAAAATCTCATACTGCTCGCCATTTAGCCGAATTTTGAATGGTTGAGCCAGAAATGGCTTTCACTAATTTAGTAGAAATAATTGATTTAGCAGAAAAGATGGTAAAATATGTAATAAATTTTGTTCTTGATAATAATAATGCTGAATTAAAATTTTTAGAAAACTACGATAAGGAAAACAAAAAAGAGATAATTAGTAAATTGAAAAATATTGCTACTAATTATTTTAAGAGAATTAACTACACCCAGGCTATTGAAATATTAAAAGTAAGTCAAGAAAACTTTGTCTTCAACGATATTAAATGAGGAATGGATTTACAATCCGAACACGAAAAATATTTATGCAATCATTTTGATAAACCCGTTTTTATTACTAACTACCCAATGGATTTAAAAGCCTTTTACATGAAAAATAACCTTGATGGAAAAACTATTGATTGTTTTGATTTATTATTCCCCGAAGTGGGAGAATTAATTGGTGGTAGCATGCGGGAGGATAATTACAATATTTTACGAGAAAAAGCCCAAAAAACAAAACTAGACACTAATAATTTATCCTGGTACTTTGATTTAAGAAAATATGGTTATGCTCCAAGTGGCGGCTTTGGTTTAGGTCTAGAAAGATTATTAATGTTTCTAACCGACACAAAGAACATTCGTGATGTAGTTCCTTTTCCTCGTTATCCTCAGCATTTAGAATGCTAAAAAATAGATTAAAAGTATCTCGGGGTTTTCTGAGAATGGAATTAATAACCTATATCGCGACAGTGTAGGCATGGAATGAATATTATTTACACAAACAACAAATTAGAAAAAGCCAACAATCTCAAAAAGAAAATAAAAATCTAAAATAACAACTCTAAGCCCACCAAAACTGTCAAACAGAGAAAAATCAACTTCAAAATCAAATTTATCAGTCAGAATCTTAATTTTGTGGCAAACAAGTTTAAAATATTTGAGTGTTAGAAACTGAATTTAAAAAAATAGTGTAAAAATATAAATATATGAGTAACGATAACAAGGATAAAAAAGAAAAAGTAATCAAAACAAATTGAAAAGATAAAGATGGTAATAAATACAAAATAGAAGTGAAAGAAGGCGAAAAAAAAGAAATTTCGTCGGAAAAAGGCAAAGATAATAAAGAAGGCCCTAAAATTACTGTTGAAGGTGTAAAAAGAGGATTTTTAAAGCACGAATTTAAAGTAAATGGTAAAGATGAATCAAGTCAAGCAGGGGGAATCTGGGTCCTGGTAGGCGGCGGCGTTGCCCTTTTAGTAATTATTATTGGCTTAGTTATGTTCCGCAAAAAGAAAAACAAGAAAGAAGAGGAAGCATTATAAACAGTTATCAAAATATTTTGAAAGAGGAATTAGAGGATTCTTTTTTTTTCTTCCAAACTTTTATTTACCAAAAGAGTAGTTAAAAAACATGTTAGATGATTCAGCAGACCCAATTAGTTCATTTTTAAAAAACGACAACTTGCAATTGTTCAAAAAAAGCAATCAATACCCATTAATAATAAAGTTTTCTGCTAAGTGGTGTGCGCCTTGTCGCCAACTACAAGAAGAAATTAATAAGTTGCTAAAAGAAAATAAGGACTTATTATTTTTGGAAATTGATATTGAAAAGCATTCTTCTTTAGCACAAAAACTAAATATTATGAGCATTCCGACCACTTTTCTTTTCTTTCAAGGGAAAATAATTAAAGGTCCGCAAATCGGAAGAATGGATTTGTCACAATTAAAGAAGTTTATTAGTATTTAATTTGGCCCATTGAGTTGTAGTGGTAACACATCTCCCTTTCACGGAGAAGCCATGGGTTCGATTCCCATATGGGTCACCAATTTTTGTTTCCAAGAAAAATGTTAACTATATTTAATTACGCGGGGTGCAAAAAGAAAAGAGGGTTTTTTGCTAATTGCAATGACTGTTAATACTCAACAAAAAATTAAGGAAATGGTTTACAAGAAAGCGAACCATCTTCATTTCTGGTATACACCCGGCTTTTTTTTGTTCCATCAAAATAAATACCGTGTTTGGCATTAAGTATTCGCATTGCAGGAATTAACTGGTGCTTGATTGCTGATTCAATTTCTCGGGAATTATTTTTTACTTCCACTACCGCAAAAAATTTGTCATTTTTTTTTATGGTCAAGTCTACGCGTAAAGAATTATGGCCATCTCGTCCAATGCGAATAACATGTTCAAGACCAATTTGTCCTTTCTCATAGCCTCTACTTAAAAATCATTTTATTAACTTAATTGTTCAATATTCTTCACTATATCGACCATCGGCCGCATATTTTCCTCTTTTCAACCTTCCCCGAATTGGACAAACAAGAACATTATCAGGCAATCTTTTCTTTCGAACTTCTGCTTCTTTGCTGAGTCAACTAATTAAAGCAATCAATAAAATAAGAGCAACCAGAGCAATTAAAATTACCCACCAATAATTAATAAAAAAATTCTTTAACTTTTCTGCTATCTCGCCCAATTTACTCATTATATATTTAATATTTTAGCAAAAAAGTTGTTTTATTAACTGACCTAGGTAGTTGTCAGTTTTAACCCATTTACTTACCAATAACCAAAATAATTGCCAATTTTTTATTTTTAAATTATATCCTTTTCTTGTAATTGCTTTCTTATTTGGTCTGCTTCCAAAAATTGCTTATTTTGGCGAAGTTTTTGTCATTTAGTAAGTAAATAGCAGATTTGTCATTCATAGTTAACCAACTCAAATTTAAATCCTAAAAGGTCTAAAATAAAGTAATAAATGATGCTTAATTCTTGCATTAAATTTGCTTTTTTTTGCTCGTCTAATTCTTTATTTAAAAGATAGATTATTTTATCCAGGTAATAAAATGCTTTGATAGTGTTCAAATTATCAGCCAGAGCCTGGATAGTTTCTTTATATAACAGATTATTTTTATTAATTTTTTGTTGATTAATAGTTATTTTTTGCCAATAAAAATATAATTTCAGTCTTTTCAACAGATTTTTAATTTTTTGAGTGTAATCTTGAGCCTGTTGGAGCAATTTTTCATTAAAATTAATTACTTGGTTGTAATGACTATTTAAAAAAAGGTAACGGAGCACATTAGAACCGTATTTTTGGTAAAAATGCTTTGCCAAAATTATATTTTTCAAAGATTTAGACATTTTTTCTTGATTCCAATACAAATGTCCAATATGAAGTCAAACTTTACTTAATTCTTTATTATTATGAGCTAAATATTGAATTCTTTCGTTTTCGTGGTGAGGAAAAAGTAAATCATTGCCTCCGCCGTGGATATCAATAGTTTTTCCCAATAATTCTTGAATAAAAACTACACATTCAGTATGTCAACCTGGTCGACCATTTCCTCATGGTGAATACCAATTAACTCCTTGGTTTGTGTTTTTTCACAAAACGAAATCTTGAAAAGTTTCTTTATCAATTTTAGTAATTTCTCGGGAATTTTGCCTGGTTTCTCCGCTTTGTAATTTTTCCGCTTTTTGTTTGGAAAGTTGACCGTATTCAGGATTATTTTTCGTGCGAAATAAAATATTACTTTCTTGCTGATAAGCATGCTTTTTTTTTATTAAATCAGCAATAAATTTCTGAATTTGGGGAACATAATCAGTCACTTTTGGCGTGAAAGTAGGCTTAAGAACGTTGTAATTATAAAGATTCTGAAAGTAAGTTTTAATATAATGCTGAGTAACTATTAATTCTGATTTTTTTTCCTTTTGAGCTTTTTGGATAATTTTATCATCAATGTCTGTTAAATTGTGAACATACTTTACTCTGTAACCACAATGGAGCAAAAAACGATGTAAAATATCAAAAACAATTACTGGTCGGAGATTGCCAATATGAATATGGTCGTAAACTGTCGGACCACATAAATAAATGCTAACAGTTTGCTGAGGTTCAAGAACCAAATAATCATTTTGATTAGTTAAGGAATTAAATAAATACAACTTCACGGATAAATTAGTTTAGTTTTTATATAATTTTTTCAAACAAATATCCTTAATTAATAAAGAATAATTTTCATAGTATTGATATATTACAATGTTAGAATTAAATGTCAGTTTTTAATCATAATTATTTGTTTTCTCCAAATGCTTTTTATTGTAAGCATCGCGTATCATATACCTCCAACTGTCGCATAAATTCATAACACACCCATAATAATAATTCTCCTTAACATTTTTATAAATGGTGATTTGAGTAAAATCTTTTTCTTGCCAAGAAGCAGTTAAATATAAAGCTTGATTGGCATCTGCCATAGTAATACCATGCCTAGAAATACAACCATCACATCTGCCCGTTTTGCCATCAGTTATAAGGTCTATGGCTAAATCTTTTCTAATATTGTTAATCATGTTAAGTTTTTATTGTTGACCCTTTCATGACTTTAAATCCTCAAAGTAGTTTTTTTCAACTATATCTTTTATTTTATCAATTAGTTTCGTAGAACAATAATAGCAATAATTCTCTCTAACTTCTTTACCCATTCGAGAACTAATAAGCATGTAAATTACTTGGTCGGCTTCGGTTCAACTAGCACCCAATCTAGCAATACAACCACTACATTTACCTATTTTGTCGCCATTGATAAAATTAATGATTAAGCTCTTTTCTATGTCGTTAGTCATATAAGTTATTTTTTTAATAGTTTACCAGAGGTTATTTAAAAGTTTCTGTTCTTTTCCTTTCAATAATTCTATACTTTTCTTTTGCAAGCTAATTATTTTCTGCTCCTCTTCTAAATCTTTAACTGATTTCTTTTGAATTTCCAAAGGTGGTAAAGAAATTGAATAATTTTCGACAAATTCTTGCCTAATCCTTTGCCTGCCAGTGGTTCCTTTCATAACTGACTTTCCATCTTCTAGAAAGTTTGAATTTCGTAAACAATAATAAACTCATTCAATTAAAACTCCTGGCTTGGCTCGCAAAACAATAAATTCGGTGGAACCAAATCCAATACTATTCATTAAATTTTTCGCAATGCTCATTTTACCATTTTCAAAGCAAGGAGTAATCTTAGCAATTAGTAGGTCATTTTCAGCAAAACCAGTATAACCTTGACGAACTTCTTCAATTTTTTTAGCTCTGTTTGGCTCAACATACAAAGAATACTCTTCACAATCTTCCATTGGCAAAAAGGAGACTTCAATATCCTTTTTATCTTTAATTTCTGATTTAGAAGGATTTATTAAGCAAATATCTCTAATCTTTTTATTCTCATAGCAGAGAGAGAGAGAGAGAGAGAGTATAGAGAATTGAGATTATCAACAGTTTGACCGATATTTTGATAATTGGCTTTGATTTTAGTTAATTGTTCCACGGCTTTTTTCTGATTTTCCAAACTAGGAATTGGCACTCTAATTTCTTTTAAAGAATTGGCGTTAAATTGAGGTTGGGCAGTTCCTCCGATTAAATTATTTACTTGATTTCAATATTCAGGAGTTTGGGTGAAGCATCAGTAGTATTCTGGTAATATTTTTTCTTTATTAAGTTTAATTCTAATCAAGTCGTTAGTGAAAATAGTTTTTTCATTACTTTGAAAAATGGCAGTTCTCCCACAATTTCCATGTCTAGCAGTAATAATATCATCTCTATTTAGCAAACATTTATCCTCACTGATATTTTCCAACAAATCAACATACTTCTTTTCTTGGTCTAAAATATTTCCATATTGGTCAATATCTCCGGTTTGAATAAACCTATATTTCCCTTTATCACTGGCTTTGGCAGTATAACCATATTCAAAACTAGCAATTTCTCCTAACTTTTGGGTTTTAATTGGTTTCATTAGAGAAACAAAAAGAGGAAGTTTAAGGTTATCAATTATTTTCTGAGCGTTTTGAATACTTTGTTTTATTTTATTTAATCCACTGATAATTTTGGTTTGTTCTTCCAAAGTGGGAACTGGAATTAAATTTTTTTTTAAATTATCTAAACTTAAACCAGGAAATATAGTCCCTGAAGATTGGCTCATTAATTTTTCTTTCATTTGGGGAGTTTTAAAAATTGCTAATAAAAATCCTGGTAGTATTTTTGTAGTTTTATATTCTTGTTTGACCCTAATAATTGCTAGATGGGAAGAAGGTATTCCTTTTTTTACAATTTCTGAGCAAATAACCGCCTCTCCCACGGTTCCATCCAATGTTATGAGAATGTCATCGATTTCTAACTTGTTTTTAATTGTTTTAAATTTCGCATCAGTAATAAAATTATTACTTCAAGAAAAATCCTCATTTATGACATTTTTTTGCTGTCAAAACTTTCAAGGACTATTAGAAACAAAATCAGTTTTTTTAAGAGAAGAACCACGAGAAATATTAGCGATTTCTGATAAAGGCAAATACTCTTTTTCTCAATTTTTAGGAATTGGAAAATTATAAGGTTTAGTTAGTAAATTATAATCATTTTCCTCAATATTTTTATAATAAATCTTGGTAAATAAAGGAGAATTTGTTTTTTCCTCTATAACTACTTCTTTCCAAGCCGAAACCAAAATATCTCAGTCATTAATTCCTTCCATTCGGTCTCGATGATTATTTAAAGTAAAGCCATCATTTTTAATTTGGTAATAGTAAAAGTAGTCCCTGTTTCTTTTTTTCTTTTCAATGACAATAACTGAACTTTTACTCCCTGTGTAAGGCAAAAATATTCCTTTGGGTAAAGAAATAATGGCTTGAATAGAAAAATTTTCGATTATTCATTTTTTAGTATCTTGGTATTTTTTTATTTTTTGAGTAAAAAATCCCTCAGGCATAATTAAAGCTACTCGACCATTTTCTTTACAAGCTTTTAAACAGTGCTGAATAGCCAAACAATCGCCATATTTACAATTGATATGATATAAGTTTCCATAGTCAATATCATCAAATCCGAAAGGAATATTAGTAATTACCAAATCATATTCTTCGTTAACTGGAAATTGAAAGGTGTCTCTTCGTTGAATATTATTGTGTCCGTCTCCAAACAAAATCATATTCATTTTGGTAATGCGAGCCACGTTGGTTATTTCGTTGCCATAGAAACTGTTTCGAAGTATTTTTAGATTTTCCAAGTCAAGTTTTATTCTTTCGCTAACATATTTAAAACATTCAATCAGCATTCCACCCGTGCCACAAAAAGGGTCATAAATTTTATCTTTAAAGCGAGGTTGTAAAATATTTACTAAATGCCTAATTACATGGCGAGGAGTAAAATATTGCCCTAAATCTTTCTCCCCTGCGTTATATCTTTGAAGAAAGTATTCAAAGGCTTCTCCTTTCACATCTCTTTCAGTTTCCACCAAAGACAAAGGATTAAGTTTAGAAACTATTTCTTCAAGAGTTTTAGCATCTTCAACTTTGCTAATTGAAAACAACTCACCTTCTTGGTATTTTTTCTGAAAATGTTCTAGTGCTTTATCAATGCGACTTTTTAGATTATCGCCTTTTTCAGTGGCTCATGAATTTCATAGGTGCCTTTTTTCCACCGTGGGCTTTTCCTTGCTTTCTTCAATTTCACTAATTATTTTCAAAAAAAGAATATTGGCAAATTCAGAAAAGCGTTCATCGCCCGCTTGTAGCCCTCTTTTTCTTAATAAATCATTAGCATCTGCAAAGATTTTAATTAACTCCCTTCGCGATAAAACAACTTTATTTTCTTGGGTAATTAAGTGCGGTTGTTCGACAAATCTTAAAGCCTCTTTTTCAGAAAAAAAGTCTTTTACTTCTTCTCCATTAAGAGTTAAAGTTTTTTGGAAGTTAATATGATAAGCCTTAGTAAACTCTCCATTAGTGGCAATAACCAAAGGAACCTCAATACTTTTAGCATAATTAACTCCTTGCTCTAATGCCTGATAAATGTCTTCGCTGGGTCTTTTGGCTTCAATCACAATTAAAGGATTGGTAGTTCCTGATTGATAAAGAATATAATCAGCCCGTTTGCCCTTTAATTTTTTCTTTTGTTCTTCGGTGGCGGGTTGTTGTTTATAAACATTTCTTTTATCGCTGTGAATATCTTCAATTCAACCTAATTCTTTAAGTTTTTTATCAATAAAAGTTTCGGTGTCTCTTTCGATAAACTGGGTTCTTTCATTCATTATTTCGCTTGGTTAAAATCTTTAATTGTCAACTTTTTATACTCTTTCATGCTCTGTTTGGCTAATTCATTGTAAAGCCTACCTTTTAAAAGATAATCAATCCTTTCTTTCTCTAATGGCTCCAAATCATCTATGTTAATATTTTTTACAACATCAAATAAAGCAATTTTTTTCTCATAAGCATCTTTACGACTTTTTAAAACTGCTTCCATTTTTTTAAAGACTGAATGCTCGTATTTTTTATTTAAAATCATGAAACTTTTGCCACAGTTAGGACAATTTATTAATGCTTCTACTTCTACCATAATGACTTATATTTTAAATTTTAAAGAATGATAGAGGAAAAAAACAACTTGACTTTGTAAACTTTTTATTTTATTTTATAAAATAAATTATATAGTCTTATGGAGTATCTAGCAAAAATCAGAAAATAGCCAGCTTTGAAAATATACCTTTTTAGATACTCAAACCAATCAAAAAGATTATTTTTACCACCATAAACCAGTTAAATATATTCCTAATTTGGTGGGCAAATTAGAACTTACCAAAGATAATTTTTTACTGTCATTCAAGCAAGAAATCGCTAACGACAATAAACAGCTTAAAAGATTAGGGATATTAACTAAATTAGAGGGTAAAGTTAAATGAAATTATAGAAACTTTGCCAACAGTTATTATCCCAAAAGGCAAATCAACTTATCACCCCAAAAACTCCACGAACTACATACCCGAGGCTTCGCCTGAAAAGAAATGGCACTTGTTTATGGCAAAAGCGAACGAACCGTTTATCGGTGATTGAAACCTAGCATTGAACCCTTGCAAAAAAGAGGAGTTAAACCTAAAATATCAGAAGAAGTCATAAATTTAGTTCGTTCTTACACTTTGGAAAATACCACTAAAACTCAACAAGAAATAACCGACTATATTTGCCAAAAGTTAAACATTAAGATAAGTAGACCAAGCATCACAGTTCTTTTAAAAAGATTAGGAATAACTAGGAAAAAGTTAACTTATCGCTATAACCAACTGAACGAAGTTAAAGCAAAAGAGTTTAATGAAGAGATTAAACCACTGCTAGAAAAATACCCTTTTATTGCCTTGGACGAATGCTCTTTTTACCCTAATTCAGACCCTAGATTTGGCTATTCCTTGAAAGGGACAAGAGCAAGGGCGAGAAAACCCAGTAGTCAAGGTAAACATTACACTTTACTTTTTGCCATTAGTAGTTTAGATAAAAATGGTGTTATTCACTGAAAATTAGTTGAGGATAAAGTAAATTGAAAAGTTTTTTATGATTTCTTGGAGGAGATAAAGCTAATTGGCAATAAAAAGAATATCCTCTTAATGGACAATGCTAAAATACACATTACCTCTAACAAGAGAAAAGAGGCAGGGTTACCTAGTGTTGAGGAGGAACAAATAGCAAAGAAAAATATTGAAGTTAGATTTATAACTGCTTATGCTCCTATGCTAAATGCTACTGAATTATGCTTTAACTTATTGAGACAGCAGACAGAAAAACAAAAGCCTAGGAATTATGAAGAGATGAAAAGTGCTATTGAAAAGGTTGTAGAATTGTTAAACACAAAAGACCTTTCTAAATACTTCTGGCATTGTGCTACTTATTTTGATAGAAAAGATGCTAAAAATAAAGGCATTAATATACCAAATAGCACTAATTAATTCTTTCTCTCTCTTCTTAATTGTTCTCTCAAATCTTTTAGTCTCAATTTGTAAATTTGTAAAATACAGTAATATATGAAAAAGAAAAGAAGTTGATGCACTCTTTGTTTAGTTCGTGGACATAAAAAGGAGGCTATAAGTCAAAAAATAAGTCTTTGTGAGGTTCATTACTTTAATAAAGGAAAATGTAGTCGGTGTAAGGATGTAAAATTTGAGTAAAATAATTATATACGGTGCTATTTGGTATATTAATGCCAAAATAAATTAAAGATTACTGACATTTAATTCTAACATTGTAATACTATTTTAAAAACTTGGCCCGGAATAAATTAGTAATTTATGTAAAGCATTAGTAAAAATAAACATTTTTTTATAAGGTGAAAAACACAAAAATATTAATATGCTTAAAAAAAAGTCTTCTGAAGAAACCCCTGAAGTTAATATACAACAGCAAATCCAAAAAATTATTGAAAACACTAAAAAAGAATTTGGGGAAAAATCAGTTAGCACCTTAGAAGAAAGTGGTTTAGGTGGACGAAAAATCTTGTCAACTGGAAGCCTTTTATTGGATAAAATAATAGAAGCAGGTGGTTATATTTATGGAACTATTATAGAAATATTTGGTCAGCCTGGCGTGGGAAAATCTACTTTGGCTCTCCACGCGGTAAGTGAATGTCAAAAACAAGGAAAAATAGCTGCTTATATAGATTTAGAGAATAAATTAGGAAAAAACAACGAATATGCTGAGAGCATTGGTGTGAATGCTAAAGAACTAATTAAGTTTAATTCCTTAGGTGGTGAAGAAGTTTTTAGATTCATTAATAAAAATATTGAGGAAGGAGTAAGTTTATTTGTGGTAGATTCAGTAGCAGCCTTAGTGCCTGAAGCCAACTTAAAAGAGGGTTCTGAATCACAAGGAATTGCTTCCAAAGCCCGGTTAATTTCTGAAAGATTGCCCATCACTAATTTAAAAATGCGTGACAAGGACGTAATTTTAATATTTGTTAATCAGATAAGAGAAGACCTTTCAAGCAATTTCTTTGGTCCTAAATTAATTACTCCGGGCGGTTGAAGTTTGGAACATCATGTTAGTTTACGGATTATGATGAGGCCCCGAGAAAGAATCCAAAAAGATGCAGAATATATTGGAATAAAAACTCAGGCTAGTATAATCAAAAATAGTTTTGGTTCTCTTAAAAAAAAAGCGGCTGACTTGGAAATTATTTTTGGAAAGGGCGTTCAAAAAGAGCGAGAAATTATTGATTTAGCAGTTGAAAAAGATATAATTCAAAAAAGTGGCAATTGGTATTCTTATGGAGAAAAAAAATTAGGTAATGGCAAAGAAAACACAGTGGACTATTTACTAGAAAATCCTGAAATTTATCAAGAAATCAGAGAAATTATTATTAAGAGAGCAATAAACTAATAAAAAGTAAGCATAAAAAACTATAAATAAAGATGAAATTAAATAAATATTGAAAAAATTGATGGAAAAAAAGATGGTGGTTGCTGACCTTAGGGGCTACCCCTCCCAGCATGTTATTAACCATGTTAACTACTAATCAATGAAGTTATCGTTGGTGAATATTTATCTTGTATCTGAGTTATCTAATCCTTTACTTTTGGAGTGTAGCCTGATGCTACCATAAAAAAGGATGATACGGAGCTTTTGTTGGAGCATTAACTATTTTCCCTTGTAATTTATTAACTATTTGGAAATGATCCGAATGAGGAATATTAGAGGAAGATAAGGATGTGCTTGGCAATGGGAGAGATAAGTATACTGACTATGCTTATTTTAGATGTAAGCATTGTAGAAAACAATGGAGGGTATCCTATGAGACCCAAAAGAGTGTTTGTAAGGAGTGTTATGAGGAAAGAAGATAATAAAAAAGTATGAAAAAGCCTGAAATAAAAGAATGTAATCTTAGTGATTTTAATCGAATATTAGAACAAAAATCAGTTGCTCGCTTTTCCGTTCCCTCTTATCAAAGAGGATACAGTTGGGACACAAAAAATTGAAAATGATTTTGACAAAGTGCTAAAAAACTTATAGAAAAGAACAAACGTTTAGCATATCAAGAAGAAAAAGAAATCTGGTTTATTGGAAACATTATTTTACAGGAAGAACAAGACAACGCTTATAGCATTGTTGATGGGCAACAAAGATTAATCACAATTTTTATTCTTTTATCAGTCATTTATAAATATTCTTCTAACATGGAAATCAAAAACCAAATAACAAATTTTTTGCTTTGCGAAAATAAACTGCGAATAGAATTAGATGAGATAGATAATCCTTTTGATAAAGAAAGTTTTGAACGCACCATTTTCTCTACTAATTTAAAAACATGAAATTTTGATGAAATAAAAGAAGGAAGAGACAATATTTCTAGAGCTAATAATTTCTTTACTAAATCTATAAATTATAGAAACTGTGGCGATGTCTACCAAACCATTATAAACAATTTTTATTTTTCATTAATGATTGTTAATAAAGAGGCTGATGCTGGCGAATTATTTATGGCTCTGAATAAGACTGCTCTCGATTTAACTGTGGCTGATTTAGTGAGAAGTTTATTTATTGCTAATGAAGCTTCTAAGGAAGAAAGGCAAAGGATTTCCCAAATATGAAATGAAAAGATAGTAAAGAAAGTTTGTGCCTCTCCTGAAAATTCCAGCAATTACAAAAAAAGCCAAGAAATATTTAATTTTTTAATTCGTTTTCGAGAAGCTAAATTTGGTGATGTCTATCATAGTTTATGAGGTGACAAAACTCAATTTTACGAATTTTTCGAGAAAAAAGCCAATGAAGATAATTCAATTTTCGATTGGATGGTAGAATATGCCGAAGTCTACAACCACATAGTAGTTAAAAACGATATTTCCTGATGAAAAGAAAAAGATTGACCTTCGGAAATTTTTTATTTAACTTCTGATTTAATGTTGCTTGACTATCGATGGTTAGTTTCTCCTATTTTAGCAGTTTACTTTAAATTCAACAACAGAAGCGAAGAGGAAAAAGAAAAAGTAATTAAAGATTTAAGAAGTTTATTACTTTTTGCTTTTCGAATGACAACTGTTAAAGGTAGACAAGTAGAAGCAAAACCCCTTTGAGCAATTCGCGAAACCTTACTAAAAAATTTGGCCAAAGAAGACAACGGCGACACTTTGCTACTTGGACACGAAAAATGGTTTATAAGAAATAATTTTGACAAAGAATTTGTCGAAAATTTTGATAACTTTTACAACGAAGATTTAAAAAGATGACAACCTTTACAAAGATATAGAGAAAAAGTCTGAAAATTTATCATGTCTATTTATTACTGAAAAAAAATAATTGAAAATAACGAGATTGAAAAGAATGAAAAAGAGTGAATTAGAAAGGAAATGGTTAAAGACTATGACATTGAATATCTGGAAGTAGCACATAGAGAAAATCCTTTGGAAATGGAAAGTTTTAAGAATAACTTGGGAAATATTACTCTACTCAAAGGAACTGAAATAAAAAACAAGGGCTTTTTTAAATGAGATAGCAAGAAACGATTTGCTATAAAAAACTTAGAAAGAGACTGCTTAATGAACTATTTAGAAAAAAATTGAACTGATATTGAAGACATAAGAGAATTAGTAGAAAAGAGAAAAAGATATTTATTAGAAGATTTTAAAAGGCTTCGAATTTTTGAAAAAGACTAATTATCCACTTTTTTCTCTTAAAAATGAATATAATAAACAAAATGCCTTCGCCAAAAGAAAAACAGAACCAAAAAATTGACTTTTGAACTTTATATGAAAAGTTTAAATTTAAAGTAATTAGGCATTTTCTCCTTACTACGATTTGAACAATAATTTCAGTTTTTTTATTACTAATTATTGATAACTTTATTTCCGAAGATGCAAAAATAACTAACGATAATTACTCTTCGTTATTACCTGAAGTGCTACAGGGGCATTTTTCCTCTTTGACTAAAGAAAATTTTGTCCTTTTAGGAGTGGTCTTAGTCTTTTTTTATGCTATCTTTTTTTATTTTTCTAACCTTTGAGAAGAAGAATTAAGAGTGCAGGGCGGGCATTATGTAAAAAATCAATTATTAGATAAATTTCGGCAATTACCCTTTGAGGAGAAAGAAAAAAGAAACAAAGAAATCAACATCTTAGTTGAATTTGATTCAGGCGAAATTGGCTACACCTGAGAACATTTGCCTAATCATGTATATCATAGTCTCCTTACTATTATTTTGCTAATTTCAATGCGCTGGGAAAAGTTTAGCAAAATGGATAGCAAAGGGATTTTTTTTTCTTGCTTTTGGCTGCTTTTAATCAACATAGTTAGTTTTTTTTTTACCCGCTTAGTTTTAAGAAATGAAAAAAAACATAAAAAAGAACTAACCAAAGAATGAGCCGTAATTAATAAAGAAACTGAAAAGGCTAATTTGATTGAAGGTATGGGTTTAACTCCTCAATACCGAGACAAACAAAGAAAAGCTTCCCAAAAAAATGAAAAATTATTGCTTTCTTTTAACCGTACTAAATCATTAAACAAAACCATTCCCATCTACTGGTTAGCAGAAATGTTTCCTTATCTTTTATTATTTATAGTCGGAAAGTTCTCAAAAACGAAACGAAACCTTTTATCAATGTGATGGATTTTCGAGAACTTTCAGGAAATATTTAAATGTTTTTGGGAATATGGCGAATATGCTTCTTCTTTAAGTAGAGTTAACTATTTTCTCTCTCTTTCTGAAAAAGATGATAATCTTCAAGGAAAAATTTTGCCCGAAAAAGTGACAATCAAGACAATTAATTTTGAAAAAGTAAGTTTTAAATACCAAAGCAGTTCAGAATGGATTCTCGAAAATTATACTCATTCTTTCACCAAAGGAGAAATTAATCACCTATTTGGAGAAAATGGCATCGGTAAAAGCACTATTCTTTATTTAATTCTAGGTTTAGTAAAACCTCATAAAGGACAAATAATTATTGTTGACTCTCAGGGAGAAAGTTATAATCTTCATACTGATATTAATTTAAAATATTGACGGGAAACTAATACTGCTTATTGTTCTCATGATAACTTAATCACCGAAGGCTCCACTGGTCAAAGACAGTTAGCCAACCTAAGCCAACTTTTTGCTACTAAAACCCAAGCCGATATCTTTCTATTAGATGAAGCTGATAATGCGTTGGACCAAGAAAAAAAAAAGGAATTTGAAAATAATTTAGAAAACTTGGCCCGGAATAAATTAGTAATTTATGTAAAGCACTAGTAAAAATAATATATATATATATATATGAAAAATATGAATGATAAAGTAATAAGATTTAACAAACCAGAAGATGGAAATTTCTGACTCACAAATTTTTATAAAGGAGAGCCAATTAATTCGCTTCTACCAACTAAAATTGACAATAACGGAAAAATAGCAGAAGACTCGGACTATTTTACTATTGATGGAGGAAAAGGACGCGAGGGTGACGAACCATTCAAATTTGCCAGTGCTGAACATCTTTTTCAAGCCTTAAAATTTGCCTGACAAAATCCTGATTGAGCAATGGATACAAGAAAACAAATAAAAAATGAATTAAGAATTAAAGTTCAATTAAAAGAATACTCAGGAGAAAATGCGAGATATTTCGCTGAAACAGATCCGACCAGAATAGGTGGAGAAATAAGAAGAGATTGAGACACCTATAAATTAAATGCCATGAAATATGTCATAAGACAAAAATTCACTCAAAATCCAGAACTAAAACAACGATTAATGGATACTGGCTACGAAACATTAATAGTGGATAACAACTTTCTTCTTGATGAAACAGAAGATGATAATTTTTGAGGTGTTACTCATTATATTGATGAAAGAAGCTATGTCGGACGAAACCATTTAGGCAAAATTTTAATGGAAATAAGGAAAGAACTTCAAAAAAAGGAAGGATGAACAGAACGAGAAGAAAGCGGAGATTCATCTGGTTCTTCAGAAAGACCAACCACTTTTTATATAGATCAAGAATTAGCCAGATTATTTTCTCGAGACCTTTTAAGAAGAGGATTAATTCATCAAACTCAACAAGAAAGATTAACCGAAATAAATTCTAGTTCTGACTGACTTATTTTTCCCAGCGGTTCCTTGAACTTAAATTGAGTTAATAAAAATGTTACTGGAAATATTATTTCAAAAGAATTAAAAAAAATAATTAAGTTTGCCGCTGAGGAAATTGGGGAAACCGTTCCCGATTTAGAAAATTTTCAAATTAATTTTCAGTCTGATGGTAAAGTAGCATGAAAGATAAATGATAGTTGAGGAGAAGGGGAATGAATTGCTATTAGTAAAAAAGGATTCATATCAGGTTATCTTCCTGATTTAGTAAATATTTTTTCTGGTGATAACAATCGAAAAAAAGATCGATACTTAACGCATCTTTTAGCCGATAAAGAAATAACTAAAACTGTTAACAATGCGAAAAAAACAACAAGGATAGAAAGAGAGGATGAAAATACCCAGGAAAATATTACAATAGAAGTTGCAGAAGTAGAAGTGCCGATTTCTATAAATTCTACTTACGTTTGAGAAGATTCTGTGGAGACTCGGAAGCGTGAAGGGTGAAAGTTAATTAATGGAAAGAGTAAACGAGGTAGAGGGTCGGATGCTAATTATTTTGAAACAACAATGCGTGATGGATGAATGCATCTAATGAAAAAAGTGACACTAGCAAATGATTTAATTATAAAATTAGCCTCTCCTATTACTATTCAAGACGAAGAAATTAGCACCATTAAAATCAGTCGTTTCGGAGGAGATGGAACTAGTATTTTCAGAGTTGACAATGATGGGAACGTTTATTCTAATAATGATTTAGGTAGATTATTACTTGAAGCTGAAGCAGAAAAAAAATATCTTACTTTCCATGGGGTCAATTTTACTGACGCAGAATTAAGCACCATTGTTGACCCTATAACAATTGATTTTTATAATGCTAATCCTGATGCTAAATTTATAATTCTTGATACTAAAAAACTTGAAAGAACCGAAGGAAGATTTGAAGGAAGCGATAAAGGTTATAAAGTCCCTGCTAAATTAAAAGAAATAATTAACGACAGTTTAGAAGAAGGTTGAGAAAGTGAACCTACTGCTTGAGAACCAATGATTATGATAAGTTCTGGCGACCAAGAAGGCTATTTAGTTTTTGATGTAGCAGAAATAAAAAAATACTTGACAAGTAGTGGATACCTTGATGACAAAGTATTTAATTTAGATGGAACTTATAAACTAAGAAAAATAAATGAAGTTGGGAAAGATATTTTTGGCGGAAAAGTGTTAAGTATTGGCATGTCTTACGAGAAAATTAGTGAAGCAACAGCCGAAGAAATAAGAAAATCCAAAGGAGACGGATACCGAAAAAGAGAAATCGTGGACGAAATTAAAAAGGTCGTTAATGATATTAATAATATTGATGGCATCAAAAGGGGACATGAAATTAGAGAAGTTGAAGAATGAGAAAGACAAATTACTGATGCTCCCAATTTAGAAGAAGCAGAAAGGATAAAAAATGAAGTTCACGAAGCCATTCTAATTCATATACGAGACGTATTAAGAACTTTTAGAACAGATTCAAATTTAAGCCCCGATGATTTAGAATTAGAAAACCGCTTTTACCGAGCAGATGACCATGAAGGGAGAGATAGGAATGATGCTTTGTCGGTTATCCGAAATCCAGAACTAGAAAATGTGGTAGCCACTACTCAAAGGATTGTGGCTGATATTTTGGCTAAAAAACTAAGTGAAGAGGAAGCAGAATTTATTAATAAATTCAAAGACGCACAAGGCGGACGAGAAGCCATGGAAGCCATGGAAGCAATTACTAACCAAGAAATTTTAGCCTATAAAGAAAAAGGTTGAGATGATGAAAATTCTCGCCGAATTCATAATGCAGGTTGAGAAGCCAGAGACTTAAAAGTAAAAGCAGAAGGTGACACAATACCAATTGCTATCATTGAAGGAAAAGAAAGTAAAATTTTTGTTGGCGACCGTGAACTTTTTAAACATCTTTTCTACTTAGGAAGAATTTCACAACAATTACCAGAGGAAGACAAAAGAAGACTTTTGGCTCTTAATAATGAAGAAAAAACAGCATTAATAAAACCTTGATTAAAAAAACACTTTTCTCCTCAACTAATCATTAATGCTCATTTCAAAAATGGCTGAGAGGCTGAGGATGTAAAAGACATGTTAGATGAAAATAGAGAAATTGCTGGCAAAGCTTCATTAAGCGGCGAAGAAGGAAGTTATATCTTTGACCCTTTAATAGTAAAAAAAGAGAGAGTTGTCGCCCAAGATGGAGAATGAAGAGAACTTTTTCCTGATGCTGCTGAAAGATATAAATGACAAAGTTCTTTAATTTTAACTCCAGGAAAAGCTAACTATCTTGGTAGAGAAAGAAAATGAGAACCTAACGATATAAGACCTCTATTTAATCCTATATATATATATATTATGAGCGATGGAAGAGAAGTTCGCTCAGGAGACCCTGACTATGAAGTTGTAAACAGAACAAGAAGATTAGGAGACACAACAGTTCGCGAGACAATTAGAACTGGTGAACAACAAGTCGGAGTAGAAGTATTTTTACCTCATTCATCCACTATTTTGTTTGACAATAAAAAAGAATGAAGGAACGAAATAGAAACAATGCCAAAAAAAGTAATTTTCTATGCTAGATTATTTAAAAATTGCCTTGAAGGAGAATTGCGAGAAATAGCTGACCGAACGAAAAAGTTACCGGCTGGTAAGCGTTGAGATACTGACCCACTTTTCACCGGTATGACGGAAGACTTATTTAGAGATAGAGACCCTACTGATGAGGAACTTGAAGCAGCCCAAAAAGAAGGAAAGAAAAATTTAAGAGCCGAAATCCATGCTTGAAGAAAAAAAGGATTTAACTTTGATGATGCTCGGATTGCTTTTGAAAGAGGATGAAATGCTAGAACTGATAACATTTCTGATAAAAATTATAACGACCCTGATAACACTGGATTATTTATTATGTTTGATGGAACACGTGTTAACCCTATAACAACTAATAAAACTGAGGAGCATGAACTAACAACTGAATTTGATTTAGGACGACATTTTGCCGAGCAAATTAGAAGAGCCCGAACAATGCGAAATAGCGAAGATGATTTAGAGACATTGAGAAATCAAATTGCCTTTTTGAACTCTTTTGCGACTGCAGAAGATGGTCCACGAAGAAACATATGAAATCTCATAGGAGCAAGAGAATGTGAGGAAGTACTTGAAGATTTAAGACAAAGAGAAAGATATCTAATTAGAGACGCAGAAGTAAGAAGATGAAGAGAAGCATTTGGCAACCGTAATTTAGCAAATCGGTGGAGAAATAATACCAGATTAAACTTGGAGGAAGCTCAAACAGCCCAAAGAAACGGTTGACATCCAGAACAAATTACGGAACGTATGGCTCACCTCGATGGCACTGATTATAATCCATTAGAAATAACTGCTGAAACTGCTGAAAGATGAAATACAACTTTCCTTGCTCCGGGAACTCGTAATCAATGAATAGCTACTGGCTTAACTTTTGAACAATGCCAAACCGCTAAAAATAATGGTTGAATTATAGATTTTATTGTTCGACCAATAGACCTTGCTAACCCATTAGCAGAATTAAGAATGACTGCTAGACCAGGAGAAACACCTCTGACTTTTCCCATTACTATTCGTCTAAAAGATGCCGTTGATGAAGCATATGAAAGGCTTTTTTTTGCGGATAGAGGAATTGCGGATAATGAAATCAAAAATAGATGAATTGACCTTGGTCTAAGTATTCATGAAGCCATTCAAGCCTATGATGAAAAGCACTGAGATAATTTGGAAGGAGTTGGGCGCAATGAAGATAACAAAATAATTTATGAAAGCCACGAACAAACCACAATGATTGATCTTCGAGGTCTTTGAATTTGTAATAAAAATGATTTAGATACAGTTCATAGCCTTTTAAATGATATTAAACGAGAAACTGATTCAAGCAATCTAATGTATCGAATAACAAGAACAGTCGGTCAACGAATTGCTAACTTTGATATTGCTGATGATGCTTTGCCCGAGGGTGCGAGAAAAGCAAATATAGAACATGCTAGAAATATAAAATCTTTGACATTAAATGGCTGAGGCAAAACATTGGAAGGTACAATAAAATTTGACGATGGTTCTCATTTACAACCAGCAAGAGACGGAGATAATATTTATTTAGTTAATTATACTTCTTCACGTGGTATTACTATAAATAACATTGATATTCGATTACATGGAAAAACACAAATAGACAATGCTCACCGAATTTTAACCGATATTAGAGGAAAAACTATTGATAGTATTGATGACTTGAATGACAGAGGAGTAATCCATACCCAAATTGAAGCAATTTCTGCTGCCGATAACGAAAAACTACCAAATGAATTAAAAAAAACGGCTTTGAATAGAAAAAGAACAGAAAGAAGGAATGAAATAAATAATGAATATGCAGAATGAAACAGATTTTTTGCCGATCATGTTGCCGAATTTGGCAGAGATGCACCAACTCACGAGCAAAATGCTCTGCGTCAAAGTTGAAGAAATAGTAATCTGAGTCCAACCCGTCATGCCGGAGCAGACAGCGAAGCCGACCAAGTTTGAACTAATGGTTGAAGAGATTTTAATGACAATGGAACACTGGGAGATGTTGATAACAAAGGAGGCAGAGTTAGCGGATTTAATCGACTCACTGGAACTTTTGTCTATACTTCCTATGGCATACCAACAAATGGGGTTGACCCAAAGTTAAAAACAGAGATGATTTAGATTTTATTCATTATTTCCAAGTTAAGGGAGCAGTAATGAGAGATGAAGAAATTTTAGCTTACAAGAAAACAAGTCCTAATCGTACTCACCGCTTAACTGAAATTAACGCATGAAACTCTTATGATAATGGATGAACTAATCCAGAGGAAATTAGCATTAATAACGAAGGAAGAGGAATTATTTGCTTTGCTGACGATAAAACCAACATTACAAATTGAGAAGTTTATAATTATTGAGAAGAAAATCAAACCCGAATTGCCAAATATCAGGATTCGTTCAGACAAGCAGGAAACGGTATATTAATAGATGATGCAGAAAGAGAATTACCAGTTGACGAAGCAGAAATTAACAATTGGATAGAAATTTATTCTGACCCAGCAAGAGCCAGAATAATTTATGATAAATATTGAAATCCAGAAAATATTGGCAACTTAATTAGCGGACATCATGGTGAAATTACTTGAAATGGTGTTGATTATGATAACACTATTAATCCCGAAATAATTGACAAACTGGCTGCTTATGAAACCGCCCTAAATAATGCTCCTGGAAGCACACGGCCAGGAAGAATTCATGCTCCGATTGGAAGAGATGAAATAAATGATATAGCCTTTGATTGGCTAAGCAAAAATTACCCACCAACTGATGCTCGCATAAATATCGATAATGGTTGAAGTGCCAGCGATGTTACTGATTATAATATTCAGCCTAACCAAGGCAGAGTTATTGATGGAGAACCTTATTCTTATAATACCCTTAACCTTTTGAAAAGCCAAGCCCAATTCATTCACGAATTCCGAGGAACTATCCCAGTTGGTTTGACTAACGACCAAATATTAACTTATCAAGGAAAAGGATTCAATGGTACTGAAGTTCGGATTGTTTATAATAATAGTTGACATAACCCTAACCAGTTAGGAAATGAAGGAACTGCTAATGATCGTCAAGCAACTTTAGACGGAACTAATTATAATATTGATCCTTTAACAAGAACTAAACAACAAGCCGAAGGAATTCAAGCAGTAAATCATCATTGAGATAATAACGTTGCTAATCTAGCAGCAGGAACTGATAAAAACGCTATCTTGGGAAGAGATTGAGAAAGCAACTTTGATGGAAAAAATGGTCTAGAATGTGCAGTGTTAAGGGCTGGATTGACCACATTGATTGATAATGAAATAACAAACCAAAGAAATGCCAGAACTGGTGGCGGAGGTGGTGCTCCAGGCGGTGGTGGCTACACTCCTCGGGCAAATACTGGTTTTGGGACTGGTGGTAATGCTGGTGGTAACGATGGAAATCAAACTCAAACAACACACCCTAATGTGGCTCAAACTTCAACTAATCAGCCAACAACTTCTGGCAGCACATCAAGTAGCCAGCCTACTTCTTCTGACACAAGTAGTAGCACTAGTGCAGGAAGTTCTCCCGATAGCTCGCCTTCTCCTTCGAGTGCTAGCAGCGAATACTTTAGCGGCGGAGGAAGCTATGAAGGAAGTTTCTCCCCTCCTACTTCTGAAAGAAATGATTCTTCAACTCCTAAGCCTCAGCCAACTCCTATTAAACCAGAATCTGGTTCACCATTAAAACCTACTCAGCAAGAAACCCCTCTTAATCCTGAAATAATTGCTGAAATAAAAACCCAAAACAACGAAGGAGAAAATTGAGAGCCAGAAGAAAAAGCCATTATTGAAAAAATCTTTGCTGAAAACGTTGCTAAGCCACAAGACAAGACAGAAAAAGACCAAAAAGAAGCAAAAATAACCACTGTCGAGCAAGCCAAATTAGTGCAAGAATTAATGACCAAAACAAGTCAAGCCTTAAAAACACAAACTTACTCCCAAGAATTACATAATTGATTAGTGGAACAAAAAGAAACGAATGCTCAAATCTACCAAATGGTAAATGCTCATCAACAAAGAGTTGAACAATCAATTCAGCACTTGGTACAATTGCAAAAGCAGCAGCAAAACAAACAAGCTACGCACCCTTCCCAAGAAAAAAAATGGCTTCCCTGAACCATTGGTGGCGGAGTTTTAGTTACGGCTGTTGTGCTAGGTACTGTGTTTAAAATTACTACTGGTACAGGGAAGAATAAGCATCCTTTACCAAAAAGTAAGAGGTAGAAATAATAAGATTTTTTATTCTTAAGATAATTTTTCTTACAAAGAATTCGATTTTTTATGAAAATCGTTAAAAAAACAATAAAAATTTATATTAATAAATAGAAAATATGGAATTCAGAAGAAAACTTTTTCTAAGCAAGATTTTTGAAAAAAGACCAGTTTTAATAATTAACACCCTGTTACACATTTTTTCTCTTGCTTGCTCTTTGATATTCAATAACAGATTAGGGAGTAATAAATTTGCTCACGCACCTTTTAACTTTTTTTGGGAGTGGCTGACTGTTTTTTGATGTGTTTGGAGTTCAGTATTGGCAATCATTTATAATTTAATTGAATTAAAATGAGATTATGAAAAGAATAAGAAAATCCCAAAATGGTGAAAAACTTTTGGTTTAGTTCTGGCAGTTGGTAATGCATTAAGCATAGTGATGTTTACTACTTATTTACCGGACCAATTAAGTAAAGATATTCCCCGAGGGCCCTTTTGGTGAATTTATTCTTTTATTTGACATTATGTTACTTTTCCTTTGTCTTTATTTTACTTTTGTAAATTTGTTAAAGTGGAAGAAAAAATGGTTTACCAGAAAAAGATTTTTTTGCTGTTGGCTTTTCAGCCTTTCATTTTCTTTGTCACCAATTTATTTAGAGTAGCAACTGCCGACAAGGATTATTTAACAGAGAAAGGATGAAAGAAATTTATGGTTCCGTGCTTTGAATGGGCCGAAAAAGGAGAATGATTTAAATTTTTTTGCTTTTTTTGGAGTGGTGTTTTGGCTCTTTGGATAATTTTGCTTTTACTAATAAAAACAAAGAAGCGTTATTTTCCTTCCACGCTCCTAAATGAAGCAAAAAAGAAGAATAAGAGAGAGAGAGAGAGAGAGAGAGAAGAAAAAAGACAAAGTAACTAATTTTTAATTAATTGCTGGCTTTTCTATGGATAGCCAATTAACAGGCTCCTTTCCGACTTCAATTAATAAATTATTAACTTTGGAAAAAGGTTTAGAGCCAAAAAATTTATGTTTAACATTAAAATTGGCACTAAAGGGTGAAGGGTGAGTAGAAATAATACTTAATTTATCAGCAATTTGGCATTCATCCTTAATTAATTCAGCTTTTTTGCCCCAAAATACTCAAACAAATTCAGGATTATAATCGTTTAAATACTTGATTGAGGAATAAGTGAACTCTTTTCAAAGTTCCATATGGGATAATGGCTTACTTGCTTGGACAGTTAAAGCAGTGTTCAATAAAAATACCCCTTCTTTTACTCAAGGGAATAAATTGCTGTTGGTGGGTGGAGGACAATCAAGGTCACGACTTAATTCTCAAAAAATATTTTGCAGGGTGGCAGGGATATAATTCGGTTTTTTAGTGCTAAAAGCAATTCCGTCAGCAACTTTTGGTTGATGATAAGGGTCTTGTCCTAAAATTACTACTTTAATTTGTGGCAAAGATATTTCTTGAAACAAACGAAAAACATCTTTTTGGGGCGGGTAGCACCAATGATTTTGATATTCATTGTCTATTTGGGCTAGTAAGTTAGGAAAATATTCTTGCTTAATTTGTTCTTGAAAGAATTCGATTCAACTTTTTTCAATTAAATGAAGATTAAATTTTTGATATAAAGGTTCATTAAGTATCGTCTGGACCATAGATATAATATAATTTTAACAGAATTTGCAAAATATCAGAAGTGTAAAAAGTGTTTTTGTATAAAATTATATGATAAGAAAAAAAGAAAATCAAAAGCAACAAACTCAAAGTGAACTAAATAAAAAAACAAATTAGGCAAAATAAACTAGTAATTGTGACAACATTTTAAAAATTACTAATATATGAAAATAAAAAGAAAGGATAGAAAACAAAAAAGAAGAAAAATCCTCAAACCCAAAAGAAACCAATTAAATCAAAAAAGAGTTCTCAAAAATAAAAAGCGTCAAGCAGAAAAAAGAAAATATAAAACTTTAATTAAAAATCAGAATAAAATAATTGAAAATGAATGCAAGCAAAGTAATTTACAAAAGAATGATGCCGGCTTTGCTAACTTAAAAAAATTACTTAGCCAAGCCCAAAAAATCCTTGATAAAGCTGCTCAAAAAAGAATTATTCATAAAAAAAATGCTGCACGAAAGAAAAGCAAAATTAACCACAAAATCAATGATTTTAAAAAGCAAATTAGTCTTGAAAATTCTGTCCCGGTTGAAGAATAATAAAGATTTCTTATCTTTTTTTTAAAATAACTGCAACAAGGCAAAAAGAAAGTACGGAACACAATGTTTCGTAGTTATTATTAACTTTTATTATTGTTGTGATTATTTTTTAACTCGTTTCTTTCTCACTGACTAACTAATCGTGCCAAAACGATTCCACAACTGACAGAAACATTTAAAGAACTAATATTATTGCTCATTGAAATATAAATAGCACTATTGCTCTTTTGAATGATTTTTTGTTTAATACCTTGGTGCTCATTGCCAAAAACTATACAAGTAGGAAAATTAAACTCTATTTGATTATATTCTTGGCTTCCTGGTTGACAAACAGTAGAAACAATTCAGTAATTATTTTTTTTTAATTCATTAATGGCTTCTAGTAAATTATTAACTTGGCAAACAGGAACATAAGCCACACCACCCATAGAAACTTTGATTACCGTGCTATTTACTGGCACTTGATTTTTGGTGGCAATAATCACTCCATCTACTTTTAAAGCTGCACAAGTTCGTAAAATTGCTCCAAAATTATGAGGGTCTTCAATGCCATCTAGCATAACCAATAAAGGAAACCGGTGATTTGATTTTTGTTTTAGCAAGGAATTAAGTGAAACATAATTATATTCTCTAATAAAAGCAACGATACCTTGGTTTTTTTTGTCAAAGCTATAACGAGAAAAATCGTTTTTGTCTAATAATTGATAAGCAATTTTTTTTGTTTCTAGCAGTTTAAGAAGTACTTTATCATTTTTGTATTTGTCAACCAAAAGCAAAAATTTTTTTAACTGAAAATAAGGAGAATTTATTAAACTACGAACAGTATGATTACCAAAAGCGAGAAAAGTCATAAATTTTTGTTTTAATGTTCTTTGTTTTCCTCTTCCCAAAAAGAAAGGCTTAACCCTTTCCCGCTGCTCCAACAATAAAAAATGCAATTTTTATTTAAACACTCTCCACTAATCAATTTTTCTCAAATCGTTTTATCTCTCAATAAAGTATAAAAAACAGCTATTCTGACCGGTCGGGGGATTTTTTTATCATCATGTTCTATCAGTAGCGAATAAAAAGTATTTCCTTTATTTACTCCTCTTGCTGCATGATAAACTTCGCACTTAACCACTTGACCAGTAAATACAGTAGACGGCTGCTTTTTCTTTTCGAGTGGTTGAAGAGTTTCGTTTTCTTGAATTAACTTTTGCCCTCTTTCTTTTTCTAAATAGCGAACCAGGGCAAGATAAGCCATTAAAATGTGGTTGGTAAGTATTCTTTGTTCTTTGACATATCAAAAGCCGCTTTTTCTCTCCAAATTAGCAATTGAATATATTCCTTTGTTAAGTAAAGAACTAGTTTCTTGGATTATTTCTTTTGATACTGCTTGAAAATCAACTATTGAAGCCAAAGAAGCAAAACTTTCCTTGACTATTTTGGTGCTATTTTTTGGCTGACTAAAAATAACTTTTTCCACCTCGTATTCCTTAATTTTCTCATTAACTAAACTTATAATATTTTCAACATTTACTTCTCCCCAAGTAAAAAAATGATAATTTTCTTGTTCGCGGTCATAAAAACATACTCCTAACTCCAAACACTCTTTGCTGTAAGGGCTAATTGATAAATATTTTTTCATATCCTATATTAGAATTTTTCTATTTTTTTTTTCCGGTTGAGCTTTTTACTACTTTAATATTCTCACGGAGTTCTATGAATGATGATATAACACACACACACACACACACAAAGTCAATAACCTATGACGAACTTATTGATAAATTAAGTAATGTGCTAACCAAGGAAATAAATGAAGGTTAAAACTTTTTTTTAGCACAACAAGTGGACAACTTACCCAAAGATAAGCTTTTGGCAAGTTAAAAATCAAGCAGAATTAAAAGAAAGTTTAGCAAATTTTTTCCTATTAGTTGGTAATCAGGAAGCGAAAAAACCAAAAATAGGAAAAAAAACTTGTCAGAAGTTAGCAAAAGTATCATCACAATTTAAGTTTTCCACTCAAATTAAAGTGTTATCTACTCATGAGAGATTTATTAATCGTTTAGGTGAAGTGATGCGGAGAATTAGATATTTAAGTATTGCGGGAGGAAAAGGTTATTTTCTCCTGAATACTTATCAAAAACCAAGAATATTAGAACAATTACCTCGGGGAAAAATCCTGGATTTAAAGTTAATTCAGGGCATAAAACATGCTTTTTTTAATCGAATAATCTAAAATACAGAAAGCGGCATAAATAAAGCGGTATCTGTAAAATATATTTATGAATAAATGAGAAAAAGTTAAGAAATTAAGAAGTTTAGAAATCTTGGGAGAAGCACCCCAAGAACCCAGTCAAAACTTACAAGCCCCTGAATTAGCCCCAAGTGATAAAAGAATTACAGGCAGGACGAAACCACTGTCTTTAAAAGCGAAGCCTGAATTCCATAAAGAATTAAAAAGAATGGCAACGGAAGAAAATTGTTTAATGATTGAATTATTAGAAAAAGCCCTTAAATGCTATGAAAAGCATAGAGGAAAATAATTGAACTATTTTTTAAGCAAAAATTTTTTTTTTTAAAACAAAATCACACAAAAAATTCACCTTAAATTTTCTCCTCATTTCGCGCACGCATATATTCACTATTATAAATTTGGTTCACCAAATTATTATAAAAAAATTTTGTGTGTGTAAAATATATATATGAGGTAAATAATATGAAAAGAAATATAATTGAAATCAAAAATGGAAAAAACAAAATTAAAAACAAAGGAGGTGAAAGATAAAGATAATGCCAAAATGATGTACAAATTGTAATTGTTATCAGCAATCAACATATGAAAAATATGCACATGTAGCTGACCAATTAGGATTAACTTCGGAAGCAGATAATAAGTGTTCAGCTTGTCTGAAATATAATACTTTTGTTTCATCTAGACCTATTCAACCTTCTGTCCCTGGAGGAGTAAAATATTTAAGGATGCAAGATATACATGGTGGGAACTGATACGACCGATTTGGAATAAGTAGTTATGAAGCAGACAAATTAGATAAAATGGGGCTTTCTCCTCGTTCTACTACACAAATATCTGGTGGTGGTGTACGCCCATTTGAATCAACACCCGGGAATAGTCTAAATCGCAACGATGTGGTAAAAGTTCTTGAATGTGAAAAAGTGGCTCAAAGTAACAGTTATAATTTTCCTTATGAATTGAGAGGAGAAGGAAAAATAAAGGCTTTGACTTTTTTTTCGACTTGGTTCAGTCCTAATTGTGCGATGATAATTGGTTCTAATAATGATGTTTGAGTGGTAGTTTATGAACCAAGGGTAAGGCAAATGATGGAGAACTTACAAGTTGTAAAAGCTAATTCTTCTAGTTCTTGGGCTAATGCCATAAGTAAAAATGACAGGTTAATCTTTGAATGAACTTCTGATAATTCGTATAGTCCTCTTCTTTCACTAGATCCTTCAACAGGTGTGTGTCTTTATGTTTCTTTGCCTTTGGTTATAGAAAGCAATTTGCCGACTTATATAAGCAATCCAGATGATTATTTAAAACCTTTTGATGTTGTAAAAATTAGGAGAGATTGGGGATATGAACACGTATTGATTTATTTGGGTAGTGGGCAAGTTCTTCATATTTGAGATCCGAACGGTGGTTTATTAGGTAAAAAGGAAAGACAAAAAGCTAACATTCATCCTTGAAATGTGGTAATTGGAAATAATGCTACGTCAATAACTAGATATAATGCAACTATTCCTTTTAAACATCAAGACAAAGTGATTGAACATATGGCAAGAGCTCTTTGTAGTCAGGAATATGATACAGGAACTTATAACTTGTTTCTTAAAAACTGCGAACACTTTGCTAATAAATTAATGAGAGGTGTTGAGTTTTCAGAGCAGGTAGGTAATGCGAGAATGAGATTCCTTAGTGGGGTTGGTGAACTTTTTACTAATAATCTTAGAGATTTGGCAAGTGAAATATCAAAGACCAATTACCATTTTGAGAATTTGAGTTTAAACAAACCTTACGAATTAGAAAGTAAAAAAAGCGAAATAAGAAGATATAAGCAGGAAGCTGAAAGACAAATTGCTCAGGTTCTCCAACCCACATGAAATCACAGATTTAACAGAAATGTCTATTTTGTTCCTAATTCTGACTGTAAAATCTCATAAATATGAAAAATCTTGAAAAACTTCGAAAAGAAATAATTGGGCAAAATTGAAATCCACCTCTTGCTTTGCAAGAAGAGTCAGCAATTAATGATTCTCTTTTGGATACCGAGGAAGATTTAAAATTATTGGGTAAATTACTGTTCGATATTAGATGAGTGAAAAAACTTGTCAGCGAAGTTCCTGATTATAGCCCTTATGTTACGCACGCTAAATTAATTCAAATAGCAGATTTTCAAAATGGAGAAGATGAAAAAAAAATAAAAGTTGTTAAGGTTTTGGAAAAAAATGATATCTTTTTAGAAAATGAAATTCCTCAAATAAAAGAGGTGATAAATAAAAGTAGGCAAATAAAGGAAAAACTTTTGCAAAATTTATCAAACTTAACAGTTGACCGGTTTGGCTGATTTGTTATCGAAAGTAAAGAAACAATTGGAGAAGACTGACTTACTAACCACAGAAAAGAAAGGGGAAAGTTGATAATTGAAGAGAAATGAATTACTAAAAATGACCATAAAAAAATTAGAAGGGCAATAATCGATGATATTAAGAAAAATCCCCAACAATGGAAAATTGAGTGAACTCGTGTTTATGATAAACCTGTTATTGGAAATTCAACAAAGCAATTAGTAGTAAAGCATTCATCAGGCAAAAGACAGTGAAAGAATGGGTTTGCTAATGAAGAATGAATTGAAATTGAAAATGTTGTCAAGTTGCATCAAGTAGGGCGTTTTAAGTCTTGATTACCCTTTCGTGGTGGTTATAACGACAGCAAGTATTAGTTTGCTTGCTTTTTTTGCTTACTTATTTTGAAAAAAAAAAAGAAAGCATTAAAAGGATTTTTTCTTTATTTAAAAAAAAGAACAAAAAAAAAAATTTTTCCTTTCAGTCGCCCCTCCGGGGCTCCTTTCCTCCCCAAAATGCCCATTTTTAAGTGAAAATAATGAAATCCAGCCCTTTTTAAAACTCCTTTTTTAAGGCTTTTAAAAGTGAAAATGTGGCTAAATTCCCTTATAAATCTGCTATTTTTTCAATATTAATAAGGCAAATTCAGCCTTAATTTATTTATTTTTCCTTGCTTGATATCACTTCTCCTCGGCTTGCTTTTCGGCTTCACTATGAGGAAATGCCATCAAGCACAAGAACAGCAAAATAAAGTAAGGTTGGACTGATAAACAACTAAATAAAGAGGATGTTTGTTCGCTGTGGTTTAATTTGGCTGTTAAATTAGTGTTAATTTCTTGCTCAGTTTGTAATTGTTGACGGAGATTGTTATTGATTTGCTTTTCGTGGGCTAAATTATTTTCAGTGATGGTTCTTTTTTCTTGTTCGCTGGCTAAATCTTGGGTTAGTTGGCTAACGGTTTGCTGTGCTTCGGTTAATTCTTGCTGAATTTGTTCTTTTTCGGCTGTTGCTTGGGCTTTTTGTTGGCTTAATTCTGATAAATCACTTTGTAAATCGGTGTTTCGGACTTTAAATTGTTATTTTCTTTTTGGATTTGGCTTAATTGGTTTTCTAGCTGGTGAATTTTGGTTAAATGCTCTGTTGGTATAGGGTTAAATGATGGTAAATTTGGTGTAAATAGAATGGGTGGTTGGTCTAAATTCACTTTAACAGGATTGTCAGGTTCAGGTTGGGGCTTTTTGGGTTTTTCTAGTCATTGCTTTCCTGCTAGGATATCAGCAGTGTCGTCATCATCGTCGCCATGGTAAGTATTCATTCAGTATAAAGCGGTAGTTCTAATGCTTTGGTGACCTAAAAGTTTTTGGAGTAATGGTAAAGGTAATCCTGCTTCTGCGTGATAGGTGGCAAAACTTCTCCGCAAAGTGTGGGGAGTTAGTTCAGTATTAGCAGGGATTTCTAGGGATTTTTTAATGCTTTTTAGGAAATGGTAAAAGTTGAAGCGATTAGTTTGCTGGGGTTTTCATTCACATTTTTTAAGTTCACTAATGACTTTTTTGGGAATGTAGACAAATCGCTCCTTTTTGCCTTTGGTTTTAACGCGATATAAGCCTTTTCTAGTTTTAGCTGATAAATCAAAGTTCACCGCTTCACTTACTCGCAAGCCTGCTTTTTGGCATAACAAAAATAATCCGCAATGCTCTTTACGTTTAAATTCTCCGTGTTGATTTGGGATAGTTAGAATTCTTTGGCGAATTTGCTTTAAAACTTGTAAATTAGGAAGCATATATTTAAAAATAAAAATATACTCCTTACGCAGTAGTTATTTAATCATTTTTTCCTTATTAACCAACTTTCCTAAACTCTTGGCTAACTCTTTTTTAACCCTTTAACTGTAAGCAGGGCGTAGCCCTTACATAATGGTTTTTTGGTTAAAAGATTATACTAATATTTTAGTGGGTGGCGAGAATTTTCGCAAAAAAAGTTTAAATTAAAAATAACTATTATGAAAGAACTCTTAATAATTAAAACTGATAACAGTGCTAAAATAAAAAGTCTCTTAGATAAAAACAATGCTAATTATGAAGTGGTTTATAAAGACACAGTTAACTTGACCGAAGAAGAAATTTATCGTCGGGATATGCGTTTAGCAAATAAAGATAAAGAACGACAAAAAGAAATAAAGTTTTGAGATAAAATTCAAAGCCAGGACAACGCTAAATTAAAAGACGATAATGAGTGAGATTGAAACTAACCAAAAGGAGACAGTTAAACCACCCAAATTTGGAGAAGTCTATAAGTGTGCTTTTTATGAGGAAACTATTGGCACTGAAATCAAAGGATTTCGCCCTGTGCTAATTATTTCTACCAAATGATATAATGAGGAGAGCGACCGCATTACTATTTTGCCTTTAACTCGGGCTTTTAACCAGCAAGGTCAAGCCAAGTATGTTTATGTTTGAGAAGCAAAAGTGCGAGTAGCTAACCAAGAAGGGAAAATTTTGACCGACCAAATTCATAATATCGACAAAGAAAGGTTAAAAGAGAAAATTGGCGAGTTATCTAACGAAAAAATAATTGAGGTAATGAAAAAGTTGCGAATGTTGATTAATTTTTTCCCTGGAAAGATAAAAGCCAAGTTATAAATAAAATTATTTATATGAATAATGACGCTCAACAGCATATAAACCAAATCACCCGTAAAGGACACATTTATTACCTAGACATAAGCAATAGAGACCTAGCAGGAAACGTTAAGCGAGTTTACTACTCTCCAAAGTTTTAATGCTGCCAATAATCAGTTTGAGAACCTGGATTTCTTAAATAGTTTACCGAATAAGGAAAAACTACAAAGCCTTAATCTTTTTGGCAACCAAATCCAAGAAATAGATTTTGCCAAGTTATTTACTGATTTTCCCAACCTAAAACGTATTAATATCAGCAAAAATCCGGCTAGTGCGAAAAACTTAAACAACCTAACCAGCGAGCAATTTAGCAAAATCATTGAGGGCATCAAAAACAAACAAATCCAACTTAATTGCTGAAAAGGCACTGTGCTAATGGATTTACTGGTTCATGCCAAAGAATTAGTTTCTAGGGGCAATGCTAATCAACAAACCCAAGCTCATATGGCTTACTTACAAGAAATAGTTAGTCAGCCGCAAAAAGCAGAAATCAGAAAATCAGCACCAAATAATAGCCAAAATAACACCAAAAGCCCGAATAATAGTACTTATCTATTAGTTGGCGGCTTAGTTCTTTTTGGCTTGGCTGTTTTAGGAATTGGTTACTGGTTGGGTAAGAGGAAAAATAAACATTTCAACAAAGATTAAATTTTTTCTGAAAAACTTTTAGCAAAAATCTCTCCATTTTTAAAACCAAAATCACACAAAATTCACCTTAAATTTTCCTCTCTTTCGCGCGCGCATATTCATTATTTAAAAAAAAACTAAAAAAGAAAAATTTATAAATTTGGTGAACCAAATTATTATAAAAAAAAATTTTTGGTGTAAAAATATATATGTTATGAAAAAGGTAGAAAAAATAATTGCTCACTTAAAAGAAGTGAATCAAGAATTAGAAAATAATGAAAATTTAAAAAAACTCGAACAAGAACTAACTAAAAAAGAGCAAATTAAGGAAAAACTTATAGAAATTTCTAAGTATGGAAATTATCGTTCTTTTGAATTGACTGAAGAAGCAAAAGGCGATGATATACTATTAGTTTCAGTTCCCCGCGAAGAGCAGAAAAAGAGGGTAAATACCGGTACTCTAAATAATTTAATTAGGCAAATTAATATCATCTTTGCTCATTTTGATTGTCCTTTTCCTGACACCGGATTTTCGGATGACGAAAAAGTTAAATTAGTTACTAGCATTCTTGGTAATAAATCTCTTTCTCGAGAAGAAATTTTGGAAAGTGTGGACGCTACTAATCGAGAAAAAGATGAGAAATGGGAAGAGAATGATCCGCAAGTAAATAAAGAAAAAGGAATAACCGAGCCAAAAACTCATTCTTACGAATGATTTAAGCGGTGATGGAAGTTTCACCAGCAGTTTCCGAGAGTAGAGTTTGCTTATGGATCAGGTGAAGAAGACTTTGTTGACTATCCAGTTCTTCAAGAATTTCCTATTACTGAGGGAAAAATTGAGGGAGAAAATAATACTTCTTATACTAAATATAGAGATCCGGTTAGAGCCATTAAAGATAAAAAAATGTATGAAAATCGAGATTGGATTGAAAAACATCTTTTTAATCCGGAAACCAAAGGAAAATATCTTTTCATCCAAAGTTATCTAGATACAGTTCCCGGACAGGAAATGCTTATTTCACCATATAAAGATTTCTATGCCGCTGATTTTATTAAATATTTTCATACTGTATTTAGCCATCTAGATTATAATTCTTTACTTTACCGAAGATTAAAGCCTGAAGAAATGTGCGAAAAGTACAAGTATGATATTCTACATATGGTTACCTGACAGCCTAAACTAGGAAAAGAAAATAGTCGTGATTATTATGATCATGAAACAAAGGCAATTAAGGGGACTACGAACTCTTTGGACGGATGAAATTATCTATCTTTGGAAGATGAAGCAGTAGAAAAAGGATACGTGCATCGTTTTACTGATATTAAACCGGGCGTTGAAGGATTAGTTGAAGTTGTAGAAAATATATTTTATAAAAATGAAATTTTAGCAACATTTATTAAGCAAATGGCTAGTCAGGAATTAAGCAAAGATGACCAGATAGTCACTGATTTGACTAATATTTATGTTAATAACTTACAAGGAAAAATCCCAACTAATTACCAAGCAGTCGATAATGAAATTAAACGATTAAAAGGTGAGTTGGAAGCCGAAGAGTGATTTAAAAAACTGCCTCAAGAATCAAAAGAAGTTTGAGATTGTCTATTTAGTGGTTCTTCGCACGAGAAAGATAAAAGTTTAGAGCAACAGTTAGATGATCTTCAAATTCAAGAACAGCAGACTCAAGCCCAAATTAAGCAAGTTGATTTGTTGCTAAGAGGGAATAAATAAGTTTGTAAAAAAATCGAAAGGGTAAAAAATTGTGGTAAGAAATATATTATTAATTGGTCGCACAGGAAATGGAAAAACAACATTAGCGAATGTGCTATTTAACAAAAACAATAATTTTGAGGAAGTGTTTAAAGAATCAGCCGGTAGTGTCAGTGAAACTAGGGAACTTCAAATTGAGTTAATGAAAGTAGATTTGGATAATAAATATTCCACAAAAAGTTTTATGTGGAGAATGCTTGGCCAACTATTACCTTATGCGAAATTATTTTCCGCTTTCAACAAAAAATATTTAGCTGATTTCAACATCTTAAACTATTCGGGTTTGTTAAGCTCAATAGTGGCTAATTTTTTATATTCACGAAGATTTTGCCTAGCTAGTTCATTATAAACTTTGCCTAACAATAAAGTATCAATTCTTTTTCTTTCGTTAGGTTCTACTTCTCCTACTTCTAAATTTTTTCAAAGATTAAATAGAGCTAGTTTTTTTTCATAGACTCCCTTATGACTATTGAGAATATTTCCTATTTTCCGAGCAAGTTCTTTTTCTTCCTCTTTATAAACTAAAAAAACTTTTCCGCATTGAGGACATGATTTATTCATTTTTTCGTTGCTTATTTTTTTATTCATGATTAACCTTTCTATAATTGTTTTTTAAAAAAACATTCATAATCTACTAAATCCTCATAAGTCAAAAAATTAATTAAAGGCAAGATGATAAAAAACCCATTTAATGAAAGTGACATTGAAACAATTACTAATGATAAATTAAAAGAATTGGGTTGAATTCTTGACCCTCATCATGGCTGTCGTAATGTTTACAAACAACAACCTGCTACTAAAGAGCAAAAGAAAAAAATGAAAGGCAAACGAGCGGATTACACTCTTTACCAATCAGGAACTACTAATCCGCTTATCATTATTGAAACAAAAAGACCAAACGAAAACATTGCTGAAGCATTAGAACAAGGAATTAGTTATGCGAAAGATATTAAAGCACCTTTGGTAATTGCCACAACCGATGAAATAACTAAATGCTTTCATGTTAATCTCGAACAAACTTTAACTCGTGATGGCGATGAAGTAAGAGAATTATTTAGTGAAGAAGACGCCTTAAAGTTCATTGAACAACCTCGTTTAATTACTAAAGAAGACAAAGTTATTGTAGACCGCCAAGGATTAATTAAAATTTTCGGAGAAGCTAATGATTTATTAAGAGAAGATGGATTACGAAAAGATGAACGCTTTTCGGAATTTGCTAACATTCTTTTTTTAAAGATAATTAGTGAGATGGAGGAAATTAAAGAAAAACCTATTGTTGAAAAAATACATTTGTGAAATTCTTGGGCAAAAGAAAAAGGAGATAATTTAAAGAGTCGAATTGATGGTGCTTTGGGAGCCTTTAGAAAAAAGTATCAAGAAGAAGAACTATTTTCGATTAGTAAAATTAAAAGTGTTAAAGTAATTGAAGAAATTGTTGCTAAACTCAATCCTTTATCTTTAGTAGAAGTTGATAGTGACATTAAAGGAGATGCTTTTGAATATTTTCTCCGAGCCTATTCAGGACAAAAAAATAACGATTTAGGGGAATATTTTACCCCTCGACATGTTATTAGGAATTTGGCAAGTATTTTACAACCTCGCTTTAAGGATAAAATTTACGACCCTTTTTGTGGCACTGGCGGAATGCTTATTGAATGTTTTAAACATGTTAGCAAACAAACCAATCCTAGTGAAAAAGAAAAATTAAAAGAATGTTTTCATGGCAATGAAATAACTACTATTGCTAGAACCGCTAAAATGAATATGATTTTGTTTGGAGATGGACATAATAATATTCAACAAATAAATAGCTTTCAGTATCCTATTGATAACAAATATGATTTGATAATCACTAATATTCCTTTTGGGTTAAAAGAAAAAGATTATGGCAACAAATATAAAATAGTTTGTGATTATGGTGATTGTTTAGCTATTCAACATTGTTTAAGAGCATGTAAATCCGGTGGAAAAGTAGCTATGATTATGCCCGAAAATTTTTTTACTAACAAAAAGTATAAAAAATATCAAACTACTAGGAAAGAAATTGTAGACAATTATTCTATTCAAGCCATTATTTCTTTACCTCAACATATTTTTGAACCTTACACAGGAGCCAAAAGCTCGGTCATCATCATTGAAAAGAAAAAAAAGACCAAAGACTATTTTTATTATTACCAAATTAAAAACGATGGCTTTACTTTAGATAAACAACGGAAAAGAATTGAGGGAGCTAATGACTGGGATATATTAGTTTCTTCTTATGAAAAAAGAGTAATAAAAGAAGAAGCAGAAGCGGTTTCGCCTTTATTTACTAAAATTTACTACCAAGACATCAAAGATGATAAATATAATCTTTTGGCTGAGCCTCCTGTTCTTCTTTCTCCTAACGAACAAGAAGGAAAAGAATATGTTTCTTTATCAGAAATTGCTGTCGCTTGGCGAGGTTGTTTCGAACCAAAAAAAGAAGAATTTATTAACAAAGGCTTTGCCAAAGTTTACCAATCTAGTCATGCTACTAATGATGATTTTTCACTAGGAAATCGTTATATTACAGAAGAAAAATACCAACAATTAAAAAAATATGAACTACAAGCAGGAGATATCATTATGAGTTTTTCAGGCACATATTTAGGAAAGGTGGCTCTTTTTCCTGAAACAGCCGAAAGAGGAATTGCTTGAAGCATGGGAATAGCAGTTATTAGAATTAAAGAAGAATGAAAAGATAAAATCTTGCCCGAATACTTATTAGCCGTTTGTCGAACACCACAGATGGAAAAATTCTTGCTAGCCAAAACTTTTGGTACTACAATTCAAAGCTTGCGATTAGACATTTTAAAAAAATTTCTTGTGCCTATTCCATCATTAAAAGAACAGGAAAAATCCATCAACCAACTAAACAAAATTAAGGAAAATATCAAAAATGCTCAAAAAACCATCGATGACCTAAATTCCTCTCTCTCTCTCTCTCTCTCTCTCTCTCTCTCTCTCTCTTGTGAAATCAAGAAAATTAAGAATGTTTGCTTAATAAATCCTTCTAAATTAGAAGTAAAAAGCAAGCAGAACCTAGAAGTATCTTTTTTGCCAATGGAAGATTGTGAAGAATATTCTTTATGAGTTTACCCACGAAAAACAAAGCAAATAGAAGAAGTTCGCAAAGGTTATACTTACTTTGCCGAAAATGATTTACTAATTGCTAAAATTACTCCGTGCTTTGAAAATGGTAAAATGAGTATTGCCAAAGATTTAAAAAATGACATTGGTTTTGGCTCTACCGAATTTATTGTTTTGCGAGCCAAACCAGGAATTTTAATTGAATGAGTTTATTATTGCTTACGAAATTCTAATTTTTTAGAAGAGGGCAAAAAACACATGACAGGAACTACTGGCAGACAAAGATTAAAACAAGGATTTATAGAAAATTATTTGATTCCTTTGCCTACTTTGGAAGTTCAAATGAAATTGGTTAAAGATTGGAAAGAAGAACAAGAAATAATTAGTTATCAAAAGAGAAGTATTAGTTTATTGAAAAAGAAAGAACAAAGGTTTTTAGAGAGCATTTGAGAAAATAAATAACACTTTTCTTATTTTACTTTGTAAAATAATATATATAAACTAATCTATGGAGTATCTTGCCAAAATCATCAGAGAAACAAAAACTGAAAGCAAACAATTTTGGCAGTATGATTTTCTTAATCTTCAAACAGGCGAAGAGGGTAGTTTTTATCACAAAGAAAAAGTAGATTATTTTCCTAGTCTGCCTGGAAAGCTAGAACTCTGTGAAGATGAGCAAAAACAAAAATTTTATCAAGACTTCGACCAAGAAGTTTTTAAAACTGCTGAAGAATTTCGGAAAGCAGAAGAACTAGAGGCTTCAATTAAATTACGAAAAGAACTGAAAGAAAATGTTGAGGAAATAAAAAACAACCTTGATGAGGAGCGAATAAAACCTACTCCTCAACTAGTAGCTAGGTTGCGAAAACTAGGCATTACTCAAAAGTTATTAGCTACCAAAGTTTTTTATGTAGATGAACGAACTATCAGGAATTTAGAGAAAAAAGCAAAATTACCTAGTAGAAAACTTAAAAAAAGAGGTCGCAAACGAAAAATTATAGGCTATAATTTGAAACTTTTGAGAAATTTCACTAAATCTAAAGAAGATAAGAGTATAAAAACTCAACAAGAAATAGTCAAAGAATATCAAAAAATAGGTCTAGAATTACATCAGTCAACTATTTCCCGAGCTTTAACAAGAGAAAATCAAACTTACAAACGAGCAAGCAAACGATATTCTGAATTAGACATAAAAAGAGCCAAGCAATTCATTAGAGAAAAATATTGACTTTATTCTTATCCATACTGTTTTGCTTTAGATGAATTTGGTTTTTATTCAAATGAAGTTCCTCGTTCTGCTCTTTCTCGCAAAGGCTGTCCAGTAGAAGTTATTCAACCAGGAGAGAAAGGAGATTACTACAGCGTTATCCTTTGTGTTCAAAATATAGCAGGGCGGTCTAAAATCAAAGTTAGTTATAAACCAATTAAAAATGTTAGGAAAAAACGGAAAAAAAAGAATAGTAAAAAGAAAGAAACTACTAAAAATGGAACCAAAGCAGTAGACTTTCATGACTTTTTAGCTAGTATTGAGTTCCCGAGTAATAAAGAGTGTCATGTTCTTTTAGACAATGCCACAATCCATCGTGCCACTAAAGTTTGTATAAAAGCTGGTCGGCTTCCGATTAAAGAATTAGCAGTTAAAAAAAGAATAATACTGGAATACTTGCCTCCTCGAGCTCCTATGATAAATCCAGCCGAACTTTTTATCAATAATATTAAGGATTACATTAAAAAAGAACGACCTCGAACTGAAGAAAAAGTGAAAAGTGTCATTAAACAGGCTATAAAAGATTTGAAGCAGAAAAATTTGACTGAAACTTTTCGACACTGTCGAGATAAATTAAATGTAAAACTAAACTATAAAAGCGGAAAATAATTTCGCATAAGGTAATATTTAGAAAACATGCCTACTAGAAAGAAGTATTTGTTTAATGAGTATGTGAAGAGGGGATATTGGAAGTAAATTTTAAACAAATAAAAACCCTGTTAACAAAGCCAAGCCTGCTGAATAATACTTGTTAACTGCTAAATGATTTGCATGGTTAGGTGGAACTGCTGTTACCGTTTGGATTCGTGTTTGAGTTGGTGCATCTGTATTATTTAAAGGAATGCTCTGTTTTTTACTATCTACCTGATGAAACTGTATGAAAAAGAATTCAAAAAAATTATCCACTTTTGGAAAAGATAATTAATAACTATACTGAACAGATTTCAAAAGAAAGTTATTTTTTAGAAAAAATCCGAGAAATAGTTAACTAATATTTTAAATCGAGAAATATCAACAAAACAATTTGTGCTGCATAAAATATAAACATTAATTTAAAACTTAAAACTTAATTGTAGATAAAACATGAATAAAATTTGACAAGTAAAAAATCAAAACGACTTAACTTTACAATTAATAAAAGGCTTAGGTTATCCTACTAGAACAAATGAAAAAGGAGAAATCTTTATTTGAATAGAAAAAGAAAAAAAAGAATATAAAATAGGACAAGTAGGAAAGCCTGCTCGCAAAAAAAAGAAACTAGATGATGATGAAATTATTGATGTAGTAGTTTAAAAATATAATATATAATCTGTGATTGTTAATTGAACAGACTAGTCCAGTCAGATTTGGAAAGCGGTTTCCTCGGCTGGCTGGTCTATTGAGTTAGCAATTATGGAAACCGCTTTAACTAGTCAAAATAAAATCACCCTTTCGAGGAAAACAAAAAAAGACCGCCACAGGGAAAACTATTGACGAGATTATTATCAAACTAATCCCACAAGAAAAGAATACAGCAAGGATTACATGAGAATGCGGAGACTAATTGCTGACTATTTTTCTCCTTTTAGTGTTGTTAACAAAAAATCTTTCACAGGCACGCATAATATAGCATCTAAGAAAAATAATAAAGAAGTTTTTTTTTCCCCCAAAACAAAATAGAAAGAGAACTAGGAGGGAAATATTGGAGGAGTGTTTGGATAAAGGGTTTGTTCGCTTGGCTACTGTATTAACCAAAAATAGTAAATGTCAGCCAGTTAAAAAGTATTGAACTTATGCTAATTTTAAGGAGTGGTTAAACAAGAAGCGATTACTCGAAACCTATAAGCAATGAAGTATCAGAGGAGGAAAAAGGATTGGTCGCAAGTTTTTATCTTTTTTGGATGTGGATATCGAACAAGAGAAATTTCCAAATTGATTAAAAGGGCAATTAAGAAAGAAAATCGTCTTGCTTTTAAAAAGAATTCGGGTTTGCTATGTTGAAACTAAACGAGGATTTCACATTCCTATTTTGTCAAAGGAATTATTACCGAATGAAATTGTTTATCATATTGACAGTTGAAAAAAAGTAAAAAGAATAATTGGGAGTATCCAAAGTAAAGGAAAATTTGTGATTGGTTTTGATAGTCCTGATAAAGTATTAGTAGCTAATGAAGGCAAATACTTGGAATAGTAATTGAGAAAGATAAAGAAGTAACTCAACAAATAGGACTAACTTTGCCTGAAACAGAAGACATTTTATATTATCGCATTAACCCTTTTTACTTTTGATAGATTAGTGACTTATGCCACTAAATTATTTAAGAACGAACCATTAAAAAAATTGGGAGCAATCAGGACTTAGGAATTAAAACTTATTTAATGGCCAAGACATGGTTCAAACTTCTCGACAAAGAATACAGCCAAATCGACCGAGAATGACAATGAACTTATTTGCTTTTAATCCCTTTTACCTTTAATAAGCAAATGATTATTAAGGTTACCATTACTGACATTGAATGAAAAGATACTAGAGATATAGCCGTTAGAGAACCTAAGCCTAAGAAAAAATCTAGAACAAATAGAAGAAGATTTTAAAAAGAAAAAAATAAGAGATAAATCCTAAGGATAATATTAATTTTGTTTACTACACCTTTTTAGGGAAAGCCTAAGAAGATATAATGTAAAAACAGTGTTTTAACGTTATCTTAAATCATTGTAATTGTAGTGGAGATGTTTTTTATTTGTTCAGTATTCAATACCCTATTTTAAGTAATCAGTCTAAATTCTAATCGTGGTAATTAACTTCATCATCAATTAAACAGCTACTTCTCCCCTAATTGTTGGCCAAGAGTGATAATTTTTTAAAATAATATCTTGAATAGTAAAATCAAAAATAGAAATAATTTGAGGATTTAATTCTACCTGGGACAAAATTTTTGGTTGACGGGCAAGTTGAATTCTAATTTGCTTTAAATGGTTCAAATAAAGATGGGCATCACCAATAACATGGACAAATTTCCCTGCCTTGTAGCCGCAAACCTGTGCTAACATCATAGTTAATAAAGAATAAGAAGCAATATTAAAAGGAACTCCTAAAAATAAATCACCACTTCTTTGATAAAGCAAACAAGATAAGCGATAATCAGGAGAAACTTCAAATTGGCAAAGTAAATGGCAAGGTGGCAAAGCCATTTTTTCTAATTCATTAGGGTTTCAGGCTGTCAAAATGTGTCGGCGAGAAAACGGATTATTTTTTAAATTTTCAATTAATGACTTTAATTGGTCTACTCCATTAAAATTTCGTCACTGCTTACCGTAAATTGGACCTAAATCACCGTATTTTTTAGCAAATTTTTGGTCTTTTTTAATTTTTTCAACATATATATTTAAATGCAATTTGTCAGTATCTAAAATTCATTTTTTGCTTTTTTTTAATTCTTTTGCTATTTCATTAATAGATGGTTTTCTGACCAGTTTTTTAAATAGTTTTTTTTCGGCTTGTAGTAATTTTTTTATTCTTAAAAAATGTGGTGAAGGCTTTTTTACCACTTTAATTCTTGGGTTCTCAATTATTTTTGCTTTGTATTTTTCAAAGGCTCAATCATTTCAAATATTTACATTATTGTCCACCAAATACTTAATATTAGTGTCTCCTTTGATAAATCACAATAATTCATGGACTATTAAACGAAAAGGAATTTTTTTGGTAGTTAAAAGCGGAAATCCTTTCTTTAAATCAAACTCCATTTTAGTGCCAAAGTAAGAAATAGTGCCAATACCGGTGCGGTTTTTTTTCTTTTGCCCTTTTTCAAGCACTAAACGACAGGTTCGCAAATATTCTTCATTCATTTATATAGTTTTTTGTAGTTCTTTATTGTTAAGAAATAAAAATTATACTTTTTGTATTCTCAGTTTTGTTTATCGTCTAGAATTTAGTAAAAATAACATCGCTCTTGGGACTTTTATTTCTTGCTTATTTTTGATTATTGTTTGCTAAAAAAAAATCAGAAAAAATTGTTCGTAAATTGCTTTAAATATGGTAGGGCTGGGTGGAATCGAACCACCCTCGCACCGGTATCAACGGTGAATTTTAGCCGCTAAACTACAGCCCTGTTTAACTTATATTAATTGCAAAGTTAAATTTACCTTGGTTTTGTTTTAATCTTTGTTTTAATTTTTGGGCATACTCTTGAGCTTCTTGGCTGGCTAATTCTTGAAAAACTAGTGGTTGCCAAATCTTTTTTTTGCTTTTAATAAAACAAAAATCTTTCCCAAAAAGGCAATTTTCTATTGCTTCACCAATTTCTTTTTCCATAAAGATAATTTTTACTTGTTCATTGCTTGTTTCTATTTGTTCAATTTTATTAATTATTTCAGAAGGCAAGGTTGTTAACAAGTACTCTTCCAGTTTAACAGTCTTGTTTCTGCTTTCTAATTCCCAAAAACTAACTTTACGAAAATAATAAAGTAAACTGTTTTTGTTTATTTCTTTTCATTTTAGTTCTTTGCTTAAAGAATTAATGGTCTCCGTTTTTTTTTCTTCATCTTTTCCTTCACAATAAAGAACAATTTCAAAAGGAGCTTGATATAGTTTACCAAAATAATCGTCAGCCTTGTCTTTTTTTTGTTTTCACTTTTCCCAGATTTTATATACTTTTTCTTTGGGAAAACTATGCTCGCGAGCAAGAATTAAAGCTTTTTCAGAAATTTTCCCTTCTTGGCGAAGCAAAAGTTCAATTTCTCTCCTTATCCTTTGGTGTTCTTGACCGCGGACCTGGGCTTGCCGGTCTTTTCTTCATTTAACATTTGCTGAGTGGGAATGTCCTGCCATTTTGTATAAATTATTTTTAAATATTTCTTTGGTAATTTATATGATATTAATAGCCCTATCTGCTCTTTTTACATAAATTTTATACACAACTGCGAGAACTATGTTGTCGCTATTTTCCTCGTGAATGTAGTATTTTGTGTCATATATAAATTACCTTTACCCAAATTAAAATCTACTTGCTTATTTAATTGGTCAGTGATTATTTATGTATTAATTTCTCTCGTTTAATATTTCTCCATAATTAAGAAATCATTCTAATTCTAACAGAATTCTTTGGGGTATTCTTAATTTCTTTGGATTATTTAACTTCAGTAATTCATCAATCTGCTGTTGGCTTAAAAAAGTAAATTGTTTAAGGTACATTTCGGCTTGTTCATCAGTCATATTGCGGAAAAAGTCAAAGAATTCATGGCGAGAGTTATTTAAACTTACTCCGTTATTTTCGCTTTTTGATAATTTGTTTCCTTCTTTGTCAGTTAGCAAATTAAAATTAAAAGCGAAAATCTTAGTTTTCCCTCCCGGATAAAACTTTTCAATTAATTCTAGACCAACAGTTAAATTGCCTCACTGGTCGCTGCCTCCTAGTTGGCCATGACAATTATAGTTTTGGTAAAGATGCCAAAAGTCGTAGGCTTGCAAGAGTGAATAACTAAACTCCAAAAAAGATAAACCAACTTCTGAGTCTATTCTTTTTTTAACAAACTCTTTTTTTATCAAATTATTAACTCTAATTTTTCGTCCCACTTTATCAATAAAGTCAATAAAACTTATTTTGCTCAGTCAATCATTATTGTTTAATATTTTAAACTTGTTATCTTGTAGAGGCCAAATATAATTCAAATATTTTTCTCATTTTTTTTCTTTTTCATCCTCCATACTAATTTTAAATATTTTGTAAATATCTTTTAACAAATTTGGTTTATCGGCATAAAATAGTTCGAGTGGCGCCAGTTTGGTTTTTTTGGCAATTTCAGTCGCAGTTTTCGTCAAAGGAGAACGAATTACAAGACGAGTAACTTGGTTTTTTATTTTATGATAGTAGTTATTTAACTGTTCAGTTTCCAGTCGTTTTCTTTCTACTTCTTTATCACTGGGGTCGCCAATTTTGCTGGTTGCTCCTCCTAAAACTAATAAAATTGTAAAGCCTTCCTTGGCAAAGCGAATAGTTTGAATAAGTTGAAACAGATGACCGATATGAAGGCTTTCTCCAGTGCAATCTATTCCTAAGTAAATTACTTTCTCCTCTGGTTTTAAGTGATAAAAATTTTCTAAATTAGCATGATTTGAAATAATTCCTCTTCATTCTAAATCTTTAAAAAAAATTTTTAACTCATTTTCTAGTTCAGCGGACATGTAAAAGTTCTTTTTAATTATGCTTTAATTTTTCTTCTATTTCATTAAAAGCATCTTGTGTAAAAAGTAGAGTTGAACGATTTATCATTGCGTAAATATTAATTAGTTTACTATTAGTCATTTCTACTTTTGGCAAATTATGAAATGCCCTTTTTGCTTCTTCATTTTTACTTTCTTGCGTAGAGAAAATAATCAAGATTTTTTTGTCGTTTAATTTTAATTGAGCAAGCAAGTTACTGGCTTCTCTTGTTTTGTATTCAGAAAGATTTATTTTGTCAATAATCATTATTTCTCCCTTTGCGTTTTTTTTACTTAACACTGATTGGAAGGCTTTTTTTTTTACTTTTTTGTTAACTTGGCAACGGTAATTTTCTTGACCAGTAGGTCCAAATGATATACCTCCACCACGAAATTGAGGAGCATAACGAGAACCATGGCGAGCTCCACCAGTTCCTTTTTGTCGATATATTTTTCTAGTGCTTCCTTTTACTTCTCCTCGGTTTTTTACTTTGCTAGTTGCTTGTCTTTGATTAGCCAAATAACTACGAATGACTAAGGAAACAGTATGAGCCGAATAAGGTGACTGTCAAAGTTCTGGATTTAAAGGCAAATTGCCCACTATTTCTTGTTTTTGATTAATTATGTTTATTTGCATATTTTTTTAATTATTTATTGTATTGTTTTGCGTTGCTAGTTAATTTTACTATTATTAATAATAATACTTAACTATTTAAAAGTTTATCTATAAAAGTCTCCTTATTCTTTAAATGGGGATATTTAAACACAAGGCATTAAAGTTTAAAAACGGAAGCTAATTTCGCACTTTGTAAATAACATTAAAGAGTTTCTTGACTATCAGTTGCTATGCTAATTTTGTTATATTAACCTTTTAGCAGCACTTCTTATAGCATTTTATTCTTTTAAGTTGATTAACGTTGTTGATTCGACATTTCAATATCGAGAAAAGAACACATTAACAAACTTATGCCCCGAAAATTGTTGAATTTTTAAATGAGAAAGATTTAAAAAGTTTTTGTTGAAATCATTAGGATGCTTATAATGATAAAAATAAGTTATTAGAAACTATAAAAAAATTTGTAGTACTAAAAACTCATTCATATTTTTATGCCTTTTTACTGGATTTGGAGGATAAATTATTTCTCTTAGCCATTTTGAGAATAAGGTTAACCGATCAGCATTAGACCTTTACAAACGCAAGGAAGAAATAACTGCTTAAATGTTATTTCTCTTTTTCTAGTTTCGCTAATTCTTCTCGAAGAGCATCAATTCTATGTTGGTAACTTGTTCATTTACGGAATCTAAAAAGAGCTCAGAATATTCAGGTTGTAACTCAAGCGAAAACAAAAACGAACATTCCTCACTTAATATAATCCATGCGTATTTTATCTGCGTATGGTAATGGCTTTTTAATAACTCCATTAGCGTCTAAAGCCTTTTTTGACATTTTAGCAATTAATATTGGCATGAACCATAAAATTGCTCACGCAATAGCCACTGCTAATAGAAATGCAAAAAGGTTAACAAAAAACCACTTTAAACTGCGGTCTCTTTCCCTTTCTGCTCTTGCTATTTCTTTTTCTAATTCTAATTTTCTTATTTTTGCATCCATAATTTTCTTTCTCTTTTCATTTTCTGTTTATTTCTCAGCTTCAGGCTCAGTTACTCCCTCTTCTTCTTCACCACCTTTTTTACCACTTGTTAAGTATCAAATTAAACCACCGACGATTGCTACAATACCTACAATAATAAGTACCCAAGCCCAACCAGGTAATCCTTTTTTGGGTGGTTCTTGTTCTTTGCCATCTTCTGGCTTTTTATCTCCTTCACCAGTAGTTGGTGGTTTTTTGTCTTCTTCTTCACCAGTTGGTGGTTTTGTGCCTCCCGGTGGAGTAGTTTCAGTTGTTAAAGTAGCCAAATGAGAATTTGCTTGTTGTCTAAGAGTTTTTTGCTCTTCAGTAGCAAGATTATTGTTAATCAAATCATCTAATCAACCAATTACTCTTTCTAATTTTTCCTTATCTTTGGCAGTAATTTTTTTAACTTCTTCTTCACTAGTTATTCCTTCCTTATTAATTTGGTAATTACGAACTTTTTTATGTATTTCTTTAGGTTCAGCGTTTCAAATGCTTTTGATGTCTTTACCTTCGGCTTTCAAGAATTCTTCATCTATTCCGTCTTTTAAACTTTTTAATGTTTCCTCTTTATAATTCTGATTTACTCATCTTTGAATGATTCGGTATTCAGCATCATTTTTAGAATCTAAGCCCATGGCGTCTCCAGGTTTTTTAGCCAGTCGGCGAAGGAAGTCATTCAAGACAGCATCACCCTTTCGGTTATCACCACCATTAATATCAACAAAATCGTCGATAGATAAATTACACTCTCTTAATTTATTGATTCAGCTTAGCACAACTTCATTTTTGTAATCTTTTCGGTCATCGGTACTTGCTTCAATGTACTGATTCAAACGATATTTTAAAATGTAGCCTAAAAGATCACTTTTTAGGTCAGTAGTAAGACTTTTCTCCGCAATTCATTCACTAAGACTGTCGTTTTTATATTTAGGTCCGCCTTTTTTATCTTCTTTCATTCAAGTTTTAAAATTCTCATCAGTTCGCAAATCATTTTTATAGGTAATTAAGTCGTAAAAATCGTTTCCTTCACCATAACCAGCCCCTTGTCAAGCCGCTAAAATTCTTGAATTGTAACGATTTCCGTCTTTTAAGATTTCTCGCAGAGTAGCCTCTAAATTCATGACAGCAAGTTTCGCACCTTTAAGTTTTTCCCGAATAGCCAATTCATTTTCACTGAGAGTGATTAACTCGTTCATTTTGTCTAAATAACCAAGAGCATCCTTAACGATTTTGTTTTTATTATTATCCATGTTTTCCAGTCACTTATCTACATCTTTTTCATTAGTAATTTTTTCCCGACCGAGAAGAACATATAATTTAGACCGTGAATCTTCAAGTCTTTGTTTTAATCCTTTGTTACTGTTATCAGTGTTATCATATTTTTCCCAAGCTTCTCTGATGCCAGCCAATGCACTTTTGGTCTCATCTTTATCAGCGTTTTTAACAAAATAGGACTCAATAGCCGGATCCGTTAACTTAAAATCAGTGTATTTCTTGTCATTGTCTTCTCATTTATTATCTTCTTTTAATCGTTGTCTTAATACTTCTTGGAGTCTTCCAACTTCTTTTTCATAATTTTCGTATCAACTTCAAGTTCTCTTAGTTACTGGTGATCTTGACAAGAAAGTTTTAACATTGCCGGAAAGTCTTACCACCCGTTCTCGTAATCTTTTTTCATCGCCGTATGTTAGTTCAGCATTCCGAGCTTGGAGTTTTTTTATTTCTTGTTCATTTAATCTTCTTTGTTCTAACAAAACTCTTTCTTCCTTTGTGTAATATTCAATATTAATATCATTAATTTTTCTTTGTTTTTCTTTTATTTCATCTCTTTTTTCGTTAACATCTACAAAAGCTTGTATTTCACCTTTATTAAAAGAAACATCAATCTTTCTCATAGTGAAAAAAGAAGGAGGCTTTCCATTAGTAGGTAAACCACTTTTACTATTTGCTATATTGCAACTTTGTAAAGATATTATTGGCTCATTTTTATAAAATTCATTTTTAATTCCATTTTTATCAAAAATATCATGAGATAAATCTATCATTCCTCTAAGACCTGGAGCAATAACATTTTCAAACTTATAAGGTTCATCACCAATTTTTACTTCTATATAATTACTAGATGCATCATTATCATCAGGAAGTCCATGAACTTTGTAATTTTTGGCTTCAAAGTTATCACTTCTCCCATTAATTAAAGTATAGTAGGAAGTGTGCAGAGCAGCATAAGTATTGGTATCTCTTCAAGCATCTGGACCTACTTTATAATTAGTACCATTGGAAGCAAGATTTTCATTAATTAAAAGATTTTTGCCTAATGTGTCAGTAGGGAAAAATTCTTCATTAAAAAGACAAATTCAATCCGCAGCACTAAAAGAAATATGATCGACACACTTTATTCCTAAATCCATAGCAGAAGGTCCATGACCACCTACGATAAACATGTAAGGAGCTTTTGCACTAGTATCATTCCTTTTTTTAGGAAGATAATCATCAAATCATGAACCATATATTTTACTCTCTCCTCCTTTGTTTGCCGCAAATTCAATACTATTTCTAATGGAAACCTTTGACCCATTATAAGTGCCTTGCTGCATTGTAATAACAATTTTACAATCTTTTATTTCTTCATAAGGACCTCAAACTAATTCCTTGCGGGCATAATTACGAAGAAATTCCCATCAACGTTGAAATCATTCATAACTTTGGTAAGTTGGTTCGGTTATTTTTCCCGGTTGTGGTTCTTTTTTTCTTCAATTTGGATCAGTACTATTATTAACAGTTATTACATTACTAGGAGTACTAGGAACAACAGTGGTAGTTGGAATATCAAGAATACTACGAACTAATTCTTCTCTCTGGGCAGCATTGTAAGAATCTAAAAAAGGATTATCAAGACGAGAAAAATAAGCATTCATTTGTTTTGCAATATTGTTTAATTGAAAATAATTTAATCTTAAATCACTACCACCTGGAATGAAAACTTTATAAATTTCTTGTGGTGCACCACTTCCACCAGTCATCGATGCATAAGAATCAAGTTTTGTTTTAATACTTTCATTAATCGATTCAGCATCATCTAAATCCTTATTTAATACTTCGATTTCTTTTTCTAGAGTTTTTGCTTGTTTTTGCTTGTCTTCAACGTTTTTTTGTTCTAGTTTATCACTAATGTCATTATTATAATCATTTAATTGATATATTCTTTGGTCGTTTCTTTCAATTTCTTTTCTTGTTTCTTCAGTTATTTCTCTTTCATTATTCATATATTATTATTTTATAACTCCTTTCAAAATATTTTCACTATTTATGGAATAATTTTTTTTCATAATTTTCATATATACATTTATTTTTATACACAAAAAATTTTTTCTATAAAATACCTCTCTCTCTCTCTCTCTGTATTTGTTGTCAAATATCTTATCCTTTTTGTTTTCTTCTTGTTGAGCAAATTCTAAGCAAGATTTTTCAATATAATTCATCATTGGCTTAAAAATAGACAATTGTTCTTTTATGTTATCAAAGAATTTTCCTCTTTTTAAGTCTTGTCAATTACCATGATAACTTCTTTGTTCTAGAAAATCATAAAAATGATATCTGCTTAATCTTTTACTAATTAATCATTTCTCAACTTTTCTACAATATCACTTTTGGAAAGTTTCAGTAAACTTTTTATCTTCATTTTCTCCACAGTCTAAACAATAGGGTTCTTTTTCGGGTTTTTCTTTAAAAAGCTCAAAAGAGTTATCTCAAGAGATATTTCTGTGACTACAATACTTAGCATCTCCAGTTTTTTTTGTTTGATAATTGGTTTTCACTTGTTCAGGAATATCTTTTTCTCAGGTTTTTAGAATATCTTTCAAGATATCAGCGTGAATACTGTATTCCTCTTTTCTTTCACACTCTTTAGTTAGCTTTTCTAAGTTTTTCAGAAGTTGTTTAAATTGACGATAATCTTCATAAGTAAATGTTTGTTTATCTAGTTTATCTCCTAGTTCATCCATTTGCCGACCATATTCTTCATATTTTTTTTCTAGCTGTTTTCTTTCGGTTTCTTTTGCTTGTTCTCTCTGTTTTTCTTTTCGGTTTTGTTCTGCTTCAGAGCAAGTAGAGCAATTTCCTTCTGGGTGGAAAAAGTCATTGTGTTGACCAATACAATCTATTCCTTTTCTTCCTCCTCCTGCATAGCCACAGGTATCTCCACAAAAGCAATAAGGACATTTAATAAAGGTATCAGGAGCAGAATCATAAGTTTTCCAAGACCTGTTTTTAGCTAGTTGTTTGGTTGCTTCGTCTTTTTCTCAGTAGCAAGTTTCACAGTAAACTTGTCCTAGTTTATCGTGGTAAGAAGCATTGTTTTCACATTTGATACATTTATTTTTATTCATGAATAACCTCCTTTACAGAGAGAGAGAGAGAGAGTATTAATTATTGCCTCCTTTACTTGAACCAAGAAAAGGTTGGGTTTGGATGATTTTTGCTTCTTGGTTAGTTTCTTGTTTATTAACAACTTGTTCTCAAAGGTTATTATAAAGATTAAGGAGTTTTTGATTTTCTTCTTTAAGTTTGGTATTCTCGGTTTGCAATTGTTGACTTCTCGCTTCGCTAGTTAAGGTTTGGCTAAGAGTCTCTTTTAAGACTTTTAATTCTTTTTCTAGCTTAGCCATTTCTTCATTCATTGCTTGCTCTTTAGTTTCTTTTTCTTTGCGGATTTTAGCGGTGCTGCCTTTGCCTTGAAGAAGTTGCTTAGTAAATTCTTTTTCTACAGCTACTAGTTCTTGTTGTTTATTTTTCAAGGAAACTAACCGCTCGTCTTTTTCTTCCAACTCAGTTTCTAGTTCAGCAATTTGATTGCGTTTATCTTCTAATTCCTTTCGTAATTGACCTTTGATGTTAGTTTCTAGTTTTAGTTTTTTACTTAGCTCAGTAAGTTCCTTTTCTAACTGACTAATTTTAGCTTGTTCTTCAGCATTAGGTTTAAGAGTTTGGAGGGTTTGTAATTGAGTTTCTTTTTCGGCTTTTTCTTGTTCTAGTTGCTGAAAAAGAGCTTGTTTAGCAGTTAATTCTTGTTCTAAAGTGAATATTTGATTTTGTAGTTCAGTTAGTTGTCTTTGACTTTGGAGATATTTGGTAGTAGTTTGGGAAAGTTGAGCTTCGAGTTGGCTAATGGCAGTTTGTTTGGCTTCTTGGAGTTGAGTTTGTTCCTGTTGGAGAAGAGTTAATTGTTGTTGAGTTTGAGTAATGTTTTGGCTGGTGAGTTCAGTTTGAGTGGTGATTTCGATAGTTTGTCTTCTAGTTTGAAAATCTTCTTTTAATTGCTGGTATTTTTTTTTAGCTTTTCAGAAATTAAAGATTAAGCGGGCAGCTATTTGTTTTTTTGGTAATTCAGTTTTTCATCTTCGAATCCTGCTGTTATTATCTCCCTGATCTCAAGAAAGTTCCCAAATTTCTTCTAATTTAGTATTTTTGCAATCAAAATACTCTAAACTATCAGATAAATATTCTAAGCCCGAATCTATGTCAGTTTTGTAAATATCTAAATGCTTTAATTTAGTTAAATTCTTCAAAGGTTCTAAACTACCTGCAAAAAGCAAATTATAGCCTAAATCAAGTTCTTCTAAGTTTTCTAAATGACTAAATATTGATAAATCATTAAGAAAATTACTTGTACCTCCACAATCAGAACAACTATTTGTTATTTTAGCTAGCTTCTCTCCTTTTTTAGGCAAAGATAAATTTGATAACGAAAAATTCGCAGAGCAATTAAGTTCAACCAATTTTTCACAATTACTAATATCCAAAGTATCAATGCCATCATAAGTTAAGCAGTTTAAAGTTCCATTAAAAAAGCCATTACTAGAACAATCCAATTTTTCTAAATTCACAAAATCGTTAAAGTTTAAAGAGCCTGTTAATTTTTCTTTGCTAATATCTAGTTCCTTAATCCCTTTTTTAATCTCAGAAGGATACTTTCAATCTAATCAAATTTTGTTTCTTAGTAAATTTTTATCGACAGTATCAGGAGTGTAACCTTGCTGTATTAAATAGAAAACAAAGTCAGGTTCATCTTTCATTATTCCAACTTGAATTCATTCTTTAGTCTTTTCAGAAGTAAAATTATGCTCTTCTCATTGTTGACGATAATCATATTTTTCAAAATCTTTATCAATTTCGTTTCAAGGAGAAAGATACAAATTTCTTAATTCTTCAATAGCCTTTTTTTTGATTCTCTTAGGATTAAGTTGTTTTTCTTTAACTAGTCAATCGGCGAATCCAAAGTCTGTTTTGTTTATATCTAGATTAAACCAGAGTTTAGCCTGTTCAGGACTAAATCCTTTACCTTTTCATCGTTTAGCTTCTAGGCTATCGTATGGATTTAAGCCAATGTTAATCCATTCTTGAACTTCTTTTAGATTAAAATTTTTTTCTTCTCATTCTTGTTGATATTCAACAAATTTCTCGTGAATAACGCTTCAATCATTAGTGTCTTTTAGGTACCTTTCTTTTAATTCATTTAATTTGCCTTCATTGGGAAAAGAATTATTAGGCGTATATCCTTTATTTAATAAAAATTTAGCAAATTGAGCATTTTCTTTGTTTAAGCCAACTTTTAATCATTCTTGAGTTTGTTGAGGAGTAAATCCCAAGATATTTCATTTTCTAGCTATTAGATATTTATCATAAGAATCAAAATCTACCTTTATTCATTCTTGTGATTTTTGAGCAGTAAAACCTTGATCTCTTCATTCTTTAGCTTTTTGACTATCGTCTAGATCTCAACCAGCTTGAATTCATTCCTTAGCTTGTTGAAAATCAAATCCTTGCTCTTTTCAAGAATTAGCCTTATCGACATCGTAATAATGATCGCTAAAGCCTAATTCTATTCACCGCTTAGCTTCTTGAGGAGGAAAATTTTGACTCTTTCATGCTTGAATTTTTTCAATATTCTTTGGTTTAAATCCAGCTTGGATTCACTCTTGGGCTTCTTGATAGGTGATGCCTAACTCTTCTCAGATTTGCTGGTAAGTTTTGTATTCATAACTATCTTCTTCATAATCATCATCAGTGTTTATTTCAGCGAAATCCTCATGGATATCACTTCAATCTTTATTATTTTCCATTATACTTATTTTTTAAGTCTATATATAAGTTATCAGTAAGCTACATATAGATTTTTTTGGTATACCATAAAATATAAGTTATAGACTGAAATCATGAAAAAGTTTAAAGGTTCTTATACGCGTGTAAATATCTTGTTATAGTATCTTTAATGTTTTTTTATTTCTTTTTAGTTTTCTTTTCCTTCATAAAGAGAAGAGAAATCATTGCTATTAATCCTATAATAATAAATCCTACTGGCAGAATAACCTGTCAAGAAGAACCATCTTTATTGTTGGGATTGTTTGATTGAGAAACTCCAGGATTTTTTTCTGAATAAGCAGGGAGGTCTAATAATTTTACATTAACTCTTGTATCTAATTTACGAGTAATTTTTTCTTGGCTTAAAACTTCTACTTTTATTTCAATAGTTAAACCTACTACTTTGGCTTCCAGCAAATGTCCACCAAAGGCTCTTTCCATCTCCCGGTCAATAAAAGTGCCATGTAAATGCACCATTGGCTTACTTAAATCATCATGGTCCCAAGCAATACATCCGATGGCATTTAATAATTCTAATGGTCCTTCAACTTTTTTTATAGGCTCATAACCGGTATTGAAACCAACTGAAAAAGCATACTCCACATCTTTGAGCCCTCCCCCAATTGAAGAGACTCAACCAAAACCAATTTGGGTATCTCGGGCAAACTTTTCCAAACTAGCCGTAAACGAGTCACCTGGTTCAATACGAATAATATAATAATTTCTTAATTTTTTGATCTGCACGATAATATATGTTTTAATTTTAGTCTATTAATAAATCTTTATTTCTATATTTTTTGTATCTTCTTATTTATCAACCAACTATATTAAAAAACAAATAATAATTCTCCGCCGATTTTAAAACAAAAAAAATTACATAACGTTATAAAAATAAATATATATGAATTGAGATATGAAAAAAATTGATATGGAAATAAACCAACGAAGTATTAGACAAAAAAATAAAGGAGGGGTGAAATAATATGGGACTAGCAGAATTTGGAAATGCTTTTATTAGAACGATAAATAGTAGTAATGACAGCGAACTTAGAAAACTAATTCAAATAAATGCCACATTTGGTGGTGGCAATGCCTATATAAACGGTAATAGAATAATTGATGGGTGATACAATCATGTTATAACAAATGCAGATGAAGCTGGTGGTGTTGCAGCTCTTAACTTGTCAGCAGCAGGTCCTTCTGCCCAAAATGCTATGTTGGGCGTTAAAATTGGCAATGTAGATACTACTAATGCTAGTGTTGATGACTGACGAAATGCACAACTTGTTGGTAATGTTGCTGCTCGATATAATTCTGACGAAGCAGGTGTAGTTTGTGCTAAACTTGCTCTAAAAGGTTGACATTTCGTAAACTTTGCTGCGAATAATAGTACCCTTAGGGTTGTGCCAAATGATTATGCGGGTGTTGCTGATGGTAACAAAGACGGCACACGAGATATTGAAGCTAGAAATAATTATACTAACTGAGAAGGAGAATTAAAAACTGCTTTGAATGCTATTCCTCAAGCTAACCGAGTGCGAACAAATGTTACTCCTCAACAAGCCAAAAATTGGTTGAATTTACTTTTTGATTGTAAGGGACGAGCAGTAGTTAATGCTGCTAATGGAGGAAGTAATGCAAGTGCGATAGATCACACTAATCCAGCGTCTGTTCCTCATGCTAATAATGATGATTTAAGGAATAGTGGAGTAGTAAATGGAATAAGCATAAATCAATGAGCAGTACGAATAGCTTGAATGCACAATGCTGGTTGAGATGCTAAGCACGTCATATTTAGTCCGGGTGGTGGTAATAATCAGCGTGCTATGCAAATTAATGCAAACTTTAATCCTGACCCAACTCGTGGTGCGGGCGGTGTATTAAGAGGTTCTTATGAAATTGCTGTTCTTGATGTTGTAGGGAATGTTGCTAATGCTAACTTAGTAACTCCAACAGCTAATAATGTTTATGCTGTGGTTCAAGACACGGTTCATACCACTCTTCAAAATGGAGGTGGTGGTAATCCCGCAGTCAGTGCTGGCACTATACGAACTCAAGAAGTTGGTCCAGGTGGTGTTGCTGGTGTTAATGTTAACAGTGCTCATATTGCAAAAGCTAAAGAATTTTGAGAAATTTTAGAAAAGTTAAGAGAAGCTAACGCAGCAGGAAATGAAGCTGGTGTACAAATAAATGCTAATACTGGAGCGGTCGTTGCTCCTCCTGCGATTGAAGATTGACGAATAGGACAAACTTATACAACTCAGCAAGCTTTACGAGTTTTAGCACGAATTTTTGCTAGTGGCTGAGAAATGAGTGATATTAGCCTTTCTAATAATGACATAGAAATTAGTGCTGCTAAAAGTCCAAATAAAACTCAAATTAGAGGTTCAATAAACATTATTAATAATAATAAAACACAATTGCTTATTGACCGAGCTAAGGGATACGATGATAATGATAAACAGTGGAATGCTGGCGGAAGTCTACCTGTTACTGCTAATGTAGCAAATAGTGTTTTCGACCGAATAGCAGTTGGAGGCAATCTACATGCTAATGGTGATCCTAAAGCGAATGCTACGCGAATAAAAGAAGCCCAAAGACTTCTTAGAATTGCTCAAGAAGCCTATAATCTAACCAAGTGAGACACTAATGCAAATAACTTAGATACAGATTTACAAATTGCAAAAAATGCCGGAGCAGTAAGTGATTTGGGAAGTGCTTTCCGAGCAGCGGATTCAGCAAATTATATAAGTCGTGCACTTATTCATCTAGAAAAATTATATAAAGATAAAGATAAAAAAGATGATGATAAAGACAAAAAAGATCCAACAAATAAAGATAGAGATAGAGAAGAAGCTGAACGAAGAAGAAGAGAAGCAAACGAAAGGCAAGCAAGAAGCGACCTAAGTGCTATTATAGCAAGCATTAAAATCAACGAATTAGATACTGTGGAAAAAATTGATAAAGCTCTTGAAAGAGTTAGAGATTTCCCAAAGAATAATCTTAATCCACAGGCTAATAGCGTGTGAACAACTGACAGCACAACCCAAAATTTAATTAAAGATTTAGAAAACAAAAGAAAAGAATTAACTGGTGATGATAAGAAACCACCAACTGGCGGTGATGATAAGAAACCACCAACTGGCGGTGATGATAAGAAACCACCAACTGGCGGTGATGATAAGAAACCACCAACTGGCGGTGATGATAAGAAACCACCAACTGGTAATGGAGACAAAGTTGACCACGCCAAGGCTAAAGAAGAGATTGATGCTAAACTCAAAGAAGCAGAAGTTAAAGAAAAAGAGTTATTGGAAGCCATCAAGCAAGTTATCAGCAAAGAAAAAGACTATGAAAAACTTGAATTAAGGAAAGTTAAATCAGTAAGTGAAGCCTTAGAAAAATTCAGTACCGTTAGTGAACTTAACAAATTTAAAACTAGATTATTTACTTCCATTGAAAAGCGAGAAGGAAAACCTTATGTAGGCTTTTTCCGTATGAAAAATCCTTGATTATGAGTAAGTGCTTTTGCACTGGTGGCTATTATTGGTGCCGCAGTTTGATATTTCTTCATGAGAAAGCCAAGCGATAAGCAAGAAGGAGAAGAGGAAGAGTAAATTTTCTTTCTCTAATGAAATAAATGGAGAGCAATTTATTTGTTACTCTCCTCAATTTAACTCCTGTTCTTTTAAAAATTTAACTGAAAAAATGTGAAATCTTTATCGCTTACGCAAAGTTTGAGGATTTTCAAAAATTCTCAGCCAAGGAAAAAAAATAGTTAACTCAGATTTTGTGATTTTTTATCTTCCTAATCAGTTAAATAATTGCCGCTTTGGCATTAGTATTCCCCGAAAAGTAGTTAAGAAAGCAACGCAACGAAATTATTATAAACGACAAATTAAAAACATTCTTACTTGCTTCTTAAAAGAAAGCAAGGATGATTGTCAAATTTATCAATCTAATCATTGTGACTTAGTAATTATCACCCGTTCGGGACTTTCTGAAAAGTTTGCTGCTAGACAAAAATCGTTAGTTGAATTACTTGCTTCCATTCCTCAAAAAAAACTAAGTTCAATTAATTTGACTAAAAACAAGACAACTACTTATGCCTAGACCAAAAAAAAAATTTGCTTCTTTTTATCGAATCTTTACTAAGATTGTTGCTATCTTTTTTATCGTTCTCCTTATCCATTCTTTTCCCTTTTTTTCTTTTTTTAAGAGATCGGCTCAAGTTGTTCATTACCAAGAATATATTAGAGGTGAAAAAAATATTGGTAACGACCAAGGAAAAATTGAAGAGGGAGCCCAGACTTTAGCAAAAATTAATGAAATCGAAAAGGCTATTTTGGATGAGGCTAAAGCCAAACTACAAAAAAAAGGTGAAAGTTTAAATAAAAATCAAGAATTAGACCAAGCCAAGGAAAAATTAGACCAAGCCCAAAATGAACACGAAGAAAAAAAGAAAGTTCGTGAAAAGGCCGAAGAAAAATACAAAAAACTTCCGATAAAGAGTACTGATTCATTTTCACCCGAAGAGCAAAAAATAAATGATGATTACGGAAGTGCAAGAGCCTATGAAGACAAGGCTGATGAATATCGCCAAGAAGAGCTAAAAAATGTTCAAGAAAAGGTTATCAAAAATATTCAAAATGAATTAAAAAGAGCCGACCTTGCAATCACTGACTTAAATATTGAGTTTACTAGTGAAAGAACTTGGAGAAAACGTTCTTGACAAAAATCAATACTGCTTGACCCGGTGAGATTTTTTTTAATTCAACCTTTACAATGAATTTCCCAAAATTGTGGAATATTAAGTTTAAGCGGAGGAATATTTTTAGATTTGCTTTTAAAGGTCTTGCTAATGCGCTTGCTTTTAAACTGAATTAGTTATCCTCCAAGATTAGCCGATTTAGACCTGGCTAAATCTCGGGAAAAATCCGAACCAACTGACCTAGCTTCCTTAGAAGAAGAAAGGGAAATAGCAAAAAAGCAGTTAGAAGCCATGAAGCAAATGTTCTTTAATATTGCCATGAGTTTACTTTTAATTACTACTTTTTCTCTTCATCCTTTTGCCTTTGACCGAAGCAATCATTTTTTTAGCAGTCGACAAGTAAGTTTTCTTCCTTGAATGCTATTTTATTTAGTTATATTTTTCTTTTCACAATTTATTGCTACTATTACCTACCAAAAGATATCGATGTTTAATTATTTGCGAAAAAGTTGACTCATTATTGCTGTCGGTTTCGGTATGTCTTGGGTCTTTTACACACAAGTTGGCAGATTCGGCGATTATTTATTTGCCTTATTGAGCGAAGTCATTAATATTCTCATTAGTTTAGTGAAGATTGCTTATCGTCGGAGCAAACCACCAAAGAAAGAAAAGATTAAATGGGAAAGGAAAAAAGTATGAAACTACCACAACTACAAACGCTAGCCAAAAAAGTGCAATTAGAAATAAAAAGTGAAGAAGCAGAACATTTGTTAGCCAGTTTTTTAGAATTAGAAAAGTTATTAGCAAACTTTCACAAATTAAAAATAAGAGACAAACAACCCCGTTATAAACAAGCAAAACTAACTTTAGAAAATCTTCGCCAACTGGCCAGAAGTAGTTATTCAATTCACATCATTAAGCAAGAAACTATTCGCTGCAATGCATTAGTCTCTGCCAAAAATTTTCTGACTATTCCTAAAAAGATTAAAAAAAATTTATAATGCTAAAACGCTTATTTCTTAATTGAGAAGAATCAGTATCACGTCTTCAATTGCGCGGCATTACCATTGGGCAATTATTAATAATTAAAAACAAGTGAGAGAAAAAGAACCAGTTAATTCAAGCAATTAATCAGTTAAATAAAGAAAAAAACCAACTAACTAAAAAAGGAAGAGAAACTGCCCAATTAGTTATTAATTTGAATGCAAAAATAGACATCAAAGAACAAGAACTAGAAAAAATAAAAAAAGAATTACAAGAATTAACAGAAAAAATTCCTAACATCCCTGCTCCCGCTTATGAGAAAAGTGATAAAGAAAAAAAAGACAAAAAAACAGAATATCATCATAACATTCAACATAATTTAACTCATGATGAAATATTAAAGAAATTAAAGATAATTGATGAAGAAAAAAGCATCAAACTTTCCGGAAGCAAATTTGTAGTTTATCAAGGATTAGGCAGCCAGTTATTACACGCACTCATTAGTTTTCTATTAACTGAAAATTCTCGCAAAGGTTATCAGTTATTCGATACTCCCTATTTAGTTAACGCTCATAATCTTTACAATACCGGACAATTTCACAAATTCCAAGACAGTCTTTATAAAATAGAAGATAGCAATTTTTACTTGCTTCCCACGGCCGAAGTTAGTTTAGTTAATCTTTACCAAGACCAAATATTAAGCGAGGAAGATTTACCTTTAAATTTATGTGCTTATAGTCCTTGCTTTCGAGCAGAGAGAATGGCTTCAGGAGAAAAAAATAAAGGGTTGGTTCGCCTTCATCAATTCCATAAAGTAGAATTAGTGAAAATAGTTAAACCGGAAGATTCTTATCAAGAATTAGAAAAATTAGTAACTGATGTTCGAAGTCTGCTTAATTTATTAGAAATTACTCACCGAGTGATTGAAATTGGCGTGAAAGAATTAGGCTTTAGTGCTGCTAAACAATATGACATTGAAGTCTGGCTACCGGTCAGTAAAGAATGGTTAGAAATTTCCTCTTGTAGTAATTGTGAAGATTTTCAAACTGAACGGGCTAAAATCAGAGTAAAAAAAGCAAATGGACAAAAGTATTATCCTCATTCTTTAAATGGCTCAGCATTAGCTATTGATAGATTAATTACTACTATTTTGGAGTATTATTATGATAGTGGTGAAAACAGTTTACAACTTCCTGAATGTTTAAGAAAGTTTTTATATAATGAACAGTAATTGCAGTGATTAGAAGATGAAAAGATAAGTTTTTAGAAATTGCTGATTTGGCTTTTGACCTCGAATTGGAGAATAAAAAATTTAATAATGTTAAAATTGATAAGACATTAGTTAACATTTTAAGATATTATGCGAGGATTTAGTGAAAAACTGGATAAATGAAAAATAGTAAAAACGATAAAGGAATTTCGTAATATAGTAGATATCGACTTTGAATTTGTTAGAGGCGGAATTACCATTATAGTTGGGGAAAATAACATTGGTAAAACAAACATTCTAGATTTTTTATACGAAGAAAATAAGAAATGAGATGACTTTGAAGCAGACGAAGAAGAATACAAAAAAGAAGAATCTCCACAAGGCTTAATACCTAGATATCGTGATTCTACTTATTCACTCAAATTATTTTTTCCTCGACAAGCTTTTCTTATTTATCCAAACGACTTAGGTCGTTCTTTTTCTTTCTTTAAACTTTTAGATTGCTGACTTACTACTTCCATTCCTCCATATTTCATACATGCGACTCATCCAGAGTTTAAAAAAAGGCCTAAAGAAGGAAAAATTACTCTTTCTTATCGAATATATTATTTTGATCTGGCAACTGCCACTTCTTTTCTGAATGAAGAAGAAAAGAAAGGTTTAAGGCTTGATAAAGTAAAATTTCGTAATTGTGAATTTTATTATGGAAAGCTCGAGGAATCAAATTCAGCTCGTGAATATTTCATAATAGAAAGCGGGTTAGATCCAAAAGAAGAAATGAAGTCATGAATGCCTCGATTTGACAATAGAGATAACTTCATTAAACATCAAAACGAAAAAAAGATTATTTATTACGGATTAAATAAGAACATTTCTCATCCCTTAGATAAATTGGGATCAGGTTACTTAAAAATCGAAACATTAAAGTCTCTAATAAGTGATTTGAAAAATGAACAACAAATTCAAGAGGGAGAACGATATCGATACGAAGTTGAAAAAGATAAATGGCTTGATGAAGACGAATGAAAATGAAAAAAAGCTGTTTACCCGAAATTTATTCATACACCAATTTTGCTAATGGATGAACCAGAAGTTTTTCTTCATCCTTCGCTTATCTCTGAATTAGCAAGCACTATTAAAAAAGCAGAAGAAAATAATGTTACAACAATTTTTACTACTCATTCTCCATCTCTTCTATCTCACTTTATTAATGAGTTATTTAGTGGTGAAGCAAATTTGGTAATATTACAAAAAGATGAATCTGGCAAAATAAAAAAGCCTCTATGTTTCAACGAGATTATAGAGGAAGTTAATAAAGAAATATGTGAAGTATGAAAAAGCTACTGCTCTTGCTTTAAAGAAGAAGCAGAAAATAATAATTTCTATTACGATAAATGGAAAATTCTCTTAAACGAACATACATTGAAAATTTTTTTCTCTAAAAGTGTATTGTTTGTTGAAGGCATGACAGATTACGTTCTTCTTGTCAGTGAATTTATAAGAAGAGAGATTCCCGAACTTGAGTCAATTGAAATAATACCCATCTTTGGAAAACTAAACTATATATTTTTTAGCAAACTATCTCAAAAAATGGGCATAAAGTGCAGATTTTTATTAGATAAGGACAATCATCTTATAGAGAAGGCTAAGAGAATTGAAAGCGAAGAAAAAATAAAAGGAACAAAGTTAAAGAATTGCAAACATGAGCCAAAATGCACTCAAGAGCAAGTGCATAAAACCTTTTGAAGCATACATACTAAAGGAAAATTAGAAGGAAAAGAAGAGGAGATTATCTATGATGGTGAAGGAGAAATTGATTGGCTTAAAGATAGTATTGAATATCTTTTAGAAGTTGAACCTAAAGATAAATTTATGATTAGCAAAGAATTATCAATGTTAAATAAGCTTGGGTCACTAGACGAACTAAAAAGAGAGAATCCAGAAAATTATAAAAAGTGAAAAGAAAGAGTTTCTAAATTGAGGAGAGTGGTGGAAAAAATTGTTTAACTTTTTTGATTTTAAAAAAGTTGAAAAGATAATTCAGTTTTTATTTTTAGTTGCTAAAACTTAGGTCTTTTCAATCATTCTCTCTTTCATAAGCATATTTGATACTTATATTTATTTTTCAGTTCGGATATTTTTCAATTACTATCCCGCCAATTATCTCAAAATTGTATTTTGACTGCTTTTCTTTAATTCAATTTTGAAGAGCGTTGCTTTTATCCGCGGTTTCTTGACTTTTTGCCGTAATACCACTTTTTGTATCTAATAAATAGACCTTGCTTTTCGTTCTGACAATAAAATCAGGATAGAAGAGCCTGTTTTCCTTTTCTTGCATGTCAAAATATTCAATCGCAAAAGCATTTCTCCCATAACTTTGCTTATGCCACCAAATGATATTGGGCTGTGATTCTAAGAACCTTATGAATTTCTTTTCATTTTCTATTCCCAAATATTGTTTTCTATTATAAAATTTCTCATAGACATTTTTATTTATACTCTCAATTTTCTCGAAATCTGAAGTAAAACTAACTTGTTTTTCAGGCAATCATAAATCAAAAACTTCTCTTTTCTCTTTTGCCTTTATCTCGATTTCGTACTTTTTTCTAAATTCTTTTAAAGTCTTGCTAATAATTATTTTTAGGTCACTATTTTCTTTTGATATTTCATTAACAATAATTGGATAATAATTCGCTTTATTAAATCCAAATCTGGTTTCAAATCAAACATTTAGAGCCGATTTCATTTGACCTCATGAACTTGCTGGGTTATATTTTATTTCCTTATCTCCTTGATTTTTGAGTTCTTGGAAACAAAGCAAATTATAAAATTTTTCCACTTCTAACTGAGAAAAATGGTAATCAAAGTTTTGACCTTTCCTTTTTATTTCATTAGCAAAATTGTCAAAACTAGTAATTTCGGCATCCACAATAATTTGATTGCTTACTTTTGTCAAAGAAAAATTAATTTTTGTTCCTACTTTTTTTTTATTTTCAGCAACTAAGTATGGTTTAGTTCCAAATTTTTGATCCATTACTTCCAAAAAAACCTTTTGCCATAATGGAAGAACAAGAATATCAAAATCAGTTTGATGGTGATAAGTTGTTTCCAAGCAAATCCTTTCAATGTCTTTTTTTAGTTCGGTGAAATAAATAGGAATCTTGTTCTTATTTTCTAGTTCGCTAATATCCTTGATATGATTTTTATTGTAATTAGTGAAAATATAAGCCTTGTTTAATTCTTCTCTTTCATAATGATAACCTTCGGACATTCTTTTTATTCTGCCAATTATCTGAGTATGAAAAATCGGGCTATCAATCTCGCGGAACATTACTAATATTTCGGCTCGCGGACAATCTCAACCGGTAGCCGGAGCCACTTTGAAAATCATAAAGTTCACTTCGTTGTTGTTTTCTTCAATCGTATCCAAATTTGTCTTTTCGTTCGATAACCAAATAGCAATCTCCTTTTCTTTTACGCCTTTGGCTTTTAAATATAACAAAACAAAGTCTTTTTGATTAGTCTCTATCACCTCCTTCTCCTTAAAATCACTCGGAAGTTGAATTAAAACCAATGGGTTTATATCAAGTTCTAACTTTTCATAAATTTTTTTAAGTTCTATTCTCTTATTATAGGCCAGTTCCAGCATTATTTCGCCCTCAGAAAGTTGCTTTTTTTTGGATAACTTTTCAATCTCTTCTTTGGTTTGAATAACAATTTTTTCTTTGATTAGCCCGCTTTCTATCACATCCTTTTCTGAAACTTCTACAAATCCAACCCTTTTTTGCTTCACATCGCTAAAACTTGGCTCAATTTTAGGGGTTGCAGTCACTTTAATAATAATTCTTGGGTCGAAAAGGTCAACAACTTCTTTAGCAAGATGAGTATCAGTTTCAATATGAGCCTCATCAACAATTAGTATTAAACCTCTTTCTTTCCTAGTTTGCTTAATAAATTCGTCAAAAATTGCTTCTCCGCCATATCCAACGCCACCACTCTTTCTTAATTTTTTTGATTCTTTATTGGTTCCTTTTATTTTTAATCAGTTGATAAAGAAAATGTTGTTTTTGTGGAGTTTTCCCTCATTCAAGTTATTTAGGTCTTTGAGGTTCATGTCGGTTCCCTCATTAAAATACTGATAAAGTTTCTTTTTAGACTGAGTATAAGAATCATCGCCACCAAAAGATATTCATAAATAGGCTTTGTCTTCGTGAAATTGATAATTGTCATCCAGGCATCTTAAAAATTCAGCCATCATTATGGTCTTCCCGGCTCCGGTTGGTGCTTTAAGAATAAGTGGTATTTGATAATTACCAGTTTTTCATAAGTCTAAAAAAGTTTCGCTTAATTCTTTTACAGCTTTTTGTTGAAAGTCTTTTAAATATTTTACTCCTGTCATAATTTTTCTTTTAAAGTTAAGTTAATTTCCTTATAGATTTCAATAATCGGTTCGGGAATATCTTCAATAGTGATGTTTTTTTCTAAATGTTGAAAAGATTTTTTATCTACTCTTCCATAAGAAAAAATATATAAGGTTGTTTTAATTTTTCTTAATTTTTCAGTCAATTCCGCAAATTTATCCATGTTTTCCCGAAAGTAAATAGCAGTTTTTCTTTGTTTATCTTTACTCTCGAATATTTGATAATACTCACCGCATTCAATTTCTTCAAAAGTGTTTTCTTTAATCGCAATCATTCACCCTGCTTTTTCAGTTAGTTCATGCCTTTTTTCATCGCTTATATTAGTAAGTTTTTCAACCGAAATTAAATCAGTTTGAAAATATTGGAGATTACCATCGAGCCCTCTTGTAACTTTTAGCCTACCTTGTTTTTTTTCGACATACCCTTTAATAATTTTTCTTAAACGTGGATAACATACTTCCTCGGCAATTTGCCCTTCGTTATTAGTGCAAAGAATAAATTTTCTTTGACTCTTTTCTTCTTGATTAAGTTCTAAAACTGCTTCTCCGGTAGTTCCTGAACCAGCAAAAAAATCTAAAATAATCGCATCTTTAGCAAGATGAACTTTTTCAAGTAAATGAATAATAAGTTCTTTGGGTTTAGAGTAAGGAAAATATAATCCTAATGTTTTTAAATAATCTGTTCCTCTTCTATTTAGAAACTTCTTATCTATCAAAAAGTTTCTTGGCTTAACTCCTTTATCTTTTCTTGTCTCCAAATAACTTTTCACATAGATACTATATTTAGACCTATTTCCGTCTTGGTCTAATAGAGGAGATTTTTTAGTTTCTTTGAAGACTAATAAATGTTTATTCTGAACTAACTTTGAATATGACCATATTCATTGTTTGTCAACTCCACTAATCGCACTTGAAACCGGCACTCCTTCTTTTTTTTGTTGGGGCAAAGTACTTCCAGGCGGAATAACTAATGATCCATCCGGACACTGAATATAATATCTAAGATTTAACCGTGTTTCCAAACTTGACTGAAACAAGGCAATATCATCTCTGTATCTGCCTTTTTCATCCTCTTTTGCGTAAAGATCCTCATCTACTTCATCATAAAAATCACTTGTATTTATATGGGATTTATTTTTGGCATAGCAAACCAAAATCGCAAGAAGGAGCAAAATATTTTCCTTGATTACTGGCCGTTTTAGATATGCGAGCCATGATAGTCAAAAATTTTTCATGTCCGAAGACTTTTCCGCACAATAAATTAAGATTAGAAAGTTCTTGTTCTCCTATGGATATAAAAATTACTCCGTTATCTTTTAAAAGATTTTTGGAAAGTTCTAGTCTCTTTTCCATCATGTTTAACCATTTGGCATGTTTGTATTGGTCGTTTTTATCAACAAATTTATCATTATACTTTCATTCATCTTCTTTTCCAGTATTGTAAGGAGGGTCAATATAAATTAAGTCAATTTTTCCTTTGTGGGTATAATTGAGACAGGTTAAAGAATGGTAGTTATCTCCTTCGATTAAAATGTTGTCATTACTATTATCAGTTTTAATTTGCTTTTCCCTAATTCTCTTAAGTATTGGCAAATTATTTTCACAGTCTAAAACTACTTGCTCTGTCTCTCTTTCCCTATCTCAAATAAGTCCATATTTTTTGATTTCTAATTCTTTTTCTTGTTTTTCAATAATTTTTAATAATTCTTCTTTGGAAAGATGGTCGTATTTAGTCATGGACTTATATATTTAATTTTTGCTTTTTGATAAAGGGATGGGAGAAAACACACTTTTTTGCAACTTTTGCACAATAGTTAATTGTTGCAGATATACTTTTTTCTTCTTTACTAATGGATTTTACGTCAAATCATAATCATAATGAATTATATTCATAAGCAATAAACATTACATCTTTCGGCACTAAACTGCAGGTTGCTATACTTCTGCTTCCCAGATCATCACTGGTTCCTGATTTTACTATGTGCCGCAGCACATTTTCTTGCTTATACCATTTTTCATTTTCTTCATAAATCCAATTAAGTAATTTTTTCGGTCTTGTTTTAGGATTTATTAGAAAAACCAAGTCTCTAGCTTCAATGAAGCCACTCTTATTAATACACCTAGAATCATGCTTAAGGAAGCTTATAGCATTTTCTAAAAGAAAATTGAGTTTATAATATTTGTCTATTTTTAATTTTAATTTATCAATCAAATGCTTATTTATTATCGCCACAGATTCCGGAAAAATTGCTTTTTTTAACAAAATAATGGCTTTTTTATCTAAAAACAAAGCCACTTTTCTTCCTAATTCTTCTTCAAGGCTATGTAATTTTTTACTTAATTTTAATGTTTTTTTTTTATTTTTAACTTCTCTTCCCCATTGATTTTAATGAAATCACTCTTTACTCTGAGTTTCTCTTTAATAGACTGCGATATTTTTACTCTAACTTCTCTTTTCAATCCGGTTCTAGGAAATAACATATAGTTTTGATCCTTATGTGGATAAGATAAAGTATAACTATTTTGTAGAAAAAAAGAGTATACTTGAACAATTTCTTTTACTTTTTTTATTTCTTCGCTTTTATTCATTTCTATATTTCTGTATTTCTTTTCCTTTACAAAAACCATAACTTCCTCATTTTCATTCCTCAAGTATGAGATTGAATATTATTCTCCATTTTTCCTCTCTTATTGATGTTGCTTCTTTGCTATCAATTAAATTTTTGATGATAGTATCAATTTGTTCGATCAAATTTATTTCAGGATTTTTTCAGCCAAATTCTTTTGACTTTTCTAGACCAATAAACTTTTCAAATTCCTCTTCAATCCAAGTGATATTTTCGCAATAACATTTATTTTTTTTGTTTGTTTTGCAATAAGTAGTTGAGTCATAGAAAAATTTGTGATTTGGTCACAATCAGCCCTCGTTTAAAGCCTTTTGAGCCTCCTGAAGAGTTGTTCGATATTCGTGTTCTTCTCAGGACTTAATTTGCTCCTTTTTAATTCCCTTATTGATTTCATGAAGTTTTTCTCATTTTACTTTCTCTTCAGGCATTTTAATATCTTTCTTATCTACACTTTTTTTGTCATTATCTAGAAGAAATTTGTGTTCTAATCACAAACTTTCAGAAAGTTTTGCAAAAAAGATATAATTAAGTTTCCCAAAAATCGGCACGATTCTTACTTCCTTAAATTTTTCTCAGAACTTTCTTTCGTCAATAAATTTTACGTAATGAGAATTAAATTCGTCTCTCCGTTGTTTAACTCAAACAGACCTTAGTGTCTCTTCTTCACTTTTTTCTTTTAATAATGAAATTTCTTCAACTATTTTATCTATTTCTTCTAACTGTTTAATATTTTTTTCTTTTAGTCCCTTAAGAAGTAAATCGAACACAAAATAAGAAAAAAACACAATCTCCGTGGAACCTTCAACAAACAACACTTTTTTGCTAAAAAACAATTTTGAAGTATATTCTTTTGATAATATTTCTATTCATTTGTTTCTGTAAAACTTATCTGGTTTTTTGAGTTTTTGTTTAAATAGGTTGCCATACTCAGCACAAGACTCGAGGATAGGAATTTTTATTCTATCAATAATTTCCTTTAGATAAACTATCTTTACTTGCAAGTCTAAACCTAACTGATTCAGAATCACCACACTCAAATTTCCATCATAAACTTCAGAAGAAAAGGATACTAGGAATTCGGAGGAATTAGTTGCTATTATTACATCACAATTGTTTCGTTCTTCTGTTAGTCTTTTTAAAGAAAGAAAAAGTTCTCTTTCGTAACCGGGATGTAGAAAAGTTTCTGGTTTGTCAATCAAAAGAATCGATTTTTGTCTAGAGGATGGCAAAAAGAAAAAAACCCAGTTTTTATGCCTTCATTTTCTATTCTCTTTGGTATCCAAAAAAACTAGCAGTTTTTCTTTGTTTTGTAGAATATTAAGCAAAAGATTTAGAAAAATTATCTTTTCTGTTCCTAACCCTAGTGGCTTTTTCTTGCCGTCTCACGGATCTAAAAAAGAAAACTTAAACTTGAAGCAAAAATTTCCGAGTTTATTCCCTTTTTCATAAGTCAATAATTCACCTAAACCATAAAATCTTTGCGAAGACAAAACTTTTACATTTTTTAGAATCTCATCAAATAAAAAGAAAATTCCTTCCTTAATTATTTTTTCCAGTTCTGCTATTAATATTGGAGATCCAAGATAATTCGATTCTCCCTTATTTAATTGCAGTTCTCTATAGTCTTTAATAGAGCAAGGTAGTAGCGAAGAACGATGACACCTAGTCAAAACAATATTTCGCTTAATACCAAAAATTTGGCTTTCTATTTCAAAAAAATAATGTTCGTTGCATTCAAAAAATCCCTCTTTCTCTTTAATAGAACGCAATAACACCTTTTTTATTTCAAAAATTATTGGACTTGAAAGATATTTTGCAAACTTTTCATTCTCTTTCAGATAAAAGATTTCATAAGCACTATTTTTGTTATTTTTTGTATACCAGGAATTGATATAATCCAATAAATTACTCTTTCCAACATTATTCTTTCCTAAAATTATATTCATTTTGCCTTCAAGAAACTTGAATCTTAAGTTCTTTAAATTGCGAAAATTTTTTATATTTATAGAAACTTCTCTTTCGCTTGCTCCATTTTCTCTCATATCTTATGAATAAGTTTTAATTTTCTTTGTCCTTAAAAACTTAACTAAAATGACCCAGCAAAAAATCCTAGAAAAACTAACTACTTTCCTAAAAAAAGACCAAAGACTAATAGCAGACGGCGCTCTTGCCAAAAACAAAATTATTGAGTTAACTCTCAATTTAGATAAAGACCTTTTAAAACTCTTGCTCTCCTCCCCAGAAATTAAGCAAATATTTTTCCAAGAAGTAGAAGGAATGCTAGTTTTTGATAAAATAAAGTTTCAAAGTTTTATTTCTAATAAACAATTTCTCCCAGATAGTTTTACCAAATATAAAAACAAAATAGGATTAACTGCTAACGGCAATTATTTTACTGATAGCCAAGAAGTAGTTTTAGTTTGACCTTATAAAGATTGTATTTTAGAAGGAGGACAGACCAAAGAGGATGCCAAAAGGCAGGAAATATTTTGAAATGAAACCCTGGCACCGGACGAAATTGACCGCCTGTTGACACCCAAAGTTTTTACTAATTTTCAAAAATATGAAAAAGGAAAAGAAATTACTCTCTCTCTCTCTCTCTGATAATTTAATTATCAAAGGCAATAATCTCCTTTCTTTGTATAGTTTAAAAGAAAAATATCAAAATAAAATCAAATTAATTTATATTGACCCTCCTTATAATCCGGATAGCAAATCAAATACTTTTGTTTACAATAATGGTTTTAATGAATCTACTTGGTTAACTTTTATGAAAAATAGGTTGGAAGTAGCCAAAAAATTATTAACTTCTGATGGTTGCTTAATTGTGGCAATTGACAAAAACGAACAAGCCGAATTGACTGTTTTATTGAAAGAATTATTTCGTGGTTATGAAATTCATGTTATAACTATCGTTCATAATCCCAAAGGAACCCAAGCCGTTAATTTTTCTTATATCCATGAATACGCTATTTTTGTTATCCCTCCTGGTCGGAAATTAAATAAAAAAAAGAGCGATATTAAATGACAAGACCTTATGCGAACGGACAAAATATCGTTTAGAGAAATGTCAAAAAATTGTTTTTATCCTATTATTGTTGAAAGTGATAAGGTGGTTGGTTTCGGGGAAGTTTTGGAAAGTAGCGAACACCCAGAAAAATCTGTTGTCGGAAAGAATGGCAAAATCTATGTTTGACCGATAGATAGCAAAGGCATTGAAAGAAAATGAGGCTATGCTCGGCAAAGCGTAGAGGAAATAAAAGATTTTATGCGAGTAAGAAAAACCGAAAATGGATACAAAATTGAGTTTAGCAAGGATTTTGAAACTTATAAATCAGTCTGAATGGAAAAAAAACACGACGCCAGTTCATATGGGACTAAATTACTCAAAAATTATCTGTCAGAAAACGCATTCAGTTTTCCCAAATCCCTCTGAAATGTCTATGATTGCCTTTATGCGGTAATTGGTAATGATAAAAATGCTATTATTTTAGACTTTTTTGGAGGCAGTGGCACCACGGCTCATGCGGTATTAGAACTTAATAAGCAAGACGGAGGGCAACGAAAATTTATTATCTGCGAACAAATGGATTATATTGAAACCGTAACCAAAGAAAGAATTAGAAAAGTTTGTGAAAATGATAATAAAGGTTCTTTTGTTTATCTTGAATTAGCCGAATTTAATCAACAATTTATTAACCAAATCCAAGAAGCAAAAAATACCCATGAACTTTGAAAAGTTTGGGAAAAAATGAAAAAAATGGCTTTTTTGAGTTATAAAATAGAGCCAAAAGACATTGACAATACAAAAAAAGAGTTTGAAGAATTATCATTTACCGACCAGCAAAATTTTTTGATTTCTCTTTTGGATAAAAATCTTTTGTATGTTCCTTATTGTGATATAGAGGATAAAAGTTATCAAATATCGGAGGAAGTTAAGAAACTTAATTATGGATTTTACGGCGAGAAATCTTAAAAAAATAATTATATGTACACAATAAAAATACCTAATCCTAACAAAAAACCATTTATTACTATACTTGAAAATAATTTTTCAAAAGAATACATAAAAGAAAAGTGGAGTGATATATATTATGCTGATTGAAAAGATTGAGAAATAGAATTGCCCTTTGAGTATCGAAAACAACTAATACAAATACCTATTATAAAGAGAACGTTGATTGAAAAAAACAAATTGATTGCCGAACTTAATGTCCGACCTAATATTACTAATAAAGAGTGAATTGAAAAACAAAATGAAGTTCACAGTTTAAATAATGAATTAAAAGAGACTAAAATTATGCGTGATAAACTTTTTGACCTTTGTCTTAAACTAATTGCGAAAATTCCTGCCGAAAACAAAAATAACTCTTTCTGGGAAATAATGAAACAATTAAAGTTAATATTTGAAACAGCAGGCATTCCAGCAAATTTCATTTTACTATTAATCGAACTTTCAACAAAAAGAACTTAATAATTAATTTTGTGGCAAGATAAATACACACTAAATATTCTTACTGGTATGCTTTCATCAACATCAGGAAAAAGCACCGTATATCCTCCTCCTCAAATTTTATAGTTTTTTAATTGTTCGGGTTTAACCTCTTTTAAGCAAAATCACTCTTTAACAATTAAATCAAATGGCAAACTTATTTCCCTTTTGTCTTCTAATTCAACAGTTATTTTTTCTCTACTTACTTGGCAAGAAATTATTTTAGGATGAGAATGTTTTTTGGGTTGGATTGGTCTTTCTTTTCTGATTTCTCTTAACCCTGTCATAAGTTTTTTTTAGCAAGTATGTAGACCTTCAATAATTTTTCAAGTTGGTAATGCTTCGTCAATATCAGGAAAATAAATAATATTTCCTTCTCCCTTAATCTCGTTTCTTTTTAATTGTTCAGGTTTAACATTTTCTCCTAATACTCTTCATTTAGTAAGCAAAGAAACAGGCATACTTATTTCTCTTCCATCTTCCAGTTGAGATATTAGTTTATTTCTGCTTACTCGACAATTAATTATTTTTGGTTTACTTATTCTCTTAATTTCTGATGCTTGAGGCATTTCCTGTAATCTCATCATAATATTTATTTTACTCCGATTTTTCTTAATTCATTTTCTATTTTATTTAGAATGTCTTGTTTATTATTTTAGTTCGTTTGTGTTTAGGAACAATTCCTCATTTCTCGTCAATTTCTAAATATTTTTCTTGGGATAAATATACTCTTATTTCTCCGTTTTCGTCAAAAAAGTGAATATGAAGATGGCTTAATGGTTTAAGGGTTAGGTGAAAAAAACTCATCAGGATAAAAATAAATCCAATAACCTCTAAACATCCTTCTTTGGTCATTAAATACTTGTCCCATTGCCATTATTGTTCTTCCGTAGGGTTCTATTGGTAGAAAACCAAAGCAAATAGGAGATAAGTAAAAGGGATTTTGATTGAGGGAATTATTATCACACCTTCTGCAATCATTATTTTCTAACACTTCTCCACACTTATAACAAAACATAATTAATAGTTTTATATTATATACTTCTTTAAAAATAACTAGTAAAAATATCATGAATGAAAATAAATGTTTGCATGAAAGAGTAAAAGGATATGTAGGAGAAGAAAATTGAGAAAATATTCCTATTCCAAAAATAGTAAAAAACAACCTTAATCCTAAATTTAAATCGAGACCCTACCAAGAAGAAGCATTTAGATACTTCATTAACTATTGAGAAAAGGAATTCAGAAACAAAGATAAACACCAACTGCTTTTTCTTATGGCAACTGGGAGCGGAAAAACTTTAATGATGGCGGGATTAATTTTATATTTATACGAAAAAGGCTATCGTAATTTTCTCTTTTTTGTTAATAGCAGAAATATTATTGATAAAACCAGAGATAATTTTTTAAATGACACTTCAATTAAATATCTTTTTAATAATCCTCTTTCTCGGGATGATAAAAAAATACTTCTTCAAGAAGTAGACAATTTTCAAACTACCGACAATGATAATATTAATATTTGTTTTGAAACTATTCAGGGGCTTCATTCTCGTTTAAATACTCCCCAAGAGAATAGTTTAACCTTTGAGGACTTTCAAGACCAAAAAATTGCTCTTATTTCTGATGAAGCCCATCATATCAATGTGGAAACTAAAATTGGCTCAAAACTCTCAAAAGAGGAAAGAGAAGAATTAAATTCTTGGGAAAATACGGTCAACAAAATTTTTGCGGCTAATTCGCAAAATGTCCTTTTAGAATTTACTGCCACCATAGACAAAAACAATCCTAATATTTGAAATAAATACGCTCCTAGACTTATTTTTGATTATCCTTTAAAACAGTTTCGTCAAGAGGGTTATTCCAAAGAAGTAAAAGTATTACAAACGGACGCTGAACCTTTTGACCGGGCTTTACAGGCGGTATTACTGAGCCAATATCGTCGTAAGATATTTGAAAAAAATGGAAAAGTAATAAAACCAGTAATTTTATTTAAATCCAAAACTATTAGCAAAAGTGAAGAATTTCAAAACGAATTTATAAAAGGCATAGCAACTCTTACTAGTGATAAACTTAAAGAAATTGAAGCCAATGCTAAGGACGAATTTCTAAAAGTATTTAAATATCTTGCTAAAAATAAAATCTCTTTGGATAATTTTATTATTGAACTTAAAGAAGATTTTTCGGCGGAAAAAACTATTTCGGTTAACAGTCAAAACGAGAGTGAAAAAAATCAATTAGCCGTAAATACTTTGGAAGACCCTAATAATGAATATCGGGCTATTTTTGCGGTTGATAAACTTAATGAGGGATGAGATGTGCTTAATCTTTTTGATATTGTTCGTTTGTATGATACCCGGGATGCCAAAAATAATATACCAGGACCAACAACTATTAAAGAAGCCCAATTAATCGGACGAGGAGCCCGTTATTGCCCTTTTAAAATTAATGATACTGATGAGCCTTCTAAAAGAAAACTCGACCATGACCTTCAAAATGAAATGAGGATTTGCGAGGAACTATATTATCATAGCAATTATAATCCACGGTATATTCAAGAGTTAACTTCTGCTCTAATAAAAACCGGAATTATTCCTGATAATACATTTAAAAGAAAACTTGTCATCAAAAATGACTTTAAAAATACTGAACTTTATAATTCAGGTCTTTTATTCCTTAATCAACGAGAAAAATATTCTCGAAATGATGTTATTGAATTGCCTTCTTCAATACGCGATTATCCTTATGAAACATCTCTCCGAACTAATATTAATCTTTCCAAAGACCTTTTTAAAAACCAATTTAAAGAAAGTATTGAAAAAAAAGAAGAAGACTTTTGAATAAAGGACTTAAAGTTACAAACTGTAAAAAAAGCCCTTTACAAGTTTGATTTTTATTCATTTTCCAATCTAAAAAAATGATTTCCTAATCTTGAAAAATTAGAGGAATTTATTAAAAACGAAAAATATTTAGGAGGAGTGAAAATAACTGTTTCCGGTCTGGCATCTCAACTCAAAGAATTAAAACCTGAGGATGAAATTGACATTTTAACAAAAATTATCGGACAAATTGCTTCTAGTTTGGCTTCCAACAGTCCTGAATTTAGAGGAAGTAAAGAATTTAAATACATTTTGCTAAAAGAAAAAATTGACGACAAGGAATTAAATTTTGCTCTCAATGAAAGTTGAGATAAGGAATTAGGAAAGTCAATGAAAAATAATCAAGAAACTAAAAATCCTTTAAATCTAGATAATAGACCTTGATATGTTTTTAATGACTGTTATGGAACTTCTGAGGAAAAGCATTTTATAAAATATATCGATAGGATATATAACAAACTTCAAGAAAAATACGATGAAATTTATTTAATTCGCAATGAACGGTTTTTTAAACTTTATAATTTTGAGGATGGAAAAGCACTTGAACCTGACTATGTGCTATTTTTACGACAAAAGGCATCTTCTAAAAACTTGCATTATCAAGTATTTATCGAACCCAAAGGCAGTCATTTTAAGAAAAAAGATGCTTGAAAAGAGGAATTTCTGATATCATTAAAAAAAGAACATAAAATAGAGAAATTATGAGAAGACAGAGAGCATAAAATTTGGGGTATGCCATTTTACAATAAATCAGAGGAAACTGATTTTGACCAAAAATTTAACAAAGAAGTTTTCTAAACTAGATTTCCAAAACATTTTTGTCACTGGTGATGTTTAAAATGAGTGCGGACCATTACTAGCAAATTTGCTACCAATTATTGATAAAAATGCAAAAAGGCATTGATTATAGCAGGTAAAAAGATTACTTCTTACTTTTTTCATTTTCTACCAAACTAAAAATTACTCTTAAACTTCCGTCCCCTCGACGTCGACCTAATTTAATAATTCGACTACAATCTCCGGATTGATTTTGATATTTTTTTCCTAATTTATTAAATAGTTCATCCAACACTTCTATTTTTTCTTTCCCTTGCTTGAATTTAACGTTTTTCTTATTAACCAAGTAACGTAAAGCTAAACGATAAAAATGTTGGCGGACTTCCTTTTTTTCTTTTTCCTTTTCAGCTTTTTTGGCATAAGTAACTAGTTTGTTAAGCAACTTTTTTAACCTTTTAGCAGTTGGCAGACTAGTTTTAATTCCTTTTTTATAACAAATAGCATCAGCCACTAAGTTGCTTGAAACATGTTTTCGTCAAGCAGAGTTTTTTCCTGGTTTAAGTATAAATGACATATAAGTATAATTTTATAAATTTGTTTTTCTAAGTTATAGTTTATTTTTTTTGTTTGACCCTGTTTTTGCTCTCTTAAATTTAGGAACTAAAAGCAACATCAACAGAACCAAATTAATTAAAAGTGAAACAGTATCTGCATTAACTCAGTCTAACCGAGAAAGCAAAGGATCGGACAATTTTTCAGTTTCGCGAGTAGAAGTAGTAGCAATAAGAATAAACCTTGATAAGTCTACTTCTTCATCAAATAATTTATCATTTTGTTGAGAATCAAATACTGGTAATAAAGATTCTTCCAAAGCCTGATTTTTGCCAATTTTTTCAATATTCTTAAAGCAAATGACCGGAAATTCTCCTTTTTCAACTAGTTCTTTGTTCTGAGGATTATTGTAAATTTCTTTAATTTTTCTTTCAATAAATTCTGAATTTTCGTGTTTATGCTGATTGAAATCAATTAAATTAATTTGACTTTTTAACTGGTTCAGTTCTTGATTATGTTCTTCCCCAGCCAATAAATTAACGTTAGAAAAATCTTTAATTTTGGGATCCTTCTTTTCTAGTTTTTCTATTGCTATTCTGCGATGTTTTTTTACTATTTTTTCTTTTTCAATGGTTTCTATTACTCTATTCATTTTGTCCTCCTGGTTTTTCTTTGATTGGCTTTTTTTTTAATAAAAATCTTGTAAACACTCAAGTTATTAGCAAAATTAAACTCAATCCAAACGAAGCAAATAGCAAATAATGGCGTCAATTCAGTTTATGGCTTTCCTGAAACGACAAAATATTCTTTTCTATTCATTGTTGTTTATTTCCTTGAAATGCTTGCCGATTATCCTGCTTAGCAATAACGTATTCACTAATAATTTTATGACAGGCTTGTTCTAGTTTTCGCACTCCTTTTTCTTGAATTCAAGTATTAATCAAAAATTTTAAAATATCATTTGAAAGCACTTTTTCAACTTCTTCTTTTTCTAGATTGTAGAGTTTTTGTATGGCTGCTTTTTTTCTTTGTAATATTTGCATTTTTTCTTTTTCAGTGTAGCCCAATAATTTTCTCAAATCAACTTTATCTTTTAATTTAGTGGCTAATTTTTCATCATAGTTTACCGCGGCAAAAATATCAAGGTATTCTAGGCCTATTTCTTGCTGAAAATAAGGGTCATAATAGGTTCCTTTGTCTTTAAAATCTTCGAAGATTTTTATTAAATCAGCTTGAATCTTTTCGTTGGTCACTTTTTCTAATTCATCAAGCAAAATAATCGGATTTTTGCACTCGTTTTTCATAATCGCTCAGGCTACTAAACTAGGTTTGTTTTCATCACCTAAAATAGAGTATTCAGAAGGGTTATCGAGACCAGCACAAGCAACTGTTTCCAAAGGTCTGCCCATAGCATTGCTTAAAGTTTGAACAAAAGTTGTTTTTCCTACTCCTGGTGGTCCGGAATAACAAATTACTTCCCGTTCAGGACGAAGATTGCCACCAAATTGGACATAAAGTTGGCTAGCTTCGGAAAATTCCTTTTTCTCATTTTCAAAACCAATGTGTGAATTGAATGTTTCCGTTACTTTTTGGCGTTCACTAGCAGTTTGCATTCTTTTCAAAGCATTATTTAATTTTTCTTTTTCTTCAATTTTATTCATAATTATTTAATCTTTCCTTTCATAATATTCTTATCGGTAACGAAAGGCACAATAACCGACCAGCCCTAAGGCAACGAGGAAAACAATTAGCCACAAAACTCAAGTTTTCTTCACGTATTCCTTATAACTGGTTCCCACTTCTTTTAAGGCACTCATCAAAATAGCGTTTGTGGGAGAAACAGAAGCGACTAAAAACCTAGCTAAAATCATTATCATTGCTCCGTACAAAAGCGTATTTGGAGAGATAGCAAACAAAGCCGGACTAATAGAAAAAAATAAAGTACTAGCCAGTGATTCTACAAAAAAGCAAATAACAAGAAATGAAAAAAAGATGCTAAACAGGGCAAAAATACTGGCATGTTTGGTTACTTTTTCTGACAAAATATAATCTTTAAGCTTATTACTCATTCCAGATTCTTGGGCAATTGTAGCACTAGTTGCCATGAAAATATATCCTAAAATAATCGGAACGGTTTTTTGAAAGCCGGTTATAAGGTTGTTCGCAATGCCTTGTCGGCTAAGCAAACAAATAATTACTGCTCCAATCACAAATATAACGCAAGTCTGCAAATGTCCCCACTCCCCAAACTTCGGTCAAAATCGCTCAGTTTTATTAGTTTCCACTGTTGCCATGTGTTGTTGTTTGCCTTTGTCTTTTGGATCATCACTGATAATATTTTTGGGCATGGTGCCAATCTTTTTATAATCTTCTCCCGTACCTCCTCCTCTTTTTCCCATTATTCCACCTTTATATGAACTAGTTAAATAATCATTGCTTATTCCTTCTCTTTTTCCTCAGGGTGTTTTGTCGCTTGCAAATCAACCAATGGCACCTAAAATAGTGATAAGGATGGAAAAACCAAAGACTAATCCGATAAGCCACTTAACACCTCGTGAAAGCTTTTTTTCGTTTTCTTTTTTAACTGGTAGTGTTTCAGGTATTTTTTTTTGGCTTAGCGAAGAAGATTTATAATAAATCTTATTACAGTATAAAATATTGAAAAGAACAAAAATTATAGTGAATATTAGTCAACTTGCTAGCCTAAAAGAGATCCCGCTGGTTCCCGTAAAATTAGTTTTTCCTGTTGTCACATTGATTTGATTAAAAATGCCAGTTCATATTTCCGGACTCACTGCTGATAAAATCCCAGCACTAGCACCGCCAAATAGGCAAATAAAAGAGCTAAATTTATCTAGCCCTATATTCAAAAACAAAGGAATTACTAAGGGGAAAAATAAAATATACTCATCATATCATCACAAAAAAGTACTCAGGGTTGAAGCAAAAATTGTCAGCCCAACGATTACTCATTTTCTGTTTTTTTTTCATTTTTCTTGGTCACCAGAGGCAAAGAAATTTTGTAATATTTTGCTATTTAAAAAGGCGTAAATGAGAAAAGCAAACGCAACAATGCTTAAACCATTGCCTTGTAGATTAAAAATTCTATCCTGGGCTGTCTTAAAAATAGAAGGAATAATGTCAAATATTCCAATTTTTTTAGTTGCGAGAGCTGGAAATCAGGTTAGAATTGTTGTTCCTAACATTGCAATTAAAGATATTAAATAGGGATGCATAAATTATAAATTTTGTGTGTTTTGTTTGAATTATTTCTTGTGTGAATAAATTAATTCAGCAAGAAATTTCTAAAAGATTTTTAGCAGAAACCTGCTTAACGAAGATTGTTCTAATCTCCGAGGCTTTATATTAAATTAGCCTAATTTAAAGTTTTTAGTATGTTAATAAAAAAGTTTGCCATCCCAAGGCGACAGCCTTAGTCTTTTTTTTCAGCATTAGCGTCCAGTTTAAAAAGAACCAGTTGAAAAAATTGAAACGAAAATTCTCCTCACCTTTAAAATAAATCATTGAATAATTATGTTTCTCGTAAATTTTCATATACTATTATTTTTAAGCAAAAAAACTATTTTGCAGATTAGTTATTTTAAAATTTACTTTATATTGCACAAATCAATTTAACAAAGGTAAAGATGAATAGAGAGATAATAAAAAAAGAATTAAAAAAGCAACAGTTAGATGCTATTCTTTTCTTTTCCCCTGAAAACCGCTTTTGAATGACTAATTTTGCTTCAAGTTTAGGTTATTTATGTGCTACATCTCAGGAAAATTATCTTTTTGTAGATGGTCGCTATTATACTGCGGCCCAAAATTTAGCAAAAAATTGTCAGGTTTATCTTTGAAAAACTATTGAAGACATAAAAGGACTTTTAGAAAAATTACAAGTTAAAAAAATCGGCTTTGAAAAAGAATATGTTACTGTTTCACAGTGAGAAAATTGGCAAAAGCAGATGCCTAATTTTCAATGAATTAGTATTGAAACAAATAATTTGCGAACAATTAAAACTGAAAAAGAAATTGAAAGAATACGCCAAGCTGCCAAAATTACTGACAAGGTTTACCAAAAATTATTAGAGGTGGTTAGGTCTGGAATGAGTGAAAAGGATTTGGCTAGGTTTATTCGTAATTCTTTTGAGGAATTAGGAGCCGATGGACTGGCTTTCGATACCATTGTGGTTTCTGGTGAAAATGGTGCTTTACCTCACGGTCAACCTAGCGATAAAATTATCAAAGAAGGTGAATTGGTTACAGTTGATTTTGGTTGTAAATATCGGGGCTATTGCTCAGATTTTACTCGCACATTTGCGGTTGGCGAAATTAGTTCTCAATTAAAAGAAATTTATCAAATAGTTCAAGAGGCTCAATGAAAGGGTATTCAAGCCGTCAAACCAGGAATAAAATGTAGTGAAGTCGACCAAACTGTTCGTGATTATATTAAGCAAAAAGGTTATGGAGAATATTTCACTCATTCCACTGGTCATGGATTAGGAATTGAAGTTCACGAGACACCTTCTATTTCTTCACGAGATAATATGATATTAAAACCTGGTATGATTATCACTATCGAGCCTGGTATTTACATTCCTAACTTAGGAGGAGTAAGAATTGAAGATGATATTTTGGTCACTGAAAGTAAATACGAGTGACTTACTAAATCATCACGGGAATTAATTTGTGTTTAACCTAACCTAGCAAGAAGTCCCCCATCCTCAAACTCATAAGAGTTAGGTGGTGGATGAATTGCTAAAAACATTTATATAAAATATTTTGGCTACTTATGAAAATCAAAAAGGCTATCAAACTCCGTCTCTATCCTAGTCAAGACAAGCAAAAACAAATCAACCAAATTAGGGAAATTTGCCTTTGATTGTATAACTACCTAGGAAAAGAGAGAATTAAGGCTTGAAAACAAAGTTTATCCGAAGGATTAAAAGAAAACAAAACAAAAGTCACTTACACTCAACAACAAAATCTTTTACCCCAACTCAAAGAAACCAACCCAGACTTAAAACTGGTTCACTCTCAAACTCTCCAAGATGTAGTTCGGAGATTAGATTATAGTTGAAAAAAGTTCTATACCAAAGTTAAAAAAGAGAAAGTTGGTTTGCCAAGGAGAAAGTGATTAGAGAAATATGAGAGTTTTACCTATACTCAAAGCCCAGCCTTTCAGTTAAAAGGTAGCCAACTATGAATATCTAAACTAGGTTGAATAAATATTAGAAAACACCGAGAGCCAATGGGAGAAGTTAAAACTTGCTCCTTACTAATCAAAAACCAAAAATATTATGCTGTTTTTTCTTGTGAAGTAGAGGCTCAACCAAAAACAACAGTTAGTTCAATTTCTCCTCAAAAACAAATAGGCATTGATGTTGGAATAGGCAAAGATAACTTTTTTGCTCTTTCTAATGGAGTAAAGCAAGCTAATCCTCAATTCTATCGAACAGCCGAAAAAGAATTAGGAGAGTTACAAAGAAAAGTCAGTAGTAAAGAAAAAAGAAGCCAACGGAGAGAAAAGGCTAAATTAGAATTAAGTAAAAAGCATGAGAACGTTAGCAATCAGAGAAAAGATTTTGTTTTCAAAGTAGTTAAGAAGTTAAGAGATAATTTTGATTTGCTAGCCGTGGAAAAATTAAGAACTAGAAAAATCATGGAGAGAAGCCAAGAACAAAATCCTTGATATTCAGCCAAAAGTCTCCATGATGCTAGTTTGAGTTTCTTTTTACTAGCCCTCTCCCACAGAGTGGAAGAAACTGGTGGGAGATTAGTAAAAGTCAATCCTGCTTATACTAGTCAGAGATGTAGCAATTGTCAACAATTAGCCAGTCGAAAGTTAGAATTAAGTGATAGGGTTTTTGTTTGTGCTTGCTGTAAGCATAAGGAAGATAGAGATATCAATGCTGCTAAAAATATCTTATACCAAGCCCAAATAACGGAGTTGGGAACCAACTTCGATAGTCAGAATAAAATCTGATAATTCTTTTCAGAAGCCCACTTCTATAAGTGGTGGGTAGTTCACTCTGTTTTGTAAAATTTTCCATATAATATGTCTCGTTCTCTTGCTAAAAAAGGCAAAAAAGTGGTTATTGGTTTAAGTGGAGGAGTGGACTCCGCAGTTGCGGCTTATCTCTTGAAGGAAAAGGGTTACCAGTTAACTGCTGTTTTTATGCAAAATTGAGATGATTATTTAAATGCTAGTTTTAGCCAAGCAACGATTTGTTCCCAAAATCAAGACTGGCAAGATGCCCAGCAAGTAGCCCAGCAACTAAATATTCCCATTTATAAAGTTAACTTTTTACAAGAATACTGAAATAAAGTTTTTTTGAGTTTTTTAAAAGGTTTAAAGCAAGGCTTGACCCCCAATCCTGATATTTTGTGCAATAGTGCGATTAAATTTCATTATTTTGTTGAGTATGTGAAAAAAAATTTTGCCGTTGATTTTATTGCTACTGGTCATTATGCTAAAATTATTGAAACAAAATGTGAATGTGTTGCTTCTGGTTGTGACCACCCAAATTCTTATTTAACTAAGCCAAAAGACCAAAACAAAGACCAAACTTATTTTCTTTGCCAAATTGATTGTAATTTATTAAGTAAAATAATTTTTCCTTTAGCTAACTTAACCAAACCAGAAGTTCGCCAAATAGCTGAAAAAATGAAACTAATTAACGCTCAAAAAAAAGACTCTACTGGAATTTGCTTTGTCGGTGAACGGAATTTTGCTGGTTTTCTTGCTAACTACTTACCTCAGAAAGAAGGAAACATAATTGATATTGACAATGGAAAAATTAAAGGCAAACATCAAGGAGCATATTATTTCACTATTGGCCAAAGGCACGGGATTGGTTTACAGGGCGAAAAAGAACCCTATTATGTGGTTGGTAAAGAAGTGAGAAAAAATCTAGTTTATGTAGCAAAAAATTGAAAAAATCCTTGATTATACAGTAATTATTGTTGAGTGAAAGAAGTTAATTGATTAGTAGAAGAAAAAACTTTGATTAATTATTTTAACAGTCAAAAAATAACAGCCAGGTTTCGTTACCGACAGACAGAAACTTTAGTAAAATTACTTTCCACCAGGAAAAATGAATTAAAAGTAGAGTTTAGGGAAAAACAAAGGGCTGTTACTCCTGGGCAGTATGCTGTTTTTTATTGCCAGGATATTTGTTTGGGTGGAGGAGTGATTTGGGTCACTGAAAAACTAGACAATCACAGCAAACCGATTAAATTACAAGATATTATTAAAAAATAAGTGATAAATAAAGTTTTTAGGGAATTTGTTAAGTTTTTTTTATATTGCTAATTTTCACTATTTAGTTTTTTCTGTTAACTCTTTTAACTTTTTTAAAATATTCTTTTTTCAGTTTTCCATGACTTTTCCTAGGCGCTGTTCTAACCAATTATCCTTGTTTTTAGCTTTGCTACTAGTTTTTTGTCATTGTTCTTTTTCTTTTTTGCTGATACCAATCTTTTGGAGAATTTGATTTTGAGAATCATTAATGTCTTCGGGTTGGTAGCCTAAGCTAATTCAACGAAGAACCATTTTTTCGGAAAGTGGGTTGTCTTTGAGGTTGTTTTGGGCTGCACTGTATCATTTTTTTTTTTCAGCAGAATTAACTGATTGACTGGAAGTGTTTGTTTTTGGGCTGCTACGACGGGAAGTTTGTTCCTTAGTTGCTAATTCTGGAAATTCCCGAAAGTACTCCCAAAATTCTCGATTCATTAATACTTTCACAACTTCTTCTTTTTTGCAAGGAGTAGCAAAAAAACTTGAATATTTTTCAAAAAGAAGAGATTTTTTTTTGCTTTTGACTCTGAGTTTTTTTAATTCTTTGGCTTTTTCTTCAGTTGCCAAGCGATTAATCTGGGATAAGTCAGTGGGAGACACGCCAAAAAAAAGTCGAGTAATCAGTTCTTCATGGGGTTCCAAAAGAGCAAGCGTTTCATTAGTTTTCTCTTTAACTTCTTTTTGTCGAATTTGTTGTTCAATTTCCTCGTTTTTATCGGCTAAAGTATCCAACAAAGAAGTAACTTTATCATCTCTTTCACTACTTTGGTAAATTTTATCATAATAGATAATTCCTGGAGGGGAAGATTTGGGAGGAACTTTTTTCTCGGTTTCTTCCCCTTGTGACGAAGAGTGATCAAGTTTTTTTTTTGGTGTTGCTTGTGGTAATATTCGGCTTTTTATGATAAAACTGCGAATGTGGTGACGAATTCAATGACCAGCAAAACTTGCCATCCGGTTTTCAGATTTAGCAAGGTCAAAGTCATTAATGGCTTTGGGCAAAGAAATAACCCCTTCGGCGGTTAATTCGTCAGCATTAATTTCACCTTGGGGGTAATGATAGCCTTTCACCATGTATTTCACAAACGATTGATTATAATAAATTAAAAGACGGATTGCTTTATCTCTTTCCAAAAATAAATCCTTATTTTTTTTATCGTAGAGGGCTTTTGCTTTTTTGTCAGATAATACTTCATAAGCTTCTTGAATTTCCTGGAATTTGTCTTTGCTTTTCTCTTTGTTTTTTAACTTATTCTCATAAGCTTCTTTGATTTTTTTTTCAGAAGCATTGTGGCTTAGGCCTAAAATGTCATACATTGTTCTTCCTTTTTGGGCTCGTTGTAAAAGTTCGATTTCTTCTTGCCGAGTTAAGACTTTAATTACATTGTTTTTACTCATAAATTAATATGTCTTTGCATAAGGTCAAAGTTACTGACAAATAACTTAATAGTTGTTCCAATCCCTGTTTATTCATAATTATATTTTTACTCATTTGTATAAAAGAGAAGGCACGATTTTTCTTGTCTTTTTACAAGTTTTATCTCACTTTCTCAAAGTGTTTTATCTTTTTTTAATGTTAACAAACTACACTCTTGAAGTCAAAAAAGTGGGCTTCTGTCTAATTTATTTCCTTCTTTAATTTAGGACTTGCCCGAAAACTTATTCTATTTCTCGAGGGAACTTCAATCATTTTTTTCTTTTCGAGTTTTGCTTTTTCCTGTGAAGAAAGTTTAGAAGTTCTTAAAATCTTAACAATGGCTGGATTAACTGTCTTTCTTTTAGGAGAGCGGTGTACTTTTAAACCAAAATAGCCTCATAGAAGAATACTCTCCTTTTTTTGTAAACTCAATTTTATTTCTTCCAAAAATCCATCGATTATTTTTTGAGTTTGTTTTTTCTCTCAGACTTTAATTATTTCTCTTAAATGAACCTCTAACTGATTTCATTCAATATTTTGTCGCACTTTTGGTTTCTTTCTTGCCTGCTTTATTTGCCTGATAATTTTGCTAATTATTTTGTCTTCCTTAACTTTTTTTTTTGTTCTTTCTATTAAGTTGTCCTTATTAACAACCTTATTTTCTTGAATTGGCATATAATTACTATTTTAAAGTTGTTTATCAAATTTTTTTTTATAAAAAAAGTATTAGTTTCTGTTTTGTTTGCGTATTATTTTTAACTGAAAATCTTGTTGCTCCTTTGTGAATTTTGCATTGACCTTTTATTAGTTCTTCATTAATTTTTTTATTTAGTTTCTTCAAATATTGGCTTAGCATCTATTTTACCATTCTTAAAAGTTTTCGGAGTAATCAATTCTACTAAATTCAAATCCAAATTGCTAGGCTCAATAAATTCTGAACACTCTTTTCAAGAACTAGTAGTTATATATAGTCCAGTTTTTGGTCGAGTTATAGCCGTAAAAAATAAGTTTTGTTCTTCTCTTGTTTCCCATTTACTAGTAAATTTTTCTTTTTTGGGCAAGATTTTTTTATCGCAAAAAATTAGAAAAACATGGTCGGCCTCTAATCCCTTCATACCATGGATAGTAGAAAGAATAATACCGTGGTGGTTTTTTATTTCTTCCAATTGTCTAATAAAATTGTTGATTTTGTCCTTAGTAAGAAAAGGACTGGTAGCAAAATTTTCATCTATTTCCTGAACTATTTCTGTCAATTGAAAAATGCTGTTTTTGGCAATTTTTAAACTAACTAAAAAATCTTTCAAGGAAGAAAATTCGTTCAAAGAATAGTTTAAATTACGTCGAACTTTGCGAATGATGTCATTAATTATTGCTTCACTTATGTTGGTAATAATGCATTTTTTGTTTAGTCACTCTTGAAGCAGATTTCCAATTCAATTTTGGCGATAAAGTATGGCCTTGGAATTGTTTTCATCTAAATTATTGATAATAGGTAAAATTGCTTCTAAGTGTTTGTAGAGTTTCTTTCTTCGAATTTTGCTTTGGATAAGATTTGCTTTTTTGATTTCGGGGTTGTTCCTTACTTCTTCCTCAATTGTTGCTTCTTCATTTTGGTTTAACTGATAATCCTTTTCTTGACCAGCAATAATTATTTGAGGTTTATGGTTATTATTTGATTTAATGGTTTTAATTGAAGTGCGATGACTCATAAACCTAGCAATAAAATCGTTGGCAAAATCAGCTATTTCTTGGGGCAAACGAAAACTGGTAGCGATAATTCCATTAGTTTGCTGAGGAAATTTTTGTTCGAGTAAGGAGAAAACATTCTCTCGTGCTCCGGCAAAGGCCATAATGTTTTGTTTGGGGTCACCAACAAAAGTAAAATTAGTTTGGTTGCTTCCAAATATTTCCGTAATTAACTTAAAGGTTTCTATTTTTAAGTCCTGACATTCATCTACTAAAATATAATCAAACTCTGGTCAGATTTTTTTCTTTTTTAGAGCAGTAAAATTATTGGCATTAGCAATTATATCGTCAAAATCTAACCAAACATTTTTTTCTTGGTCCTGGCGACAACTTTCTTCTAGTTTAGTTAGTAATTTTTTATCTTTGGGCAAAAAAAGCCAAATTTGGGTTAAAAAGCGAGAATAATCAATATTGTAATGGAAATAAGGGTCGGATACTTTGTTTAAAATAACATTTTCTGGTTCTGATTGTTGAAATATTCCTCACAAAATTTTTCTTTTGGTCTGGTCTAAATATTTTTCTTCGATTTGGCTTAAAAGATAATTAAAAAGTCTTTTTTTTCGAGATTTTATTGAACCTCTTGATTTTCAAATAAATTTTTGATTTTTGTCTTCCAATGGGACAAGACCGTGTTTTTTTTCGACATCTTGAGTAGCAACCAGTATTTTGGTTCTTCTTTTTTCTTGGAATTGCTTTTTAATTACTAAATCATTTATGCCATTAGCCAGAGAGTGAATGGTGCAGACTAAAATCAAAGGTTTTGTACTTTCTAAATAGACAGGACATTCATTTAAAGAGCAGGTGTGTTGATGAGCCAAAGCAGGTAAAATGTTCTTTAAGCGGTCATAAACTCGCAATTTTTCGGCTTTTAATTTAGTTCTGATTTCCGCAGCAATATTACGCCCATAAGCTAAAACTAAAATTAATTTTCTTTGTCTTTCATTTTGCTGGTGAATAAAAAGAGTGCGGTATTTTAAAACTTCGGTTTTGCCAGTTCCGGGGTTAGCTTCGATAACGAGATTATTGTTTAATGGTCATTCCACGCATGATTTTTGCTCTTTGGTTAATTCAATTTTATTGTTGCTCATCATTACATAAACTTGGTTAAAACCCAGCAAAATCACTAAGAAACTAAACAAAAATTTTAGGCAGAATAAACTTTAATATCAGTAATTTCGCGAGTTTTATCCCTTAATAAATTTTTGCTGCGACTTTCGTCATTTTTTAGGAAGTCAGTTAAGTCTTTTTTGTTGTATCAGCAAACATCTTTTTTGGATAGCAAATATATTTCGGATTTGCTCGTCTCTTTGTTTATTAGGCAAATATGTTGAAGAGGAGTTTCTATTTCAATTAGGTGTTTCTTTTTAATCTTGTCTTGACAACCAGAGCAATTTTTTCTTTCTTCTTTAATTGTATTAAGTGTTGGACATTTTACGCGGTTGGTAAATGCTTCATGGTGTAGTTTTTTCTTTTCTCCTTCCTTTTTGTTTAAATTACTGATTGATTTTTTGATTTCTTTTTCGGCTTCAGGTTTAGTTTTTTTTAACTCTTCTAATTTGTCCTTCATTTCTTTAATTTGCTCTTTTGCTTGCTGAATTTGTTTGTCATTTTTATGGCAATAGTTACAAGTTTCATGTTTTTCAATTTTTTCTTTATGCTTGGAACAGTATTTTTGACAGTCCTTACATTGTTTAGTTTTTTCTTTAAAATCATTAAATTCATTTTCCTTTTTTTGGTATTCTTGAAGCAGTTGTTGGTAGGTTTCACTGCTTTTAATTAAATCCTTGATTTGCTCTTGAAGAGCAATTTCTCCGATAGTCGAGTCAACCGGAGAGTTAGTGATTTTTCTTTCTAGTTCTTGGGAAATTCTCAATCCTTTAACTAATTTTGCTTCTTTCAACACTTCTTTTTTATTTTTTAACGGCAAGGTGGATTTTAGAATTCTTTCTTCAATTTTTTGTTTTTCTTCTTTTAGAATTTGTTCTTTATCTTCTTTTTCTTGCTCTAATTTCTCTTTTTCTCCTCAATGTTTTTTGCAATAACTAGCTCTTTTTGGTCGAGCACTATCCGTAGAAATATGAGTTTTTATGGTGGCTAGTAGCCTTTTTTCACAATTATTATCTTTTTTGATTAAAAGCAAGATTGAATTTTCTCTTTCTTCTTTGGTTTGGCTAACTATTACTTCTATTACTTGTTCACATTTAACTTGTTTTCTTAATTTTTTAATAAAGAAATCAGGATTTTTACAATCATCGCATTCTTTAATTTGTTTTTGTAATTTTTTTGAAATAGGACAAACTATACCGCACTGAGTATTAGTTTTTTGATGATTAATTTTATGGCTTATAGATTCAGATTGATGTTGAGAACAACCTGCATTTATTTTTGCTTTTTCATTTCCGATCATTACTTCAACCTTTTTTCTTGCTAGAAAGTAAATCGAAGATTTCGCATTCCTTATTTTCCCTTTAATTTTCTTTTTGAGGACAAGGTCTATTTCTTCATTAGGATTAAATTCTTTTCCATTAATAAGGACAGCTTGGCTAATTTCATCTTCACTACTTACCCATTTTTTCTGACAGTCACTACATTCTTTAATTTGTTTTTGTAACTCTCGACGTTGCACACAATTGATACCACAAATGTGAGAAGCAGTCTTATGCTCGGCTAATTGATTTTGATGGAGAGAACATTCTTCAATAATTTTTCGTCCTAGTTTGATCACATTTCTTCCTGATTTACTAACTTTTTTAAATCTTTCTCACTCTAAGTGTCTGATTTTCCCTTTTTTGGTAATAATCAGAAGAAACTTTTCAGTTGGTTCTTCTTTTATTGGTAGAACCGAGGTAAAATATTCTTGGTTTTGAATAGTAGACTTTCCTTTGCGAATAAAGTGCTCTTCGTCTAGATTAATGATTTTGTTGGCAACAAAAAGGTAGAAATTAAGAATATATAATTTGCCATAATTAGAAAAACATCATAAATCGTCTCGACGATTAAGTTTAACAATGGCTCAATTATCTCCCCGGGTTTTTAATTCTTTTCCTTGGCTGGGAATATTGGTTGGATCCAAGGATGTTAAATTATAAGAAGTTAAGTAATTATTAATTTTGTTTTCTTTTTTATTTTCTGAACGGCTAAATAAGGCAATTCTTTCTTCGTGAGGGATTAACTGTCTTTCAGCAATAGAATGGGATTGAGAAGTAATAACAGTTCTTCGGTGGTCATCAGCATAATTTTTTTTCAATTCGTCTAACTCGTAAATTAGTTGTTGTTTTCTTTGTTCTTGATTGACAATTAATAACTGTTGTTGAAGAATCTTTCCTTTCAAGATTTCAATATCACTTTGTAATTTTTCTTGCTTTTCCGGAGTAAATTGGCGAAAAGTGGCGGGGGTATCTAAAATGCGATTAATGACTTTTTGTTCTGGATTCAGATAATCTTCTAATAAGTCAGGCATCTCAGGCAAAACATTCCCTTCCATGTTTAGGCTAGCTATTTTCTCCTTTATTTCTTTTATTTCATCCTCCTTATTGTGGTAATTTTCCTCACCTTGGTAGACATCAATTTGTCTCAGCAAACTAACTAATTCCCGGTATTTTTCTTTCCTTGCCGCTTCATTCTTTTGGTAACTCTTGCCTTGTGCTTGTAATTCACCTAACGTCTTTTGGGATTTGATAATAAGGTCAATTAAAAATAAATCTACGGTCAAACCTTTTAATTCTTTTATTTCTTTCTGGAATTGGTTTATTAATTGCTTTTGGCTTTCTTCTTCGGAAGAACTATTATGAATTATTTGAGCAATTCCTTGATAATGTTTAATAATGAAATGACGCGTTTTTAAATTAACTAATTCTTTTTGGGTTTTGCAATAAATAAATTGGGCCTTTTTGCGAATATTTTCTAATTTTCTAACAATAAACCCTTGGATAATCTCTTTTAAAGAAAATACTTGGGGTTGGTCACCAATCAAAGACCGCATTTGAAAAGAAAAGGTACTTTGAAGTTTAGTTTTTTTGTATAATTGGTTAAGAATAACTTCCTCATCGTAATCCGGATCAAAATAACAGTGAATATTTACTGGTTTTTCAAAATTAGAGTAGTCAGCGACACTCTTCAAGCCTGGAATCTTTTTATCTTTGATTATTTGGCTAATATTAATTACTAGTTTTGATTTATTAATCTTGAAAGGTAATTCAGTAATCCTAATTAAGTCTTTTTTTTCTTTCTCTTGTTTACTAGAAGTAATTTCGGCTTTGGCTCGAACGTAAATAGTCCCTTTGCCTTTGGGACATTCACCTTTTTCGTAAATTTCCAATAATTTTTCCCGTTCTAATACTTGCCCGCCCGTGGGAAAATCAGGTCCAAAATAGTTTGATTTGATTTCAGTGCTTTGACAAGCAGAACATTGAGTAGTTTTTCCTCTTCCTTTATTTTGACAATTAGAACATTCCCAAGTAATTATTAATTCTTCAGTAGTAAGTTGCGGATTATTCACCAGTTCGGTTGTCATATCCACTACCTCTCCTAAATTGTGGGGAGGAATGTTGGCACTCATTCCCACCGCAATACCACTGGAACCATTGAGCAACAAATTAAGGTGAGGTGGAAGCATTTCGGGCTCTATTTCGGTGCCGTCATGGTTATCTTTTCAATTTACTACGGTCTCGAATTCTAAATCTTTCAAGAAATACAAACCAAAACGAGTCAAACGGGCTTCAGTATAACGAAAAGCAGCAGCAGAGTCACCATCGATTGAACCTCAATTACCTTGTCCGTCAATTAGGGGATAACGATAATTGAAGTCTTGGGCCATTTTCACCATGGCTTGGTAAATACTTTGGTCACCATGAGGATGGTAACCACCAATAACATCCCCGACTACTTTGGAGGACTTGCGGTGAGGTCGATTAGGCAAACAATTTAATAAATAAAGAACATAGAGAATATAACGTTGCACTGGTTTTAAACCGTCTTGTAATTGAGTTAGAGCCCGGTCTTCTACTACTTCATAACCATAAGCAGAAAAATCTACTAATAAGGTTTCCCTAATATCTGCTTTACCATCAATCACCTTTGATTGAGCATTTTTGTATTCGCCGCTCTCTAAAAGCCTTTTGCGGGGTTCGCTTTTCGGACCCATTAAATCTTGAACTGTTTTCCAAATAGCCAAAGGATCAGAGTAAGTTAATTCATTAACGCAACGTTTTTCAGCGACCATCGCGACTTCTCGCAATTGCTTAGCATTCATTTCTCCTAATCCTTTAAACCGTTGTAAACTACCAGCAACTTTTTTATTTTCCTGCCGATAAATTTCTCAATCATAGTCGTTGTTAAAATATCTAACTCCTTCTTTAGTTCTTCAACTATAGAGGGGAGTAACTGCTAAGAATAAGTGACAACCTTCAATCAAGTAACGAAAATAACGGATAAAAAAAGCAAGTTCTAGACACCCAATATGTTTACCATCCGGGTCAGCATCAGTCATGATTATTATTTTGCCATAACGAAGTTTTTTAAATAATTTTTCTTTGGTTTTTTCAACTATGATTTTTACTTGCTCGCGAGTGAGAGTAGTATGAGCCGGGATTATTTGTTCTTGGCCAGTGTCGTCTTGATAAATGAATTCTTCGGGTATTTCTAATTCCTTTTGACTAACGTCAGTGTCTAATTCATTCTGAAAACGATTGTAATAATTTTGAGCCGCTTCCGTGGTGCTAAATCCGAGGGCACTCATTATATTGATAACTTCTTTATTTTTCGAAATTTGACTTCATTTAGCTTTTATGGTGTTAATAAATTTTCCTTGAACTGGTAAAACCGCTTGATTAAAAGGGAAACGGGCCGCCTTGGCACTACCACCGGCTGAATCTCCTTCGACAATAAACAATTCATTATTAGCCACTTCTTTAGAAATACAAGGGGCTAACTTTCCAGGTAAAGCAGAAGCTCGCCCGCCTTCTCGCAAGGATTCTTTATACTCTTCGGATTTAACCCGATTTTGGGCGTTAGTGATAATCTGCTGACTGATTGCTTCGGCACTGTTACCATGGTCCTGGAGAAATTTTTTTACCAATTCATAAGTAGCATTTTTAACTATTTCTCGAACGGGGGTCATCGCTAAGCGATATTTGGTTTGCCCAGAGAATTGAGGATCTTTTACCCGAATAGCTAAAATAGCTACTAATCCCTCCAAAATATCGTCTGCTTTTATGCTTAATTTTAGGTTGACGTATTTTTCTTTAATTCAGTCTCGGAAAGCAATAATTAGACCATTTTCAAATCCATCTAAGTGGCTTCCTCCGCCGCCAGTGCTAATATTATTACAAAAAGACCTGATTTGGCTTTTTTTTTGTTCTTGATTATACTGAAAAGCAAAGTTTAAATAAAAGTATTCTTTTTGATAATTTCCTTCTTCATCTTTTCTTATCGAAACTGAGCCCGTTCATTCTTCAGTACAAATATCAGTATTTTCTAAATAATTTTTTTGATTTATTTCTTTTACTCAGCCTGCCAAACCACTGCTAAAATGATAAGTAATTGGTGTAGCATCAGGAGAAGAATAAAAAATTAAAGTTAAATTAGGATTAAGGTAAGCCAAGTCTTTTAGACGACTCTGAATAGTTTCAATTTTGAAGTAGGTAAATTCAGGAAAAATTTTTGGGTCAGGAGTAAAAGTAACAATAGTTCCGCTAGGCTTTCCGGGGTTGTCAATAATTTGCGAATTTATTAAACTTCCTTCTCGAAATTCAACAATTCCTGTTTTATCTTTGGCTTGACAATCATTACATTCCTTAATTTGTTTTCTTAATGTTTCCAATTGCTGACGACACTCTTCACTACCACAGGGATGGTTATCATCTTCATGTTTTGCTCATTGGGCTTGATGGAACGAACATTTTTTAATTACTTTTCGACTACTTTCAGCACGCAGATAGGCCGATAAAGCGTTAACAGCAGTTACTCCTATTCCGTGTAATCCTCCTGAGGTTTTATAAACTTTGCTTTTCAGTTTACTACCGGCATGAAGAATAGTAAAATTAACTTCTAAGGAACCTTTTTTAGCAACCAGATGCTTTTCAATTGGAATACCACGACCATTATCCTCAACAGTAATGGCTTTTTGATCAGCAGAAAGAATTACTTTGATTTGATTACAATTGCCAGCTACCGCCTCATCAATCGAATTATCAATTACTTCTTGAAAAAGATGATGTCAACCTTGCTCGTCGGTTGAACCAATATACATAGCTGGATAATTTCTGACTGATTCAATATCTCCTTTTGGAACTTGAATACTTTCAGATTCATAATCAATCTCTTGTTCTTCTGTGCTTATTTTTTTATTATTCATAGAGTTATATTAATTTTTACAAATTCATTCACTAAATTTAGTTAATATTCATGCTTGCTCTTTTATTTAATAAAAAGAGCCTGTGAAGAGATTTTAACTTATTTTGACAACAAAAAAATTATGTGTGTGAATGAAAGAATAAATAGTGCAAGAAAAATTATCCCTTTGATTTTTATAAAGTATTTGTTTTTATCCTTCTTGGTGTTCAACAATCACCCAATCAGAGAATTCAGGATCTTGGTTTTCTTTTAAACTGTTTAATTTAGCAGGATCACGAGTAATTTCTTGGTTTAGTTTTTCAAACTCATCTTCTCTTATAGACTGTTCAGCTTGTTCTTTCACTGTTTTGGCATTGATTTCCACCCAACCATTTAAATTTTTTATTCCTTCTGCACCTTTCTTAGCATAGTGGGAAACACTCTCCGCAACTTGGGCAACCTTTTCTCCTACTCAAGCAGTTTGCTTAGTAGTCCAAGCTCCGGTTTCCATAACTGCTGCAATGCCTCAAACGGCTTTTAAAATATTTACTGGTAACTTAACTTTCATCATATATATATTTTAATGCAAACATAACTACAAGTTTAAAAAATTCCAATTGAAAAGATCCAAAAATCCTCATGGACGCATTAACTAAAATCAAGCAAGTATCCAAAGAAAACTTACGCCAATTTCTAATCAGCGACCACCGAGATTTCAATGTTTTAACCCTTTCTTTTAAACAAATCCCCAGCACCCAACGCACATATGTAAGCATATCTAAAAATAGTGCTAAAAGTTTCTATTTAAAAGACAAAAATAAACCCACTAAATCAATCCAAAATAACTCTCAAAACCAACTCCCTACTGACTGCCGCAAAGACGCCCAAAACTGCCACTACTTTGCCCTCTTTTCCAGCAAAGAAAAACGCTTACACACCCTTTTCAAAGACAAAATAGAAGCCAACTTTGAAGGCACAGCTGAAACCCGCCCCTTACTTTTCCTCACCCTCACTTTCAACACCACCCAAGATAACCTGTATTCTTTCACTACTAACTGAAGCCAAAAAGACCCTTGTTGAGAGCCATTAACCAAAAAATTACCTTGACTAAGAAACTGAGCCAAATCTTTTGACCAAAAAGCTGAACCCTTAAAAGTAAAAATCCTCAAAACCTCCCCAGAAACAGCCAGTAATTGACCCCTAGCCAGCACAATTCTAAGCCAATTCCTCCGTAAAGTTCGCCACACTTTCAAACCTCAACACTGAAAATGAGTAGTAATTGCGGAATTACAGAAAAATGGACACTGACACTTTCATTTCCTCTCCACACCAATCGTGCCTTATAGCCACAACTGCACTCTAAGCAAAAACTTTAAATCTTGCTGGAACTGTCGGGCTTATATCAGCAAGTTATGACCCTGAGGTCGAGTAGAAAGTCGCAGCACAGGTCGGAGAACAATTAGCCAATACTTAGCCAAATATTTAAGCAAAAGTTTCCACTTACGCAATCTTTATCAGCAACATGGCTTAACAGCCAAGCATAAAACTTACCGTTTCTTCAAAAACCTCTATGAATATGAGGAAAAAGAAGCCATCTTTAAAAATGGCTCTAAACTAGACGCTTTAACTGGTCAATATCTATCTCCAAATCAACACTTATTTAGAAAAAAAGACAATTCCTATTACTATCGCACTAATGAACAATTAGTAGGACACTGTGCCAAGCCCTTAATCATCAAAAAAAGTTATCGTTTAGTCTATCACTCGCTAAGCACGCAACCGCTTTTAAAACTAGCCCAAAAAACCAAGCTAAAAGAAAACTTAGCTTTTCGCCGCAAACCAGCAATCAAAATAGCCCCGATTGATTTCCAAGAATACCTAATAACCAGCCTTCTCTTGCTCTGTAAAAAAGCTGCTTTCGCTAATTTACCCTTAGAACAGCCTAGAGTTCCTCAAAATGGCTCCAAATGTGACCAATTAGATTACAACCATTTCCAAACCAAATCGGTTCTCCACTTTCAATTCAGCAAAGAAACTGCCCCTCTAATCAAAGAATTCGTGCTTAATCTGGACCAACAAGCTCAAAAGTTTCTTGATGTTGAAGAAAAACAAAACTTCCAAGATAACCGCTTCTTTAATCCCATTCAAAGCCGTAATGCTTACCTAAATCACTGAAACCTAAATTATCATATTCCCTGAAAAAATGAACAAGGAGGAGCTAGGATGTAAAGACACATGACCCTGGGTGAGTTTAAGGATGAAGCTACTTGTTTCTGACAGCAAGAGTAATCTGCCCCTCCTGGTTGCCTGCTTGCCCAATCACTCTTTATTTCTGATGAAGGCAACCAACAGTTCTGGCACCAACTGTAAAATGGTGCCAAGCAAAAAGTATGAAAACAGAACAAGAAATAAACCAAAACGGGGTGTTGGCCGACCACGAACCTCAACGGCTAAATACGAAAGGAAGCAAAAAATGCCTAAAAGAATAAAAAAATCCTGTTCAGGCTGTAGTGAATATTTCACTTGCTACCAACAAGATAATTATGATTATTGCCGTAATTGTGCCATAAATGGCAACAGATACGCACAAAATCAGTGTTCTGAATGTGGTGATGGCAGCGGCTGAATTAAATTTCCTGGTAAACCACCCCGCAAATGTAAAATCTGTGCTTTAACTAAACCACAAATCCCTTGTTTTTATGGTTGTTCTTTTACAGCAAAAGGCAGCCAATCTATAGAAAAACACTATCAGAGAAAACACTCTCTAAAACCTAAGGAGGTCCAGCATGAATAAAAAACTAACCAACCAAAATCAAATAAAAAAATGTAATGCCTGGCTCCCGCCTGGTTTTGGCAAGAAATGCGAAAAAGAAGCAAATACCATTTGCAAAGACAGGTGTTTTGAATGCTGTCAAAGAAGAAATGGCTCTCTTCCTGAAACCAACTATTTAAGATGTAAGAATCCCCAGCATCCTCCCTATCAGGAAAATGAATGAGATAAAAAGTTCAGAGCCATGCAAGAAAGAGCCGAAAGAGAAAAAGAAGCCCAGCAATGAAAGTATCCTTATGACGAGGACTTTTCTGAATTCAGCAAAGCCAAATTAAGGAACGCAATCAAAAGAGATATCGAACTATTGAAAAGTTTTCTCCCCTTGGACGAAAGTTGGTTGCCGAATGAAGAGGATGATGAACTGTGAGGTTCTAGCAACACCGACGATTTGGAAGCAGAGATTGACAAAGTAAAACTGGTAATCACTCACCCCAATGGCTTACAAGCCAAACTATCACTTTGAGAAGATTATCGTGAAGAGAAAGAAATTGAGGAGGAAGAAGATGAGTAACTTTTGAGTTAAAATCAAATCCTGATTCAAGCCCAAGCCAACCAAAAAACAGCCCGCTCCCCAGCCCAAATCAACGCCCATTAAAGAAACTAAACCCATAAAGCCCTTTAATGCTAAGCACTATCGTAAACTAATCGGCAAACTTGCCAAAAGAGCCATTGCTGACCAGCGAAATAGAGCTATTGAAAGGAAACAACTATAATGCAAACCAACCAAAGCCCTTTTAGTTTTCTAGCCATCAAACCAAAGCAAGTCCAACCACTCACTTCTAATGGCTGTGGTCGAGCCTGAGTTGATAATCAGTTTCACCTCAATAGCAACAATTATTTCATTTATACTTGCCATTCTTGCCAACAAAAGCAAGTAAAGAAAGGCAAGAAACCAAGTATTAATTGAGGAGGGCAAGATGTTTAAAGACAAAACTACCCTAGAATTGCTCCAAGAATTAGAACAAAAACTAAGAACCAAAGAAATCTTTTTTTGAATTGATAATCAAGACTGTTATTTACTAGAATGAACCATACATTACACTAATAAGATCAAAGTCGGAGATTTATCACTTACTAAAGAGAATTATTTTAAAGAGTTAGAAGGAGAGCTTTGAAGACTGGTAAAAGAAAAAGATGAAAGAAGCAATTTTTTAAACATTAAATTCCAAGAAATCTCCGATGTGGAAATTATTGAAGAGTTATCCAAACGGGTCAAAAGACAAGACATTAAACTCAGCATGTATCCCCAGAGTACTCATGTGTCAATTGAAGGAAAAGACATAACCAATGGAATTATCACCACTTTGCCAATTGAAAAGAAAGGAGACAATCATGAATAAATATAACCACTGTCCCAAATGCCACCAATGATTAGGCTGAAAGAACTTCTTTCAACCTTGAAAATCAAATAAACCCTGCTCTAATTGTGAGGAGGAACAACTATAATGACTAAAAACCTCTCCGAACTAATCGGCAAAATCATCTCTAAACAACCTAAAGAAGTTCGTGATAAACGCATTCCTTTTTACGGCAATCTTTACTATCGGCTGAAAGTCTTAGCGGAAAATGAAGAAACTCACATTTTTTTTGTTTACTCTAATTTAGTGAACCAAACTCTTTGGAGAGCTATCACTAATAGCCACTATGCTGATAAGCGTTATTTATTCCGAGCTGAAAAGAAGAAAAATGGTTTTATTTTACACAACTGGCAAGAGTTAAAGGAGGAAAATGCTTAAATTCAAGTTTAATTATCTCGAAAACATCTTAGCTTACCAAAAGGGAGAATATTGAAATGAAATAGATGAAACCAGAACCTTCACAGGCAGCTTTGGAAGTCAAGGCTTTAAGTTAGAGCAGGGTTGAATATCTTTTACCATCTATGAAACAAAAATACGGGCATTCTATAAAGACCAAGAGTCCCCTTGATTTACTTATTACCGCAAAGATTTACCCCGAGAATACCCTCTAATCTTCACTTTCACAGCAAAAGATGAAGTGGAAAAGATTAATGGAAAGTGGAGGAACAAGCATGAATAAAAAACAATGCTTAGTCTGTCAAAACCTAAAAGTCAAGCCTCCAGTAAATGAATGAATTGAGGAAAAACATTACCAAGGTTCCCACAATATAGTGAAAGAAATTTTTGTCGGAATAAACAACCCACCTAATAATGCCCAAAAGTATGGTCGTCAATATGCTGGTAGTGTTTACTATTGCTCTTGAGACTGTTTTAACCAACAACTAGAACAAGAAGAAGAACAAGATTTTGCTAAAGGTTTCTGTTCAACTTGCGGGGAATATTTAGTAGTGCTTAATGAGCAGTGTAAAGATGAAAAGCATAAACAAGAAGCTCATTATTACCGCTTGAAAGGAGGAAATAATGACTAAATACTACACTCTTGAAATCAAACGTCCTCTTATTGAACTTGAAATTAATCAAGGAGAATGTTCTCAATGCTGAAATAAAAAGAAAATTTTAGTTTATCGCAAGCCAATTGAAGCCATTATCCAAGGAGAGAAAATAGAATTAGGAAAAAAGATTTTACTTTGTTTAGAATGTTTATGCTTGATTTGAAAAGCAGTAAGTAAAGGAGGAGAGAAGTAATGTCTAATCTCAGAATTGAATGCCAAATCTGTCGTGATTTTTGGCAAATAATTGGTACCAAAGACCACCTAAAAGGACGCTTATTAATCAATCCTCTAGGAGCTATTTGTTATCTTTGTGCGGGCAAAAAAACTCCTCCTTTAATAACTAATCTCTGAGAGTGAAACAAGCAAACACAGAAATGAGAACAAGTGAAAGGAGAAGGTAAATAATGCCTTTCGAGGAAATATGTAAACCCTCCTTTTAATTACTCCCTGATTGGAGCCAGCAAAACAAATAAAAACATGAGTAGAAGTTTTTATTGTCTATTAATCTATTGCTGGTTCCTTTGAGGGAATAATTACCCTCAGAACAGTTATTCTCAGAATAACAAAGTCTTTGAAACCACTTAATTAACCGTAGAACCCAACTTTAACCTAATTGGCAAAGGATGTCCCAATTGAACCATCCTGAACGGAACTGAAAACAACTTGGTTCAGCCATAGCTCTGTGATTAGGTGACAGTATTATAAGCTGAAAACGGGAGACCCATCAAAGTCCTTGCTTTTTTATTTTAGTGATTAAGTTTCTCAGAAGGAGAACAGCCTTTTTCTTTTAATTCAATTTTTAAGTCCCATAGGGAAAGAACAGTTTTAATTTGGGCTTGTTTTAGCCTAGAAATAGCCCTTTTTACCTTTTAAATATACATTAGTATATTATTTTGGCTTAGTATAATAGCATAGTAAGTTTACTTACGAAGCGTTATTTAAGAATTGGAGTTGGTTATAGTCAAACGTTGACGTTTCTCATGAGATAACAAAACCCCTAAATGTCAACCACCTAATTAGTTAAAGAATAATAGATAACAGACATTCTTTAACTATCCTGATTTCAAACGTCAAAAAATGACAAACAAAAAATTCTCCAAATTCTCATCACCAAAAATCAACTAAAATCTCTGTATGCATTATTGTCCCCGTGTTGTATACAACAAAAAAAGCCCTTCAGGCATTCACCCAATCTCTAAAAAGAAAACTATAGAAATTAGTCGACAATTGCTATATTTACCCATATGCCAACAAAAACGAATTACACTCAATCTGAAATAAAAGAAGCCTATTCCCTTGTCACCCAAGACTTATTTACCCGCCTAATAAAAGCCAAAACTAATGAAACTGTTCAAATCGGAACACTAGGTTCCTTTGGTTCTCTAAAAAAGACTGAAGGGCAAACTACTAGTTATTTAAAAAAGCCTCGTGGTCAAGCTTATGTCTTTTATCGCTTTAAATTCACTCCTAGTAGCAAACTTAAACAAGCCCTCAATCAAGCCTTAGAAAAGAAATATAATCGCTAAATATGTTAAACCAACAAAAAAAAGCAACTTCTTCTCAAACCAGCCCATACTCTGCTAAATGAAAATGAGAAAAAAGACATGTATTGCTAATAGTGGCCTTAGTCCTTTGTGTTTTATGATATTTCATTCCAAAACTGAAAACTTCTCCTGTGCTACAAAAAGGCATTACTCACTTGTCAACGATTGGTGGTTTACTCTTTGCAGCTGATTCAGTAATTAAACTAGCCCAATAACATGGTAAAACTTAATAATCAAGCTTTTAATCAGCCCAATAGCCAGCAAAATAGCTTTAACCAAAATAGTCAGTTTACTGATAATCAAAGCCAAAATCAAAGCCAATTTACTGAACAAAGCCAGCAAACCCAGCCCCCAACCCAAAAAGGTCTCTTTCAAATTCCAGAAAAGTTTCTCCAACTCATTCCCTGAATCCCAGTTGGTTTAGAAATGTTAACCGGACAAAAGATACCACCTGTAGGAGTATTAGCCGACATTTTAAGTGGAGTTCAACAGTTGCAATTTACACAACAGCAAATCCTTAATAGACAACAACAACTCTGAACTAAATTAGAAAGCTTAGAAAATAATGCCTCCCAGCAATTTACTAACCTTATTTCCCAAGTCCAAAATATTCAATCACTGCGGTTAACTCATTCCAAAGAACACAAAGCTATTGAATACAATAACCCTAACCCTCGTTTGCCTACTGAAGAAGAAACCTACTAATATGTTCAACCTTGACACTCAACCTCTAATAAATAAAATCACTGAATTCACCTATTCCCAAAAGCAAAGCCAACAAGAAATCATTGCCCTTTTAAAACAAAATAACTCACTCCTGTCCCAAATCCTCACCAAATTAGAAAAATAATATGCCCCAAATAGAAAATCAAGAAAACCTTAAAAATCCCTCCCTTAATGTCCGTCGGGGAGAAATCCTCTATCGGGAAGACATTAAAACCTCCTTTGCCTATGCCATAGTCGGCGTTTCGGTCATTGCCGTTTTAGCCAGCGTTGGTTATTTAGCTATTGTCCAATTGAAAAAATAAAAAACCATGAACAACGAAGAATCAACATTAAAATCTTGAGCCACTGGTAAACTAGCCATGTTTGCGATTGGATTAGCCGTCGGATACTTTATCTATAACTCCGGCTTAATCCAAAAAGTAACTGGTAAATTATTTGCCAAGAAAGAAGATTAGAAAAACTTAAAAACTTGCCACCTGTCCTTAAACTCCTCTAAACTACTATGAATAATCCTGAACTAATCCATCAAGCCAACGAAGAACTAATCACTAAAGTATTACAACAACTCCTCCAAGAAAAGCCTCAACTGCTCGCTAGTGTCACTTGCCAATGTCACCTAATTGACCCTAATAAAATGCGTATCCTGCTCTGAAAAGACACTAAAGAGGGCCAAACCATTTACATTCTTAAAGTTGCTGAACAAAAATTTGTCGGCACTGAACGCTTAGATAAAAGAGGAGCAGTTTACTGAAAGTTTAGGGAGATGTATGAGAGTGAAAGTCCCAAGGAGCCTGCTAATCAAACAAAGCCTGCCCCGGAAACTAAGCCCACTCCTAAGCCTAACTATAAACCAGAACCTTACTGAACTCCTTATGCCCAAGAAAACAAACCTTTAAATCCTAATCTTGCTAACGCAACTGATAAAGCAGTTAAGTTTCAAGAGCGACAAGCCAAAGCCCAACAATTGCAGAACCAGCAAGCAACTCCAGAACAGCCTCCAGAAATAAAAGAAAGTTATGCTAATAATTCAGAACCAACCAACACTAACAGTGCCTAATAATCTTAATGAATTAACCAGTAGTTTAAAATCCTTGGCTCCTCAACATTCTGAAACTGCCCAACTAATCACTTATGCTCTAATAGCCACCGCAATCGTGGGAATATTTGTTTACCATTATATCAGAAAACAGGAGACTAATAACTAATGACTTGAGGATTACCTGATTTCAAAGGAGCTTTAAGCAACTTTTATGATGAAAAAATAAAACCCACTATTGAAACCAAAAGCACTGAATATAAAGAACTCTTAAAAGAAAACTTTGCCCGGGGAGCCAACACTCAGCAAGCTATTATTGCCATACTTTTAGCAGTCTTTCTGCTTTTAGCCTTAGCCTACTTTTGGCAAGATAATCCCAAAGGTATTCAATGAAAATACTTAGTATTAGGAGGATTAGTGGGTTATTTAGTGCCTTATGTAGTGAGTTTGAAACCACAAGAATTTGAGCAAAAGTTGTTTGAAGTTAAAAAATAAAATATGCCTAGATATATCCTTGATGGTGAGTTAGATATTGAGCATTTAATTTCTGCTCGTGATTTTCTTGCTGAAGCTCTCCAAGAAGCTGAAACTAAATTAGAGATTGCCGGCACAATTCAAGCCTTTGAAGTCTGTTATGAGTTAACTTGAAAAACTTTAAAAAAAGTTCTTTTCGCTTATGGCGTTGAAGCTTCCAGTGCTCGCGAAACTTTTCGTTTAGCAGCTCAGCAAGGATGAATTTCCAACCCGAAAACTTGATTTGTTTATCTGAAAAAAAGAAATATCACTGTCCACGAATATCAAGAACAAATCATGGAAAAAGTTTATCCTGTTTTGCCTCAATTTCTCAAAAACCTTAACTCTCTAATTAAAAAATTAGAAAAACTCTAATATATGCCAACCCTTCAAATGAATACTCAAGATTATCTTATCATTCAAAAAATCTTGGCACAGTATCCTTGCTACTTTTATGCTTATGGATCCCGAATAAAAGGAACTGCTAAAAAGTTTTCTGATTTAGACCTTTGCTACAAAGAAGATATTCCTGCTGAAATTATTTGCCGAGTTGAAGAAGAATTCACTGAATCAGACTTACCTTTTGTAGTAGAATTAGTGAAATGAGATGATATGCGTCCTGCCTTTCAAAGAAAAATCAAAAAAGACTTAACTTTAATTTTCCCTCCTCTTACTTCTCTACAACTTACTAAATAATAATGAAACCAACTCTCACTATTCCTATAATTATCCTCTGTATTAACTGCCAACAAACTATCACCCAACAAGACCTAACTCAATCCAATTTCCTAATCATTCTCCCTAGCTTCATTATCCAACATCAAGCCTGTCCGCTAGTGAAAACTAACCCTTATCCTAAATGTGGCTTTAGCTACCTTAAAGACATTACCTGCAATCCAAAATAACTAAATCATGAATAAATATCAAATACTTAAATATGCCATAATTGGCTTAACAATTACTTCCCGTGCTACTTCTGCTTATGCAACCTTTACCCAAGATTATCGTTATGAAATTGGTTCTCAACTTAGCCAACAAGCTAGTCAAACCCTTATCAGTTATGGCAATCAAACCTGACAAAAAGAATTAAGTCAACAAAAGCCTCCTAATCTCACTTACCAACCTGAATCAGAATGAACCCTAATAAATTATGAAGACAAAGTCTCCTGTTTATTTTAGCATAAAAGAAATATGAAAAACCTTAAATACTTAGCCTTAGGCATAGTAGCAGGATTACTAATCCCTTATGCTATAGCCTTTTATAAAAGCAAAAAAGAAGACCCCATTACTTTCCGCCACACTTACGAAGAAAATAACGAACAAAATGAATATTAAAGAAAGCAAAATAACCTATATTGCAATCGGAGTAATCGCTGGCCTTGCCATTGCTTACGCCTGAAATAAATGAAAATCTAAATAATATGCCAAATAAATACTTTATCTGATTCACTATTTGCCTGATAGCGGGCTTTTACTTTCGCCATTGAGTTCACACTGGAGCAGGACAGTTTAGACAATTGAACCATTATTTAGGAGGGGGTTGATAATGTCCACCGGAAGTTTAATCTTTTGTAGTTTACTAGCAGTAGCTTGTGGGTTCCTAATCCAACAAACAGTAGAAACTCTCCTCAATACTTCTCTAACCCTGTTGCCATTTAATATTAAAACTGTTAGATAAAATTGCTGGGAGATAAAAACTAGACCTTTGAACGATATATAGCATACAAGCCCTAGCTTCCTAGTTAGCTTTCTCCCAGCAATCAAGCTGGGGAGTAAAAAATTAGTTTAGCATTTCTTTATGCGACGTTTTAATCCAGGCCTAATTTGGGATTACTAAAAAATTATTTTCATTATACTGGTTTCCTAATTCTCCCTCTCCCCAGCAAAAAAAAAATTAACACAATAGCCAATATTGTTAACTTTTTAGCCTGAAATTAACCAAAAACAGTCTCTAAGTTAACAAAAGCCCTTTTTCCTCCTTCCCACTAAGTTAACATTTCCTAGTTAACAAATTCACTATGAAAAAACAAACCGAACAAGTTTTAACCCTTTCCCAATTATCCACTCTCTGCCAAACTCCTTCTCACCTCTCTCTCCCCAAAAGAACCGATAAAGTTAAAGAAGTAATCCTTTTAATGGGCTATCTTGGTCTCCGAGTCAGTGAAGCCATCAACTTCACCTGAAAAACTAAACTCGTAGAAGATAAGCCTGCTTTTGTAGTCTACGGCAAAGGCCAAAAAGAACGTTTAGTTTTTAACCTGCTGAATAACCCTTACATTGCCCTAAAAAGCCAAAAAAAAGAACCTGACCAGTGAACTAAAATCTCCCGCATAGCTATTTGAAAATATCTCCAAAAGCAGTCCCAAAAATTAAACCTGTCCTGAAAGATTACTCCCCACACTCTCCGTCGTTCTTTTGCTTCTATTCTCCATTATGATTTTCACTTAGAGCCTCCTGCTATCCAACAACTCCTTGGTCACTCCCAGTTTCAAACCACTGAACGCTATTTAAAAAAAGACACTCGTTTTCTGCTCAACAGTCTCCAACGCAAAGGATTTTTGTGCTAATCTAAAAAGCACTAAAAGAAAAAAATTATGTTCCCAACAAAAATAAAAGAATCAAAAATAACTTACCTCGCTATCGGAATAATTGCCGGTCTTGCTCTTGCTTACGCTTACACTAAATGAATTAAAAAAGACTAATGCCAAAAGTAAACCAACCCAAGCTTAAAAACTCTCGCTCCCAACCCAAACGTCTCACTGCTGAAGAAGTCCAAGAACAATTCTGGGATGAAGTCGAAGAACAATCCAAGCAAAGAGTTTATGAAGTCCTTAACCAAAATATCCCGCTTCACAATGTCAATTTAATCAAAGATAACTGAAATGTTGGTGGCATCAAAAAAATCGACGCTCTCAGCAAAAAGGTGGGTTTTCTGCCCGACAAAGACACTGATTTTCGGGTTATTCTTCGCGATGAGATTCCTAGTTATCTCAACGATGACGAAGAATTTCAAGAAAGAATAACTACTGGAAACTGAGATGCTGCTGAGGTAGATTATGCTGCTCAACTAGTGACTTTTCATTACCTCTTAGTGGTAATTAAAGGCATCAATGGAAGTCTCCAAGCTTATGATTGCTATGACCCTTCTTACCTCGAAAACTTAACTGAAAACTAAAACTATGCCTCAAATAAAAAAAACCAAACCAAAAACTGCTCGCCAGGCAGTAAAAAAGAAAATCACCAAAAAAGTCTCCACTGCCCTAGTTAGAGCCAAACCAACCAAAAACCCTGCCGCTTACTTTCAATGCATGTCTGCTTGCTGCCAAAAAGGAATCAAACCTAAAAAAATCACTCAAGTAGCCCATGAATGTAAAACCAATGCCCTAGCCCTTAATGCTAAAATGTCCCAAGCTCGAGCCAAAGCAGCCCGAAAAATCAAAGATGGCTATGAACAATTAGGCAAAGGTTTAAGCGAATTTATTAAATCTAAATAGAACTATGGATAAAAAAAAACTTGTTTGAACTGCGGCAGCCTTAGCAGTAACTGGACTGGTTGCTTATGTTATTCTTCATAACTGTAAAAAGGAATGTTTTATTTGCCGATATAGTGGACCATTTCAAGGAATTGCTTTTTTAGGGAGTGGTGTTCTGGGTGTTACTTTTAAAATTGTTTGAGAAGTTTAATATGATTGATTGCTGTGAATTAGCCGCCCAGAATGGCAAATTAGCTTTGCAAATTGCCTGAGGAGCTTTTGGGGTTATCACTTTTTTATTAGCCATGTTTTTCGGTTATAATCTTAAACTCAGTGCTCGCACCGCTAGTTTAGAAAAGAAAAACGGTTCAGAACAAAAACAACTTGATGCCCTTAAAGCCAAAATAGAAAAACTAGAAAAAACTGCTAATCCAAATGCCTAAAACTTGCCTCTTTTGCCACAAGAAATACGTCTTCCCTAGTCCCTGAATTGATATTTGCTGAACTTGCTATTTAAAACAAACTCGAAAATAATATGACTATTATCCTGATAATCTTGCTGATATTGCTAGTAATTTACCTTTATTACCGAAACACTAATGCTCCTAAACCTCCTGAAACTAAGCCTTGAAAAGAAGACCTAGATGCCTTGCAAGAGCAAATTAATGAATTAAAAAACGCCAAAAATGATGACTAAACAAGCCCACCAAAAAGAACTCCAAGAGAAAGTGAAGCCGGGAATCAAACCTAGCCAACTCAAACGCAGCAAAAGCTCAGGAGATATTCCTCTGGTTCCCACGCCTACTCCTCTCAAAAGAACTGCTTCGCAACCTGCCCTGAAACAGCCTAATTTAGCTAAGCAAATAGAGCAACTAAAGCAAGAATTAGTTTTTAGTCAGCAAACCGCACAAAACTATCTCACTAATCTCCAAAAAGCCATTGCTGAATTAGACCAAAAAGAGCAACAGTTAGATTCGGTAAATCAGGATTGATTAACCTTAGCCCAGAAACAAATTGATAACTTAAAAAAAGACCCTAATGTTCGTATCACTGAACTACAGCAAGAATTAGAACAAACCATTGAAGATGCTACTCAAGAAATTACCCGCCAAGAAACGGAAAATAAGCAATTAAGAACTAAACTTAACCAAGCCTCCCAGAAAAATCAAGACCTAAATCAGCAAGTAAAAGATTACCAAAGAGCTGCTGAATTAAGGATAAATAATCCTAAGAAAATTAAAGAAACTAATTCTTGGTGAGATTATGCCCCCCCTTATTTTGCTCGCCGCAGTTTATTTACTAGCTGCCTGATTAACCCGAAAGGAAAAATATTATGACTAAATACAAACTCGAAGAATTTAAAACCTGATTAGAAGAAAAACCCGAAAGGAAAGAAAACTTAGATAATCAACCAACCGAGGTTATGTCTAATTGCCGAAACTGAGAAACAGTATTAAAAATTCTTGCTCTAAGTCCTCAAAACTTTGAAAAGTTTTTAGTCAACAAATTTGCCACTCATAAAGATTATATTCCTTTTTGGCAAGTAACTTTAAAATGAAAACAAGAAGTAGACCAGAGAGAGAGAGAGAGAGAGAGAGAGAGAGAGCAAGAAGGAGGAAACCACTAATATGGTAAATGCCCAACAATGATTACAAGAAAATTTTCCTACTCCAGAAAGCAAAAAAGCCGTAAAGATTTTAGCCATTAGAGATGGTGGCGGGATACCAATGGACACCGGTTTAACTAGTGAAGAAATTAATATGGTTAATTTAACCGGAGAAATGGATCTTAATGATTTCCCTAATTTGGAAAAGTTTGTTTTATCAGGTGCCATTGGTCAAAAAGTAACCTTAATCAAATCTGAAAAACTTACTAAACTAACCCAAATTCACTTAAATAACTGTCCTGAACTTACTTTTGCTGATTTTAGTCATTGTTCAGAATTGTGTTGAATCTTGGTGCGAAATTGTCCTAAATTGAAGCTCTTTACTTTCTTAGATTCTTGGAAGCAAGAAATCCAAAACCTAAAAACCCAGTTAGCAGAATATGAAAACCAAGAAAACAATGCTAGTATGCCCGGTTCTTGAAATGAAACCACTAGTGACCCCAGTGAACCCTTAAACACCAAAATCCAACGCAAAAAACAAGAATTAGCCAATGTGCGAGATAATACTCGTCAACCTACTAAGCATTTAAGAAAAGAAATTGAACTCTTAGAAAAAATCCAAACCCTAGAAAATAAAGTTAGTGAACAGGAAACTAAGGAGACTAGTTATCAGCAACAAATCCAGCAAAAAGAAGCCCAAATAAATGCTAAACAAACTGAAATCAACCGTCTAAATGAAGCCAAAACTAATGCAGAAACTAACCTAAATAATACTATTACTGGCTTAAATAGGCAAATAGAAAACTTAAAAAAAACCAACCAGCAAGAAAAGGATAAACTCACTCAGGAATTAACTAATTTACGCACTAATAGTGAACAAACTATTACTAATTTACAGCAAGAAATCACCCAGTTAACTAATACTTCTAAGCGAGAAAAAGAAGCCCTACAAAAGCAAGTAAATCAACTCCAAATTGACCTGACAGCTAAAACTGAAGCTGAAAAACAATTACAAGAGCAAAAAACTGCTTTGGAAAAACAAATTAAAGAATTGGAGAAAAGTAAAAAACTTGCTGAAGAAAAACTCTTAAAAGAAAGACAGGAAGCATTTCAAGAATGGGAAAAAGAAAAGACTAATTTAGAGCAGCAAATAATTAAATTGAACACTGAACACACTCGCATCCTGGAAGAAAACAAACTTACTCACAGCCAAGAAATAGCCCAACAAGAACAAAAACTTAAAGACACCGAAGCCACCCTTGCCCAGAAAATTAAAGAACTAGAAACTACCCTCAAAGCCAAAGGAGAAGAACTTTCCAACCAAACCACTGAATTCACTACCCAAAAAAACCAAACTAATGAACAATTACTAGCCAATCAAACTGAACTAACCCGCAAACAAAAAGAACTCACCAAACTACGCTTAGAAATAGTTAGTTTACAAAGCCAACTAAAGAAAGTTAAAGTAAAGCCCAAGCCCAATAAATTGCCTGCCAAAACTGAACCAATTAATCCTTGATTACTAGGAACTATTTTAGTGATAGTAATTGCCTTGTTTTTGCTATTGAATAGGAGAAAAGAATAATTATGACTAATCCATTTGACAAAGTTAATCCTAAAAAAGTCATGAAGGAATGACTTAGCGAGCAATACGAAAAACGTATTAAACAACCTATTGCTAAAAAAACCGAAGAGTTAGAAAATCAAGTTAGCCAGCAAATCAATACCTATTCGCAAAAAGCTCAAGAAACTGCTTACAAGCCAGTAGATTACTACAAAAAACAAGAACCATTTTATCGCGGATTATTCTGAATTGCTGTAGCTTTGCTACTGATACTTTGGATTTTAAGTGGGAGTTAAATTATGCCTAAACTAAAATTAACATATAAAAAAATGCTAAAAAAAGAAGTTGATTACAGTTATTATCCTCTAAAAAAATCAATAACAGTTAATGGAATTTCAATTAAAGAAATATACATTGACCCCTATTGACAAAAGCATAAAAAAGAGGGTATTAGTGAAGAATTAATTATCAAACTAGCAAAATTATTAGACAAAAAAAGAGCTGAATCAGGAAAAAGATATGACCACTGAGTATATTTTGCTAGTGAACCATTATTCTATCGCAATAAAGCCTATTGTTTAGTATGATGTCTAGAAGACAGTAAAAATTACTTAGAGGTAATCGACTGCTATCGAGAAAGCAATTATGAAAAAAAGAAACGAAAAAATAAGTATGAAAGTAAATAAAAAAAAAAGCCCTCCAAAAAAGGTAGTAGAAAGTATTCGTAAAGAAATGACCAACCCTAATTTTCCCTACAAGAATATTTGCTTAATGCCTAATGCTAGCCCTTTGGAAAAGAATAAACATGATATTTGTCAAAAAATATTAACTTACAAACAAGACAATAAACTAACCACAGAGAAGATTGCCAAAAGTATTCAATTAACTATTCCGGAAACTGAAGATATCTTCTTTGGACGAATTGATAAATTTACTTTGGACAGACTGATTACTTATGCTACTAACCTTGGAATAATTTTACAATTAACAGAAACTAAACATTCTTCTCACTCTCCTACTACTAGAACTAAGCCCTTTCGACCCATTTTTACTGCTTCTCGAAAACATTAATAAATAACTTATCAAAGATTTTTATGAAGTTGAAAATAAAATTATAAATATGAAAAATATTGAAACCAACCTTAGCGACACACACACACACACACAAAATAAGAGTTTGCTTTTCCTGGAAAGGAGGCGGCAAATGTCTGAACTAGAAAACCTTAAATCCCTCGAAAAATACGACCAATGAAAAAAAACTAAAAAACGCCGTAAAAACTATATTGCCCTTATCGCTAGTTTAATAGGCTTTTTGATTGCTCTCCTGATAACTTGGTTGATTTTAAGAGTTAGCCCAAAGGACAATTGAACCTTAACTAAAGCTACTTTTGCCAGCGAAGATAAAATATTAGGATATATTCCTAAAATCGAAGAAATAGATAATAAACTCAAAAAAAGTATTGCTTCTAAACCTTTAAACTTCCTTTCCAAAAAAGTTGAAGAAGACACTGCCAAAGAAGTTTCAAAAGGAAACTTTGGTGCTATCGTTTCAGCAATCAGAACTTACTCGATTATTTTGATAGTGATTTGATTTTTGGTCTTGTTATTGATTTGGTGAGTTTTTTATTTCCTTGCTCGATGAATTATTTCTCGTTTTATTTGAAAAGAACCTAGTTTGTATGAGCAAAGGATTGATTAAAATTAACCATTTTAATTTCAATATTTTAAAGAAGTTTTTTTGACTTGCATCGTGTTTTATCAATTAATTTTCTATATCAAATAAATTTACTTTGTCCTCTTACTTTCTTTTATTTCCCTTTACTAATCACTTCCTTTTACTATTTGCAAATCCATTCAATTCGCTTCACTTTTAAAACAACAAAACAAAAACAAACGAAATAATAATATGGTATTTAACTGAAAACAATTTGGTCTTGGAATATTAGAAACAGGACTTGGTATGCTTCCGGGAGGTAAACTAGCAAAAAAAGCCTTTAAGGGATTGCAAAGAGCCACCGGAATGGCTAAAGATTTACTTAATACAGGAGAGAATAATTTCAGCGAATTTGCCAACCAATTCGGCGACTACAAAAAAGGTGCTGACAAAAGAATGGGTGATATGGAAAAAGGACTAAAAGGCATGGGAGACCGAGTAGGTGGCTTAGAAGTAGGAATGCAAGGAATGGGTAATCGCATGGACAACCTGGAAGGAGAAATGAAAGGTCTTGGTGACCGCACCGGAACCCTAGAACAAGGCATGGGAACTTTAAAAGAAGGCTTGGATTCCGTGCGTTCTGACTTAGAAGGGGTAAAATCAGACATTCAAACCCAAGGCAGAGAACTAAAACAGGCTATGGGAGAAATGAAATCCGAACTTGAAGACCAAATTGAACAACAATCCCAAGAATTTAATCAAAAACTCCAACAACAAGACACCAAATTCACCCAAGAAATTAACCGTATCGACTCTGAGATTGCCAACCTTAGCGGTGAACTAAAGCAGCAGAAAATAGAACTCAAAGCTGAAATCCAGCAAAAAAATGAAGAAACTAAGCGGCAATTACGCCAAGAAATGGAGCAACAAAGAGAACAGTTAGAAAATGCTATTAGCCAAGTAGTACAAGCCCAAAAGAAAGTCAATGAAGCCGTTCAGGAACACCTTAATGAATTAGACGAACGCATGGACAAAGTAGAAAAGAAAACTATCGAAAACGCCCGCAAAATCTTTGAAGAAAAACTAGAACGAGAAAGAAAAGACGAAGAACTAGCCGATGCCATTAAAACTACTAACAGTAAATTAGAGAATTTAGAACAAGAAAAGCAAGACTTATCTGATGATTTCAGCAAATATAAAGGAGAAATTAACCAACAAACCGCCCAAACCCAACAAGACCTAGAAAGCCTTGAAACTGAATACACTCGCCAAACTAAAATACTTAACGAAAAAATTGCCGATAATCAAGACAGATTAGATGATTATGAGGAAGAACAACAAAATATTAAACTATCCCAAAAGAAACTTGACGTAGAATTCCGTGAAATGCTTGAAGAAGTAGACACCCATACCGAACTAATCAATGAACAAACCACTAAACTAGAATTCGTTGCCCGTGGCATGGAAGAAATTGCTGAAGAAACCCACGAAAGAATAAATAAACTTCACCGAGAAATATTCGACCTTGAGGAACAGACCGAAGAAGCTTTGTTTACTGCCAAAAAAGCAGTCAGGAAAGTCGATAACTTAACCGAAGAACTCCAAAAAGAAAGGGAACGAATCCAAGAACTAGAGCAACAAATTGAGAAAAACAAGCAAGAAACGAAAAAAGTTAAACAAGAAGCCCGCTGAGCCAATGAAAGAATTGACAACCTGATAAAATCACAACAACTTTCCGATTTTACTGAGCAGGAACCAGCTCTTAATAAACTCCAAAAAACCCTCCAACTAAAAGCTGATGAAGCCAAACTATTAGCCCAATTAAACATTTTACAGCAATCCCAAACCACACTTACCGAAGAATTAGCCGAACGAGAATGAAAAGTAGGAGTTAAAGAAGGCACAGAAATCCAAATACCTCACCCAGAAGGAATGCCTTTAAATCCTGATTCTCGTTGAGCGAAAACTTTTACTCCGGAACAACTAAGAGAATGAGGCTGAGATACTAGACTATTAGGAGATAATGAAACTGCTCCTTTAACTGACCCAGAAAAGAGAAAACCAGAAACCATCCAATCAGGAACGCAAAAAGAGGACAGAACAGAACCAGAATTAGAAGCCGAAATTTACCAACAAATAGAAAGCACCAAAAGTCAACTTTTAGAACAATTAGCCGAAATTCAAGAACAAATTAAGCAAAATGTTTCCACTGTTGAAGAAATGGCCGAAGAAGAAGAAAAAAGCACAACTTCTAAGCCATCAAAAGCAGGAAATCCAAGCCAATCAGCCTCCGCAAAAATAATTCCTCAACAAATCCAAGCCAAACAACAAAAACTTGCTCAATTTAAGCAAGAATTAAGTCAAACTCAACCTAATAACAGCCAATCCCAAACTATTCAGGAAAACATTAGCCAATTAGAAGCAGAATTAACAAAAGAAGAGTTAGAATACGAACTCCAACAAACTGAACAACAAATAACTGAAAACCAACAAGAAATCTTAGAACAAGAATGAGAAGAAATTCAGGAAATCCAAGAAGAAGTTTTAGAAGAAGCCCCTGCTCCTGAACTACCTCCCGTGGCTAAGTTAATGGAAGAAGCCGCCCAAGCTGCCGAAGCCGCTGCTGACTCTTCTTCAGAATCTTCTGCAGCACAGCAGAACCAAATGACTTTATTTATGCTTTACCTGATTATTTTTCTCATGGAATATATTGTCTATAAGCGGAATGGCTTGCCTGGTTTAGTTATTCTGAACATATGCTTAGCCATTGCTTACTATAAAAAAGACCAAATTCTTGAATATCAACATTTATGGGAGAATTACTTCCTCATAATTGGTTATGTCATGGGTAATGTTCTTGCTTACTCTGCCCCAGAACAGGAAAAATACAAAATGCCTAGTGTAATTGGATTTAATGCCATTATTGCTCTCCTTTATGCTTATACTTGGTACCAAAAACGCCAAATTAACCAAGCTTCTCAAAAAGAACTAACTAGAATTCAAGAAGAAACCATCCAAAAAATCCAAGCACAAAACCAAAACTACGAAGCAGAAAGCAAGAAAGTAGAACAAGAATACACTCAAAAACAACAAACAATTATTGAAAAGATAGAACAACAACAAAAACCTAAACAAGAACAAAGAAAACTAGAAGCAGAATTGGAACAAACTCTAAAAGAAACACAAGAAACCGAGAACACTCACCAAAAAGAACAAGCCCAAGAGAAAATCAACCAAATTAAACAATCTCTAGCACAAATCAAAAAAAATCCCCTTACTTCTGCTGTGGATATTGACCTCTTAGAAGCAAGGGAGTCCGGCATCAAATCCGAATGAGAAAGAATCAAAGGCTGGTTGAAATCAATTATCCCTAGAAATCAAGAAACCAACACTCTCCAAAAAATATCTTTTGTCATTGAAAATCTTCCTTTAACCGAAGAAGAAGCCAACATTTTAAGCAATTTACACCTAACTCCAGAACAAGTTTTTGCTATTAGTTGTCAAGCGGAAAGAGTAAAATATCACACCAACGAGTTAAAAGAAAACTACCACCAACTAACCAACTTCCAAAAACTTAAACTGCTCAATTCCGGATTAGAAGCATTAGGCTTAAAAACCCTAGAAAACAAGTATACATTAGCCAGAATTCAGCAACAAATCGCCCAAGAACACCAGAACTTCACCTTAACTACTAAAGAAAAAGAAAACATTCTTCGTTTATTAATCACCACTCTAAATTTAACTGAAAATCAACGAAACTCTCTAGAAGAAATGGGAGTAAGTTTCTTTAATGCTTCTAACTGGCAAGTAAGTGAAGAACAAAAAGATAATTTACTTAAATTTGGCTTAGAAAGAGCGAAATTAACCGAGGAACAAGAGATAAAACTAGCCACTTTACACCCTGATGCTTTTAAAACTTTTGCTTTTAGCGAGAAACAAAAGACTATTCTCCAAAGTTTAGCTTCTTTAACTAAAGAGTATAAATATTCTCAACTAGCCCTAGAATTAGTGCGTTCTTTAAGCCTAAAAAACAGTAGTTTATCATTTTTTGTTAATCAAGAAATAATTCCTGACCCTAATACTGCTTTTGGAGAAACTAAAAGCCCTTATTTGCCTTTAAAAACAAAATTCCTCCAAGGAGAACAGAAAATCTTAAAAAAGCAACAAGAAGAGAAAGAAAAACAAGCCAATCAAGAACAAATCCAGGCTGATAAATTATCGATAATAACTTCCCTGTTGAAATGATATAAAGAAACTGATGAAACACAATTTAACTTAACTTTGGACAACTATGTTGAAATTGGAACACTTAAAGGCTGACAGCGTGATATCTTACTTACTTGTGGCTTAAAAACAATTCCTAAGTATAATTTCTTTGAATTGCTAGTATTTGCCGTGGAGACATTTACTGAGCAAACTTTTGCGGAATCCTTAGAAGAAAATAACTGGCTAGAAGAATACTACCAAGAATACTTAAACTCTCTGGCTAATCAGGAAATATCTATCAACAAAATTATCTGAGAAAAATATGCTTCTAGTCGCAGTCCAAAAGAAAAAGAAATCCTGGCTAACCTTAATTTAGAAGAAATAGTAAACGAACAAATTAACCGACGCTTAAATACCTATCAGCCAGTAGAGGATAAAAACTGAGAGAAATGAAAAGATATTAGTTTGGATTTCACGGCTAAATTAGTTAAAGAATGGAAAAATAACTCTTTTTCTTATGAAACTGCTAAAGAATGAATTGACATTGGCTTAAAACCCGAAGAAAGCAACTATGCTAAATGGCTAAGAGACATAATTGAATTAACCCCTGAGCAAGTATTAAATGAAAGTGATAGTGAAGAATTAAGGAAAAAATATCAGGAATGACAGCAAGAAAATCAACCCAGCAAGCCTACTTCTTCTACTTCTCGCTATGATGACCTGTTTGCTAATCTAAACCAAGAAGAAGCCGAACACCAAAAAAAGAAAAAAAGCCGTGAAGAAACCCGCAAAAAACTTGATGAGCAACAATTCTCCCGCCGACAAGCCAATCTCTCTGAGAAGGATCGCAAACTAAAAGAAGAAGTAGAAAAAAGACAACGCGAAAGAGAATTAGAAGCCCAAGAAGAAGAAAAAAAACGGCAACTTCGCGAAGCTCGTGATAAAGAATTAGCCGAACAGGAAGAAAAACGTTTAGCAGCCAAAACCGAACAATTAGAACGCAATAAAAAACTTGCTGAGGATGCCTTAGCAGTTAAGAAAAAAGAAGTCGAATTAGAAGAAAAAAAGAAACGTGAACAAATCGAAAAACTTGAAAAAGCCAACCAACTCGAGCAAGAACGCTTAAAAAAACAAGCCAAACTACTCGAAGAAGAAACTAAGAAAAAACTGGAAGCCATCGCTCTTGAAGATGAAGAACAACGACAGAAAATTCTTAAAGAAGCCGAGCAAAGAAAGGCTTATTTAGAAGAAGAAATGCTTCAAGAACGCCGAAAACACGAACGTGAATTAATGGTTAAACAACAGCAAGCGGAAAGAGAAAGACAAGAAAAAGAGCAAGAAATCCGCAAGTTAGCCGAAGAAGCAGAATTAGCTGAAAGAAACTTCCAAGAATCTCAAAAGCAATTAGAACAAGAAAGAATAGCTCGCCAAAAACAAGAACAAAATTTAAGGCAAGAAAAAGCCCAAAGATTTGCTTTAAGTGAGGTTCACGACAAAGCTATGAGGTATATTCTAGGTTATTGTCCTTCCAGCACGGAGTTTCCTAATTGCGTGCAAGGAGTTTCTTGGCAAACTAAACCAAGTGATTATTTATACAACATTGAAGAATTATTGGCTATGGGAGCCAGAATCAATATTAGCAGACTTGATGCTTCCGAAACCGGAGATAGCAGACGAATTTCAGTAGCCACTGGTCGAATGTCAATTTACCCCTATGGCAAACAATTAACTGCCATTGCTACTTTTTTGGGAGATAGGTTTTATAACGAGGCTGGTTTAAAAGGAGCGATTAAAGAGAAAATTAACGATCCGAATTTATTCTTCAATTAAGTTGTCATTTTCTTGCTCAGACAAATTGGCCTCTTTTCAAATAAACCGAGAAACAATCCACTTAATTAAGTAATAAAATCCTGCTCATAAAGCCGCAAGCATTAAAAATCAAATCCCTATAACTAAAAATGAATAAGTTTTACTCCTTGATTTACTCCACTAATATTACCAGTTAGCACATCTTTCACTGCTTCTTCTTCGAGTTTTTTACGAGCCCACGGAAAAATAAGTTTGCCTACTAGTGCTTTTCCAAGTTTATTACTCATGGCTTCTAGTTGTGGAAAATAGGTAATTAGTTTTTCATTGCTAGCGAAGATACTTTTTAGTGATAATCAAATATCACCAATACTTATTCCTAATAAGAGCCAAGTGATTAAGTAAGCTAAAAGTAAGCCAACTGTTCACGATATAACGCTAATTCAGCGTTTTCGACTTTTTTGTTGTTTTTCCTTATCTACCATGCTAAACCTCCTTTACAGAGAGAGAGAGAGAGAGAGAGCATTAATTACTTCCTCCTTTTGGTGGTTGGATAATTTGAGCTTGCAATTGTTGACTTTGCTGATATTCTCTAAAATGCTTCCTTAAATCCACTAAATTAATACTATTATCATTTAAAACTTGTTCGGGAGTTAACTGTAATTCATCACGTAAATAAGCATAAAATTCAGGTTCTTTGGTGGCTTGCTCTTGGTCATTTAGGGAATGAATATTTATTCAGTCACGGGTTTGTTCATAAGTAAAGTTATAGTTTTGCCAAGATTGGATTAGTTGAGGAGTGAAACTGGAGTGGATGCTAGTTCAGTTTTGTCTTGCTAATAAATCAATTGTTGTTGATTGACCTTCTTCCAAATTTAACTTCTCTATCTTAGCAGGGATTTCTAAGTCAATTTGCCTAGTATCTTGACAAGATGATGATTGAAGACTTTTTGATTTAGTTAATTCACTCTTGATTGATAAAAATTCTCTTATCTTTTCAGCATTTATTTTTTTGCTTAGCCCTGGCTTAATACTTTCTAATTCTTTGATAAACTCTTCTTGAGTTTCTGGAATAGTTTCAAAGAATGTTTCTAGTTTTTCTTCTCTCATTTTCTGCTTATCTTTAGAAAATAAACTTTTGCTCTGTAATTTGCTCTTAAGTGAACTAGTCAATTGTTCTAAAATAAACTCTTCACTAATGCAATTAATATCTAACTCAAGATCCTTAGAAGCAAACAAAAAGTCGCTAATTCTCCTAGTATTTATAAGTTTGCTGTGTCTCGATGCATCAGGATGAACTTCGTATTGAGGAATTTCAATGTTATCAAACGATTCTCTTTTTCTTCACAATTCCAAAAGCTGTAAAGATAACTTAGGAAGCTTAGTGGCAATAAGTTTTATAATTTCTGTAAATTCTCATGTTGATATTCTAAGTAAAACTGAATCAACCAACCCTTTCAACTCTTTTGCAGTTGGTCGCTTTGATGGATTAGTATCCCAACATTCTTTAATTAGATCTTTTAGCATTTGTGGCATCACTTTAACGTTATCTATATTTGGTCGCAGACCGCTACATATTTTTAAAGCCAAATCACTATCATGAGGTAATTCTTTATAACTATTTGTTCTTTCATCATAAGTTACGTAAGGAGGCAAATCTGTAATTATTTCCGTAGCTATTATACCAAAAGAATAAATATCACTAGCTTGAGTATATTCTTCTTTTCTGCTTAAAACTTCTGGTGCTACATAAGGCATTACTCCGTAAATTTGTTCATCATCCTTTTCATCAACTGGCTTACACAATCCAAAATCAGTAATAAAGCATGTATCATCATTATAATTTAAAATATTTCCTGGATGCAAGTCTCGGTGAATTAATCCTTGTTCATGAATGGCATCTAATCCTCCGAGGATAAAGTATAATCTTCTAGCCTTTGGACCTATTCTGTCAAAGATGTCTAAACTGTTGTCTCTATCCACATTTATCAAAATTTCTCTCAGATTACCTTTATCCATGTAATCCATTACCATCACATAGTTGCCATCAGTATCTTGGGAAATACCATAAAGTGACAAAATAAATTCACTACTACATACCTTGTGATTGGCAACTTCTCGTAAAAAACTAGTCGTTACATTTTTTGAATCATTTAAAACCTTTAAGACAATTTCTTTGTTTTCTTCTCTTTCTCACTTACTGTTTTTGATATTTCACTCTTTAATTGGTCCATCTTTTCATTTAGCCTTGTATACTTTACCAAAACCTCCTTTACCTAAAATTTTGTTATTTCCCCGTTCATCTTTTTCAATTTCAAATTGCTCGTAAGGAATTCATTCTAATATTTCTCCTGAGTTGGTTACTTCTAACTGAGATTCTCGGATAAATTTATTGATTTCCTGATTACCACTAGTTCATTTAGCTTCTTGAAAATGCTTGGATCTACAAGGCTTACATCAAACCCCTTCTTTTGTATAGGGCAAATCTTCTTCAATAATGCTTTTTTTATAAGCTCAAGTGTTAGGTTGATTACACTCTAGGCACAATCCACCTTCTTTATATCTTTTCCTTAGTTCTTTATTTGGTATTAGTCTCTTGATTAATTTCTTTTGTTCAGAAGTCAACTCGCTATGATCAAATTCTTCTAATTGCTCAATTACTTCTGCACTAAGTTCATACATGTTTTCTTTTCTTAATTCTTTTTCTCTATGTTTTTCATACTCTTTTCTATATTTTTTTTTATTGGCATCGGAAGGATTATAACCCCTTTGTTTTAAATAATCAGCGTATTTTCATTCATTAATCTTTAAACCTTCTCTGGTTCATTCTTCAAATTCTTGTTCATTAAATTCTTTTTTCCCCCAATTTTCTCTATGTTTTTTTCAACTTCGAAGTTTTTTTTGGACAAAATCTTTTTCTTCTTGGTTGTCTTTTCGTTCTCTTTCGAAATAATTAGAAATAGTCTTTACTTTAGAATTTTCCCTAAGATTTGATGAAAAATAAAATTCTTCAAGGCTATCAGGCAAATATTCTAATCCTTTGTTAATATCAGTATTAGAGATATCGAGTTTTTTTAATTTTGTTAAATTTTTCAAAGGTTCGAGAGAGCCATGAAATCTGTTTAATTTTAATGTCTTGTTTTTTGTTGCTACACCAAAGCGTTCTCCTAAAATTAATTCCTCTAAATTAGTGAAATGAGAAAAAAGATTTAAGTCACAAATGACGTTGTTGGAAGACAAACCTAGCACCCTTAATTTCTCAGGATTGGTCAGTTGTTGTAAAAAATTAATGTCTGATATCTGGTTAGAGGGCATTTGCAACTCTTCCAAATTAATAAAATCGGATAAATTTAAAGTGCCGGTTAATTTTTCATGACTAAGGTCTAATTTTTTTATTTCTTTCCTCTTCTCAAGAGGGTAAAAATAATCTACTCATTCTTGAGCATCTCTTTGATTCTTAAATTTATCAGCGAATTGTTGAGGAGTACAACCTTTTTCTTTTAAATGAGTAGCAAGGTTCGCTTTTTTAGAAACTATACCAGCTTTTAGTCAGGATTTAGCTTCTCGAGGGGTGAAATTATTGTCTTTTCATTGTTTAACTTCATTGTAGTCGCTTAATTCAAATCCTGCCGAGATTCACTGCTTGGTTTCTTGATGGGAAATATCTGTTTCTTCTCAGAGTTGTTGGTAGGTTTTGACTAAAAAAGCATTTGCTTCAGAAAAACCAGAATGAATACTAGTTCAAAGTTTGTTGTATTCTTCTTTTAAAGATTTAGCACCACCTTTTTGTTTAACTTCTTGCAGAGTTAAATGTTTTTCATCTTTTAATCAAGCACAGAAAGCTCAATCACTAGCTTCAAATTTTTCTCCTAAAATTTCTTTTCATTCTTTGACAACTTGGTAGTCAAAACCATGATTTTTTCAAAGATCTTGATAGTGTTCATCTTTGAAATCTTCGTGAATTTCTCCCCATCTTTTTGCTTCTAAGTTAATTTTGTTTAAATCTTGTGGTTTATATTTGTTATTTTTTAAATAGCCAGCAAAATCGGCATCATGAGGAGTTAAACCAGAAGCAATCCATTCTTTGACTTCTTCGTAAGGAAGATATGGCTTTTTATTAGAAGTATAAGTTCAACTTTCTCATTTTTCTCGTAATTCAGGAGTAAAATCTGGATGAATCTCTTTTCAATTTCTAGCATACAAATTGCCGTTAAAGTCAAACAAAGAACTTGATTTTAATTGTTCTTCAACTGTTTTTACTTTACTTTCAGGTCTTTCTTGACTTGAACATCAAATTTTTTTGACATTTTTTGGCAAATGTTTAATGCTTCCTTCTATATCAGTATCACTAATATCTAATTTTTTTAACTTCAAACAATTATTTAAGTTTAAAGAAGTTAGTTGGTTATCATAACAATTTAATTCCTCTAAATTAACAAAATCAGATAAGTCTAAATGCCCTTGGAGATTTTTGTTACAAATATTTAATCCAGTTATTTCTTTTCTTTTTTCTTTGGGATAAAAGCAATCTAAATATCTTTGAGCATAGCTTTTTTCTTGAAAAGCAGTAGCTGGAGTATAATTATTTTTTTTTAAATAAACTGCGAATTCATAGCCATTTTTAGTTAAACCTATATCCATTCAAGATTTAACTTCTTGGGGAGTGAAATTAGAGTTTTTTCACTCCTTAACCTTCCTATAATCGTTTGGTTTAAATCCACTTCGACTTCATTCTTGAAATTGCTGGGTATTAATACCTATTTCTTTTCATTCTTTAACTGTTCAATAATCATCTGGTTCAAATCCAACTGGAATTCATTCTTGAGCATCTTGGTAAGTAAAGCCTTCTTCTTCTCACTTTTGTTGGTAGGTTTTACCTTTTCAGGTTTCTTCAGTAAAATAAGGGTGAATGAAATTCCAATCATTAGTATTTTTCAAATATTCTTCTTTTAATTCATTTAATCTGCTATCATTAGGAAAAGAAACAAGGTCATAACCCTCATCTAATAAAAATTTAGCAAGATGTACGCTGTTTTTATTTAAACCTTTATTTAGTCACTGTTGGACTTCTTCGATGGTAAAATTTTGGTCTTTTCATTCCTCAGCCATTTTGTAATCTTTTGGTGTAAAACCATTATCTATCAAAAACTTGGTTTTTTGATAGTCAAAACCATTTCTCGTTCAAGTAAATGCTCAACCTGATTTAAAATCTTCATGAATATTTCCTCATTCTTGATATAGTTTTTCTAAGTATTCTTTAAATTCTTTTCTTAATTCTTCAGCATTTAAGTTTAATCCAAAAGATCTATTCTGTATGTTTATTAGTCATCAAGCAATATCAAATTCTTTTTCACTTGGAGTAAAACCAACACCTATTCATTGTTTAGCTTGTTCATAATTAAATCCTTTGTCTTCTCAATCTTTTTGTAATTCAGGAGTAAAATCAACATGCATGTCTTTCCAATCTTTATTATTTTCCATAATATAATATTTTAGTATACCACCAATTAAAAACCTCCTTATTTCTAGGAGGCTACTTTCTCCTAAAAATAAAATCAATATGTTTCATTTCCAGAGAGAGAGAGAGAGAGAGAGAGAGAGTAATTTTGCCCACAACTCTGTTAACCAAGGCAATGGCTTAGAATTATTGCGTTCTTTGCCCACTAATTCAACCAAACTAGTCTTCTTTGACCCCCAATATGAAATAGCAAATAAAGTTTCTCGCATCAAAAACTGACCTTTAATTTATCAAACTTCCCAGCAAATCAACCAGTTTTTAAAAGAAATAGCCAGAGTATTAAAGCCCAGCGGGTTCTGTTTACTGTGAATTAATAAAACTTTGCCGATTACTGGGCAGTTTTTAACTTGATTAAAGCATGTTTCTAACTTAAAGATGGTGGACTTATTAATGTGAAATAAGCCTCATTTTGGCTTTGGTAGTTATTTCCGGAATCAGACAGAGTTTGCTTTGCTTTTACAGAAATATCCTTTGAATAGCAGGTTGTTTAAAGATAAGTCTTTTGGAAATGTTTGAACTGAAAACAGTTTGTCCACTAATCAAAGAAACCACCCTCATCAAAAGCCTAAAGAGTTAATTAAGGCTTTGATTGAAGCCACCACTGAACAAGGAGACTTAATTATTGACCCTTGTGCCGGCTCCTTTGTGGTTTTAGAGGCTTGTCAAGAAACTAATAGGAAATTTATAGGCTGTGATTTAACTTATAGCGAAATGGAGGAGTTTTTTAGGAAAACAAAAAGACCTAGTTTCCAGGCTTCAGAAACAGTTTGCTTAAATTGTTTTGAGTTTGTTTAGTTTTCTATATATAGTTTACTGGGGAGTTATATATAGTTTTTTTTTGGTATACCATAAAATATACTTATAGGTAAAAAAACCATGGTTAAACTTAAAGGCTCTCATACGCGTGTAAATATCTTGTTACTAGTGCCAGATTTTTTTTTGTGTTAAGAAGAAGATTTTCCCATTAACTAATGAATATGATAACATTATATTTCTATATTTAAAATAATAATTTATTGTATACTATTTATACTTGTTACTGTGTCTCTCCTTTATTAATTGAATAACTGGTTCTCATAAGTCAATTTCAAAAGTGTTTTTTTTACTTTGAACTACCATGGCTATTCTTTCTAGTCCCCCGCCGACGTCTACACACTTTTCTTTTAAGGGCAAATCATTATCTCCCTGATGGTAAAATTCCGGAAAGACAATATTACAGATTTCCAAAAACCTTTTATTATCCAAATCAGCAGCGTTTTTTGGTATATCCTGGTTAGTTTGAAAATCATAATAAATTTCGGTGTTATAGCCCCAAGGACTGTTATCTCCTCCCATGTCTCAAACATTAGTTTTCTTTGAGCCGTAAAGAATGTGTTCACGGAGAATGCCTTTTTGTTCTTTTCAAAATTTATAAGTATCAGCATCTTGTTGGTAAACAGTAATAAATAATCTTTCTGGTGCTAGCCCTAACCATTCTGGGGAAGTAAAAAATTCCCAAAAATAAGGAATGGTTTCTTGCTTAAACTTTCCTCCAATGGAAAAAACTCCTAACATTTCAAAAAGCGTTTGGTGATAAGAATATTGATTGATATTAGTTAAATCGTCGGTGCGAATTACTCTTTGACAATTAACTAAATTACGAGAAGGAGCCAAAGAAGGATTACTAAAATATTTTTTTAAAGTAGCTACTCCGGAATTAATTCACAAAAGTGAAGGGTCGTTTTGGGGGACCAAAGAAACTGGTTCAAGCAAGTAATAACCTTTTTGCTGAAAAAAACTTAGTCATTTTTTTCTAACTTCATTGGTGGAGATAACGCTTTTACGGGAATTTTTTTTGGTCATATGATATTTTTTAACCACAAAAGTTAAACGAAAATAATTCTCTAATAGATTAATAAAGTTAACATATTAAAAATATTAATTCTTAGCAAGAAATAGGGAAATTTAACAATAAAAAATCAGAGAGAGAGAGAGAGAGAGAGAGAGTTGAAAGGAGTGTAAAAATAATATATTATGACAGATAATATTGTAGCAAAAATAAAAAGAAGCAAGAACAAATTAGAAGAAGAGGGTAAAAAATATGTTCTTTATGAAGTCGAGCCTTTTAATTATGGCGACCATAGTTATTCCCTAATCCAAATTGAATACCAGAACGAAAGTGATTTGGAAGAATTTGTTGAGGATAAAAGTATCAAAATTGAAGTTGGAGCAGACATGACCCAAGGTAAGGAAGACACTTTGATAATTAATGGCGGCACCTGAAACTCGGACCGCACTGCTTGGCAAAAAGTTAAAGATACTAGCAAAAAAGCAACTGATAAAGTTGGCGAAACTTCGTCCAAAGCAGTCGAGAAAACCGGTGAAGGATTAGAAAAAGCTGGTAAAAGTCTACAAGAAAGTTCTCATGATAAAGAGTGACCAAAATGAGTTTTGCCAGTAGTGATTATTGCTGGTGTATTACTTTTAATTGCAATAATTGCTTGAATTTTCAAGTCTAAAAAAAGATAGTTCACTGTTTATATTCCATAAAATATTAAATATGAAAAAAATGGGAGCAAATAAAGAATTTGTTTTTGATAACTTTCAATCATTGCTTAGCGAGTGCAAAAGTTTACGAAAGAAATTAGGGTCAGCTAATTACAGTGAAAGAATAAAATTTCATAAGTGGATGGAAAAAAGACAAAAATTAGAAATAACCGAAGACGACTGTTACGAGGTAGAACTTGAATATTTTGACAAAAAATGCTTAAAACAAGTAATCCAAATTATTTGCAATGAGCTATTGAAATTAATTTCTCCCCGGAAAAGAAAACATGCTCAAAAATTGATCTGTGACTTTCGCTTGCCTTCAGAAAAGTTAAGTTGGGAAAGATTAAATTCTGTTTCTAGCTCTCAATCATTACCAATAGAAGGCAAAAATCTGTGTGCAACTTGTGCCAAAAAAATTAGTTGATGGAGCTTTGTTAGTAAAAATATTGACGAGCAAGGCAACCAATTTTGTTCACACAGTTGTCGTGAAGAATTTCACCACCTAATTTGTGATAAATGCAATGTCAAAATATTCGATACCCCCTACTATATCAATAAAGAAGAAAGAGAAGGAATAGTCTGTTTTGATTGTGCCAGCACTAAGTGTTTAGGGTGTCATAAAACTATTCTGCATTCTTCTGACTACTTTCAAAAACTTTTGCTTGGTTTGGAAAGGGAAAAAACCAGAAGCAGCCACTCTGAAAATTACTTTCCTTTTTGCAAATCCTGCCAAACCAAGAAAATTAGCCAAACAGAGGAAGAGGAATAAAGGAGCAATAAATATTTTTTAAAAATTAAAAGAATTTGTATAAAAATGATTATTTGGCTTTTGCTGCTGCTTTTTCTTGGGCTTTTTGCTGTCTTTGGTGAAATTTTTCTGCTCTTCCTACCCTTATTTTGGCTAAACTTTCTCCTTTGTAAGCAGGATTACAGTTGGCGCAAGTGGCAATTTCTTTATTTTTCTGAGAAGTAGACCAATTTTGGTATTCTGTTTGGCAAGAAATACAGTGATAATTTATTAAATAAAGGGAATTATGGAGTTTTTTTTTCATATTATTATTTTTTCTTCTTTTTGAAAATAAACATCACTGCTAAAGAGCCTCCTGTAATTAAAACAACAATTCCAACAACAAGAGCAATTAGTTTGGTGTTTGGCTTACTGTCAGTTGGAGTTGCTGGTTTAATTTCTTTAATTTTATTTTGGGTAGTTGTTTGGCTTACTACTTGTTGGAAAAAGTTGGCTACTTGTTGGGAGGTTTTTAGTCTTTCAAGTTTACTTTCTCAGTCTGAGTTTAAATTAGCGAAAGTTTTGTTGGTTTTTTGTAATTGCTTTATTTCTTGTTTAGCAGTTTCTTTCGCCTTTTCTAGTGGTTGTTTACTGATTAAATTAGTAATATTCTGAACGAGAACTTTTTCGTTAGTCTCTTGGTTATCTTTTCAACTTTGTTGTTTATTTATATCTTCTGAATTAGCATAATCTTTTAATTTTTCAACTATTTCTTGAATTTGTTCAGGATTGGTTTGGTCATTTTCTAGTATTTCCTGACCAGTTTTTACAATGTCTTCTAAATCATTGTTATTTGAGGAGGAAGGAGGTTTTTCGGATTTTTCGTTGTTAGAAATCGGTTTATCGCTTGGCGATTTGGGAGAAGCAGGAGAAGAGTCAGTTGAGGTAGAAGAGGAACTACTTGGATAATAATCCCCCCCCCCCCTTCGCCAAAAGAAGAAGAGCCTGATGAACTTCCGCTTCCAATGCTAGAACTTGTTGAGGAAGGAGAAGTTCCTGGTGAACTAGAACTAGAGTTATCATTGCTTCCACTTGATGAAGGAGTAGAGTTTGTGCCCCTTGCTGAAGAAGATTGAGGAGAATCATTTTGTGATGATGAAGGGAAATCTTGTGAGGAATCGCCGGTAGATGAAGTATTAGAAGAGGAAAAATTGCTGCTACTTGTCCCGCTATTAGATTGATGACTAGAAGAATTAGGAGTGTGTTGTTGTTGTTGTTGTTGTTGTTTCGCAACCGCGTCGTCAATTAATCTAATCAAACGATTTTGCTCTACTATAATTTCACCACGAGTAGTTTTGGCACGCAAATTAGTTTTTCAAGTCATAAAACCTGAGTTTAAAACTTGCTCTATGGTTCAGTTGTTTATTTTATTCGTTAAGGAACCAACTTTGCTAATTCAGTAATTTTCAATTTCTCTAATTACCTTGTTTTGTAAATCAACAATTTGCTTTTTTTCTTGAAGCAAACCATATAAAAGCAAACATTGAGCCAAATTTTCATCCCAAGCCTTTTTTTTAGCACTACCAAGAGGAGAATTGCCAAAAATTTTTAATAAATCAATTGCTTTTTGAATTTCCTCAGCAGTTTTTAAACTTCCGTTGCTAGCCTGGTCAATGATTTTTTTTAATTCTTGCTTGGCTAATTTTTCTTTATTTTTTTCTCATCATGCATTAGTGCAATCTCAGGAACAAAACCTCACATCTTTTCCTGCTTCTATTAGTTTAAGTCGGCTACCTTGTCAACATTTTTTCGGGCATTGATGGCAAGTAGGAAATTTAAAATAGCAGTCATAACAACAATATTTTGATTCTCCTCTCTTCTTTTTTACTGGGTTTTTTACTTGGTGACAAACATAACAAAAAGATGAACCAGAACTTCCTGAATTGCTACTTGCAGTGTTTTCTCCTCACATTATAAAACATTGGTCTAAACATGCTTGTTTACAAAAATAAAGATGGCTATGTTTTTTTGCCAAATTTTTTTGAATCCCAGTTTTACCTTTTCCTACAATTACTTCTCCCACTGCTGGCTGATGACTATAACAGGTAACTTTGTCTTTTATTCCAAGATAACCGTCATCAATTTTTTTTCTCTTTTGGTTATTGAATAGTGTCTCATAAGCTTCTTTTGCAAAACGGAGCTCCCGGGTTGCTTTAATTATTTCTTTATCTGACACATCTGCATTATCAGTGCGAATTCTTGGTTCAGCTTCTTTTTCAATTTCCAAACCAGTAGGTGTTCTTCCTAATTTTCTTTTTAATTCTTCTTCTACCTGCTTCTTTATTCTGTCCGGTATTTCAATACGGACTTTTTTATCTAATTTAGTGATTAACTTTATTCCTTTATCTCTTATTTCTCTTTTAGAAGCATTTTCCGGCAATCCGAGAACTTCATAATAATCAACACCAAAATCAATATCCTCTATTTTGCTTGTGTCAGCCAACTCTTCGGATTTAATATTGTTACTACCACAACGCTCACACTGCCAAATTCTTACTATCGATTCTTCTCTCTTTCAACCACAAAGAACGTAGCAGTCGTTAGTACAATTATGTTTATCATGTTCGATTTTTGCACCTCTTTGGTTTGTTCCTATTTTTTTGTATCTGCCTAGTTCGTCCTTTTCAAAATCGAGGCATTCTGTATAATATCTTACCATGTTAATTTTTCACCTCCTTAAAAAACGCTGATAAAATACTCTGTTTGAACCCTGTTTTTTCTGCTACTAAACTCTCTCTCTCTCTCTCTCTCTCTCTCTCATTACTTCTTTTTTGCTTATTTGTTATAATAAATAAAAATTCGTTTTCACTAGCATTTCTGTCTATTCCTAAAATTTTGTATAATCTTTTCATAACTTTTTTACCTCATGTATTTATACATATATTTTACTCTCATTTTGATTCTTTTATACAATTAATCTGAATCTCTTGTGCGCGAAAGACAAGATTTTATTGAAATTTATTTGAAAGATTAATATCCTCTAATTGCTCTTTGTTGATTAGTTTTATTTTTTTGTTTATAGACGTCCAGCAGTTTTTTTTCGTTCATTTGGAGTTTTAGAGTTATTTCACTAAAAATTTGTAACCAATCATAATAAGTTTGTTGGGCTTTTTTTGATAATTTTCTTGTTTTTTTCAAAACAATTAATTGTTCACTTTGGAAAAAGAATTGAGACAACAAGTCATTAAAATCTTTTTTCTCAGTAGGAGAAAAAAATTGATAGTCAGTAAAATCAACTTGGTAAATATTTCAAAGTCCTAGAAAGAAACAAAGACAGTCAACTAATTCCACTTGGGCTTTTGTTTGGTTAATTTCTCCTTTTTTGCGCCAGAGTTTAAAAGTTTTTAGTTCATTAGCAAGTTCGCCAATCTCGATTAAAATGTTTAATTTTAGCCTTTTAGCATTAGTGAAAGAACGTCATTTTCACTCAACTTGGGCTTGCTGATAAATAAGTTGGTCTAACTCATTTTGTTTATCTTGAATTATTTTTCAAGTTTTTGGTGAAATCATAAAGATTTTTTACAATCAATTGAACTTTATTTTTTCTTGTTATTTTCACTCATTAATTGTTTTTAAATTAAGTTCTTTGATTATATCATTCTACTACCGAAGAAAAATTAATTCCTTCAATCTCTTTTTCTAACTCTTCCATTGAAGGATAATAAGAATAAGTAATTTCCAGTTTTTCTTTATCTAATTTCAAAAAATCAGGAACTTTAACATTTTGTTGAAGCTGTTGTTGAATTAGTTTATTATTTCACATGTATTTTTCCAAACTTATGACATCGCCAGGTTTCGCTAGATAGCCAGGTTTGTTTATTTTTTTCTGGTTGACTAAAAAATGATTCTGAACAGCCCATTTGCGAGCTCAAAGGTAAGTACTGACCAAACCAGAGCGAAAGATTAAATTATCCAAGCGAGACGCTAGATTGGTTAATACATGTTGGGAAGTATTACCTTTTTTTTCTTTTAATTTAAGAAAAAGATTTTTTAATTGCTTTGCTTTTAGACCATAAGAAAAACGGATTCTTTGTTTTTCTCGGTTTTGGACGCCAAAAGGAGAAATTTTTTTTCTTCTAACTTTCTTTTGGCCATGCTGACCAGGAGGAGTAACTCGTCTTTTACCACGACTAAATTCTTTTTTGTTTCCGAGCAAAGAAAATTCTAAAGCCCGCGACATTTTCCAAATTGGACGTTTTTCCATATTAATAATTTTATGTAATTGTTCACAGTTTCGATATCCAAATAGATATAAAAAAACGGTTAAAATTATACTAATTATGATAATTCTCGCTATTGAAACCAGTTGTGATGAAACTAGTATTGCTATTTTAGAGAACAAAAAAGTTCTAAGTAATGTTACTGCCTCTCAAATTTGGGAGCAGCAACAATATGGAGGGGTAGTTCCTGACTTAGCTGCAAAGTTGCATTTAAAAAACATGCAAAAAGTTTTAAAAAAAGCTTTGACAGAGTCCCAAATAGAACAAAAAAAAATTGATTACATTGCTTATACTGAAAAACCGGGATTGGTTATTTGTTTGCAAATTGGCAAAGTAATCGCTGAAACTCTTGCTCTTTATTTAAATAAACCGCTTATTTCTTGTAATCATCTAGAAGGACACATTTATGCTAGTTTGTTAGAAAGCACCAAGGAGTGAAAATTTCCGGTTTTAGCCTCGGTAATCAGTGGTGGGCACACTCAACTTTATTATTTAAAAAAGCATTTAGATTTTGAATTGTTAGGGCAAACTTTGGATGATGCAATTGGTGAATGCTTGGATAAAGTGTCTTTGTTTTTGGGTTATACTTATCCCGGAGGACCGGTTATTGAAAAATTGGCTTTAAGGGGAGAAAACACTTGTCCTTTGCCTTTAACTAAATTAAATGACACCTTTGATTTTAGTTTTAGCGGTCTAAAAACTGCTGTGCGACGAATAATTGAACGAAAAAAACTCGAAAATAATCTAACAAGATTAAATATTAACAACTTGGCTTGTTCTTTACAACACACTTTGGCAAAAATCTTGACTTTTAAAATTAAAAAAGCTTTTAATGAGAAAAAAATCAGCACTGTTGCTTTGGGCGGAGGGGTGGTAGCAAATAAATATTTAACTGACTACATTCAGAAATTTCTCCAAAATGAAACTAAAAATGTAAAATTATTTCTTCCTCAGAGAAAATATTGTACTGATAATGCTGCCATGATTGGGATTTTGGCTTATTACAAGATTGCAAAAGCAAAAAAAGCAAATTAAATTTTATTTTCCTTTTTAGTCAAAATCGATCAATCGTTGAGGAACATAGTCAAGCAAAATTTTTTCCACAATGGCTCTTTTTTCTTTTAAGGTATAAATATCTTTCTTTTTTACCAGATCAATTAGAGAGTCAAGAATTTTAAATAAACTTGGGGAAACCTGAAAACGGTGAAAAATTACTCCACTACCAGTGCTCCAAAGCAAATAAACTTCTTTTTTAGTACACAAATGCTGAATTAATAACTGAATTTGAAATGCTAAAAGAGTTAAAGGACTCTCATGCATTTTAATGTTATTAGTTTTTAATTCTACTATGTAATCTTCAAATTCTAAATCAGTATAAGTAGCAACCAACACTCCTTCATAAAAAGCATGGTGTAATCTTTCTTTTCCTAGAAAACAATTAGAGTTAAGGATTTGACGGTTCTGCTCAATGAAATCGATAGTTTCATGAAGTTTTTGCCGCACTTTTTCACTTACTTCTCAATCATTTGGAGTCGCTGAATTAGGACCTTTTTGGATAAATTCTTGAATGATTTGATGAAATAACTTGCCATTCATAGCGGCTCTTTGGAGTACAATTTCTGGTATTTGTTTATCTCCATATTCAATTAATTTTAAAATTTCCACTAAAGAGCTTGGACTTCAAGCCTTTTTTCCTTGATAATAAGGTCATAAAAGACCATTATCTTTAACTTCATAGGTTATCTTTTTGTTTTCTGGCTCAGCAAGAGAAATTGCTTGCTTTTCTAATTCGTTTTTTGGTTCCATTACTTTATATTATTTTTAGTATTACGTTGTCTATTAAAAAATTAATAATTTGTAAAGTATTTAACTCTCTTTCTCTCCATATTTTTTTAAACTTCAAAGATAATTCCTAATAGTGTCAGGTGATAAATGGTTATTTTCTAGGTAGTTTTTAAATTCTTTTAGGTTTTTCATATTTCTAATTTCTATATTCATTAATCAATTCATATATTATATCAAAGAAGCCAAAGACTTTTATAAATTAGGTGTAGATGCCACCACAGGAATAAGTAATTTTGTGGTAATTTGAAATAGTATTGATATCCAAGCCCATAAATTAATGGAATATTCTAAAAAATGAAACAAAGCAGGAAAGTTAATTTGTAGTTTTGGTATGGATGAACTTATTTTAATTCTTCGTCCGCAGGTTCATAGTATGGTTGTCAGCCAATTATATGCCCTTTCTGCCAATATCGGATATGTTGAATTTAATACTAAATTTGGCGGAGTAATTAAGAAATAAAATGTAAATAATGGTGGGAGCAGAGGGATTTGAACCCCCATAAAACTGATTTACAGTCAGCTGTCTTACCTATCGATCCATGCTCCCTTATATTAATTTTTTTTTATTTCGGTAAACAAAATAAATAATTGTCCCCAAAAGGATAATTATTCCTCCAATTCCTAAAATCCAAGGTAAAACTGAACTATTATTTTCGCTTCTTTGCCCTTTTTGGAAAGAATTCTCTTTGATTTCCTGGCTTACTTTGGAAGGCTTGTCTCAATTATTGTAAAATTCAACTCTTTTTCTTAATTCTTCTAACTGAGAAAGATTTAAATTACCGCTATTATTTGTTTCTGCTTCTTTTAATATTCTTTCTAAACTTTCTTTGTTTTTTTTATGATTTTCTTCAAACTCTTCTTCAGTATATTTAGTCCCAGTAGTTCAGGTTATTTTGTCAACTGCTTTATGTCCAATTTCGGTCGCAACTCGATCAAATAACTCCTCATCATCAAAAACTGTAAATTTACTTAGTTTAGTGTCATAATCTTCTCTTAACTTTCTTTCGCGTTCATTTAATTCTTTGCTACAACTAGCACATAAAAAATATTCATAAATATTAAATTGTGAACCGCCTTTTTCCTGAATAAACTCTTTCCTAATTCCTTGCTCCTTAGTTGCTTTTTCTCTTGCTAATTCTTTAAACTCTGAAATATCTTTTTCCAAATCAAGGCATTTTTGATAAAGAGAATTAAGTTCTTGGCGAAGTTCAGTCGAAATATTATGGGCTAAAAACTTTTGAATAACTTCTTTGGCGTAATCAAAATTAGTGGCTTCTACAAAAAATTCCACTTTATTTTCGCCAGTAACTTCGTCACTAAACTCTCAAATAGTATGAAATCTTGAATCCTCTTTTTTAAAACAAGCATCGCAACGAGTTGCTTTTTTTGAGTATAAGCAATTTTCGCAAGCAACCGGTCAAGCATAGCCTTCTTTTTTTTCAATTAGGTTATTACAATCCACAAAGCCACATTTTCTTTTATTGCTTTCCATAATATTCATTTATATATAATTAATTTTTACAAGTTTTTTTCACTGTTATACATTTTTGTATTCAATAAATTATTCCGCCAACAAAGAGAATATTAACAACAATAATGAATAAAACAAATCAACCATTTATACTTCAATTAAAATTGTTTTCTTGTTTATTTGCGTGTTGGATTTCCTTTTTCAGTTTTTGGGCTTCCAAAACGGCATTTTGCCGTAAATTATTCAATTGCTCCTCTAATTTTTTAGTTTGTTGTTCACTTTGGTCTAATTTGTTTTCTAAGGATTGAATGCTATCTCTGTTATCTTTTAATTTGGTTATTTCTTTGACTAGTTTTTCTAATACTTTATCATTATTTTGAATTAGTGGTTTATTATTAGAGTAAATTTTCATGGCTTTTGTTCTTTTAGTTGGTGTTTGCTCTTGATTTTTAGACTTTTCTGTAATTAACAGTAAAATTTCTTCTCGAACTGCTTCAACCTCTTCGGAAGAAGTAGCATCACTGATTTTTTTTTCATAATTGCGGTTATCCAAAACAGGTTCATCTTTTTCAAATTTGGCATCATTTAAGGCTTTTTTAATTGTTTTGAGAGCACGAAATTTACTTGCTTTTAATTTGTTTTGGCTATTATTAGCAACAATATTGGCTAATTTTTCCTTTTCTCATTGGAGAGAATTTAATTCTTTTCGTAAAAGTCATAACTGTTCTTGGTCAACTTTAGTGTTTTTTTCTTCTTTTTGATTATTTTCTTGACCAGTATCTGGAAAGTCATGAGGAATGATTTGGTTCATCAAAGCAGGAGTGATTTCAATTTTGCTCAATAAAAATTGTCCTTGGGACTCTTCTTCGGCTCATTTTTGCGAACAATAATGAAATATGTGGTGTTCCAAGGCTGATTTTAATTGCCTTGCACCTTTTTCATGGGTTTTGCTTATCAAAACATCAAAGGCTTTATCGGTGATAGTTAAAAGAGGTTGGTCGGCCTGGTAAAAATTATTATTCTCAATTCACTTTCGGAGGAGATTATTAGCAATTTGTTTTTTTTGTTCTCTAGTGAGTTCGGTTAACTCAACAATTTCTTCCATTCGGTCACGAAGTTCTTCAGGAATTTTATTTTTATCATTGGCAGTAACAATAAAAGTAACTTTCGAAAAATCTAATTCTGTTTCTAAACAATGATCATGAATTTTTTGATTTTGTTCTGAATCAAGAAGACGAATTAAGACTTTGTGAAGAGAAGTAGAAGTTTTATCAACTTCATCCAGCAAAATAAGTGGGTCGGATTTTTTTCCTTCAATTAAAAATTGGGCTAACTGTCCAATTTTATAGCGAGAAGATTCAGGCTTGCTTCCTACTAAAGTTGAAGGATTGGTTTCTTCGCTCAAGGCCAAAAGAAAAAAAGGTTTTCCCAGTGCTTCTGCTATAATTTTTGCGAAAGAAGTTTTTCCTACTCCAGGTGGACCAACAAAACAAAAAGTTGGAAACTTTTGCTCTTCAATAGAATGATTTTCTGTAAGCGGTCTGATATTTATTCATTCTAAAATAAATTTCTTTTGTTTCTCAAATCCTACTTGTTGGTTAAGTTTTTCTTCGGCTTCTTGATGACTTAAAGGAGTTGAAGTGTTTTGGTAGGCTTCAATTAAACTTTCGCAATTTTTAATCTGTTTTTCTAGATATTCTTTTCTCTGGCTTCCGAAATTACCCCTATTAGATTCTAATAATTCTATTAGTTCACTTATTCTTGCTTCTAATCTTTCAATTACTATGTTCATCCTTGCCAAATTGTTTTCGCAAGCAAGCACAGCATTGCTGCACTCGTCTTACTATTTTTCTTTATTTCCCTTAATATCTTCTGCCGCTTCTTCTTTTTTTGTTTCTTCTTGAGGCATTTTCTTCTTTAATTCATTGGAAAGATCATGTAATTCTTTAATGTTTTTCAATTGTTCTTTAATTTGTTCATAATCATTAGTGTCAACCGCATTTTTTAAATTTTGATATAATTTTTGGAAGTCTTGAAATTGAGGGTCATCTTCTTTGAAATTTTTGCTTTTCTTAAACTCCTCAATTTGCTTTTCAAAAGTGTAAAGAAAAGTCTCTGCTTCGTTTTTTTTCACTCTGTTTTCTAGTTCTTTTTGATCATCTTCGGCTTTTTTTTCTGCTTCTTCTCGTGCTTTTGTTATTTCTTCTTCACTTAAACCTTGGCTATCAGCAATAGTAATTGACTGCTCTTTATTAGTTTCCTTATCTATGGCTGAAACGGTAACTATTCCGTCAGCATCAATATCAAAAGTAACTTCTACTTGGGGAGTGCCTTTTGGAGCTGGCTTGATGTCAGTTAATTGAAAATTACCTAAAAGTTTATTATCTTTAGCAAGTGTTCTTTCTCCTTGAAATACACGAATATCTACACTTGGCTGATTATCTGCGGCAGTGGAAAAAACCTCAGATTTTTTAGTCGGAATAGTAGTATTACGTTCAATTAACTTGGTAAAAATTCCCCCCATAGTTTCAATTCCTAAAGAAAGCGGAGTAACATCAAGCAAGAGTATTTCTTCTTTTGATTCTCCACTCAAACTTGCTGCTTGAATAGCTGCTCCTACGGCTACTGCTTCATCAGGATTAACTCCTCTATTGGGCTCTTTACCAAAAATTTCTTTTGCTTTTTTTTGAATTGCTGGCATAAGGGTCATCCCTCCGACCAAAACAACTTCATCAATATCAGTTTTGGAAACTCCTGCGTCTTTAATGCAATTCTTGCAAGGTCCGGTTAATTTTTCCAAAAGGTCAGCGTTAAGTGCCTCTAATTTACTACGAGAAAGTTCTTCATCGATGTGTTTGGGAAGACCAGAAGAGTCAACTGCGATAAACTCAAGGAAAATTTCAGTAGTGGGGGAAAAAGAAAGTTTATGCTTAGCATCTTCAGCAGCTTCTTTTAATTTATGTAAGGCTTTTTTATCCTTGCTTAAATCAATCCCTTCTTTTTTTTTAAATTCAGCAATTAGCCATTCAACGATTTTTTGGTCAAAATTAGCACCGCCTAAATAAGTATCACCATTAGTGGCTTTTACTTCAAAAATTCCTTCTTTGCTAATTCCAATAATTGAAATATCAAAAGTTCCTCCTCCTAAATCAAAAACAGCAATGGTTTGCTCTTTTTTCTTATCTAAGCCGTAAGCCAAAGCAGCAGCGGTTGGTTCATTAATAATTCTCATTACTTCTAAGCCAGCAACTTTACCAGCATCCTTGGTTGCATTTCGTTGAGCATCATTAAAGTAAGCAGGCACTGTAATTACTGCTTTTTTGACTTCTTTTCCGAGGTGAGACTCAGCTATTTTCTTCATTTTTTGCAAAATAAAAGCCGAAATTTGTTGAGGAGAATATTCTTTTTCTTTTTTTTCTCCTACTTTGATTCAAGCATCACCATTTTTTCCTGAAACAATTTGAAAAGGAGCAATTTCCCGAAATTCTTGCACTTCAGGAGAATTAAATTTTCTCCCTATCAGACGTTTTGCTTCATAAATCACCAAGTTGGGTTTAAGAAACGCTTCTTTACTTTTTTTTGCTTTCTCTCCGACATCTACTAAATCTCCTTCTTTGTCAAAGAGAACTACTGAAGGGGTAGTATTTTTTCTTGTTTCAAAATTAGTAATAACATCATATGTACCATCTTCACGTCTAATGGCAACACATGAATTAGTAGTTCCTAAATCTATACCAATGGCTTTTTCACTTAATGCATTCATATAATAATTTTTAACTTTTTTTCTTACTAATTATCACTTCGGCAGGACGAAGAACTTTTCCTTGGTAATGATATCCTTTCTGAGAAACTTGCAAAATTGTTCCTTCAGGATAATCATTGTTTTCTTCAGATGCTATTATCTCAATTTCATCTGAGTTATAGTCAGAGAGAGATTTTTGGGAAGCAACTTTAATTTCTTCAATTTTTTCTGCTTGGAAAAAATCTTTTTGGAACCTAGCAAGAGCCATTTTAAAACCAGCCAAAAATTGTTTAACCTTAGAGTCTTGATGAGTTTGGTTAATTTGGACGGCTCTCTCGTAACTATCAAAAAGGGGCAAGATTTTTTTGATTAGTCTCTGACCAACATTATGTTCTAATTCCATCATTGTTTTAAAATATTCTTTTTTCTGATTATCTGCCTCAGCCAACAAGCGAAGATTTTTGTCCTTTAAATTTTTAATTTCTTTTTTGAGGTTATTAGTCTCCTCCGTAGAAGAGTCAGAATCAGGAGTTAGTTTGCTAGTTTCTTCTTTTATTTTGTCTTTTAGTTCAGAAGTTTTTTCTTCTGCTTTTTCTTTAACTTTTTTAGTTTTGCTTTTAACTTTTTTGTTATTATCAGACGCATCCATATAAATTATTTTTAAACTGAAAATTTCGAAATTGGAGAGCGAGATTATTTAAAAACTCGTGTTTGGACACAAAAACACAAAGAATTATTTTTTTCTTTTTCAAATAATAAAGCCGATAATTCCGCCAATGAGAAGTAAGGTAATAATAACCGAAACTACTATTCAACCAAAACTTCTTTTTGTTGTGCTTATAACACTTCATGGACTTTTGCCGCTTTTTAAATCTGGTATTGAAGTTCATGTTATAAACTCTTCGCCCTCAGCTGGTTTAACTTCGGCTCAAACTACATAATAATCAAATCAACGCTTTCCGACATTTTTGAGTTCCACGATGACCTTATATTTTTTGCCGTCCTTTTCAAATTCTACTAATTTTGGTTCAGATTTGGCATTACCACTTTGTCCTTTTTCAAAATTGACCTCAAAAGGAACATTATCTTTTTTTAAATCTATTACTTTACCGTCAACGTCTTTAATTTTTACTTTTATTTTACACTCTATTTTTTCTATTGTCATTGAGATGAACTTTTGGTAGCGGGGGAAGGATTCGCACCTCCGATCTTCGGATTATGAGCCCGACGAGTTAAACTGCTACTCTACCCCGCGATATATATTTAGTTTTTAACTATTTCACTAAAATTACTTATAAGGAATGAATAAAGAAAAAGACCAAATATTAATCGGTTTAGAAATTCATATTACTCTTAAAAGCAAAAAAAAAATCTTTAATTGAACTGATACTTATACCGAAAATGTTGCTCCCAATAGTCAAATTAGCCCTTGAGAATTAGGATATTTGGGAGTTTTGCCAATTATTAATCCTGAATGCGTTGAATTGGCTCTAAAATTGGCCTTGGCTTTGCGAGCAAATATTAGCCCTGTGATTATTTTTGACCGCAAAATTTATCACTATTATGACTTACCAAAGGGATATCAAATTACTCAATATTGGCAAACCTTAGCGAATTCTGGTTATTTGCCATTAATTACTCCTAATGGAATTAAAAATATTCCTTTAAAAAATTTACAATTAGAAGAAGATACTGCTAAATCTTTTTATACTGAAGAAGGAATTGAGTTAGATTTTAATCGGGCGGGCAATCCTTTAATTGAATTGGTTACAGAGCCGATTTTTCATAATTCAGAAAAAACAATACTTTTTTTGCGACAATTACAAAATCTTTTGCGTTATTTAGACATTTCTGAAGCCAAAATGGAAAAGGGACAATTACGAGTTGACTTAAATTTTTCCTTAAATTTGGCGGATAATTACCAAACTCCTCGCTATGAAGTAAAAAATCTTAATTCTTTTAACTCAATTGAAAGAGTTTTGAAATACGAAACTAATAAACATCAACAATTATGAAAAGAAAAAAAAACTCCTCCGTCTAGCCAAACCTTTGGATTTGATGAAAAAAAACAAATTACTGTTTCCCAACGAGAAAAAACTGACTATTTTTATTTACCGGAAAGCAACATTCCCCCCATTAAAATCAACCAAAAAGATATCCAAAAAATTGCTAAAAAAATCCCTGTATTGCCTTGAATAAAATGAGAACAATTAACTAAAAACGGGGTAAATCCAACCAAAGCAAATTTAATTATAGAAAAACCAATGCTGTTAAAATCAATTAATTTTTTAGAGAAAAAGGGTATATTTTCTACTGAAAAATAGAAAATAATAACTTATTATGAATGACAAAAATATTTCTTTTCAGATTTCTCCCCCGCCACGTTTTTTAGGATTTGACTATTATGAAGAGAGAAACAATGAAGAAAGAAAAAAATACTTTCTTTTTTTGGCTTTTTTAAAAGAAGAATGAATTTTTACCTTTTGAAACCAAAAACTTTTTTCTCCTTTAATGGTCTCGGATGATAATGATGATTTAATTAACTTATTTAAAACTGCTAAAAAGACGGATATTTTTACTACCTCTTTAGAAAATTTACAATTTAAACCTGATTTTTTAACTTGGGATGATTCAAACTTAAATGGTTTAGTGATTAAAGATGCTAACCAAGTTCAAAAGTCAACAAAGATTTTATACCCTGAATTTACTTTTAAAGTAATTAAACGAAGCGAGTTTAAAGAAATGGAAGGGTATAAACCAGAAAATAAACTTTTAGAATTAGAAATTAAACCATTGGATATAGGAATAGAAAAATTGCCAAAAATAACTAAAATCGAGTTTTATTTTTTCACTGAAACCCCGTCTCACTTGAAGACAAAATGAGATAAAGACAAAGAGTTAAACAGAGAAGAATACGAAAAATTATTTTTGAATGCTGAAAACAAAGAATTTATAATAAAACCGAAAAAGTTAATTTTCTGCAACTCTACAAATAAAAAATTAGGTGAAAGTGTTTCCTATGATACTTTGAAATTTGCTTTAGAAGGAGATATAGGGGAAATAAAAGAATTGAAAGGAAACACGGAATCAATTAAAATTATAGCCCAAAAACCTAACGAACCTTATCAACAACAAAATAACCCTAATTCAGTTAGCCAACCAAAATCTACTAATTGAACCCTGATAACAATTTTAGGTATTATGGGAATAGCAATAATTATTGGACTCGTTATCTACTTGCTAAAAGGAAAAAAACAAAAAACTTAAATTAAAAATTCAATTAAGGTAATAAATATGAATAATAATGACTTAACTTTGTTTCGCATGCATATAACTTGGATAGAAAAATATATCGAGCAACAAAAATTATTAGACAATTGACAAGAGCGAAAGCAAACTGATACTTCTTTAATTTTGCATGAGAGAACAAACGAAAGTATACTAGAAAGTTTAGGAATTTCCTTGTTTATTGAGTTTGGAACTCCAAAAGGTAAGGAAAAACGTTCTCCTGCTTATCTAGAAATTAGAAAAAACGAATTTTACAAATGAATTGACAAAACCAAAATTAAACCGGCTGAATTGCCTAAAAAATTGAAACTTATTTTAGTTAAATTTCACGAAGTAATAAAAGATAAAGAAGGAGGGTGAAAAATTTTCTGAGAAGTTGAAAATAGCGAAGATAAATACGAACCGAATTCTCCTGAATATGAAGAAGAAATGAAAAATATGTATTCTAGTTTTTACGAAGCATATGGCAGCAGAGAAGACTGAAAAGGCAAATTAAACAAATCATTCATCGGCAACTCCCAACAAGGAAAAATAACTTTTGAAACCATTGCTAACTCTCTTTCTGATTCCGAAAAAGAAAACTTTTCCTTTTGACCGCAAAAAAATAGTAAGGAATTAAAAGAAAGCAAAATCAATGAAGAACAACAAGAAGAAACAAAAACCATAGAACTAGCATCTGAAAAAGAAAAACCAAAAAACACAAAAACAATCCTAATAATTGGAGGGATTTTAATAGTTAGTTTAGTTTTAATTGGCGGTTTGTTTTATTATTTTAAAGAAGAAAAATAAATAAACACGGTTTTTTACAGCAAAAATTAAATATGAATAAGAAAAATCCAAAATTTCTTTTATATAAGTTGGAGCCTTTAAAAAGATTGGAGAAAATAAATTTGAAAGACCAAGGAAAGAAAGAAAAATACATTGAAGAACTTTTTTCCCAAAATATTGAAAATATCTTTCCTGGACTATTTTTCCTTGATAATCAAGTATATATTAAAGACAAAAAACAAAATGAATATCGAGCCGACACCCTGTTGTATGATAAAATAAACAATACTTTTGTTGTCATTGAATATAAAAATGAACAGTCGCGTGATTTATTTTCTCAGGCCAAATTTTACTTAATATGATTATTGAATAAGCAATGAGGGGTCGTTTATGAGAATAGAAAAAAAATAGAAAAAATTTTAAAAGCGAGATTTAAAGAAAAAAAAGAAGAAGAATGAAAGGAACCTCAGTGAGCCAATAGTTATGCTCTTTGTATAACCACCAACATTGGTAAATATAAAGAATGATTTATAGAAACAGAAGAAAAGATTAAATTGGTGGAAATAGAATTTTATGACAATATTCTATATATTAATGGAGAAAATTTACCTAATTGATTACAATTTATTTCCACAATAGAAAAATCTAAAAAATGTGATGATAACTTTTCCTTGCCTCGATTTTCTCCAACTATTTTCGAACTTGTAAAAGCAATAGAATGTAATTCCTCGATTCAAAAATTATTAGAAGAAATTGATGAAGTGGTTTCAAAAATGTTCGGCTGAAAACCAAAAATACATTTTTCTTTAATTGAAACAAAAGGACGACAATATGTCAATAATTATATCAAATACTTTTCTGAAAGTGAAAAAAAAATATTATTTTCGCTTGTAGTTTGAAAAGGAAAAATTAACCCCTATTGGGATTTCCCAGTTCCCACGGAAATTTCACCAAATCTAGCAAGTTTATTAAAAAAATATTTGGTAAAGTATAAAACAAAAGGCCACTGAGGAGAAGGTAATTGACACTTTAATCAAATTAAAAACAACGAAGATTTTCAAAAATTAAAAAACTTCTTTCAAGAATATAGAGATTATTGCGAAACAAACCAAAAAGATTAAAAAATTATGACAAATAATTGAAAAAAAATAAATTCTTCATTTCCAGAAAACCGTGAGCCATTAAAAGCCTTAATTTTTGACCTTCTTTATAATCAATACCGAGGAGTAATCGTTTATGTTCGCATTTTTGAAGGAGAATTAAGACCAAGACAAAAAATTAAACTGTTAAGTAATCAAAAAGTTTACCAAGTAGAAAAAGTAGGAGTAAAAACTCCCCAAGAAGTAGAAAAAAACTGTTTAATTACAGGAGAAATTGGCTGATTTACTGCTAACATTCGGGATATTAGAGATACCCAAGTTGGAGACACTATTGTTGATATTAATAATGAAAATTCAATTTCTTTATCTGGCTACCAAAGACTAAAACCTAATATTTATTCTAATCTTTATCCACATGATAGCTCTGAATTTAATGAATTCAAAAAAGCCCTTTTAGAATTACAGTTACAAGATAGTTCTTTAACTTTAGAAAATGTGGAGTCAAATATTTTAGGTCCTGGTTATTGTTGTGGCTTTTTGGGTCTACTTCACCGAGAAATCATTCAAGAAAGAATTAAAAAAGAATACAATTTAGAATTAATTCTCACTGTTCCCACTGTTAGTTATCAATTAATTTTGAGAAATGGGGAAACAATAAAAGCCGCTAATCCTCAAAAAATGCCTGAATGAAGCAAAGTAAAAGAAATTCAAGAGTTATTTATTAACTTAATAATCATCACTCCCCAGGAATACTTAGGAAATATTATGGAATTATGCCAAAGCAAAAGAGGAATTTACCAAAACACGCAATTAAAAACTGACATTTGATGACAAATAACTTATGAATTACCTTTTGCGGAATTTATTACTGATTTTACGGACCAGTTGAAATCTTTGTCTCGCGGGTTTGCTTCCTTTGACTATCAGTTTATTGGCTTTCGTCCCTCGGAAATTACGAAAGTGGATATTTTATTGAATAAGCAATTAATTCCTGACCTTTCTTTTTTAGTTCATAGACAATTTGTCGAGGAACGAAGCCGTGAACTTTGTTTGCGCTTAAAAGAAACTCTTAACCCGCAAAACTTTGCTGTTCCAATTCAAGCCTGTTTGGGACAAAAAGTAATTGCTCGGGAAACACTTCCTGCTTTACGAAAGCATGTTACTGGAAATTTGTATGGTGGCGACCGAACAAGAAAAATGAAGCTTTGGCAAAAACAAAAGAAAGGCAAAAAGAAAATGCAAAGTCTGGGCAAAGTAGAGTTTACTGGTAATCTTTTTCGCAGTTTATTAGGAAATAAAAAAAAGTAAATGAAACATTAGACAATTTAAACCAGTAGTTCAATAAAGCGTTAGCGTAAAAAGATGTGATTATTGATATGACAAAAGAAGGGGGCAGGGCAGATTATGGGAACAATTAATTTAGTTATCTTTACTGAGAAGGTGCTACTTCTGATTTTCTAAAAATAGCAAAATAGTTGGTGATTTTAGGTCAATATCATGTTCAAAATTTAGATATCTTTCAATGTAAGTTTCTAAATATCGTTCAATTCTTTTCCTTCAATTTCTAGGCATTTCTTGAGGAATCGTCTTGTCAGGAAAACTTATATTTTCATCGTTATTTTGCCTTTCTTTACTAGTCAAACCAAGACTAATTTTCTTTTCTCACCAATGCCTAATTTTCTCTTCTAATTTTTTCCAATTAACTGTTGAGGAAATAGCAGCAGTTTCTAATCGCAAATTTTTAATTTTTAAAACTTTTTGTTCCCATTTAAGCATGAGAAAAACAACTAAAAAACCACTTTGAAATAAACTTTGCCTTTGAGAAAGTAAAATTTTTTCTGTTTCTCATTCTCCCCGAGGAAAAGAGTGAACTTTTCGTGCCGGAAGGGTTAGATAATTTTGATTAGAACAGGTTAAAAAATGGTTTCTTTTTAAGTAAGAAAGATAATTTTTTTGTTTGTAACTATTTTGGAGAGTAATAGTGAACTGGGGTTGAATTACTTCTAAAAGTAATTTTAGGTCGGTAAAACTGGTACCCAAGGAAAATACTTCACTACGGCTAAAATTGTGAACCTCGTTCTTTTTTTGATAAAGATAATCTGCAATACTGGCTATTTTGCTTTCACCACCATGAGCGGGGGTAATTCCTACCATAAAAGTAATAATTTCATTCTTGCCAAAGTGCTTTTTTGCCAAAGTGGTTTTTAATCGTTCTTCAATATTTTGGGGAGAACCCACTAGTAAATAAATAGTATTTTTTGTTGGATAATTTCCTTCTTCAATTAGAACTTCTTTTAGTTTATCATTTTTTAATATTTTTTTTAAAAGTGCTAGAAATCCCGGGTCTAAAATTTGGATTTTTTTTTGCCATTGTTGGGCTAATTCACATAGTTCAAAAATATGCAATCAGTCATAATCATAAAGCAAGAAAAAATAATTTTTCTCCTTGGCTCAACTACGGGCAGTTAAAAGCAAAGAATTTTGTCTATTTCAAGTTAAATTAGGACAAGAAGTAATTAAATAAGTGGTTTTTTTCTGATGAGTAAGCAAATCTTTTAATTGAGCAAAAAAAGTAGTATCAGATAAGTAATTATTGTTTAGCAAATTGTTTAAAATGAAATCTTGTAGGTAATAAAAAGTATAATCTTGGTAATTAATCATCACTGCTAAGTTTCCTAAAACATAACTATTTAAGGGCAAAAATCGTAAAGTAAATTCACCTACTTTTAAACTTTTGTTTGGTTCAACTGAGACAAATTTATCTTTGATTTTTGGTTGTGATGAAAACAGATAATCCAAAATTAAAAAAGTGTGTTGGCTACCATAAATGGGACATTGTAAATCTAATTCTTGATAAAGATAAGGTAAAAAAGCACAGTTTTTAGGAAGAACATTGGGTAAAATAATGGCCTTGATTTTGGCTCTATTTCTAGTTAGATAGTCATAGTTGATTGTTTCTTGGTGATTCAAAAAAGGGGCATTTTCTCCGGCTGCTAAAAGTAAAATACTTTGCTCAGTTTCCAAAGCACAAAGATTACCCTCATTTTCCCAATTACCTTGAAAAAGTAAAAAATTAATGGTCATTGTTTTCTAAATTTAAGTTGTAAGTTTTTATTATAAATTAATTTTACATACTTAGTTGGATTCGTTTATTGCTTTTTTTAAATTAAATAGAGTTATATTTGTGAAAGATAATCGCGAAAACTCTTTTTTCTCAAAAGGAAGCATATTAATCCATTGAGCATAATTTAAGGCCATTTTGTTTGGATAATTTCTTTGACTTCTCAGGAGTTCAAAAAGGGATTATGTTGGAGAGAGGATTATTTATCGTGAAAAAAAGCAAAAAAATGGCGGAGATAGAGGGATTTGAACCCCCGTGGGACAATGTCCCTAACAGTTTTCGAAACTGCACCTTTCGACCACACTCAGGCATATCTCCATAACAATGATTTTATAATATTTTTAAAGTTAGAAGAAGAGTTAACTTTTGTTATTATTCAAGTTGTGACGTGACAAAAAACAGTTCCTTAATTCTTTCTAAGCGTAAAAAATAATTACAAGTAAAAAAAGCAATGAGCGAAAATCAAAGTAAAAGCGATAAAATCAAAAACTCTACTAAAAGAACGAATTGTTTGTCCTGACATGAATATTTTGCTTCAATTGCTAAACTAGTTGCCCAAAGAAGCAAAGACCCTAATTACCAAGTGGGATCAGTAATAGTCAATCAACAAAAAGAAATAATTGCCACTGGCTACAATGGTTTTCCTTGGGATTTTCCTGATGATAAGTATTCTTGGAACGACGAAGGACCATGACTAGAAACTAAATATCCTTATTGTGTTCATGCTGAAGTTAATGCAATAATTAGTGCTCGACAAAACTGCCAAGGATTTATCCTTTATACTACTTTATTTCCTTGTAATGAATGCGCTAAATTGATTATTCAAGCTGGCATCAAAACTGTTTACTACTTAGATTGACCAATTTCAGAACAATGAGGAGAAAGTTGAAAAGCTGCCAAAATAATGTTTGATGAGGTAGGAATTGATTACCAAAGATTAGAAATATAACTGAGGTTTTAATAATTGCATTTTTTAGTCATGGTGTGGACCGAGGGACTCGAACCCTCACGCATAAAAGCACTGGATTTTGAGGCCAGCATGACTACCATTCCATCAGGTCCACATGTTCCCATCTATAAAAAATGTTTTTAGTCTAGCCCTCGGTTTTTAGTTTATTCTTTTACAATTTTAGATAATTTTACGAGACCTTTTTTATTACCAGGCACGGCTCCTTTTACTAAAATTACCTGCTTTTCAGGAAGAATTTTTACAATAAGGAGATTGCTAACAGTTACTTGTTCACCTCCCATACGACCCGGCATTTTTTTGCCTTTAGGAACTTTTTGTCGGGTGCCCCGACCACCACCGGCTGAACCAATTGAACGGTGAACCGGACCACCACCATGTGACATAGCCCCAAGAGCAAAGCCGTATCTTTTAATTACTCCGGCGAACCCTTTACCCTTGGAAGTGCCAGTAACTTTAATTTTTTCTTTTTCTTGAAAAAGCGAAACGTTTAACTGAGAGCCAACGGAAAAGCCAGTCATATCTCTTGCTTCTTGCAAGTGTTTATAAGGAGAAATCTCACTTTTGTTTAAGTGACCAAGTCGGGACTTGTTTAAAATTTTAGTTCGACATTCTTGAAAAGCCAGTTGACAAGAATTGTAACCATCTTTTTCTAAGGTTTTGACTTGGCTCACCACATTCGGAGTAATTAAAATTGCGGTGACCGGGATGAATTTTCCTTCTTCCGGGAATTGGGTCATACCAATTTTTTTTCCAAGTAAACTAATTTTCATAAGGATAATATATATTTTTTAGTGATAAACAAAATAAATCTGTTGAAGATTCAGAAGTAACTGACGCAAAAATAAAAATGACAGAATAACAAAGTAGTTAATACGAGAAAATGATAATAAGTTGCCAATTGGCCTAATTTTTGGTGTCTTCCTAATTGCTTAATTAGTGCAGTTTGCTTTTATTTTTAATAACTTTCTTTTGGCAATGTATGTATGATGCCTCGAATTACGATTGTGTCATAAGTTTACTCGCAACTCAGCAATTTTTTTACTCCTAAAAATTTTTATCACCTCGTTGCTAGAAGACCCCTATCTTCTATAAGTAGGGAATGAATGGCAACAAAAAAGTAAAATTATAATATAGTTTTAAGTATTGAGATTAGTCAGTCAATTGTTAACTGCTTCTCGGCTGGTTAACCTGAATATTTAAATATGAAGCAGTTAATCAAAAAAACTTACAAATATCGGCTCTATTCTAGCCAAGAACAAAAAGAGAAATTTCAATGAATATCCGAAGAGTGTCGACAACTCTATTTTCCAAAGTGCAGGAAACTGGGAAAGAGGTAGTAAAAGTAAATCCTCGAAATACTAAGTCAAGAATGTAGCAAATGTGATAAATTAAGAGAACCCAAACTGAAATTAAATCAAAAGAAGTTCAATTGTTTTCACTGTGGCTATAAAGAAAATAGAGATATAAATGCTTCACAAAATATCTTGAAAAGAGTTTGTGAAGAAAGGTGTGGAACTAACCTTTGGGGAGCAGTCTCAATGGAGGCTGTGAAGAACCATAAATTCTTAACCGAGAAGCCCCCAACTTCAAATCCTTAAGGATTAAGTAGGGGTAGTTTACTTTGCCAAAATGCTTCTGATAAGAGAAATACTGTTAAAATTTTATTATCTTATATGGATCTTTAGCTTAATTGGTAGAGCGCCTGGCTCATAACCGGGAAGATGGAGGTTCAAGCCCTCTAGGATCCACCAAGTATTTACAAAAAGTTATAGTAAAGAAATTTTTTCAGTATTATTAAAATTAACTTAGACAAAAAACAAACTAAAAATTTAATATGCCTGAATTACCCGAAGTGGAAACTGTTCGCCAAATATTAAGGACTGAAATAATTGGAAAAACTATCCGTGAAATAGAAATTTATAAGCCAGAAGACGAAGCAAAGAAGCGAAAGAGCATGGTTAAAGAAATCAGCGAGGAAAAATTTGTTAATTTACTAGTAGGCAAAACTATCCACGAAATAGATAGAAAAGGTAAATGATTATTTTTTATTCTTACTAACCAAGAAAAAAATAAAACTCATGTGTTAGTTAGTCACTTGGGAATGACTGGAAAGTATTTCATAGAGGAAAAAATACTTAATCCTGCTTCGGAACAAGCACAAAAGGATTTTTTTGATAAGCACAACACTGACGAGTCAAGGGTCTTAACTTTTTATTTAGAAAACGGTCAAGCATCAACAAAATTAATTTATTGTGATGCCCGTCGATTTGGAGGTTTTCATTTACAAACTTTTGAAAATTATAAGGAATTAGAACCTTACAAAGGTATTGGAACTGATTTACTTGATGAGACAGTAGACACTGACCTACTATTTAAGAATTATCAAAAACGCAAAGTCCCAGTCAAAACTGCTTTGTTAGAACAAAAAATGATTAGTGGAATTGGTAATATTTATGCTTCAGAAATACTTTTTGATACTAAAATCCATCCTCTAAAAAAAACTAACCAACTTAGTAAACTAGAAGTAGACAATATAGTCCGTTCAGCCCAAAATATTTTAAGGGAAGCACTGAATTCAGAAGGAACCTCAGAATTTGATTTTGTTAATCCCTTAGGCAAAGAAGGCTCTTATCAAAAAAAATTGAAAGTCTATAATCGAACAGGTAAATCTTGTCCTAATTGTGGAAATTTAATTAGAAAATTAAAAATAGAAAAAAAAGAAATTGGCGAAGAAAAAATAAATAAAAAAAAATCTAAAGAGAGAAGTACTTTTTTTTGCCCGCAATGTCAAGTTGTCTAAATTTATTTTTTTGCTGATTTTTCATTATTTTTCTTGTGCCAAATTAAAAATGTCGCTAGACCACCAATTAGCACAATTACCAATATTCCTACTGGGATAATTATATGCCAAGGCGTCCCATTTTTCTTGTCTCTGCTATCCGAACTGGCAGAGGAATTTTCAGTGGACTTTGGCGACGGGGAAGTTTGCTCTTCTGGTGAAGAATCAATTGAATTTTTTTCCTCCTCTTCACTCTCTCTCTCTCTCTCTTGCTCAATAAGTTGTTTGAGAATGGGCTGGTATTTTTTTCAACCTTCTTGTCTTTGCTGAATTGATTTAATAATCTCTTTTTTCTCTTCTTCACTCAATTGTTTAGCCTGCTTTGTGCTCTCTATTGATTGTTTATAAAAATTAAGCATATCAGTAATGGACTTATTAAATTGTTGAAGAATTTTTAATTCTTGCTCGTTAGGACTAACTTGGTTTTTTTCTCACTGGTCAATATAAGCAAAATATTTTTTTGAACCTTTGGTATCAATTTCATCACCTAAAAAAAATTCTTCTTTAGTAAATTCTTCGATAGATTGAGCCGGATTATTAGCATAGACCATTATGTATTCAAGGCTTAAATTTGCTAATTCGGATAAGGAAATATCAGATTTATTTATTTTATCCCTGATTTTTTTTAATTCACTAATCCTTTTTTCGCTTGACATATTTATTATAATTTTTAACATTAATGAAACAAACAAAAAATTCTTTATGTCTAATTTATCTTTCGACAAAGAAAAAAAACGCCAAATAATCCTCGAAAATTTTAACAATCCTACTAATGAAGTTTCTTTGGCTAAACTAAAAGAAACTAGTAATAATTTAAATACTTCTTTTCACACTTTTTCTAGTTTAAATGCTAGTTGTGGAGATACTATTCATTTACTTATTCAGCAAAAAAGTAATTTTGTTAAACTGGCTCTTTTTGCTAGCGAACAACAAGCATGCTGTTTGACAGTTGCAGCAACTAACATTCTTTGTCATTGAATGGAAAATAAAAAAATTGAATTGGTAAAAACAGAAATCGAAAACATGGAAAAAATGCTCCAAAAGCAAAAATATCAGTTAGATAACTGTCCACAAATGGAAATTTTTGGCGATTTGTCCCAATTTCCCCAAAGAATAGAATGCGTTAATTTGGTTTTAAGAGGAGTAAAAAAATGCTTAAAATTTCATTAAATTAGTGTTTTTTATCCAAAACAATAGTTAAGTTTGCCTTATGAACTATGTTTTTAGTTTAGCACCTAAGGAAGTTTCTAATTGGAGAACGATTTTTTTTACCATTTCCCCGATTTCTGATTTTCTTAAAGTTCCTTCTGGGCTTTGAAAAGTTAACCGAAAAGTCAGAGATTTTTGTCTTCTTGTTTTGTCTTCTTTGCTTTGATAAACATCAAAATTTTTTACGCTTTTTAACCAAGGAACACCATTTTTTTTAATAATCTTTGTGACCTCGCCAACCAGAATATTTTCTTCCAAAATAAGTGATAAGTCTTGTTCAATTTTCGGAAATGGCGAAATAATTTGATAATTTTTATGTTTGTTTTTTGCCAGAAAAGAAAATAACTTGCTTAAAGAAATTTGGGCTCCAAAAATTGGCTGGTTTAATTGGTATTTTTTGCTTATTTGAGGATTTATTTGTCCCAGAAAACCAATTTTTTCCTGTTTTAGCAAAATGTCAGCACTTTGATAAGGATGCAATTCTTTTATTTGGGAAGGAACAAAATTAATATCGATAATGTTTAAAGTATGAAAAATCTCTTCTATTGTTCCTTTGAGCCAAAAAAAATCGTATTCTTGTTCTAACTTGTGAACCGAATTAGTAATTATTTTTCCGTTTCCACTTAAAGCCAAAACCTCTTCTTCTTCACTAGGAGAGTAAATTTTACTGATTTCGAAAAAAAAAAGGTTCTCATTTTGGTGATTTAAATTATAAACAACAGTTTTTAAATGGCTAGGGAGAAGGCTTTGTCGATAATAAACATGACTTTTACTTTTGGGAGTTGATAATCAGTAAAAATTATTTTCTTTTGGGGAAGAAAAATCATTTTTAATTTCTTGGGAAATTAAGGAGTAAGTAATAATTTCTTGATAGCCCTGACTGGCTAGTTTCTGCCGAATTAATTCACGATAAACTTGGTTTTTATCAATAATCAACTTTTTTTGTTGAAAAGAAGGCAAGGAACTGGGAAGATTATCATAACCATAAATACGAGTTATCTCTTCTACTAAATCTTCTTGGTTTTCAATATCTAAACGATAACTAGGAACAATTACTGAGTAAGAATACATTTTTTACTTTTTTCAAACTTGTTAAGAAGTTTTATTATTATTTTTTTACTTTTTTTCTTTTAAATAGTCAAGCAATAATTCCTGTTAATGCTAATAAACCAAAAGCAAAAATTAATAATCATACTCAACCCGGCAATCCTTTTAGTGATTTTATACTTTGTGGCTCTTGTTGCGAAAGTTTATCATTAAGGGCTTTTTTGTAGTTATTCAATTTTTCTTTCATTTGTTCGCAATGATGCGTAAATCTATTATTTTGGTCGATTATTTCCTGGCAACAAGAGCAAAAAGTTTTCTTTCACTTTGTTTTTGGCAAATTACACTTTTTACAAATAAATTCAAGTCGGTTCTCTCTTTCTTTGGTTCACGTTTTTAAGATGGTTCTAACCTCCCGAGAAGAATAGTAGTTAATAGCATTACAATTTTGACAAATTTGCTCTTCTACATAAAAATCCGTTCTTCACTTATTTTGTAAACTATGTTTGTTTAATTCGTATTGATTATCAAAATATTCTTTGTTGCTATTTTCTTTTATAAATTCTTTCTTTTCGCTATTAGAATAAAGCGGATTGCTTTTAATAACTTGATAATTCTTTTCTAATGTTGGTAAATCTTCGGCATCGGATAAAGTGTTAACCAAACCTCATCATTCCTTACTTTCTTTTTCTCATCGCTCTTTTTCACATTGTCAGCAATAATCCTTTCCATCGTCAGATAAATAAGAACGATTACAGCGACACATAACTAATCTTATCCTGTTCTTTTCGATTTCTTTTAAGTCATCAATAAGATTAATTTTGTTGTTTAAATTTACGGTGCTTTTATCCTTATTTTCCTCCGATGAATTTTGTTCTTCATCTCCATTAATGTTTGTTTTGTCAGCATCCCATCATTCTTTAAAACTTTGATATTCCGAAGAATTTTCAATCATACTTTTAATTTCACTAGTTAAAGAAGCGTGTTCTGCCACTAACTGCGGATAATTTTCTTTATCTCCACTACTTTCGCATTCGCTTCTTGATTGCCCTTCTTCATTTTCTATGTTGATAGTATTTTGATAAGCATGGGCTAATTCGTGAGCGATAGTAGCAATTAACTCATTAAAACCAACTGGCAAATAATAATTTTCGCTAGAATATCACTTATCCATACCCAACCTATCTAGCAAAAGTTTTTGATTAAGAGAAATTTTAATTCATTCTTTATAAACTTCTGAACCTGCTACTTTTTCATCATTAATAGCTTTTCAACTTACATTCACTTCGGAGGCACAATGCCCCATCTTTGTTATCTCGTTGGAATAATCTTCAAAACCACTAAATCCTCGAAAATCAATTTCAGGGTTATATTTTCCTTTTGCTATTCCTTTCTTTTGACGAAAGTTTCAATAAGCATCAGAGATTAAATTGTCAATGTGAGAATGAATATCAGAATTATCTTTTAAAGAAGATATTAAGTCTTTTCATTTGCCGTTTTTTTGTTGTTGATAAAAGTTGTCTTGTTTATTCATCGCTTGCCTCCTCTTTTAGAAATTTGCTAGATAAATAAAAAAAACAACTCTCTCTCTCTCTCTCTCTCTCTGGGTTTTTTGTCGTATTATTTTTTTTCATCATAATATTGATGATTTTTATGATAAATACTAAAATTCTTGCTTTTAATTAAGTCGAATTCACTTTTTGCTAATGTTATCAAAAACCAATGAAGGTTTACCAGTTAATGTGCCGCCGTCAACAACTCCTCCAATTAAGTTATTAGTTTTTCCTTCTTGGGGAGAAGTAAAAGAAGGGCAGCCTGAGATATTTCAACTAGTCATTAATAAGGGACCAACCAAATTGACAATTTTTTTTAATCACTTATCGGCGGTAATACGAATACCAATATTTTCCAGTTTTTGAAAATAAGAATAAGAAACATGAGAATTTTTAGGGACAATTAAAGTAATTTTCCCTGCGGGATATTTTTCAAGTAGAGAAAGAGCATTTTGGTCGAATTTGCCAAGGTCCTTAGCCATTTTTAGGTTAGAAACTACCACTGCTAATGGTTTTTCTTTATTCCTTTGTTTGATTTGGTAAATGAGGTTGGCTTTTTCGCTTTTTTTTAAACTTAGTGCTAAGCCATAAACTGTATCAGTAGGAAGCACTAAAATTTCTCCTTTTTGCAATAAATAGGTGATTTTAGTAATTTCATTCTTTTGAAGAATAATTAAACAAGCCATAATTAACTTTTTGTTAATTTACTCTAAATTAGGAAAAGTAGATGATAATCAAGTTAAATCCTCAAATTTATTATTGTAATAATTTAAACTTTGGAGGGCAGTAAACTCGGAAAGGTCAACATTGCCGCTTAAATTTCTATTGCTGATATCTAGGTAATAAATGCAGTTTTTTTAGTGATTTGATTAAGGTGTTGTTGGGCGTCATTATTCATATAGGAATTTTAACCAAATTTAAAATCAACAACTAAATAAAGATATTTTTTTAGAATCAAAATCACACCAAAAAATTCTCATAAATTCCCCTCTTTCGCACGCTCATGCTTACTAAAAGAGTAAAATTATAAATTTGCTACCCAAATTTTATAAAAATTCTCTTTTTTTGCTATAAAAATATATATGTTATGACAAAAGATAAATTTATAATTCCGGTAACCCCGAAGACATATGAAGTAAAATATGTAGAAAATAAAGACCAAGAACAGATAAAGAAATCACCTTTATCGGCTTCTGCCAGGAGTAAAGTTATTAATCGCAGTGGGAGTAATTATGTTAGTGAAAACCAGGAAAGTTATGGACCATGTTTAAATAGTTCATGTAATTGTAGTGCTAGCCAATTAGAAAGTCAAATTCGAGAACTACAACAAAAATTAGAAAGACGTAGGAATTTCCGTCCCCTTACTATTACTCTGGTTGATAGAAATAATAACAGCAGAAGTAAGACAGTATATAGCAGAGAAGATGCTTATCGAGAAGCATCCGATGCTCGATGAGGAGTTGGAAATTGAAGTAAAGACTGAAATTTTTCTCCTTCTGCTAAGTCTCAACAGCAACTAGCGGAAAAAATCGGTGAAGCCGTTGATTATGGCTATTCAAGTGCGAGTGCAGGAGATAGATTTCTTTAATAACAAAGAGTGAGTTAAAAGTATTGACAAGTAAAAATTAAAATAAAGAAACATGGAAGAAGAAGAAAACAACAACAAATTAACCCCTACAGGTGAAAAAGTTAAAGCAATATTAAAAAAAATTGCTGATTCTACTCGTCCTGCTTCTTCACCCTTTAATCCTGATTTTAATAAGATAAAAACTACTAAGATTGAAATTATTGAAAAGCCAAAAGATAATTCATCTATTAATGCTTTTTTTATTTGTTTAATTTTATCAACAATTTTATTTAGTTTAGGTTACTGGTTAATAAGTGATTATTTTTTGTCAAGGAGAGTGAGACCGTTCAAGAAAAATATAGCAGTTAAACAAAAGACAAATCAGTTTTTTTTTAAAGGCATCAAAAAGTAGAAATTTGCCAAACGGAAAGCAAAAATTCTCTTTTTTTGCCACTATTTTAAACTATAAAAAAGGATTTATTGCTTTATAAATTGCTTACTACTTGTCTAACGCTTTATTATTGTTTAATTAAATAAAATAAACATAAAAATTCTTATAAATGAACCTTGAAAGCGAAAAAGAGACAAGAAAAAACAAATTGCAAGAATGGGAGAAAAAATATAATAGTCCTTTTCAAATAACTAAATTTTCGCAAAATACTAATTTGCAAACTATTATTCAGCAATTTTCTGCTTTTTCTCAAAGCGAATTAAAAGAAAAAAACATTTCAGTAAGCGTTGCTGGAAAAATTTCTCGTTTGGACCCACTTGGCAAAAAGTTAATCTTTGCTGATTTAACTAGCCAAAGTGAAAAAATTCAATTAAAAGTTAGTCAAAGCAAAGAAAACCAAGACAAAATTAAAGATTTTGCCGAATTGTTAGATAAGGGTGATGTTGTCGGAATAAAAGGAGTTGTTTGCAGAACAAATAGCGGTGAATTAAGCATAGAAGTAAATGATTTTGCTCTTCTAAGCAAATGTTTAAATCCTTTGCCAAACGAACTTACCAATGAAGAAGAAAGATTTCGTAAACGTTATTTAGACTTAATTGTTAACAACCAAAACCGCAAAATTTTAATTCAAAGGTTTCAAATCATTAATAGCATTCGCGAGTTTTTAAACCAACAAGGGTTTATTGAAATAGAGACTCCAATCTTAGTTTATTCGGCGTCAGGAGCATTAGCAAAGCCTTTTACTACTTATCATAACAAATTACGACGTAATTTCTACTTGCGCATTGCCACTGAGATTCCTTTAAAAATGTTGCTGGTGAGCGGTTTTGAAAAAATATATGAGATTGGTCGAATATTCCGTAATGAAGGCATAGATGCTCGTCACAATCCTGAATTTACCACCATTGAAGTTTATCAGGCTTATGAAAATGCCGAACATATGATGAGTCTAACTGAAGAGTTACTTCACTATTTAACTAAAGAAGTTATTAAAAAGGAAAAGTTTGAATTTAAGAAAGACAAAGAAGCCTCTTATGTTGTTAATCTTCAAGTCCCTTTTCGAAAGATGTCAATGTTAGAAGCAATTAAGGAATATGAAAATATTGATTTTACTGGTATAAATAATAAAGAAAAAGCACTAGAATTAGTAAAAAAATACTCTCTAGAATTAAAACCTTATCAGAACACTGTTGGGCATATTATTAATACTTTCTTTGAAAAGTTTATTGAAAAGAAATTAATCCAACCAACTTTTGTTTATGACTATCCTATTGAAACTTCTCCTCTGGCCAAAAGTAAAAAAAACAATCCACTATGAGCCGAAAGATTTGAATTATTTGTTAACGGTTTAGAATTTGCTAATGGATATAGTGAGTTAAATGACTCTGTTGAGCAAAAAAAAAGACTCAAAGAACAAACTAAACAAAAAGAACTAGGTAATGAAGAAATTGCCGGTTTTGATAAGGAATTTATTGAAGCCTTGGAATATGGTATGCCGCCAGCAGGGGGATTAGGAATTGGTATAGATAGATTAATAATGTTATTTACTGGTCAAAGTAGTATTAAGGAGGTGATTGCTTTTCCGCAGTTGAAAAGTAAAAACAGTTAATATGTTTAAACTTTTAAAAGCAGTAAAAAGTGGAAACTTAAAAGAAATAGAAAAGGGCAAATTAAAGCCGAACGTTTTTGATAAAGAGAGCGAAATGAGAGATTTCTTCGCGAAAAACGATAATCTAAACAAATTTTTTTCTTCCTTTTATTTCTTAATTAGCGAACGAAAAGTAAATTCTAAAAGTATAGCAGACACTATTGCTTTTAATCCTAATGATAGGACTTTTGCTTTTTTTGAATATAAATTAGAAAGCGAAACAAAATTAAAGCAAATCATAAATTACAAGGAAAATTTGAGTAATAATGATAAGAAAAAATTGTTTGATTGAGCGATTAATGAATATTATCTTAAAAATGGTTTAAGAGCCGTTACTGACATAAACAAATATCAAAGAGGTTGAGAAAGCAGTCCTAAATTAGTTATAGTTAATTCACAATCGAGAAATAAATGAGAAGGTTTGGTCGCCAAAAACACTAGTTTTGTAGAAGTGGGAGTTTATAATTTAGAAGGAAATGATTATTTTTATGTGGAAACAATTGATACGGAGTTGTTTCGAGCAACAAGAGAGAAAAAAAAGGTGGATGAAGCGGAAACTAATGAACCAACTATTCCCTTACCTGCTACCAAAGAAGAAATAATACTATGACTTTTAGAAAAAAACAGTTCTAATAAACAAGTTAAAAAATGATTTTTAGAGGCTGTCCGTTATATTTCAAAGTTAAAAAATCCCTACCTAGATGAAAAATATTGATATTATTCAATTGTTTATAAATGAAAAAAGAAGCGAGTGCTTGTTATTAAACCTCAAAAGCGAAGCCTTTCAATTAGTTTTGAAGACAATGAAATAACACAAAGTTTAAAGTATATGAAAAGCGGGTGATGGTCGGACGATTTAAAGCGAAAAGAGACAGTTAAAAAAGAGAATGAATTTTTAAAGACTTTTGAATTGGTAAAAAACTATTTAAAAAAAGTTTTAGTTTAATTAAGATTTTATTTTCATGGAAGTTATCGCAACAAAACCCAACTTCGAAAAAATCAAACAAAAAGCCCTAATCATCGATGTTCGCGATAACTGAGAACACCAAGAACTAAAAAAAATTCTTAACTATGTAGATGATTTTGAGAAAGTAGCCAAAAATCATAAAGCACAGTGCTATGAGGATAGTTTGGTTCCAAGAAAGAAAAAAATAGTCAATATGAACCAAACAAACAAACTTGAAATTGCCCAAATACCTCCACAAGTTGGTTGTTATCTCCTCCAAGACCAGCAAAAAAAAGTAATTTATGTTGGCAAAGCGAAAAATCTTCGCCAAAGAATTGCTCGTCATTTTCAAGAAAGCCAAAGCAAGTATTTAGGCTTAATTTCTAATTGAGAAATAATTCTGACCAATAACGCTAAGGAAGCCCTCATTTTAGAACAGAACTTGATTAAAAAATACCAACCCCGTTTTAATATTTTACTAAGGGACAATCACACTTATCCTTATATCAAAATTACTGAGGAAACTAATCCACGCTACTGACTAGTAAAAAAATTTAATCCTCTCAGTAAAGATTTATATTTTGGTCCTTTTCCAGATGGTACCAAAGCCAGGGAAATTTTACAAATTCTCGAAAAAGTATTTCCCTTAGCCAAATGCAAAGGCAATCTAGGCAAACCCTGTTTAGACTATTCCTTAGGGCAATGCTCGGGGCATTGTTTTAAAAAAGTTGAACCAGAATATTATCAAAGAACCAAGCAAAAAATTATTGATTTTTTTCAAGGCAAAACACAAGTCGTCAAAAAAGAATTACAAAGAATTTTGCAGAAAAGCATTGCTAATCAAGAATTTGAATTAGCCAAAAAAGAAAAAAAAATATTAGACAATCTTAGTTTTTTTGTAAGCGAGCAAAATGTAGAATTTCCTTATCATGAAAGCTATGATTTTTTTGGTTTCTATTCCCAAGCCGGTTTGCTTACTTGTTTTTTTTTAATTTATCGTTACGGAAAGTTAAGCACTACTGAAACCCAAATTTTTCCCATTCAAGAAGGATTAAATGAAGAAAAAGAATTATTGCAATCTTATCTCTATCAATTTTACCAAAAAAATCTTCCGCCCAAAATTTTGTATTTGTCTGAGAAACTGGAAAATCAAGAATTGTTAGCCGCAGAATTCGGCTTTACTTGTCAAATTCCCCAAAGGGGAAAAAAGAAAAAAATTTTAACCATGGCTCAACAAAATGCTTATCATGTTTGGCAAAGAAATTACACCGGAAGTTTGCTAAAAAGCGACAAAATTAGCCTTTTAGAAGAATTAGGAAGATATTTGCATATTGAAACCCCTTATTTTCTGGAAATTTTGGATGTTTCTAACTTATTTCAGCAGGATGTAGTAGCAGGATTTTTAGTTTACCTTAATGGAGAGAAGGCTAAAAAAAAATCAAAAATCTACCAACTGACTACTTCAAAGAAAAAGAGCGATACGTCTTGAATATCTGAAGCCTGTCGACAACACTACAAAAAGTGCAAATACTTGCCACAACTCCTATTAGTAGACGGCGGAAAGCCCCAAGTCAAAGCTGTTTTAGACGTTTGCTGAGAATTAAGTTTAAAAGTTCCGGTGGTTGGCTTGGTCAAAAATGAAAAACACCAAACAGAAAAAATTATTACCAGTGAATTTCAAGAGCTACCTTTGCCTGCTAATGAAGAACTTAAAAATTTTCTTGTTAATCTTCAGGAGGAGTGTCATCACTATGTAATTAGTTTTCATCGTAAACTTCACCGAGAAAATGTTTTGAAATATTAAACTATTCTTTGTTTTGCTTAAATAAAACTCGTATTTTATAATAAATTCTGAGCCAATATTCAATCTTTTTTTAGTTCTCAAAAAATTATTAGGGACTAGGAGTAAAATCTGCTTGGTATGATTTGCAAATTTTCTAACTGTCAAATTTCTTGCCATTTGTCAAGAAAATCATCAACCTATACTTTTTACTATAAAATAATTTATTTCATTCTGTTGATTTTCCTCCCTTAGACAAAGTTTATTTAGTTTACACTTGCGTAAGATTAATGCCTCGATTTAAACACTTTGCTGATATACCACTAAAAATAAGTATAGATAAAAAAAAGTTAAACTAAATCTGATTAAGAGAGAAGTCAAAAATTAGAAAGTTTGACTTAGCATAATTAACTTTATAGTAATGAACCACAATTTTATTTACCTTACTTTGTTTCCGCAAACTTTTCATGCTTATTTTCAAATTTCTATGGCAAAAAGAGCGCTGCAAAAAGGTTGCTTAAATTATCAGGTTTATAATATTAGGAATTGAGCCATCCGGAAACAAGCAGACGATTACATTTATGGCGGCGGTCCAGGAATGCTTTTGAAAATTGATTGCCTAGTAAAGACTTTAGCTGCCGTTTATGAAAATTATGGAAAAAATTGCTATGTTATTTTGCTTTCTCCCCAGGGAAAAAGGTTCACCCAAAAAGATGTCAAGCGTTTAAATCAAAATAAAAACCTAGTTTTTTTGTGTGGTCATTACGAAGGATTTGACGAAAGAATTCTCAATTATGTTGATGAGCAAATTTCGGTAGGAGATTTCATTACCAGCGGCGGAGAAATACCAACCTTACTAATCACCGAAGTCTTAATTAGGGCTCTGCCAGGAGTTCTCTCAACCGAAGTCTACCAAAACGAAACTTTTCAGACAGAAAATTTTTTTGATTTTGCTTCTTATACTCGACCAGCCACTTTTGAGGGCCAAGAAGTTCCTGAAGTTTTGTTGTCAGGTAATCATCAAAAAATCCAAGAATGGCGTAAAGAGAGTAGCCAAGAAAAAGCCCAAAAGCAGGGACAAAGTTCTTTTAATCAACAAAAAATAATTCCTCAAGCGAATAAATGAAGATTAGCACCAATTACTAAAAATGAAAAATAATGACATGAAAAACAAAATAATTAATAATCCTGACCAATGAATTATTACTCGCTTTGGAGATTTTGTGCGAATTAAAGATAGTGAAATATCAATTGAAGAAAATTTAGCCAAAATTCGCAAACATTTGAAAAAACCTTATAAAGGCGTCGTTCGCTTTCAAGGAAAAACGCCCGAACAAATTAGCAAAGAAAGATACGATAAAGTTTTAGAGGAAGTTAATTTTGATTACAACAAACTACATGATTGAATTTATAACAAAAAAAATAAAGATAGAGTTGAAATTATTGAAAAGCCAAAATTCTCTTATCATGATGGGCTAGAAGTACACAATACAATAGATAAATTTGTAAGAAACGCCAAAGAAAAATGAAGATTTATATTTCTAGAAAAAAGTAATGATTACTTTTCCGAAGCCTTAATTAATGAAGAAACCGGTCAAGTTTTTTATCTTCCTGGTGGAATTAGTGGTTTGTCAATGATATACAAGCAAAGTTCGTGAATTCCTGACCCAAAAGTGATAAAACCAAAAGAAAAGCACACCGCCACACTTATTTTTCTCCATGGCACTTATGGAGCTGGTTCATTAGACCAAATGGCCGAAAAATTTCCTGGTTTAAAAGTTATCCATCCTCATTCGCCAACTTTACAGTATGATATGTGGCACGATTCTCGACCGGCACCAGGCGGACAATGTAAAGGCTGAATAAATATTACTGGTGATGCTTGGGAAATTATGGAAAATGACGTGGTTTCAAATAATCCCTCTCGAATAAATTACGAGGAAGTCGACCAATCAATCCATTTAGATTATCCCCAATTAATGCGAGCCGTTTCTTATGTCAACGAAATCATAGAAAAAGAAATTACAAGAGGCATTCCACCAGAAAAAATATTCATTTCTGGTTATTCCCAAGGCGGATTATTGACCCTGACAGTGGCTTTGACTTCCCAATATAAACTTGGTGGGTTTATTTCTCTTTGTGGTCTTTTACCTCGTCGAGACAAATTATTAAAAATAACCCAAGATAAAAATAAAGAAACTCCGATACTTATTATTAATAATTCCAAGGACCCTTGAATTCCTTTTTGAGCCGGCGAAAAAACTTTTGAGATTTTGAAAGATAAAGGCTATAATGTAGAATTTAAAACTTATCATGGACTAGGACATAGTTGAAAAAATGAAGATGTAACAAATTTTCTGGAAAAGTGTCTTGCGCAAAAAATGCTAGCAAAAAAACAACAGACAAACCCTAATAAAAAAAATTTCCCTATAAAAACATTAGCCGCAGCCAGCATAAGTACATTAGCAGTTATTTTAGTCATTTTTGGAGTTTGGTTGCTTAAAAGGAGAAAAAAGCAATAAAAAAATAATTATACTAACCGAGCATAGTTTAGTTGATAAAATTCTAGACTGCCAGTCTGGAGTCACGGGTTTGAGTCCCGTTGCTCGGTCCATGGCGGATGTAGCGAAGTGGCTAACGCACTAGTTTGTGGCACTAGGATTCAGGAGTTCGATTCTCCTTATCCGCCCCATAAAAATTTATTAATGACTATGGATAATAAACAATTACAATTAGAAATTTTAAAAAGAGATTTAAGGAGAAAAAAAAGAACCCAGCTAAGAAATTGAGAAGATTTTTGATGAGTTTTGTGAATTTTTATTCCAGTTATAGGCTGATTATTTATGATAATTATCCTAATTAAAAAGTTGAATCGCACAGTTCGTTTAGAAAACGATTGTAATGATTTGAGAGACCAAATTCGGGAATTAGAAAATGAAATTATGAAAGAAAAGTTAGAAAATAAGTTATAGGCATTTTTTAAATAAGAATTATGCTAGTCTAAATGGGTCCATAGCTCAGTTGGTAGAGTGCCTGATTTGCATTCAGGAGGTCGTCGGTTCGAACCCGGCTGGATCCACCATAAAACATATAAAAGCAATAAGCAATCAAGAATCAGTTATGACATTAGATAATTTTTCCTCCTTGGATAAGGAAAGAAAAAAGAGCAATAATGCTTGAAAAATTTTTCTAATTTTAATTATTTTTTTATTAACAGTCATTTCAATTTATTTTCTTTTTCGTCATTTTAAAGATAAGTTACCAAGCAAAAATGAGACCAAAAAACCTTTAATTAACAAGGAGGATAAAAAAAAAGATGGTTCTAGACCAAACGACAATAATCAAGAAGAAAACAATTATCAGCCAGTTAAGCCAACTCAAAAAGAGGCTGAATATCAAGGAACCGAACTTCCCATTTATTCAGCAGGAACAGAATATAAAAAAGCGGTAATTGAAACTAATATGTTGCCCCGTGGTTCAGCCATTCTAACTGGTTCGGGTGATTTAGAAAAACAAGGCATTAGAGCAATTATTCATGCTTGTCCTGGTTCAATAGAGAAAAAAGACAAAAACTTTCGGGCTAATATTGAAGGAATAATTAGGTCGGTTCAAAATTCTATACTTTTAGCCGAGAAAAGCAATTATAAAAGCATTGCTTTTTGTCTAATTGGAAGTAATTTGCTTGATGATATTATTCCTCCAAATCAAGGAACTAAAAAAGAAAGACAAATAAAATTGGCCGAAATTATTATTAAATCAGCAGTCGAGCAAAGAAAAGGCTCAGAAAAAATTGTTTTTGTTGATTTTGGCAATACGGCATTTAGCGAAGCTTGGTGGAAAATAAGTGAAGAGTATCCCAGAGGTGGTAAAATGGTAAATACGTTTACCATCAAAGGTTTTACTTACGTCGGCAAAGGTAAAAAAAATGAAAAAGGAATTACTGACTTCCCCCTTCATAAATGCGAAGTAATTGTTAATTCTCTTAATATAGAAGGTGAATTTATTGGTTCTGGAAGTTTTTCAGGGTTTATTGCTGGCAAAACTGGTTTAGGAAAAAGCAAAATCCAAAAAGAAATCAAAGAACACATTACAGAATTTAATAAACGGCTTAAACTTAAAGATAAATTTAATTAGGTTTTTTACTTGCTTTATCTTTTTTAAGCAGGATTCAAACTACTAGACCAATTAAAAAAACAAGGCTCCCGACTCCTATTCACAAGGCAACAGAAAATCCGTTTTTATTTTGGTCATTGTTAAAATTTTGTTGTTTTTGGATTTGCTCTTGTTTTTTTTCTGATTGTTCGGGTTCGGCTTTGTTAACTTTTTCATTAACTAAATCATTTCAGTATTTTTGTAATTCTTTTTGTAAGTTTTCGTGGTTTTCTTTTTCTAAACCACAAATGAATTCTAAATCACGATAGAGAATAATTTCTCCTCATGTTTTTATTGCTATTTCAATACCGAAAGAGAATTCTTTATCTCATTTTTTTCTCTTTTCTCCTAAATAAATGTAGAATTTGTTACGAAGTTCGTCATCGTGTGCATATGTCCCAGTAATTTCTTGACCTTCTCTTATTTCTATCCAATTAGTAAATTCTGGATTTTGTTTTATTTCTTTTTGGTGTTTTTGATAATATTTTTTCACTTTTTCTTTTAATTCTTCAAAATTAGAGGGAAATGATAATTCAAAGGAACCGAACAAACACTCTTCTTTGTCTTTTTGCTCTTTTATTTCTCTGTTAGATTCTAAATTTTTCGTAAAGAAGTCAACCACAGTTGCTAGTTTTTTAATGTTATTAGGAAATATTTCCTCAGCAGTTTCTCCATTATTCTCAAAATTATCAGTTCAGATTTCTGCTGTTTCGTTATCATTATTTTTTAAAATTACTCCTTGGGCCCCAAAGTTTTTTATGTAAAAATTTTTTAAGTATCATTTTTTATTTTCACAATTAGCATATTCCTTAACTTTGGCAATAAGTTCGTCTGGGTTATTGACTTTGTGTGTGGTTTTCATTTTTTTTCTCCTTGTTAGTTTCTTTTGCTACTATTTTAGATTTTTGAAAAGGAAAATTTAATAACTCTAAGAAATATTTATTTTCCTCGGTGTTCTTAGAAGTAAAAACAATGGTAATTTGGCAACCCTGGTTTTTAAAAGTTAAATCATAATTAGTCTCAGGAAAAATATTCAAGTCATTAATTCCTAAATTATAATTTCCTTGGTGGTCAAAACTTTTGTTTGGTAGACCCCGAAAGTTTTTAATTTGGGGTAGACTAAGATTAATTAAGTTAAAAAGAAATTGCCAAGCTTTTTTTTTTCGTAAAGTTAACTTGCAGCCAATTTCCATTCCTTCTCGTAACTTAAAAGAAACTATAGATTTTTTGGCTTTTGTGCGGGTTGGTTTTTGTCCTTGACCAATTTGTTGGATTAATTTTTCAGTGCTTTCAAGGTATTGTTGATTATTAAGTGCTTGGCTTACTCCACTATTAAGGATAATTTTTTCAATATCTGTAGTTTGCATGGGTGAAGTATGGTGAAACTTTCCTCCTACAGTTTTTTTTGTTTCCTTTCTTTTGGTTTCTCACCAGTTATTTACGATAAGCATATATTTTAAATTTTATACTTCTTCTTTTTCTATTTCCTCAACTGTTTTTTTCTCAATAATTATGTCATCAACTTTAAATGAGACTAGCATATCGCTTACTTCTTTTCTTCAATTGCCCCTTATCCTTTTTATTTTTTCTCTTTCAGCAAAATGAAATAATTTTTCCAAAAAAGCCGTATATTCGTTATAAGTTCCTTCGCTCGAAAAACTTCTTTTTATATTTCTTTTAGTTCTAGGATGATATTGAGTAGTTAAGCCAGCCGGATAATATTGATAAGAAAAAAAACTCTCTTTATTTTTGGCTTCGATATGAATAAGGTCAAAATATTCTCCTTTTTGAAAGGTTAGACCAGCAAATCAATATTTTTCCATAAAACTCCTAATAGTTTCAGGAGTAATTTCTGTTTTTTCTACTTGTTGTTTTCATCCACATTCCAAACAAAAATCATCTTTTTTCTTGCTTAATATCTCGCGATTACACTTGTTACAATTTCATTTTATTGACATATTCTAAATTTTAATTTAATGCTTTTACTTCGCTTCTTTTTTTAGCCAAAATAAGTGCTCTAATTTTTTTGCACCCCTAATATAGATTATTAAAAAAATGTTTCATGATTGTTAAACTAAATTGAGAATAAAAACCTCCTTTCGCCCAGGCAATTATCTAAGATAAAACTAAAGCCTCTTAAAGTTTCAAAGAAAGAAAGAAAAAATATGGCAGAAACCGTAAAAATTCAAAAAATAAGGCAAGCATGGCGTGACATTTACAAATTATTCAGTTCCAACTCATTTCAACAGTCAATCAACTAGTTCAGGAAGTATTTTTTTAATTTCTTTGGCTTCTGCCTCGTTAAATTTTTGCAAAACTCAATCTTTTCAAAGTATTTCTTTGCTGGAACCAATACCAACCTTCAATCTGGGAAACTTCTGGGTACCCAAACACTCAATAATGCTTTTTACTCCATTATGTCCTCCACTTGAACCTTGTTGTCGATAACGAAAAGTTCCCAAAGAAAGAGACAAGTCGTCATAAATAATGAGAATATTCTCTAATGATATTTTTCAGTAATTTACAAAATTCCTAACACATTCTCCAGAATTATTCATATAAGTTAAAGGCTTTAAAAGAATAATTTTTTGTTGGCGATAAATGCCGGTGGCATATAATCCTTTAAACTTTTCTTTTTGCCAAGAGAGATTTAATTGCTCAGCTAAATAATCAATTATTTGAAAACCTAAATTATGCCGAGTTTTTTGGTATTCTCTATCTGGATTACCAAGGCCAACCAGGAGTTTTGAATTGGATTTTGGATTTTGGTTCATTGTTAGTTTGCTCCTCCTTTCATTTCTATATTTTTGTTTATCTTATTATGTTTAAGTTTTTCATCATCATATCCATCATCGACTGTGATTGTTATTTAAAAAGAACTTTCTAATTTTAACTAAAAATTCTTATTATGGGACAAAGAAGAGTAGTTTGTGGTACCTGCCATAAAAAGAAATGCGAATGCAGTGGTAAGAAAAAGAAATAAGAAAAATGAGTAAGGAAATAATTTGCTGCGAACTAATAAGAAATTTTTGCAAGAAGTCCGGCGAAGAAGTGATAATAAAAAAACAAATTTAGCCTATGATGAAGATGATTTTATCGGTTTAATAGCCAAAGATGATGATTATTTTGCGAATTTTCTTGTTGTGTTAATGTTTATCATAATGTACCTGGAAAAATCCTAGTTGACCTCAATTTTACTTCGCGAAGGAGTTCAACGAGAAGCAACAGTTAAAGATTGAAAAGACATTTATTCCTTACTGCTTGCTTTCCGTTAGTTTTTGGCTAGAAGAAATTTCTTTATCTTTACTTGTCTGAATCACTTGGTAAATAATCAAGCAACTAATGACTAGAAATAATATTCCTCCTATAATTCACCATAAAACTTTGTTACTTTTTGGTTGCTTTTTGTTCATAATGAAAAATTTTATTGGCGCCCACTGGAGGATTCGAACCTCCGACCTTCCGGTTAACAGCCGGACACTCTAACCGCTGAGCCAAGCGGGCATTTTTTAGAAAAATTAAATTCACTGACTATTTTGTTTTTTGCTGTTTATTAACTTTTATCCATATAATAATTTTGTAAATTTTTGACTCGTTTTGTTCTATACGTAAACAGATATAAACATAATGAAAGACTCAGAAAGGAACAATATTAACTTCAAAATAAAAAACGTAATCAATTACAAAAAAAAGCAAATACCTTGCGGTGAGAGAGTTATTAATAATTTTTTTTAGGAAATCAAAGAGCAATTTCTTTTTTGGCACTTTCGGGGCTGTCGGAAGCATGACAAACATTTTCATTAATTTTTTGCTGTGGACCAAGATAAAAATCTCCCCGGATGGTTCCGGGTGCAGCTTCAGCCGGATTAGTTGCTCCGAGCATCTGGCGAGTAGTATTAATAATGTTTTCTCCTTGTCAAACCATCGCAATAACTGGTCCTGAAAGCATAAAATCAATTAATTCTTCAAAGAAAAATTTTTTTTTTAATTCTGCGTAATGCTCTACAAGAATTTCCCGATTTGCTTGAAGCATTTTTTGAGCCAGCAATTTAAATCCTTTTTTTTCCAAGCGTTGAATAATTTCTCCAACTAATCCTCTTTCTATTCCATCAGGTTTAATCATAATAAAAGTTTGTTCTTTTTGCTTGCTTGTTTCATTCATATTTATTTAAATTTTTAACTCTTTAATTAGTTTAGGCAAATCGTCTTTGTAGTTTTCTAATCCTTTCAACTTTTCTATTTTTCGTCCACAACTAGGACATAAATAACTATCATCTTTAAGGACAATTTCATAATTACCCCTATTAATTTCTTCTCTAACTTCTGGTGGTATGTTTCCTACTTCTAAATTTGAAAAATGATGAGTTCCTCCATAAAGTCTGCCAGGGATAAAAAGATTTTTGTTTTCATATCTTATTACTAATTCTCTGTTTTTTACTCATTCTTTTCAATCTTCTTTTTTAACAACTAAATCAAGTTCAGAAATGAACACAGAAGAACAAATAACTTTTTGTTTGTGACATTTTGAACAAATAATTTCATCAGCCCTCCTGCCGAATTCGTTGACTAAGATTTGACCTGTTTTTTCCAAACCTGCTAATTTTTCTTTAATCGCCTCTATTTCTTTTGAGTCACCAGGAATTTTAATTTTACTTATATCATCTCTAATACTTTCAAGATTGTTTAAATTGTTCTTAATGCCTTCCAGATTAGACAAGTTTTTTAATTGTGTGCTAATTTCTTCTAGATTTTTCAGTTTGCTCTTGATTTCTGAAAGATTACTCGCTAAGTTATTTAATGATGATAAATCAATGTTTCTTAAATCTTGAGAAAGTTCTTTTCCTACTTCTCCTAGTTTTTGCTTAATGTCTTCTAATTTTCCTAATTTACTAATGCTAGCAGTTAATTTAGTAATTTCCTCTTTAACGGTTTCTGTATCCAATTTTTCACCAATTTGCGATAAATCATTTAAATTTTCCTTTACAGTTGCTAGATGAGACAAGTTTCCCAAATTTTTTTCAATGCTTTTGTTGATATTATGTAAATCCTTTTGAAGAACCCTTTTGCTTTGAATTGCAATATAACTAACTAAAGCCAATAAGGAAATCAGTAAAAGGTTGGTTGAAATTAGAAAGATAATTATTAATTTATTAGGTTGATTTGCTTTTTTATCCATTTTTTTAATCAGAACTCGCTTTATTAATAAATATTTTATTGAATTTGGACCAAAAAAACCTTGTCTTTTCTTTTATAAATCAGTAAAAAAGTATATAATCTATAGTAATGGCCAAAGCAAATCTTGATTTTGAATTAAATCTTTGAAAAGAATACAATTTAATCGTGGGAGTGGACGAAGCTGGTCGGGGAGCACTGGCTGGTCCAATTGTCGTTGCTGCAGTAATTTTGCCAATATTTTTTCATTCTTCTTTGATTCAAGATTCCAAAATTTTAAAACCTTTACAGAGAAACAAAGCTTATGGAGTTATTAGAAAAAATGCTTTGGAATACAGTGTAGTAATTAAAAGCCCCCGAGAAGTAGAAAACAAAAATCCTTTACAAGCCACCAAAGAGGCCATGGTCGAAGCCACTTTAAAATTAAAAAATAAACCTAGTTTATGCTTGGTTGATGGTAAAGAGGAAATAACAATTTCTGGTATTCCAACCCAAAGCATTATTGGTGGTGATCGTAAATCAATTAACATTGCGGCTGCTTCGGTTATTGCCAAAGTTACCCGTGATACTATTATGAAAAATTTGCATAAAAAATATCCTCGGTATGACTGGGAAAATAATAAAGGTTATCCTAACCCCACCCATTTACAAGCAATTTTTAAGTATGGAATTTGTTCTCTGCATCGAAAAACTTATGAACCAATTAAAAGTTTAGTGAGTGGCAAAGTTGACCGGAAAACTCTTTGCCAAAAATATAATTGTAAAGGCTAAGTTAATATCCACTTTAAAAAAATTGACATTCATTTCGAACAAGGATAAAGACTCTAAAATAACTTAAACAATATGAAATTTACTATTTCTCCCATCCAGTTAGAAAGCCGTGGAATCAAAGACCAAAAGGTTTTGCAAGCCATTCGACAAATACCAAGAGAACTATTTGTTCCAAAAAATTATCGAGAGGTGGCTTATACAGACAGGGCTTTGCCAATTGATTGCGGTCAGACTATTAGTCAACCATTTATCGTTGCTTATATGACTGAGAAATTACAATTGAAACCCAGTGATAAAGTTTTAGAAATTGGTACTGGTAGTGGTTTTCAGACTGCTGTTTTAGCCCAGTTAGTGAAAGAAGTATATACCATTGAGATTTATTCTGAATTGAGCCAAAAAGCCCAAAAATTATTAACTCAGTTAGGTTATCAAAATATTTTTTACTATCAGGGAGATGGAAACTTAGGTTGACCAGAAAAAAAAGAATTTGAAGCAATTATTTTGACCGCTGCCAGCAAGCAAATTCCTAAAACTCTGTTGGAGCAATTAAAAACTACCGGGAAAATGATTTTGCCGCTAGAAATTAACTCAGGGGAACAAATACTCTATTTAATAAAAAAGTTGCCACAAGGAAAAGGAAAATTACAATCTACTCCCCTTTTGCCTGTCAGATTTGTACCCTTACTATAATAAAAATTTAATATAAAATATATGTTCAAAAGTTTTCTTTTTCATCGCTGAACCAAAACCGTTCTCCGAATAACTAATTTAATTTTTGGAGTAATCTTTTTGTTTTTGTTAGGTTGGAAGTTTGCTGATTATAATAAAACTGCTAAATTAGACGTTTCTTTTTTACCACTCATTTTTTTCCTAATTCTTGCTTATTTTTATTATTTATTTACGGAATGGTTAATTAAAAAAATCACTACTTATCAGTTAGACCAAAACCAATTTTTCCAAGTTCTCCAAGAAAAAAAACTAGTAGTAGAAGGGCAAGAATACCAAGTAGAAAAAATTGCCCATCTCCAAGTTCGCTTTCATAGCCGAATAGTGAATTTTCAAGGAATTTTAATTATTCCCCAGGAGGACGATTATTTAAAACTTAATTTTTTGGCTAATTCTTCCTTGGACTATTATAAACAACAACTATTTAGTTATCTGCAAGGAATTTCTTGGCAAGTTCAAGGAAAAAAACAACTTTCATGAGTGCGAATTTGCTTTCATTTAGCCTTATTAACTTTCTTTTTCGGCTATTTATTTACTATTGCTCCTAAGATTATCCAAGAAGCAGCCCGACGACACCAACAACAAGGGCAAAAGGAACCATCGGGAGAACCAAGTGGCGAAGATGGAGGAGGAATGGATTGAGAAGGAAAAGACAAAGTTGCTCATTACCTTCACCGTTTAAATAATGAACCTTTTCCTCCCCAAGCCAAAAAAAATATTAAAGCAAAAATTTCCGAATATAAAAAAGCCTATTTTCAAGAAAAAATAAGTTTAGAAGAACAATTGCGAGAAATATTTTCGCTTCCTTGATGACAAACTACAACGGAAAATCAAGATTTAGCAGTTGCCAAAAAAGAATTAGACCGAGAGCATTTTGGCTTAGAAGAAGTTAAACAACGAATTTTGAATTATTTAGCCGGCAAAAAAAGAGCCGGAGAAAAACAAGTTCAGATACTTTGCTTGGTTGGTCCAGCCGGCACGGGAAAAACTTCTCTTGCTAAGTCTATTGCCAAAGCGATGGGGAGAAAATATGTAAAAATCTCGGTGGGAGGAGTAAGTGATGAAGGGCAAATTCGTGGTCACCGACGAACTTATATCGGCTCTATGCCCGGAGAAATTATTAAAGGTATGAAAGAAGCCGGAGTCAAAAATCCGGTGTTTTTAATTGATGAAGTAGACAAAATCAACACGATTATGAGTTTTCATGGTAATCCAGCTTCAGCCCTTTTAGAAATTTTAGACCCCGAGCAAAATAAAAATTTTAAAGACAACTATCTGGAAATCCCTTATGACTTGTCCCAAGTATTTTTTATTTGCACTGCCAACTGAATTCAAAATATTCCGGGTCCTTTACTAGACCGCATGGATGTTATTGAACTACCTCCTTATACTACTCTGGATAAAGTTAAAGCAGCCAAAACTCACTTAATTCCCTCAATTTTAGAAAATTATAAGTTAACTAACGACCAGTTAACTTTCACTGATGAAGCCATTGAAGAAATTGTTAAATTTTACGTTTTTACTGGCGGTATGCGACAAACGATTAAGCTTTTTAATTCAATTGTTTGTGCTTTTGTTTACAAGCAAGAAACAGAAAACTTAAAAAGTGAAGTAATTGATTTAAAAAAAACCCGTCAATATCTCGGGTCGTCAGTAATCAGTGAAGATTCTGATGATTACTATCAACCAGGAATAGTTAAAGGATTAGCCGTTAGTGAAGCAGGAGGAAGTGTTTTAAGGATAGAAGCAAGTTGTTTTCCAGTCAAAGGAAAAGAAGGTAAATTAATTGAACCAACTGGCAATTTAGGCAAAATAATGGGTGAATCAGTCAAAAAAACTTATTATTATTTATTAAATAATTACCAAAAATTTGGTCTAACCGAAGAAATTATTAAAGGAAATGATATTTTTCTTGACTTTCCCGAAGGAGCAGTCCCAAAAGATGGTCCCAGTGCCGGAATTGCGATAACTACGGCCATTCTTTCATCTTTGACTGGAAAAGTTTTCCCTAGCAACTATGCTATGACCGGAGAAATTACCTCCAAAGGGAAAGTTTTAGAAATTGGCGGCTTAAAGGAAAAGCTAACCGCTGCTTATGAAGATAAATTAATTGATACTGTATTTATACCTCGTGGAAACGAAAGACATTTAGAAGAAATTCCTACTGAAATTAAAAGAAAATTAAAAATTATTCCTGTGGATAACTTTGCTGATGTGTGAAAAGAAATAAAAACTAATATTGGCTGTAATATACTAAATGCTTAAAAAAAAATTGAACTAGTTGAAAAGTTAAATGAGAAAGAAAGAATTAAAAATATATATTATGATAACGAAAGGAAATAAAAGTAGTTATGTTAAAACTATATATATATATATATATATGAATTTGATAATTTTTATAGGCGTCCCGGGATGTGGCAAGTCTAGTGCCGCTCGGGAAGTAGCGAAAAAGTGAAATCTAGGCATATCTTCGTGAAAAGAAATAGTGGTTAACGAAAATGGTTCCGGTTTTTTTGAACCAGAACAAGGAGATTGACCGGAATTTGCTACGGCTCAATCAGAACATTTAGACGATTTTTCCATGATGACGTGGTTTCGGGCTATTCACGTCCCTTTTCTTTACAAAGCCAAAAAAATAAGTGAGGAAGGAAAGACTGCCATTGTTGATAGTTATTTTGATAAGTTAACGTATTCTTATCTTGGCAAAGAACCATGACTAATGCAATCGGATAATAAATACTTTAACATAATGAAACAAATTTGCGAACTTGACCGCGAAGAAATACCGAACCCTGATTACTTGATTTTTGTAAAAGTAGACCAACAAATTCTTACGGAATTTTTAAAAAGGCGAGGGCGAGAGAGCGATTCGGCTCCAGAATATACAGCCAGTGCTATAAGTTTTCAAGAACGATTATTAGCCGAAACAGAAAAATTATGCCAAGAAAAAGGCATAAAATTAATTGTTTTCCAGCAAGAAATTTCTTCACCGCAAATAGTTGCTGATAAAATTATTGCTGAATTAAAATCCCGTGGTCTAGAAATTGGCAATTCTTCTTCTCAATCTCGTTCCTTGCCGGTAAGCAAAGATTCTAAAATTTCTCCTCAACAGTCAACTTCAACCCAAAATAATAACGAAAAGCAATGATACAAAAAAGCCTTTTACTGACCAGTATGGACAGGTGTTATTCTTATTTCTTCTTTGGTAGCCTTTTATTACTGAGGAAAGAAAAAAAATGATAAAAAAGAAAAATAATCTTTATGTTTCCTATTAAAGAATATGAAGATTGAGCCACTTTTTTTTTAAATTATTTGAACCCTTATTTTACTGATGAAAACTTTTTCCTTTTTCAAAAAAGGTGAAAATCTTACTGAAAACTTTTTCAATTATGAAAAGAAAAGAAACTAGAAACTGAGGAAATTAAAAATACCGTAGAACAGTTAATTACTACTAAAAAATCACTCGCTTATTTAATTAAAAAATACCAAAAGCAAGAAATAACTGATACTTCTCCCATTTTTCTTGAATTAGAAAAACTATGAGATGATGATTTAGCTAAAAAGTACTCTTTGAAACCCCAAAAAATCCAAAATTTCCTGCTCGGGCAAGTAAAAAAACAATTTCCTGACTTAGACATGAGAAAAATTAATGAAATAATTAGTGAATTTATTAATGCAACAAAAAAGTTAAATGTGCAATGTTAACGCATTATGATGTATTAAATCATCACGTTTAATTGTTCTCGTTATGGGAAATCTATCTATTTTTTTGCTTTTTTAGTTAAAAAATAAACCAACCATACTAAAAATACTAAACTAAGAAAAATCCCGCTAATTATTAGGATTGTTTTTGGTTTATCATCTTGGGTTGTTGTAACTTTTTCTTTCTCGTGGAGAGAAACAGCAGGATTTTCGTCTTTTTCTGTTTCACCATGTTGAAAATCTATTCCTAAACTAACATAACCAGAACCTTCAGCTAATTTCCCATTTTTAATTCTTTCTCTAAATTCATCGTATTTATCATGTCAGATTTTATCGTGTCCTTCACCGCTGTGAGGATTAAAAAAAATATCTGGTTTTCGACAAGAACAGTCGTGATAATGTTCTTTTGGATTATACTGAGGATTTTTAAATACTTCTGCATGGGCTAATTCATGAGCCAAAACATCGCAAAACAAACCTGGCTGAGTTTTATCTTTATTGACAATTTCTTCGATAAATAAACAAACGCAATTAATTTCTCTATTCAATTCAGGAATTTTAAATAGAAACGTTCTTCCCATTTTCTTTTCATTCTCAAAAATAATACTTTTTACAAATCTTATTTTGATATCTTTTTGCGTTAGTAAAAAAGTAGCAATTTTTTCCACCAATTCACGTTCTTTTTGGTATTTTTGTTTTTCTTCGTTAGCAGAAACATTTTCGTATTCAGCTAATATCAATAAACTTGGATTTTGCCAAGCACAATTAGGACAAAAATAAACTTCTACTTGGGACAGTTGCGAACCATCTCTAAATTGTGGGTCGGGAATATCAAAAGTTAATTTTTCTTGTTCTTCTTGGGTAAGTCAACGAGATTTTAAGGAACTTTGGCATTTAGGACAGTTTGTTTTGTTTATGGTTTCTTCTATAACTTCACAAATTACTTCATTTTTCATGTTTCAAAGAATTTTTACGAGTAAATCAAAGAAATAAAACTCGAACCGAAAACTTAATTAAACTTTATTTAAATAAATTGTCGTAACAAAACATAGAAAAATAAAAGAAATACATGAATAAAAATAAAAAAGACAAAAATAGTTGAAACAAGGAGCAAAAAAAACTTTTCCTAAAACCTAGCCGAGTTAAGAAAAGAAAAAAATAAATTCAACTATTTAAGAAATAAAAAATAAAGAAGAGAAGATTCGTTTTGGATATAATAAATCATTCATGAATTTTTAACTTCGATTTTGAGTTCTTTCCATTGAACGATAGTAGTAAGGTCTTCGTCGAAAGTAGTATATCCATCGCTAGGTGCGGTGTTCCAGCTGCCGTTAACTGCCTGAGGAGAACTGCCAGCAACTTTCTTATAACCAGTTATTTTCCACTTGGTATTGCAAAAACCGCAAGTAACAGGTTGAACATATTCATCGCAGAGAGGACATTTACAATTATGTTCGTCATCAAAAAAATCGAAATTTTTATATCCCCATTGACAAATAATGCGACTTTGATTGTTGGCTCTACAATAAGAATTAGTACAAGTTCCTAGAAAAGTATTGCCATGTTAGCAAAAAATTCTTTAAACAAATTTGATTTTGTTTTCCTAGTTTTGATAATATTCACCTTCGAGATTTAAGCCATTACAGGCTTTTCGCCAATCAGGAGCAGCGGAAGACCATTTTCTTTTTTTAATAGCTTGTGGTTTTGGGTCAATAAAATCTCCATGACTTATAACATTAACTCTATGAGCACAAGAAGCAACTGCTACTATTCTTGTTTCCTCTTCTTCGGACATTTTGGCTAATAATAAAAAGCAAGTTAAATCTTTTGGCAAAGGGCGAAAATAAATAAAAAAGGGAATATTAATCTTTAAAAACTCACTTTCGTAGATAGCTAGCAAGTTAGAGAGAAATTTAACACGGGAATATCCCTATATAAAAAAAAAAATAAAAACGCAGTTAGCAAAGCACATTAACAACGAAAATATCAAATTAAATTAGCAAAAGAATTATTTTCTTACTTTTTACTTAACAAAAAAACTTATAAAATCTTATTTTTGAACTAAGAAGTTGAGAAAACACCGAAGCTAAAACCCACCTTATTTATAACAAATTTTTCTCCTGCGGTTTCTTTCTTAAAGTTTCCAAGAATGATTACGCAAAAAACGCCCACAAGCACGCAATTTTTCTAAAAAGTTCTATCGGCTAAAAATACTTACGCCAAAACAAATAAATCATCATTTTCTTATCTTTGATAAGAACAATAATTAATCTATATATAGATACTCCTATACATACAATCAGAAAAACGCCATTCACATGCTTAATTTTCATATGAGAATACCCCTATATCTAAAAAAATAATTCATTTTAAGAATTTTTGGCGTAATTTAAATATATATATATATATATATGGCTAAGTGTGTATGTAAATAAAGAATTTTTATGCTTGCCGTCGGCGTTTTTAGTCAGCAGTTAAGCACCTGAAAAAGAAGTATGTTGGGCGTTTCAGATAAGCCTTAAATTGGATGATAGGCGTAAAATCTTGGCATGCATGATTACGTAATTAGGCTAATTATAGTTCTGGCGTAATGATTAGCACCATAACTTAATTTGGATTCTCGGCTAAATAATAAGAAAATTGGCGTAAAATGATTATTGTAAATTAAGCCAAAAGGAGAAAGTTTAACCGAATTGCTTGTTTGTTTTGCAGATTGGCGTAATTGTGCTTTTTACCCACACAAACAAGTATATCAAATACACAGATAATCCTATATCAATTTTAACAAAAATAAAAATTTAAATATACACGCCTATCTGTATATAAAATTAATATATGAAACTAATTTACATTAAATCCACCATGGAACCAAAAGATTATGCTGCTTTACGTTCGCTTTTGAAGCAAGAACAAGGAGAAAAACTTGCTCCGTATGTTTTTAAGTTAACCAACACTGAGACTATTCAAGAATATTTACGCAAAGAAAAGATAACTTATGAAGTTTATTCCTGAGAAGAACCAATCACTAAAAAGTCAGCAAAACGCCCACGAGAAGATGAGGAAGAAGAACCAACTAGTTCAAAAAAAAGAAGACGGGATGATGAGTAAGATAAGGATTTTGCTTAATTTTTCCATATAGGGATATCTCCGTATTAAAAATACTTGATTTTTGCTAAAATAAATATAGGATTGTCCGTATATAGTTTTTTTCTCATGGTCTTTGGCGTAAAAACTGATAAGGAAAAATTAAAGCATGCAGGCGTAAATTAAGGATTTTTCTCATGCTAATTAAACCTGTTTTTGGCTAATTGTTTATTCTTAAAAATTGTTTGGCATAATTAGAACTTTCTCGCAGGATTGCGTGATTTTGGCGTAAGTTTCATGGAATCTTGGAGAACTTTTAAGAAAGAATTTTTAAGAGCTGCGGCTGATTTTTTTCTTATAAAAAAGGTGAATTTTGGCTTTGGTTTTTTCCTCACCTTTGCGGTCAATAAATAAGATTTTTATAAGTTTTGTGAGTGTTAATTTACATATAGGAGTAATCGTGTATTAAACTTCTTTCTATTTGTTAACTATCTACGAAAGTGAGTGTTAATTTTAATTTGTTGAGTTTCTCCTCTCTTTTAAGTTAAGTCTTTGCTAATTTATTATCCTACATCTAACTTTGCTCTTTCAAGTCACAAAATGTTCGCAAGCATTAAATCTTTCTTTTCTAAAGTCCTTTTTTTGGAAACCAAGCCAGCAAAGAAAAAATGCGGAGATGAACCCCCCAAAATAAAAATAGACATTGAATTCGACCCCTGCGTAATTCTCTAAAATTAAGTTATAATGGCAAGTATTAAAAATAATTCCCGTAAATACTTAATTCGGGGTTTTCTTATATTATTTATTGTCTTGAAAATAAAGTTAGTAGTTATCTTTAAGATTTCGCTTCTAGAAAAAATTCTGCAACTCCCTTTGTTTCTTATATTCTCCTTAGTTTGCTTAATTGGACCTATTATTGAAGAGTTTATTTTTCGTTATTTAATTTTTAAATATTTTGATAAGAACACTTGAACTCCTTATTTGTTTTCCTTTTTGAGTTTTGTTTTGTGGCATTTTCACGGAGGAAATTATTTAGACCTTTTACAATTATTTCCCACTCACGGAATTGCTGCTCTTTGTTTTATTTTCATTTACAAAGAAACTAACTGGAACTTATTTTTCCCTATTTTGTTACATTGTCTAGGCAACTTTTTTGTGCTTATTGCGAAGTTTTGTTAAAATGAAGCATATAATTTCTTTTCAACTATTTTTTTCTATCTATCCTTTTTTGTATCTTTCCTAGCAAGTTTTTTTTAGTCCTTAATTAGTTAGCCGTTTTTTGCTAGCATGTATTTTTTTTCTTGTTAGGAATTTTTAAATTTGTATTTTCTTTGTTTCGTTTTATTTTTCTTTCGTTATTTTATCTTTTTCGTTTTTATATTTGCCTCGCTAGGGGTTTATTTTGTATTTTTCTTTAAGTTTTTTTTGTCGTGACAGTTATGGTTAAATAAAGTTTAAGTTTCATCTATAAGTTTTTGTTGTATTCCCATCGTGGGAATAGAAAAGTAAAATAAATTTGCCAAAAAGAGAAATTATTGTTATACAAATTTTACATTTTGTCAAGAAAAAAGTTTGTTTTGTCATGCCTTACTAAAAATTAATAATAAAATGCCAAAAAAACGATTATCTACCGAAGTTTACCCACCGCCAAGTAAAAAAATAAAATTAATTCATGATGACTTAATACATCATAATGCTAATCCCAATAAAGTTTTTACTTTTTGCTATCACCCCATAACTCCATCTCATACTGGTCCGCAAGGATTAATAACCAACAAAATAACTGCTCTTTATCAAGCAATTAGTCCCGTTCGTTTAGACTTAATATTAACAATCAAGAGAAATCAGCCAACTAGTATTCAACAGTTAGCCAAAGCATTAAATCGTGATTATGCTGCTGTTTGACGAGATATTAGTGCCTTGGAAAAGTTAGGATTAGTGAAATTACGCAAAATGAAGAAAGGCAAGGCTATTAAACCTGTTATTTTTGTTGAAAAACTAATTATTGAAATTCTTTTGGCAAACTAGGCAGTTTGAAAAAATATTTAAAACGCTGAATTTATTTGATTTTCAAGAATATAAGGAAGACACAAAGCGTTAGTTTTATGAAATCTAATTAAAAATCTGTAAATGAAAAAACTTAAAAACCTTAACAAATAAATTATGCTCGCTAAAACCGAAAAAATTAGAAACTTTTCCATTATTGCCCATATTGACCATGGAAAATCTACGCTTGCTGACCGCATATTAGAATTAACTAACTTTAAAAATAGTAAACAAACACTTGAAAGAGTTTTAGATAGTTTAGCCCTAGAACAAGAAAAAGGGATTACTATTAAACTAAATGCGGTTCAGTTATATTATCCTCCTGAGAGCCCTGAGCCTTATGTTTTAAATTTAATTGACACTCCGGGACATTTTGATTTTCATTATGAAGTTTCTCGTTCCTTGGCTACTTGTGAAGGAGTCATTTTATTAGTAGACGCCATTAAGGGCATTCAAGCCCAAACCTTAACTTATTATGAAATTGCTCGCCAACAAGAGTTAAAAATCATTCCAGTCATTAACAAAATTGATTTACCGCATGCCCAAATAGAAAAAGTTCAAAATCAATTAATAGAACTTTTAAATTGTGCTCGTGAAGATATTTGCTTAATTTCGGCTAAAACTGGCAAAAACATTGATTTATTGCTGGAAAAAATTATTGCCGAAATTCCTTCTCCTTTGGAAAGAAAAGTTAAGTCGTAAACAGAAAAATTAATAATTATCATGAATAAACATTTTTCTTTTAATCTGGTCTCTCCTAGTGGTATTGCATTACCCGATACTTGAAACGAGGACGGAAAAAAGTATCTGACTTTTTTTGTTTTTAGCGAAGTAGATATTACCAATGAAAATTATGTGAATTATGGAAAAAAAACGAAAAAACACCTTTTCTTAGCTGGCAACAAAGGGGCCATAATTCCTTACTTAATTATTCCTGACGATAATTCAGCAATAGTTAATAAAATTAAAAATAGAAAAAAAGACGATATTTTTATTACTTCTCTGGAAAATTTACAGTTTAAACCGAATTTTATGGATGAATATGAAGGAAAAGGACGTCAACCCGCTTATGCTAATGGCTTTTTAGTAAAAGATACTAGCAAATTAGAAAAACAAACTAGTAGTGATTATTCTTTTCCGGAAATTACTTTTAAAGCGATTAATCAGCGTAAATTAGGATTTGTAATAGGACTTAATTATGAAGAAAGTTTTTCCAAATATGGCAGTTATAAACATGAATTAGAAATCAAGCCTTTAAATTTGGGAATTGAAGGAATGCCACCCATTACCAAAATCATTTTTGGGTTTTCTTACCCAGTTCAAACTCCTCTTTACACACCGCTAACTAAATCTAAATTGTATAAAAGCAACATTTTAACGGAGTCAGTAGGAAAAACTTTTACTATGCGAATTAAAAGTTTAGAATTGTCACAAAATAATAGTGCTTTATCTTTTTACTGCGACCATGATTTTGAATGAGATAGTTTTCAAGAAGTAGAAGAGCAACCTAGCAAAAATAATAAGACCGAAACTGATAGCCAAACAGGAGAAAGTAATAATTCAGCAAAAGCAAATAAAGGTCTTTCTACTGGTGCTAAAATTGGCATAGCAACAGGAATATTTTTAGTTGTTTTAGTAGTAATTAGTATTTTTTATTATAAAAGTAAGAAAAGATAAAAAATCAGTATAAAAAAAATTTTCTAAATAATGCTGGTTTGGTTTTAATGGTAAAACAAGTCCATGGTAAGGATTAGTCGGCAGTTCGATTCTGCCAGCCAGCACCAAAAATAAACATATGGAAGACATAATAAAAATTATCCTTTGGCTGGTAATTGGAATTGCTATTTTTGTTGGCTGATTTTGAGTAGTTATAAATTTTATTTTAAAGACTGGCAATTTTACTTATAAGAAGTGCCATAAAAAAATATCGCAACGATACGAAACTGAGAAAAATTTATGTAAATGGTGTAAAGATAAGAAAGGTTAAAATTATCAATTTATGAATTTATTCGGTCAAAAAATTCTGTGAATTGCTACTAATAATCAAGATAAAGAGCAAGAATTTAAGGAAATTCTTAACCATTTGGGCTGAAACGGTTAAAACTCTCCGTGACTTAAAAAAAGAGTTTGAAATAGTTGAAAATGGTAATTCTTTTGCTGAAAATGCTTTAATTAAAGCTAGAACATTAGCCGAAGTTACCAAGCAGCCTTGTTTAGGAGAAGACAGCGGACTTTGTTTGGTTTCTTTTCATAATTGACCAGGAATTTATACCAAACGAGCCAAAGGAAATTTAACGAACAAACAGTTTAACCAACTAATTTTAGACGCTATGAAGGAGAAGAAAAACCGCAAATGTACTTTTGTTTCGGCTTTGGCTTATGTTGACCCCCAAAAAAGGGTTGAAAAAATTTTTGTTTCTTCAATAAAAGGCATAATTTCACAAAAACTTATAGGTAAAAATGATTTTGGCTTTGATCCTATTTTTTATTTTCCACAATTAAAGAAAACTTATGCTCAACTTACTTCTCAAGAATGTGAAAAAAACAAAATTAGTCCTCGCATTCAGTGTTTAAGAAAATTTTTGCATTGATATAAAATTTTAAGTATAGACGGAACATAGTCGAGTGGTAAGATTCCTGACCTGGGCTCAGGCGGTGCAGGTTCGATTCCTGCTGTTCCGACCATAAAATTTTATTATGAACAACAAAGAAATAATTAACTATATCAAAATTAGAGAAGCCTGAAAAGACACTCTTCGAGCCAAATCTAGTGCTTTATCCTCGGTTTGAAGTGGTTTATTTAGACTTGGTTCTTTTTTAGCCTACTGAGCCATAGATAAGATTTTTTTAAAAAAAGAGATTGAGGAAATGTATCAACGAAACCCTAATTTTAAGTATGTTTTTTATCTGGCTTTGGCATTTGGAATATGAGGAGTAATTGATGCTTTATTAGGATTTTATAATTACTTTCAAGCCAGTCAACAAGCTGAACAGTTAAAGAAACAGGTAGAAAAGTTAGAAAGTGAACTAGAAAAGTAATAATAGGGAAAAGGGCAAATAGTAAGAATTCTTATACAAGGATAATTTAACCTAAACTAGCAAGAAGTCCCCCAGCTTCAAATCTCTGATTAAGTGGGAATGAATTGCGTAAAACATATAATATAGTTTAGCATTGAATTAACCAATCAATTAGAGTGTAGTGTCTTGGGTTGATTGGTTTATTGAGTATTAAACTCGAACCAAGCCACAATGAAAAGAAAACAAAATCCTAATTTTTTAGAATTAACTTGCCAATATCGTATTTATCCCAACAAAGAGATAAAAAAACTCTTAAACTGAACTTCTAACGAACTCCTTAAACTCTACAACCACTTCTTAAAACAGTATCGTAAAGAAGACAAAATAATTAGCAAACTTCCTCTAAAAGAGCAAAAGAAAGAGCGAAATAAATTGCTAGACAAGCAACAAAAAGAACTAATTAATTGACCTTAAAAGGCAAAATCCTCAACTTTACCAAATCCAAAGTCAAGTCTTACACGATATTCCTTATCGCTTACTACCTTTGTCTGAAATGGCTTTCTTACTAAACGAATAAAACTAAAAAAACAGAAAAAAGAAAGGATATTTTAATCACATTGTCTATCCCCAAGAAAAAGTAAATGGAATTTGAATTTATAAAATTGAGAACAACAAACTATTTATTAAGCAAGGAATAAGGAACAAATAAAGCAGAAAGAAACTTAACAATCAAAATCAATTATCACCGACCAATTAAAGGAAAAATCAAAACCTTAACTATTGCTTGGAAAAATGGCGAATACTGTGCCAGCTTTTCTTGTCAATTACCAAAACCTAAACAGTTTTCTCTAACTGAAATTAAAAGAAAAGTTGGAATTGATGTTGGTGCCCCATTAATTTCTTTGCTACTAGCGAGGGCTGAAAGTATGCTAATTCAAAGTATTCTGAAAAATCAGCAGAAAAGTTAAAAAAACTTCATCAATCCCTTTCGCTGAAAAAACATCGGCGAAATAAAGATGATAAAACCAAATCAAGCAAACACTATGAAAAGGCTAGATTAAAACTAATAAAATTGTTTCGCAATGTGGTTCGTCGGATTAATGACCGCAACCATAAATTAAGCAAAAAAATAGTGGATAAGTTTGATTTGATTGCTTATGAGGATTTGAAGTTAAGCAAAGCACCTGAGAAAAAACCTAATCAGAAAAGGAAGTTTAGCAAATACACAGTTAAAGGATTATCAGAGTTAAGGATTAGTGATTTCTTTGCTAAATTAACCTACAAAGCGGAAATTAAAGGAAAAATAGTTAAACCAGTTGACCCAAATAATACTAGTAAAAGATGCTTCGAATGTGGAACAGTTAACCAAGACTTAGAAAAACAAAGATGGTTTGATTATGAAGCAGATAGAGATATCAATGCTTCAAAAAATATCCTTTGAAAAGCACAAACGGAGTTAGGAACATTGCCCTCGTAAATTAGGCTCATGGCTAGCAAATGCTAGTTAACCTATGAAACTCCCACTTCTATAAGTGGTGAGTAGTTCACCTTTACAGGATATAATGCTAATCTTTATCAAACTTTTCTACGCGAAAAATCCATAACGTCCAGAAATGCAATTAACTTATTGAAATATTAAAAAAAGATTATTTTGCTTCTCATCAAAATTGACATTAATTTTTATAGAGTGATAATAGTAAACTTATCCGATAGTCGTTAAAAAACAAATATAGGCAAAATAGAAAATTAGCCATGGCGATTAATTGTTGTGGTTATAAAGCAAAAAAATGTCTATTGTTCGTTTATTAGATGAAGTTAAATTATTTTTGATACATATTATTAGTGCGTAGTGGTAAAGAAAGAGAAGTGATTGTCAAAATTAAAAATGAATTAGAAAAAACTAATATCCAAGAAAAGGTTGCTGATTTACGTTTTATTCCCCAATCTACAAAAGAAAAAAGTTTGCTCCCTGGATATATTTTTTGCCATTGTGTTTTGGATGAAGAATTAATTCAAGTGGTTCATACTATTCCTGGTGTGAAAATCTTGCCTGAACCTTTATCCCCTCAAAAAGCCTCTGAGTTTTTAACTTTGCTCCAAAAAGCCGAAAAAGGAGAAATTGGTCAGAAAGAAACCGGCAACTTTAAACGCGGAGAGTTAATAAAAGTTATTCGGGGAGTTTACGAAGGTTGTCAGGGAGAAATTACTGAAATTGAGCCAGAAGGAGGAGATTTAATTACTATTAACGTTAATTTTCTTGGTCGCTTGAGTCCAGTCAAAGTTTTGGTAACTGATTGTCTAAGAGTAAAAAAAAGTTAGTTATTTTTTGTTTCCTATAACGAAGAATTTGGGAGACTTCATATTTGCTTTTTCTTGCTCTAATTTAGCAATTTCTTAATCTTTTTTTTGAGTTTTAAAAGGACATCCTGGGTTAAGTCTTCTTTTATTCTTGTAAATCACTTTTATTTTTTCTCAATCGGCAAGAGTTATGTTATATTTCTTCGTAGTCTTGGTTATTTTTAGCCCAACTTTGCCAATTCGGGGACAAATCTTTTTTGCTTTAATAAAAAAAAAATTAAACTCTGTTTGTTTCCTTGGGAGAAATCAATTTTTCTGTTTTTTCTATGGTTTCACTCTCCTCAGAAGATAATTTAGCATCCTTGCGGATTTTACTTTCCTGAATAACCTCAGCGACAGCATTAATTAAATATTGAGCACGCTCTGCTTTTTTGCTTTCTTCCTTATTTTTAGCAACTGCTATATTACCAGGAATTATGTAGTCAATTAAAGTAGGGTCATCGCTAGTGTTACAAATTGCCATAACCGGAACACCTAAACTTTTGGCTTCTCTAAGAGCTGTTTTCTCCTTTTTTAATCAAACAATAAACAGTAAAACATTGATTCGCTTTTCGCCTTGAAAATAATCAAACCATCCATTTTTTGGCAAATCAAGTACTCCTTCATAAACTTTTTTTAACTTGTTGATTTTTCTTTCCAATTCAGACTGTTCTCTTTTAGACAAAGTAGCGAAACTTTCTGATTGTCGGAAAGCAAGTAAACTTTTTAAATGCCCTATTGACCTTTGAATAGTGTGAAAATTAGTTAAAAATCCTCCTGGTCAACGATGCACCAGATACGGAGACTGACAACTAATCGCTGCTTGCTTCGTAATTTCCGCTAAATCAGGAGCAGTTCCTACAAATAGAACTGTTATATTGTCTTCTTCAATCATTTTTTCGAGTTGGCTTTTAACATAGGAAAAACTTTCAATAATTTTTTGCTCATCAAGGAGATGTAGTTTCCCACTTTTCCTAGCAATATAGGGTTCCATTTTTGGATTTCAGCGTTGAGTTAAATTACCAAATTGTATGCCAACTTTTAAAAGACTTTCTTTCTCAATATTCATATAATATTTTTAGAGAGTTTTTACATAATATCGCATTTTGGGTCTACACAAGAAAAAAACAATTGAGTATTTAAACGTTAAAGATAGAAATCATAAACTTTCTCGTAAACTAGTAAATAAAAACGACTTATTAGCATTTGAAAAGTTAAATCCTGCTAAAATGGTTAGCAAGAAAAACAAAAAGGTCGACAAATGAACGCGAGACGGCATTCTAAAATCTTGTTGAGGTCAATTATTCTTTTTTACCACTTACAAAGTGAAGGAAACTGGTAAGTGGTGTGAATTAATTAGTGCTTATAATATTAGTAAAAGGTGTTATAAGTGTGGAGAAATAAATAAAGGATTAAAGGAAGAGGAAATTTTTATTTGCTCTAATCCCAAATGCGATAATATTTTAGACAGAGATGTAAATGCTTCTCGGAATATCCTTTGAAAAGCACAAAAGCAATTAGGATTAGGAAAGTTTGCTCCTAAAAGGCTAGGAACTTTGTCCGCTGAGCGGATATAGCCTTGTGCGGCTCATGGCTAGTCTTTATGGCTAGTTATCCCACGAAACCCCCAACTTCAAATCTGTAAAGACTAAGTGGGGAGTAGTTCATTGGGAAATTAAGTGAAAAGGAAAGGATTAAAAATTTTATTCTGATAGTGAAAAGAAATAAAAAGTAAGCATTAAAAATATTTAATATGCAAAAAAAATTACGAAAAAGTAGTTTTCAATTACCTTGTGGGCAAGCAAGACCAGGACAAAAACTAGCTTCTTTAGGAAAAATAATGGGTCGTTTTTGTCAAGAATTCAACAACGAAACCAAGGAAATAGAGAGTTGAAAAATAGTTAATGTGAAAATTAAAGTTTTTTCTGATGGAAATTTTAAATTTGATGTTAAAGGCAGAGTAACTTCTGACTTAATTAAAAGAGCAGCCGGTGAGAAAAAAACAATTAGCCAAGAGGAACTAAAAAAAATAGCAGAAATGAAACTGCCTTATTTAAATACAGACAACTTAGAAAAAGCTCAAAAAACCATTGCGGGAACAGCAAGAAGTGCTGGTATCAAAATCGAGCACTAAATTAAAAAGTTAAGAACTTGCAAATTATTTTGTAAATTACCAAAAACAACATGGAAAACTGGGAAAAAGTTAAAGAACTGGCAGAAAGATATTTTTACCCTCTCCGAAAATGATGGTGGATAACAATTTTAATAGTTTACTGGGCTTTTCGTTGTCAAGGAAAACAGATTTGGCTTTCGTTACGAAAAGAAAAAAAGCAAATTTTTCGTCAAACCGGGATTTTTCTTTTGGTAATGGCTTTGATTCACTTTTTTATTAAATGACTTTTATCTTTTTCTCACTTACCTTTACGAGCCAAGTTAATTGAAAAACTGGTCCAGTTAATTACCGAGGCGAAAGGATTTTTGGGACTATTGCCAATAATTTTGGCTTCTTGTGTTATTGCTCCTATAATTGAGGAGTGTCTTTATCGTTTTTTTATTTTTAAGATTTTAGGCAAGAATAATCCTTTTTCTTATTTACTTTCCTATTTTACTTTTATTTTGGCTCATTGGCAAGTTCGAGGAGAAAATTTTGTTTCTCTTTTTGTTCAATATTCTGTGGCAACAGTTGGTTTTATTTGAATTTACAAAAAAAGTAATTGAAACTTGGCCTACCCTATTATTTTACATTCTTTAGTGAATATTTTGTTTATTGGAATAGTTTTGATTAGTCCGAATTTCCCTTTGTTTTAAAAATTTAAAATATGTTTCAGTACTTCTATCCTCAATGATTAGGTAAAACTCGCTACCCAAAATATACCATGAATTTTTTGCTTTGAGTTCCTTTGATTATTTTTTTTATTTGCCGGTTTTTTTACTTTCGAAAGTTTTATTTTTCTACTAAAAAAGATTTTGCTTTTTCCTTTATTAAGTGAACTTTATTGAGTTATATTTTTTTAACTGTAGGATTTTTGTATTTTCCTTTTCATAATATTGATAAATTTCCGAAAGGATACCACTACTGGCTAAGAGAAATTTCTCCCAAAATTTATGACTCTATTTCCTACAATCGTGTCCCTTGGCTAACTTATTTTCTTTTTCTTTTATATTTTCTTTGTAAGTGGCAGGCTGGAAAGTATCGTAAAAAAGAATTATTACAGTCTCAAAGTGGAGAAACTAATATGGCAATTATTGAAAAAGATTTAGTTAAAATAAAATTAGTTGGTACTGGTTTTTTTTGCTTGTGATTTTGGCTTCTTTACTGTAATACTTGTGTTGGTTGGTATTTTCCTTTTGGCTGAAAGTAAATTTATTGCTTGGACTTGTATATTAAATCTAATACTTTATTAATATATTTGTATTTGTCTTCCTCTAAATATCTTTTGCTAAAATCAATAATTTGGTTAATAAAAGCAGGGATAAAAATCTCTTCGGTAAAAAATATTTCATAAGTAGCATAAACTAGCACTGCCTTTTCCAGAGGAAGCAAACGAGAAAAACTTCAATTTGCTTTTAATTTACTTTCTATTTGTGTGATTAGATATTTTTCTTTTTCTTGGCAAGATAAAAACCAAGCAATTTTAGTTTTTTGTTTTTCAGTTTGGGCTTGGTCTTTGGCTAATTCTAATCAACTTAAATCACCCAGAAGGTAGTATTTATAAAGCAGGGCAATTTTTTGTTTATCAAGAAAGAAAGAAGCATATGAAGACATTAAAAGACTTTATTTTCATTTTTTAAAACAAATGCTAAAAATATTAACAAAAATCACAAAACGAAGATTCTTTTTTGAGACCGTTCAGACGAAAATTCATTTTATTAAAAATAAGGACATAATCCGGTAGAGTTTGGTGCTAAACCTGTATCCTCGTGAAAATTATTATTCAAGAACCTTGAATCTCTTCTTTCAATCTTTTTCTTGAACTTCTTTTTTTCATAACTCAACATCCAAAGGAAAGCCAGCTGCAAAGCTCATTGCCAAGTTATAATACCCAGCAGGGATTAAATTTTTTTTTTCTAAATAATTAATTACTTCTTTTTCCTGAAATCCTCCCATAGGAGAAGTAGCGATATTTAAACTGGTTCAAAGTAAGAGAAAATTTTGCAGCAAAATAAAACATTGCTGTTTCGCTCAAATACTAATTTTTTTTGGCTTATCAGGATTAAATAGAGATAAAGACTTTTGACAAAATTCTGAGTAAGTTTCTTCAGTTAAGCGATTATATTTACAAAACACTTTCTTTTTAAACAAATCAGTTTCTCAATTAAATGCTTCTCCGCGATAACTTAAAATTAGAAAAAGATGGGAGCAATCAATAACTTGTTTTTGTTGGTGAAAAAATGGGTATAACTCCTGCTTGATTTTTTGTTTGCTAACTACTAAAATAAATCAGGGTTCTAAGCCATACCAAGAAGGAGCTCGGCAGGCAATTTTAATCACTTTTTCTACTAATTCAGCAGGGATTTTTTGGGAATTATATTCACGAATGGCTTTTCTTTGGGAAATAATATTAGTGAGAATTTGAAAACTGTCAGGTGATTCTTGTAGGTTTAGTCGGTTTTTTTTAAGTTCACTGTTTTTATTCATTAAGAAGTTTTTATTTAAGGAGAGTAGTAGTTATTATGCTTACTAGGTATAATTTTTAAGTTTTTATAAATTCTTATTTTTTTCCTCTTTAGAAATAATACTAACGTGAAATTTAGTAATGAAACAATAATTTTTGACAAATCATTTAAAGTAAAAAAACAAAAGATTAGTATCGTGCTTTCCTTAATTTAATCCTTTAAGGCTTACTAATTTCTTCAAACACAGAAGCAGGGCTGTCACGCAAATCAAACTTTTTTTCTAGTTTAGCAAAAATGAGACTAAAAAGTAAAGCACTAAGAAAAATCAAGCAAACTAAGTAACAACATTGAAAAAAATACAAGTCAAAATCGAAGTTTTTTCACCTTAAATGTTTGCGAATATTTTTTTGGTAAATTTTTTTTTTCATACTTTATATTAATCTTTTTTGTCTCCAGAAAAATTTTTTACCAGAAGCAAAAAAATTCCGGCAATTTTTCAGATTATGAGAAGTTTTAGGTTTTTTTAATGGAAAAGTAAACGAAGAATGTTTTCTTTTTTGAGAATTTCTTGACAATTCACTGATTACCTCAATTTTTTGGCTAGTTCTGTTGGCAAGTTAAATATTCTGAGGCTTAGCCAATCATTAGCAGAATTCTTTCCGACTTTTTTGCATTCGCTCATACTTTTCTCATGTGGACAATAATAAAACAGGCTAAATTCCGTTAAAAATAACTTATGAAAAAAAATGTTCATAATTACGAATTATTGTGTTTATTTTCGGGTCCAGAAGAGCAAACAAAAACAAATTTGGTAAAGAAAATTCAAAATTTGGAACCACAAAAATTAGAAGTAAAAAGTTTAGAAACTGAGAAATTTGTTTGACCTGTTGAGGTAAAAAACTACTTATTGCTTCATCTAGCAATTGGTTCTGAAAATGTTCGGCAAGTGGAAAAAATTCTTCAACAATCGTCTGCTCAATATTTACTAATTAATACAGACAGGGAAAAGAAATTAAAAATCAAAAAACCTAATAGACCAGACACTTCTCAGGAAAATATTTCCAGCAAAGAAGAAAAAGTTATTAATAGAGAAGAATAATAAAAATTGCAAAAGAAGATATAAATGTGGTATGTTTAAATTGCCTGCTGAGAGAACTTTTGGTTGAATTTCAGTCGTCTTTACGTTCTCGTGAGGATTTGGCTACGTGGTCTTGAAATGAAATTCAAAAATGTTCTCGGAAAATCGTGCAAATCGAGCGACAAATTATCGAGAGATTGGTAAAATTTCAAAATAAATAGGAGAAAATAATGACGCTGATTAATACGCACAAAATAATGAAAAAAAAAAGCAATGTTAAAACTAAAAAAACTATCAATTCGGTTAGCAGTCTTCCAAGACAAATTACTGAACAATTAGAAAAAAGAAAAAATGTTGTTGATAAATATCTCCTCTTAGCCTGATTAAAAAAAAACGATTTTAATTTATTTTCACAATTAGTGCTCGACAATCCCAAAAAATTATTGCCTTTAATTTATACTCCTACTATTGGGGAAATTTGCTTAAATTATTCTTCCCTGGTTCCTTTTTTGCCACAAGAAGGATTAATTGTTAACTCGGAAGATATGCCTAATCTTGACAAAATTTTCACTGATTACAAAAAAAAGTTCGGTGTACCGCAAATTGCTATTTTAACTGACGGTTCGCGAGTCTTAGGCTTAGGGGATTTAGGAATTAGTGGTTTTCCTATTTGTTGAGGAAAATCCCAATTACTAAGTATTTTTTCTAAAATTGCCCCAGAGAAAATTTTGCCAATTATGTTTGACTGTGGAACTGATAATCCAAAGAATTTACAAGACCCCTTTTATCCAGGATTAAAACAAAAAAGACCAAATGAAAAAAATTTTTACCAAGCCATAGATAATTTATTAAAAGCATTAACCAAAAGCTTCCCTCAAATATTAATTCATTTTGAAGATTTTCAGACTAAACATGCTTTGGGAATGCTAGAACGTTATCGAGATAAATATCTTTGCTTTAACGATGATATTCAGGGAACCAGTGCTGTGGTTTTAGCAGGACTGATTAATGCCCTAAAAAAAACTAAAATTTTACCCACGCAACATCGAGTATTATTGGTAGGAGCAGGCAGTGCAAGTATAGGGGTAGCAAGAATGTTATTGATTTACTTCCAAAACGAATACAATTTAACATCAAAGGAGGTGAAAAAGTTAATTTGAATGGTAGACAGCAAAGGACTAATTACTGAAGGTCGCGGAGACAAACTGGCCAAACACAAAATTTTTTTTGCTCGGAAAGATAATGAGGGTAAGCAATACCAAAAACTCAGCAAAATAATTGATTATGTTAAGCCTACTATTCTCATTGGATTAAGCGGAAGAAAAGGAATTTTTACGCCAAAAGTTTTACAATTAATGGCAAAATATAACCAAAAACCCATCATTTTTGCTCTTTCTAACCCTCAAACTAATGCAGAATGTACCTTTGCTGAAGCCACAAAACACACTAATGGTCAAGCAATTTTTGCTTCAGGGACAGATTTTCCCGATTATATTTTTCCTTCTAGCAGCAAAGTTCATAAAAATAATCAAGCAAATAATATGTACATTTTTCCTGGTTTAGAATTAGGTGTTTTACTATCCAAAACAAAAACAATCACTGATTCCTTAATTTATGTTGCTGCCAAAAGTTTAGCCGAAAGTTTAAACGAGACAGAAAAAAAAGAAAATTGTCTTTATCCTAATTTAACTAGAATTCAAATAATTAGTAAACAAATTGCTATTATAATCAAACAAACTAAATAACTTATCATAAAAAGGAACTGGAATAATTCTTTACGAATATTTACTAAAATTATTTTCGGGAAACAAATGGATTATTTTTTATATAAAATCTTCATAAACGGTCTTTATCGGTTCCTGCGTAATCAATATTGACCCGCTTGGTGGTAATAATCTCCTCTTCACTGAGTTCTGATCCGTCTTCTAAATAAATTAAATCACTAGCAGTTAAGTCAATATGATTAAGACTTATATCAATATTTAATGCTCGGCATAATTTACCAGGGCCATTGGTGTAATAGTGGAATTTTTTTCTTTCATCATGAAGAGAGTGAACTGGAATAGTGTGATGGTCCAGTGGTTCAGCTGCTCGGATTAATACTCCTTGCGGGTCTCCTTTTACTGAAGAAGCAATATTAAAACAATAATAAGTATTGTAGATAAGGTAAATATAAGCACAACCACCATGATTATATAAGGCAGCAGCTTTTCATTTTGACTTATTTTCTTGGTGAGCATGGCAAGCCCGGTCAATTTTTCCGATATAAGCTTCAGTTTCGACAATTTTAACTTTGATAAGTTTACCATTAATATTTCTTACCAATATTTTTCCAAGCAATTTTTGGGCTAATTCAACCGCGTTAATGGTGAAAAAGTTAGGGTCAGTGATACGCATGATTATTTTGTTTTTATCCAAAAATCGAATTTTTGTATTTTTTACCAGCAAAATTAAGTTTTGAAAAAAGTTAGTAAAAATATTATTAAATGGCGAAAAAAAAATCTAAGAGCGATATTTCCTTGGTTTGCCAAGAGTGCTTAACTAAAAAAAAAATTACCCACCGAAATTACCGCACGACTAAGACTAAAGGAATACAAACACAAAACTTAAAGTTAAATTTGCGAAAATATTGTAAATTTTGCCAAAAAACTCAATCTCATAAGGAGGGAGCGGTTAAATAATGGTTGTTAAAATTCGCCTGACTCAAAGGGGGAAAAAACACCAGCGTTCTTATCGAATTATTGCCGTAGACAGTCGTAAACCACGAGATACAGGAAAATATTTAGAAGAATTAGGCAGTTGTCATTATAATCCAAGAACCAAAAAAATAGAGTTCAATTTAAAAGACAAAGATAAGGAAAATATTAAAAAATGATTAAAAAGAGGAGCACAACCTACCGAAGCAACAGAAGAATTAATTAAGAAATATTTATAACACATAAAAGTTTTGAGGAGTAATTGTGAAAAGAACCAAAAAAATAATTTTGTTGACTTGTTTGCTGGTAATAGGAATATTAGTAATTATCATTTTGGTAAATTATCGTCAGAAAAAACCAACTTCCTCATCTCCAACAAAGCCAAATGAGCCAACCGATAACTCTAATAATCCAAAAAATAATAATAAAGAACCACCAAAAGATAAAAATATGAATATTCTCCAAAAAAAAAATTGCTTTAAGCAATGGAATAATAATCCCGCTATTTGGTTTAGGAAGTTGAAATCTGACTAATTATCAGCGAGACAAGCAAGCCGTTCAATATGCTTTACAACAAGAATATCGTTTAATTGATAGTGCTCAAATGTATAACAACGAAAAAATGATAGGGCAAGCGGTCAAAGATAGTGGTGTTCCTCGCCAAGAAGTATTTTTAGTTTCTAAACTGAATACTCACCAATGCGAATATAATACCGCTAAAAAAACTATCGACCAAATGCTAGCAAACTTTCAAACTGATTATTTGGATTTATGCTTAATTCACTGACCCGTGCCACAAAAAAGATTAGAGGCTTGAAAGGCTTTGGAGGAGGCTTATCGGGAAGGCAAATTAAAAGCGATTGGGGTCAGCAACTTTGAACCGAAACATTTAGACGAATTATTGGCTAATTGTGAAATTAAGCCTATGGTTAACCAAATAGAACTTCATCCCGCTTTTCGCCAAAATCATTTACTTCCTTATGTAAAATTCAATAATTTTTAAAATGAAACTCCCTTGCTGAAAATTATTTCTTATTAAAAAACTAACTATTTGACCAAGGGCAATTATTTATTTATCTGTTTACTTGGTTTTAGGTTTTACTTATACTCTAAATACTACTGTTGATACTAATTGAAATGTCCGTATTTTAGGCATAATTAATAAGTTACTCCCAAATAAAGGAATTGTCAAAATAATACTTTTTTTATTAGTGAAAATAATGATTTTTTTTTGTTTGGTGTTTTTTTTAGAATGCTTGTTTGCTAAACTAAGCAAAATAAATATTTCTAGCAAAGAATTTTTGCAAATAGTTGTAAATAGAAACTTTTCTTTGAATGGAGAAAACTATCGAATAAAAGAAGTTGTTTTAATAAATAACCAAAAAAAGAAAAGACTATCAGGAAAATTATCCGTTTGTGAAGAAGATTTTGAGGTTAATTTTTCTGTGTTTTTGAAAGGGTTAAAACTAGTTAAGGAAAAAGAGTATATTAAAGAAATTTCATGATGGGGAGTAAACGGGTCCAAATTATTATTTTCACTAATTTTATCTTTAGTAATGATTTGCTTATTTGCTACTATTGGCTTTTTTGGTCTTTTTTAATATCTCCCATTTCCTCCAAAACTGAAATCCTACTTTTCTTTCCTTTTTGCACTCGCTTCATTCTTGCTTCCACTTTTTCCTGCTTTCGCTGGCAAATTAAAAAGTCAATTAAACAAAAACAACAAATTTTTACCTATGATAAATGTTTTGTCATAGGAATAACTAAAAATAAATTAGTCATGCCATGCCAACCAAAATACCGACAAACATTTCACTAAAAAAAGGCTTTTTTATTTTAGTAGTTATTGTTATTCTTGTTGCATTATTTTTCATTGTTTACTCTTATAATTATGCTTATAAAACAGTAATGAAAAGCAAGTGTAAAGTTTGCGACAAAAAACTAGATAACAAATTTAAGAGAGTAATGAAATATATGTGAACTCCTTGGAGAGAACCACGATTTATTTGTCAAAATTGTCAAAAAACAAAAAAATAATAATATGGTTAACTGAAAAAACCACGGATTCTTTACAAAGAGTTTATCATAAGAAATAATGAAAACTTGGAACGACAAAGAATTTTTAAGCAAGTTTAATCATTTCATCGTTTATTATAAATGTGACTAAAAAAATCACCGAACATGACTATTGCCAAAATGGCTAGCATCAAAAAATGCGCTCCTCTAACGTTTATATTTGTTTTTTTTAACCTGCCAAGGTCATAAAAATATAAGTATGGCAGAGAAAGCAATAAAAAAAGATATCCAAACAACTAAAAAAAAATTAATTTTAATCGATTTAGACGGTACTACTTTAGATAAAGATTTTCGTACTTTTAACAAATTAAACCACAAAGTCCTTACTCATTTACACAAACTGGGTCATAAAGTTTGTATTGCTACTGGTCGCAACTATTTATCTGCTCTCCGTTATTATGAAGAATTAAAATTAGATACTTTGATGGCAACTTACAACGGAGCCTATATTAATAACCCAAGCAAAGAAAAATCCGGCGAAAAGTCGGAGACCCTTAAAACTAACCATATATCTAACAAAGTAATTAAAGATGTCATGAAAGAAAAAGTAATTAAAGACAACTTGATAGATGCTTTAGTAGATAGCAACGACCGCGAAATAATTTGCACTGAAGACAAGGATATTTATTGACATGAAGTTTGATTCAACAAGAATAAATTTATCCATACCAAAGATATCTTAAAGAGTTTAGGAAAAAAAGATGCTTTGCAGTTAATTTTGGAATTTGAAAATAAAGAAAAAAAACTTAATGAAATTATTGCTACTTTACGCAGAAAATATCATGCTTCTATTTATTTTGATGTTGTCAACAAGTTAAAAAAAGATCCGAAAAATCCTGAATCTCCTACCCTTGTTCCTGACCTTGAAAGAATAGTAATTCGCATTCGCTCAAAGTTAGCAGACAAATACGAAGCTGTAAAAGAAATAGCCGGAAAAAAAGGCTATCATATTCCTATGGAGAATATTATCGCTTTTGGCGATAGCGAAAATGATATTGACATGATTAGAAACGTAGGATGAGGAGTAGTAGTGGCAAATGCTGAAACTTATTTAAAAACTTTGGCAAAAGATATTACTGAAAAAAAAAACTACGAAGGAGGAGTAGGAGATTATTTGATTAAATATTTTAATCTTTCTTTGAATGTTGGCACAGAAAAAAAGAAAAAATAATTATATATGAACAAAGTATTTTCTGGAACAGTAATTAAATCAAAACAGGATAAAACAGTGAAAGTAGAATTAATTTTTCATCGTCGCCATCCTAAATATCAAAAAGTTCTTAAAATCAAAGATAGAAAAACCGTACATAATGAAGATTTTTCTCTTAAAATTGGCGATAAAGTAGTCATTAAAAATAGCCGACCTTATTCTAAAACCAAGAGATTTTTAGTGATTGAAAAAGTGGAAAAAGCGTAATAAAAATATGTCACTATTGTGTTAAGGAGCAATAATGTAATTGAGAAAATTCTAAATTTTATAATATTTGAGAAAACAGCCCAAGAATTAGGAATGAAAAAGAAAAGGTGCGATGACAATTGTCAAAATAAATTAAAAATAATAAAGAGGATTTATTATCAACGTTAAATGAAAAACATTATTCAACCAAAACGAAGGGAGAACGAGTTTTACCAGTTGCTCATTGCCTCGGAGCCGGAAAATATTTATTGGTTAGTCATAATAACCACACCCATTTTATTTATCGATTAACTATTCCTTCGCAGGTTAAAGAAATTCAAGAAGGATTTAATCTCCAAAAGGAAGATGATTATTTGATTAATATTAAAAATCCCCAAGCCGCCACACCCCCAGGAGTAGGATTAACCGAAAGGCAAAAAGTTAAATTCCCTTCCTCTTTACAAACTAAATTTGCTAATTATTCTTTTATTCCTCTCGCTACCAGTGAATTTTTGAATTATGAAGGGGCGGAATTGTTATTGATTGCCAAAGGAAAAGAAAATTTAACCAGCCGTGAAGAGGGAATAAAATCTTGTCTTGAAAAAATACATCCTGATAATTTGGCGGACGAATTTGCTAAAATAAGTTCTCCTGATGCTCTGGCTCCGATTAATCAGGTTTATGAGCATCATAAGCAATAAACTTTGATTTTTCAGCCAAGACAATAAATTATTCAAGAATTTTAAAAAACATGTTGAAAACTAAACAAAAAAACCACCCTTTAACTTTTTATTTAATTTAACTTTGCTTCTCTTTCTTTTTTTGAATTTCTTCTAGCAAATAAGTTAGTTTTCGTAAATGTCATTGAAGATAATAGCAAAGAGTTTGTAATAATTCTGTCTTACTAGGTAACTTTGCTCATTCAGTCAAAATTTTCCCAGAAACATAGTCTTCTTCATATCAACCACCTTTAATTTTGCTCTTCTCAAAATTTTCTTGATCAAATTTATTTAAGATTTTTAGAGGTTCGTATTCGTCTTTTTGGCAAAAAATTAAAGCGTTTGCTTGTTGGAATTCTAAATCCTTTTTGCTAGTTAATGCTCGTTTAATTAAAGTGTTTTTGTAAACTTTTCAAAACCCGCCTGTTTTTTTTAAATCTTTTCTTAGAATAAAGAGGCTTTCGCTGTCGATATTGTGAAAATCATAGAAGATGACTGCTTTTGCATTTTGGAGATTAGTCTGGATTTCCCGAACTATTTTTTCCTTTTGGATAATAATTGACTGCATATATATAATAAATTTTAATATGACTAAACAAAAATCATAATTAGTTTAGATAAGGCTATGGCCATGGAAGATTAAAAAAATGCTTTCTAGTTTTTCCTATTTGCTTCTTGGAAATCTAATAAAACATAATAAGTATCTCCTTTTCTCTCTCTCATTTTAAGATGAAAATGGTAATAATTATCTGCTTTCAACTGACTGTACTTATTTAATCTTTCTTCTATTCTTTCTTTTTCTCTCTGAATACGACTTTTTTGTCTTTCATCAATAATAGTGTTTTCTTTCAACTTTTGTTTAATTAATGCTACCTGTTCTTCTAATTTTGCTAATTGTTCCATTATTTCAATGTTATCTTCTCATTGCTTTCTGATGAGATTTTTAACATTAGCGAGCGAATTTAATTTTCTTTCAATTCTCTCTTCTAAACTAGTTATTTCTTCTTTTCCCACAAAGGCAATAACTTCGTAAGTTTCGTTACCTTTTACTAAATGAAGAACAAAAAAAGTGTTGCCGTAATAACTCTTTTCTTTTTTAATATCAACAAGTAGAGTGTCGGTTAAGCGGATTTCTCCCTTATCTAATCAGTCGACTCATTCTCATTTTTCCATATTATTATTTTTTCTCCGTTTTTCTTAGACACTCAATTACGGCTTGGGCTGCAATTGCTCCATCAGCAGTAGCGGTAACAATTTGGCGAATTCTTTCAGGCTTAATTACATCACCAATCGCAAACAGTCCACTAATTTTAGTTTCACATTTTTCATTAACATTAACATAATTTCTACCATCACAAATACCATTTGAATCATGAAGAAAATCAGTATAAGGCAGCAGACCAATACAAGGGAATAAAGCACTAATTTCTAACTTTTCCCTTTCTAACCCTTGCAAATCATTTAAAATTAGATGAGTGACTTTTTTCTGATTTGTTGTTTCTCCAACAATTTCTTTAACAGTTCTCTCTAAAATTAATTTGATTCGGGGATTTTTCTCAACTTGTCGCTTGATTTCTTGGTCTACGCGAAATTCTTTTCGTCGATGGATTAAGTACACTTTTTTCGCAATTTCACTTAAATAAAGTGCGGCTTCACAAGCTGAGTAACCACCGCCCACGACAGCAACAACTCTATCACGAAAAGCAAAACCATCACAAATGGCACAATAAGAAACACCAAAATTAGTAAATTCCTCTTCTCCCGAGACATTCAATTTATTTTCGATGGTTCCTGAGGCAATAACCACTGCTCTGCTAAAATAAGTGAAGTGCATTTCATTTTTTTCAGTTTTTACCTCGAATATTTTTTGATTGTTCTTAGTTAATTGAACCACTTTTTCGTTTTTCCAATCAATTTTATAAGAACGAGCATGCTTAGCCATTTCTTCAGCTAATTTTGGTCCTTCAATCTTTGTAAAGCCAGGATAATTTTCCACTTCAGCAGTTTTGTTTAATTTGCCGCCATCCAAGTCTTTTTCTAAAATTAAAGTTGTCAATAAAGCCCTTTTAGCATAAATTGCTGCAGCTAAGCCAGCTGGTCCGGCTCCAATAATAATTAAATCGTATTGTTGTTTTTGCATAATTTAGTTTGCTAAGGAAGCACACATGATTACTCCCACGCTCCAATTTTCTTACGTAGTTTTTCCATCAACTCTGGTTCAATTTGCCGTTCTTTAAAGCCTTTTTCCAGACCGGCATTAAGGGCAATCAATTTATCTAATCTTTTGATACTTTCTTGTCGATTAGTGGATAAGACTTGGCTTTGGATTTGCTTTTGAAGAGCCAAAATTTCTACTTCTCTTTGATAATAGTCTCATAATAAAATCATTTTATTTTCTAACTTAGTGGCTTTTTGTCATTCTTTGTCGAACCATTCCTGATTGTTTTTTTGCTCCTTTTCAATTTCTTGAAATTTTTTTTGAAACTTGGTTTTTAGGATTTGCAGTTCTTTTTCGACTTCGTGAAACTTATTCTGAAATTTGGTTTTTAATTCTTTTTTTTGTTGAATTAGACTCTTTAATTCATCTTCTAGCAAATGAAGGGTTTTTTCAGCCCGAGTTTTTTCAATTTCCTCATTGCTAGGAACTTCTTCAACCTTAATTGTTTTTTTATCATTCATATTGATATTTTTGGCACTTCCTGGGTAATTTTGGTCGGTAAAAAAACAGTTAAAAATATAAATATGCGTTTGTTGGTTAGTTTTGAAGGAATTGATGGTAGTGGTAAAACTAGTTTAGTAAAAAAATTAAGCGAAAAATTATCCAATTCTTTTGCTACCAAGGAACCACGAGGTACAGAATTAGGCAAAAGGGTTTGACAATTAACTAATGAATCTTTAACAAATAAAGAATTCACTATTGATAGTTGAAGCCAGATTTTTCTTTTCATAGCAGCTCATAATGAGCATGTTAAAACAATAATCAGACCACAGTTGGAACAAGGCAAAATAGTATTAGTTGACCGCTATATTGATAGCACTTTTGTTTACCAAGGATTGCGAGGAAATTTGACCGAAGAGCAAAAAAAAACCAGAGTAAATTTAATTAGGGAACTTTTTCAAAAATTTATTAACACTCCTTTTCCCAACATAACTTTTATTCTCGATTTAGAACCAAAAAAAGCCCAAGCCAGATTAGAAAAAAGGGAAGAAAAAAATAATTGGGATAATTTAAATTTAGAATTTCACCACCAAATCCGCCAAGGTTATTTACAATTAAAAGAATATTTTCCCGAAAGAATTTATATTATTAATGCTGAAAAAAGTGAAGAAGAAATATTAAAAGAAGTTCAAAACACAATTAAAAAATATTTGCCTAAGAAGATAGAAAAAAATGATTTACCAAGTTTTGTGCGAGTAGTTATCCAAAATGAAAAAAGGGAATTACTGGTAATCTTTGAAAAAAAATGAAATTGCTGAGTTTTCCCGGGCGGTAAAATAGAACCGAACGAAACGCCCTTAGAAGCCGCCAAAAGGGAAGTTTTTGAAGAAACTAATTTAATAATTGAAGATTCAGAAATAGTTGCCGAACAGGCTTTTGACACAAAAAATCAGGGTCGCATGGGTTATTTAGTCAAGGCTAATAAATACTCAGGGGAGATAAAAATCAAAGAATTGGATAAGATTACCGATATTAAATTTAAGCAGATAGATTATGATTTTGCTGTCAACAGGCTTTTTTATCCTATCATCTTTGAAGCTGATTAGTGAGAAAAATCCTTTTCTAAAATTAAAAAAATCATAAAAATTAGATATGGAAAAAGAACTAGAAGTAATTGAAGAAAAAATAGGACCAGAAAATTTAAGTGAAAACAAAGAAAAAACACAATTAGAAGAAGACAAATCTAAATCGTACAAAAAAACTTCTCCTAAGCCAAAAAAAATCAAAAAAGTATCAATGAGAATAGTAAAAAAAAATAATTACTTCACTCGCAATAATATTACTTATATTGACTACAAAGACATTAAGTTATTGAGCCATTTTATTAATAAACAAGGGCAAATAATACCTAAAACTTTTGTAAAATTGCCAAGCAAAATTCAAAGAATAGTAGCCAAAAGTATTAAAAGGGCTAGGCAAATGAAATTAATGCCTTATATTATTGTTAATCAGGGTGAATTTTAGCAAAAAGGAAATAATTTTTAATAGCAGTTTTGAAAATATACAATAAACTATATAAAAACAAATAATTATTGCTGTTTTTTTTGAGAAGCAAACTTAAAATTGGAGTACTTTATCCTAATTTATAACCAGAAACTAGTTGAATAAAGGCTTTTTTGCGCAATTTAGTGTAGAACTTTCCTGGAAATTTGCGTAATAAACTAACCTTTTGCTTCACTGGCTTTTCCCGACAAGTTCTGACTTTTTTTACTTTGACTTTGTAAATATCCTTTACTGCTTGTTTAATCTGGAATTTGTTAGCCTTAGGATGAACATAAAAAGTATAAATTCTTGCTTTTTCTTCTTGCTCTTGGCTCTTTTTGCTTAAAACATATTGTTGAATTATTTGTTCTTTGATCATATATAAAATTAATTTTACACCTATGCAGATTTTTTATGTTTTGTAAGTTTAGTATAGATTAATCTAACAATGAAGAACTTAATAATTTTCTAAGCAAGGAAATTTTCCACAAGTTCAAGAAGAGTTAACTAAAATTCAATTCAAAAGATAGAGACAAAAATTATTCAACTTTCTCAAAGAAATGAAAATATTGTGGATAAGACAAGGCAACATTTTTTAGTTGATAAAAAAACATCTTTAAGCATAATTGAGAGTCCTTATTATTTAGTGAAGAACAATTAATAATTATCTCAGCGGGTAAAACAGAAATTTGGCAGTTTTCAGCATAATTTTCTTGCAAAAAGTTAATAGTTCCGTTAACAATTGCGGAAATTCCCGCGCAAACTAAGTCTTTTCCTTTGGGAGCAGAATTAGCATGTCCTTGGATTTTAATATATTTAAATTGTTTTTTGTTTTCATTAAATCGGTAAAATACCTTAATCATACTTATTTTTAAACACTTACCAACTCTTTATGTACAAAATTGCTAAAAAATTATTAAATATGGAAGACAAACAAACTGGTTGAACAAAAGTATAAGTCTTTAAATTCGCGGAAATGGCGGTAAATATCCGTGTCGGCAACATTACTTTTCCAAGGCTATAGTGAAAAGCAAGATTTTAGAAAAAATTTGAATATTTTTGGATGAGCATTATTTTACTTTGTTAATTCTTTATTCCTTAATTTGCTGCAATAGGAATAATAAAATATCTTAACGTTCGTAAAGAAACTGAAAAATTAAATGAATAGCAAAACAATTAAAAATTAATTATGCAGAAAAACAATAATATTTGGAACTTATTTTCTCAATTTCTCATAAATGTTAATCTAATCGTAAGTGTTTTATTAATCTGTCTACACTTACTTAACAAGAATTATAAATGATTTTCTCCCAAAGTATTTTGCATTCGTACTATTTTCGCAATTTTTGTCTTTAATTTATTATTTTTAACTAGTTATATTTTATTTGTGACTATTAAAATATTTAGATATGGAAAATAGTGGACGAAAGCAAGAGTTATTAAAACAGTTAGCCGAAAAAACTGAAAAAAAGTATCAGGCTCGTAAAAAATTTATTATCGGTGTTGTTATTTGATTTATTTCGTTGCTGGCCGATTGATTATACCATATTGTCAAATTTAAGAGAAGGCAGGGCTTGGGCGAAAAAGATGATGAAATTTTTGGATGCTGTTTTTCGCGAGCAATTCCATTTATGGCTAATCTTGTTTGTTTTAGTTTGGATTGTTGCTTTAATTATCGCAGTGCAAGGATTGGTAAAATGGCTAAGTTACCACAGTCAGATAAAAAAAATTGAAGTAGAAATTGCTAATCTAAAAAAATAATGCCTGCGTAGCTCACTGATAGAGCATTCGGCTTTTAACCGAAGTGTAGAAGGTTTGATTCCTTTCGCAGGCACCAAATTAAACTATTATGAAAAGATTTGTAAGAACAATCGCTACCAGCGAAAAATCATGCACCAATTGTCAAAAATTAATAACTAAAACCACTCTTTGCTGATTGGAGGGAGAAACAGACGTTCAAGGAGTAATAAAATATTTTCGTAATGCCAAGTATTTTTGTCTTTCTTGCGGGAATCAAATAACGGAAAAAGGTAAATCCTCGGCTCAACTTCAAGGACATAAATGCTTTTATCCTGGTTGCCAAAGGGAAATCACCGAAAAAAAAAGCTATTACCAGTGCCGAGATAGCAACAAAAAAATGTGTAGTAAAGAACACTTTAAGGAAGTTTATGGCTTTTATTGTGGCTGTTGTGGAACAGATGTCACTGAGCAAGCTGATTACTTACAAGTAGTTGCTAGTCAAAAACCATGATTTCAAAAAGTTTTTCCTTGAGTTGCAACAGGTGGATTGGTATTGTTTATCACTACTTTAATGATAATTTTGGTTAAAAAAGAAGAAAGGAAGAGGGCAAAACAATAAAAATCACTTTTTATCGAGATAAGTTAAGACTTATTTTCAATAGAATTTTGACATTGTCATTTTCTCCTGCTTATCAAATTTACGCATAGAAAAAAGATTAAAAAAGCAGAAAAGAAACCCAAAGGAAAAAGGGTCTCAATCTGAACTGTTACGATGATTTTTTAATTTCTTCTTTTCAGGATTCATAGCGTTTTTTTATTATATTATTTACTAGAAATTTTTATGAGGGAGCCAAAAAATTCACAAGTATTAAAATAAATCTTTTCTCCCGCTTCCCCGACCTTTATTTTTCTAATTTCAGCAATTTTTTTTAGGGTATGTATTATATTTTGGGGATAGTTGTTGGTTTGCTTCCCGCGTAATGGTTCAGGAACTAAATAAGGAGCATCGGTTTCAATAACTATTTTTTCCAAAGGCATTTTTTCTATTGCTTCTCCTCATTTTTCCTTTCATTTAGCATTTTTGTAAGTAATATTTCCCGCAAAAGAAACATAAAATCCTAAGTTTATAAACTTTTGAGCGATTTCTCAATCTCCGGTAAAACAGTGTAAAATTCCTTTTTTTATTTCCACTTCTTTTACTATTTCATAAGCATCTCAAAAAGCTTTTATGAATTCCTTTTTGTCATCCTTTCCTCTGATATGCAATAAAACTGGTAAATTATGTTTTTTAGCTAGTTCTAATTGTTTTTTAAATCAATACTTTTGCGTTTCTTGGGGAGTAAAAGTACGGTAGTAGTCTAAACCAATTTCTCCAATAGCAATAATTTTTTTGTTAGTTAGTTGATTTTCTATTCATTGAAAATTTTCTTCTTTTAAGTCTTCTTTGCTGTTAGGATGTAAACCAAGTGCACCATACAAATTAGAGAACTCTTTTAATTGAGTAAGTAGTAACTGATTAGTTGGCATGTCTTGACCAACGTTGAGGATGTATTTTACTCCCACTTTTTCGGCTTCACTAATGATTTTGCTAGCATTATGATTTTTGTACCCTTTATCGGCTAAATGACAGTGAGTGTCGAAAATTATCACAGGCATTAATGAATTTTTAACCATTTTTAAAATCATTTGTTAGTGCGGGGAGTGTTTTTTTGGTAAAATTTTTCTTTTTTCAGGAGCGAAATCACACAAAAATTCACCTAAAAATCTGTCTCTTTCACGCGCACATATTCATTATTATAGAAAAAACTAAAAAGTAAATTTATAAATTTGGTGAACCAAATTATATAAAAAAAATTTTTTGGTGTAAAATATATATGTTATGACAAAAGATAATAAATTTGTGCCAACAGCACCAAAAACATATGAAGTAAGATATGTAGAAAATGAAAATAAAGTATCAGGTTTATCACCAGCAGCAAGAGCCAAAGTGATTAATCGCAGTGGGAGTAATTATATTAGTGGCAATCAGGAGGGTTTTGGTCCTTGTTATAGACAAATTGATTACGGAGATTGTAATTGTGGTTTCAAAATAACTGCTACCTTAGTTGACATGCGTGGAAATGCCAGGTCTGAAACAATAATTCCAACTAGTGAGCAGCAAGTTGAAGACCTAGCTAATCGTGTTCTAGGACAAGGGGATTGAGAATACAGCATTAGATTCGGAAATGAATTTAATCCTCATCAGGAATCTCGAGTTAATTTAGCGGCACAAGTTAGCTCAGCTATCGTTCATCATGGTCCACAAAGAATAACCGTGGTAGAAAAGACCAGATTACAAAGGCTTTTGGAAAGGAGGTAGAATTTGACAAACGATGATGAACTAAAAATTAGGTGTAGTAAATGCAAAGAAGAAAAATATCACACTGAATTCTATGATGGAATTGAGTGCTTTGTGTGTTGAGAAACTGGAATAAATGAGGCAAAAGTTCAAGAGTTAAGGGAACAATTAACCCAATATTTAGATATTGATAAAGCTAAACTGAAAGCAGGATTAACCTTAGAGCAATTAAAAGAAGTTAGAAAAATAATTAGTGATAATTATGTTGTTGGGAGTGATACCATTGGTGGCGAAGCAAGTAAAAAAGGAGGTAAAGAATTAATTGTAGCTTTATGGACATCAGACGGCTCAAAGATGGGATGACAGCCTTCTAAATGTTTAGAAAAAATAGATTTACAAATAAAAAATCTAAAACCTGCTCCTGAGCCGCAAACCGAACTAAAAACATATACTGATGTTTGTCCTACTTGTAATGAAATGTTCTTTTGTGAATTAGAGGAAGGCGATACTTCGGAGAAAGAGGCAAGTAATAGATTAAGTGAGCAAATAAACAAACACATTAAAAAAGTTCACGAAGAGGAAGAAAAAAAAAAAAAAAAGAGAGAGAGAGAGAGAGAGAGAGAGAGAACACTGACCCTAATGGGGAAGAAGTTAAAAATGAGCTTTCTGCTAATCAAAAATCCGAGCAAACTAACCAATCTTCTGTAAGTTCCGACAAAAACAAGTTTCCTTTGCCACTGATAATAATTGGTTCTTTATTTTTAGTTAGTGTGTTGGTGGTTTGTTGTTACTTGCTCGCAAAAAAGCGTAAACCACGCTAAAACCAAATTAAGACCATAATTATTAAGGAGAAATTATTTTAACTCAATTTGCAAGAAGTTAAAAACACTTAAATAATCCTGGATAGTTAATTGCTGGGGGCGAATATTTTTTTCATATTTTAACTTTTGAAATACTTCTCTGATTTTTTTCTCCTGATAAGAAGCGATTAATAAGTTATTTCAAAGGGTTTTGCGCCGATGCCGAAAACAGTTTTTCAAAAAAGCCCAAAATTGGACTCGTTTTTCTTTTTCTAGTTGAATTTCTTTCTTTATTTCTAGGCGAACCAAAGCACCATCAACACTTGGTTGAGGAAAAAAGCACTGTTTAGGGACAAAAAAAATAATTTCTGGTTTGGTAATTAAGGAGATATAAACTGATAATGCAGAATACTCTTTTTTGTATTTTTGAGGTGTAGCTACTCATCTTTGAGCAACTTCTTTTTGTATCAAAAAAACTAAATTTTCAAATAATTCAGCACTTTCTAATAAATTAAAAATTAAAGAATTAGCAATTGAATAAGGCAAATTTCCTACTACTAAGAAAGTTAAAAATTGATTGTATTTTTGTCGGAGTTCTGGCCAATTAATTTTTAGGGCGTCTTGATAGAGAAAAATAACTTTATTTTTTTGTTCTTTTCATTTGCTTTGCAACCAAAAATGGAGTTGAGCGTCTTTTTCATAACTTATTACTTGATGACAATTGCTCTTGGCCAAAAATTCTGTCAAATGTCCATAACCACTGCCAATTTCTACAATTATTGTTTTTTTATCAAAAGGACAACTATCTACGATCTTTTGAAGAAGATTTTTATCTAGTAAAAAGTTTTGTCCCCATTCTTTCTTTGGTAAAAAAGGAAGCTTCATTTTAGTTCTTTTGTCATGGTCGAGCATAAAGGCCAATCAATTCCACTTTAGCCAACACGTGACCACTAATAGCACGCTTGATTTGTTCCTTAGTCATCCTGTTAGGTAATTCTAAAAGAGTGTCTAAAGTGCATAAGGGAAGAAAAAAGTAACAATAGTGTTTTTTATCTGGCAAGCAAGGTTCGCCATATTCTTCTTTCCCTCAACTGTTTCTTCCTAACTTAGTCTCGAGTAGCAATTTTTTGCTCCCCTCCGTAAGGAAATTGGTGTCAGCAGGTAAATTAAAAATAATTCGGTGGTCTCAGTTTCCTTTAGGAACGTCGGGGTCTTCACAAATCAGAACTAGTGATTTTGCTTCGTTAGGAACTACTTTCCGTTGTAAAGGTTGCATATAATTAATATTTTCACCAGAGCAAGAAAATTATTACCACACCGGCTTAAAAATATATTATAGATATTCGGGTTTGCTCGTTTTTCCCTAATTCAATTAAAAAAATGAATCGATAATCTTTGAAAACTAAATAGAACCAATCACGTACGGGTGAATTCTCGTGCTAATTTTTTTAAGAGTTTGATCCTAGCTCAGGATGAACGTTGGTAGCATGCCTAACACATGCAAGTCGAGCGGAAAGTGCTAGTAATATCACTTTTAGCGGCGAACGGGTGAGTAATGCTTATCTTACCTACCATTTAGCGGAGGACGTGTTAGAAAGGTCCTGCAAAGGATTTTCTAACTAATACTGCATACTCTTTGGCTTCGGTCAAAGGAAAGGGAGCCTTCAGGCTCTCGCTAATTGATGGGGATAAGTCGCATCAGCTAGTTGGTGGGGTAAAGGCCTACCAAGGCTAAGACGCGTAGCCGGGCTGAGAGGCTGATCGGCCACAAGGGAACTGAGACACGGTCCCTACTCCTACGGGAGGCAGCAGTGAGGAATCGTCGACAATGGGGGCAACCCTGATCGCTGCAATGCTACGTGAAGGATGAAGGTCTACGGATTGTAAACTTCTTTACTTAGATGTACTCCTAAAAGCTTGCATCTGAGCAAAAAGTCACGACTAACTATGTGCCAGCAGTCGCGGTAAGACATAGGTGGCGAACGTTATCCGGAATTATTGGGCGTAAAGGATGCGTAGATGGCAGAGTAAGTTACTGGTTGATGTCAAACTCAATTTGACGGAAGCTGGTAATACTGTTTTGCTAGAGGACAGGAGAGGTTGATGGAATTCTGTGTGGAGCGGTGAAATGCGTTGATCTACAGAGGAACACCAAAAAAGGCGAAGGCAGTCAACTATCCTGTTCCTGACATTGAGGCATGAAAGCGTGGGGAGCAAACCGGATTAGATACCCGGGTAGTCCACGCCCTAAACGATGAGCATTAGATATTAGGCGGTATGCTTAGTGTCGCAGCTAACGCTTTAAATGCTCCGCCTGGGGACTACGGCCGCAAGGCTAAAACCTAAAGGAATTGACGGGGACCCGCACAAGCGGTGGAGCATGTGGTTTAATTCGATACGACGCGCAGAACCTTACCAAGGTTTGACATGGAGGGCAAAGTTGAGGAAACTCAACAGAGGTTATCCCGACACAGGTGGTGCATGGTCGTCGTCAGTTCGTGCTGTGAAGCATATGCTTAAGTGCTATAACGAACGCAACCCTCGTATTTAGTTGCTATCATTTAGTTGAGAACTCTAAATAGACTGCTAAGGAAACTTAGAGGAAGGAGAGGATGACGTCTGATCATCATGCCCCTTATACCTTGGGCTACACACGTGCTACAATGGTTAGGACAAAGGGTCGCCAACCCGCGAGGGGGAGCCAATCCCAAAAAACTAACCCAAGTTCGGATTGGAGTCTGCAACTCGACTCCATGAAGTCGGAATCGCTAGTAATCGTGAATCAGCAACGTCACGGTGAATACGTTCTCGGGTCTTGTACACACCGCCCGTCAAATCACGAAAGTCGGTAATACCTGAAACCAACTCCCGCAAGGGAAACTCTCGTAAGGGAGGGAAAGTTGACAAGGGTAGGATTGGCAATTGGGGTTAAGTCGTAACAAGGTATCCGTAGGGGAATCTGCGGATGGATTACCTCCTTTCAATACAGAAAGGTTTTTTAGAAAGGTTCTATTTAGTTTTGGGAGATTTTATCTCTCGTTATTCTTTGAAAACTGAACACAAAAAAAGATTTCACCAAATAGTGTAAGTTATAAAGAGTGGATGGTGGATACCTTGGGATTGATAGGCGAAGAAGGACGCGATATCCGGCGATACGCCTCGGGGAGTTGGAAAGTGAACTTCGATCCGGGGATTTCCGAATGGGACAACCCATTACCAGTAATGTGGTAATATCTAAGTTTAATAATGCTTAGAAGCGAACCTGGCGAACTGAAACATCTTAGTAGCCAGAGGAAAAGAAAATAAATAATGATTCTCTGAGTAGCGGCGAGCGAAAGGGGAAGAGCCCAAACCAATTAGTTTACTAGTTGGGGTTGGAGGAAAATGCACTAAGAGTTACCAAAGTTATTGATAGAAGAATTGGCTGGAAAGCTAAGCCAAAGAAAGTGAAAGCCTTGTATTCGAAATTAATAATTCTCTGCATTTAATCCTGAGTACAACGAGGCACGTGAAACCTTGTTGGAATCTACGGGGGCCACCCCGTAAGGCTAAATACTCATCAATCACCGATAGTGAACTAGTACCGCGAGGGAAAGGTGAAAAGAACCCCGAAAGGGGAGTGAAAGAGAACTTGAAACCATCACACTTACAACAAGCCAAAGGACGTTAAAGTCTGATGGCGTGCTTTTTGTAGAATGAGCCGGCGAGTTATAATTATTGGCAAGGTTAAACTTTTTTCGAAGCGGAGCCACAGCGAAAGCGAGTTTTAATAGAGCGTTAAGTCAGTAATTATAGACCCGAAACTAGGTGAGCTAATCATGAGCAGGTTGAAGTGAGGATAAAACCTCATGGAGGACCGAACTAGTGCTCGTTGAAACGATCTTGGATGACTTGTGATTAGAGCTGAAATTGTTATCGAACCTAGAGATAGCTGGTTCTCCCCGATATAGTTTTAGGACTAGCGTCAGACGAAAAGTAAGGGAGGTAGAGCACTGAATATAGAAGGGCTCTTAACTGGGTACCGACTATAATCAAACTCCGAATACCTTTGCTCATTATCTGGCAGTCAGTCTGGGGGTGATAAGATCCCTGGACGTGAGGGTAACAGCCCAGATCATCAACTAAGGTCCCTAAATAATGCTAAGTGTAGAAGGAAGTTGCGACACGAAGACAAATAAAAGGTTGGCTTAGAAGCAGCCATCCTCTCGCAGAGTGCGTAACAGCTCATTATTCGAGTGTTGCAGCGCCGAGAATGTAAGGGGGCTCAAGCATTATACCGAAGTTATGAACTAAAAGGCATTAATTAGCGATATTAAGTAAAAAGGAATATTTAAGACAGAATTTTGTTGAAGAATTAACTTTTCTTGATCATTAACTAATGCCTTTTAGTGGTAGGGGAGCGTAGCCAAAGTGTTGAAGTTAAACCGTGAGGATTAATGGAATTTTGGCTAGTGAGAATGCCGGCGTGAGTAACGACAGAAGGTGAGAATCCTTCTTGCCGAATGACCAAGGTTTCCAGGGTCAAGTTCGTCTTCCCTGGGTTAGTCGGGACCTAAGGTCAAGCTGAAAAGCGTAGTCGATGGACAACAGGTTAATATTCCTGTACTAGTATTATTACTGACGGAGTGACGGAGACAGTTAAGATAAGCCAACTGTTGAACATGTTGGTCTAAGTATGTAGAGGGTACCATAGGTAAATCCGTGGTGCGCAACCTTGAAATATGATGGATAGGGAAAGGTTCGCTGAGTACCGAAGTATCTGATACTTTGCTTCTAAAAAAAGCTTCTAAGTTTGGTTCGACCAAAAATAATAATATTACCCGTACCGAGAACGAACACACGTGGTCAAGGAGAATATCCTCAGGCAAGCGAGAAAACTATGGTTAAGGAACTCTGCAACAGCACGGACGACTGTTTATCAAAAACACAGCTCTCTGCTAACTCGTAAGAGGATGTATAGGGGGTGCCTCCTGCCCGGTGCTCAAAGGTTAAGAGGAAGGGTCAACCAGTATTTTAAATACTGGTGAAGCTCTGAATTGAAGCCCGAGTGAACGGCGGCCGTAACTATAACGGTCCAAAGGTAGCGAAATTCCTTGTCAGGTAAGTTCTGACCCGCATGAAAGGAGTAACGATCCGTGCACTGTCTCAACCATAGACTCGGTGAAATCTTAGTACCTGTGAAGATGCAGGTTACCCGCAACTAGACGGAAAGACCCCGTGGAGCTTTACTGCAACCTGATATTGATTTTTCTTCTTATTTATTTGAGGATAGCAATAGGTGGGAGACTATGAGGCCAAGACGCCAGTTTTGGTAGAGTCAACGGTGAGATACCACCTCTATAAGCAGAAAATTCTAACTTATTGGTTTAGAGCCAAAAGGACAGTGTTTGGTGGGTAGTTTAACTGGGGCGGTTGCCTCCTAAAGAGTAACGGAGGCGTTCAAAGGTATCCTCAACAGGAATAGAAATCCTGTGGTGAGCGTAAAGGCAAAAGGATGCTTAACTGTGAGACTGACCAGTCGAACAGATACGAAAGTAGGACTTAGTGATCTGCCGATGCTTAGTGGTAAGGTCGGCACTCAACGAATAAAAGTTACCCCGGGGATAACAGGCTTATCTTTTCCAAGCGACCATAGCGACGAAAAGGATTGGCACCTCGATGTCGGCTCTTCTCATCCTGGTGGTGAAGAAGCTACCAAGGGTTGGGCTGTTCGCCCATTAAAGAGGAACGTGAGCTGGGTTCAGAACGTCGTGAGACAGTTTGGTTCCTATCTATTGCGGGCGTAGGAAATTTGCGGGAGGCTATCCCTAGTACGAGAGGACCGGGATGGACTAACCAATGGCGTACCAGTTGTCATGTCAATGGCATGGCTGGATAACTATGTTAGGAATAGATAAGTGCTGAAAGCATCTAAGCACGAAACTAGTCCCAAGATGAGATTTCCCATTCCGAAAGGAAGTAAGGTACCTTTTAGACTAAGAGGTTGATAGGCAACAAGTGTAAGCAGAGTAATCTGTTCAGCTAAGTTGTACTAATTTATCGAGGACTTATTTTTTGGTTGAAATTCTTTCTTTTGTGTTCGGTTTTGAGGGAATAAACCCTCTTTAATAATACTGGTGGTTTTAACGAAGTGAAAGCAGTAGCAATACTGTATAATACCCGTTCCCATTCCGAATACGGCAGTCAAGCACTTCTGTGGCGAAGATACTTTTAATAGGGAAAATAGTTCACTGCCAGTATTTATTATATTATCCTACATTATGAGTAAAATTATTTTTTTAAATGGTGTTGCCTCTGTCGGCAAAACTACTCTTGCGAAAGAGGTTCAGCATTTAAGCAAAGAAAATTTTTTATATGTTGGAATTGATGCTCTTTTTGGTGCTATGCCGAAAAAAATAGTTGGTTTTGATGAGCAAGACGAAGAAGGATTTCGTTATGTGATTGACCCTAAAACGGATAAATTAACTGAAATGAAAGCCAGTCCTTATGCTATCCAAGTTTTTACTTGCTTGCCAAAAGTGGTTAAATTACTGGCTGATAGTGGATTAAATGTAATTTTTGACGAATGCAACTTTGTTAAAAATGGTACAAAACCTTTAATTGACGAATACAAAACTCTTTTTGCCGACCACGAAATTTATATGGTTGGTGTAAAAGTGTCAAATTTAAAAACTTTGGAACAAAGAGAAAAATCAAGAGGTGATAGAGTTATAGGAATGGCAAAGATTTTTTATCAAAGCGAAGAAAATTTCAATTATCCTTATGATTTAATTGTCTACAATGATACTCAAGAACCACTTGATAACGCTAAAAAAGTTATAGAACTAATAAAAACTAATGAAAAATAAAATTATCTTCCTAAATGGTCCTTCATCAACTGGAAAATCTTCCTTGGTTAAAGCCATTCAACATTACCAAAGAACCATGATTAACTTCTGGTGTTGATGTTTCTTTTGCTGTCATGCCTGCTAAGTACCTTCCTGGAGGTCAGAAAACCAGTGAAGGAATTAATTTTGTTCCAGGAACTGACAAAGAAGGATTTCCAGTTATAAAAGTGAAAAGTGGTGATTATGGAAAAAAAGTCGTTCAATCAATCCGCAAAGCCGTCAAACAGTTAGCCGACGATGGACATAACCTCATTCTCGACGAAGTAATTTGAGAAAAAAGAGATTTAGAAAATTATGCTTCACTTTTGAAAAAACACCAAGTTTATTACGTGAAAGTAAATTGTTAATTACCAATAATGGAAGAAAGAGAAATACTTCGCGGAGACCGAGCATGGAGTCTAGCGCGAGACCAATTCGTCAAAATGGAAAAATTAGGTAAAGCATAAAAATACGACTTGGAAATTGATACCACAGTACTTAGCCCTTTTGCCAATGCGAAAAAGATTTTACAAAGATTTATGAAAACTACTAAAAAACCTATAAAAAAATTAAAATATAAATTATAATTTGTATAAATGGCAAAATTAAATAACAAAAAGAAGCCTTCTTCTCTATATCTGATTAACGAACAAATACCTTTTGTGGAAGTTCTACTAGTAGGAAATAGCACTGGGCAAGAAAATGGAATCATTTCTAAGGAAAAAGCCTTAAAAAAAGCCCAAGAACAACGGAAAGACTTAGTTTGCTTTCGCTTGCCAGACCCGTCTAAGGAAACTCTGGCAGTTTGCAAAATAATTGATTACCAAAAATATCTCTATGAATTAAAAAAAAAGCCCAAGACACAAAAAAATGTTCTTAAAAAAATCGAATTAACCTATCGTATTGGCGAAAAAGATGAGAAAACTAAAATTGAAAAAATCAAAAAATGGTTGGAAAACAACCACCAAGTAAAAGTTAGTTTAAAAATGGTTGGGCGAGAAAGAGAACACAAAGACCTGGTTTTAGAAAAATGCAAAAACATTATTGCTAATTTGCAACTCCAATCCAAAGAAATCAAACTCCAAGGGAAAATCAAACTCCAAGGGAAAATTTATAACTTTCTTCTTCAAAAAGTAAGTAAAAATACTAATATATATGCCAACAATCAACCAGTTAGTTAGAAAACCTCGTAAATCTAAGAAAAGAGGCAAAAAAAAACGTGTTCTAGCTTATGGCCGGAACTCTTTGCATAATTCACTTTTTCTTAGCAACAGCCCTCAGAAATGAGGAGTTTGCAAGAAAATTAGTAAAGCAAAACCCAAGAAACCTAACTCTGCTCTTCGCAGTACTGCCCGCATTGAGTTAAGCAACGGAAAAGAAATAACTGCTTATATTCCTGGAGAAGGGCACAATTTACAAGAGACTAGTAAGGTGTTAGTTCAGGGTGGTCGAACCCAAGATTTACCAGGAGTGAGTTTTGTGATTATTCGAGGAACTCGAGACACCGAAGGTGTTAAAGACCGCAAGCAAGGCCGCTCTCTTTACGGAAAAAAGAAAGAAAAAAATCCAAAGATTACATAAAAAATTAAATAACAATGCGTAAAAAAAGAAAAATTAAAAAATACCAACAACCAGTTGACCCTCGTTTTCCTTCTCCTTTGGTAAGTAAGTTGATTACCAAAATAATGCTAAAGGGAAAAAAAATCCAAGCTCGTGGGGTAGTTTATCAAACTTTTGCTTATTTGGAAAAGGAACTGAAACAAGACCCATTGGTTACTACTGAAGAAGCGATTAAAGAGCTCAAGCCAGAATTAGAGACCATAAAAATTAGATTAGGAGGAACCAGCCAATTAGTTCCTAAGGAAGTCAAGCCGGAAAGAAGTTTCTGCTTAGCTTTGAGGTGGCTAGTAGAGGCTGCCAGAAAAAAGACCCAAAAAAAAAGACGGAAAGGAATTGGTCGACCAATATTTTACTGTCTAGCTCAAGAAATTATGGAGGCCAGAAAAAAATCCGGAGAGGCTTTCAAAAAGAAAGAAACGGAGCAAAAGAAAGCAATCGAGAGTATGGCTTTTTCTTCACTAAATGCTTATGTTAGAAAAAAATAACGATTATTTAAGCAAAATTCGCAATATCGGAATTATGGCTCACATTGACGCCGGAAAAACTACTACTACTGAAAGAATTCTTTACCATGCTGGTAAAATCCGCAAAATTGGCGAAGTTCACACGGGGGAAGCCCAAATGGATTGGATGGCACAAGAAAAAAAAAGAGGAATTACTATCACTTCAGCTGCTACTACTGTTTTTTGACAAAAGCATCAAATCAACATCATTGATACTCCTGGGCACGTAGATTTTACTGCTGAAGTGGAAAGGTCTTTACGGGTTTTGGACGGAGGAATTGCTGTTATTGACGGAAAAGAAGGAGTAGAAGCACAAACTGAGACTGTTTGAAATCAAGCTGATAAGTACCAAATCCCTCGTTTAGTGTTTATTAACAAAATGGATGACGTAGACGATGTAGAAAATCGCTTTACTGCTTGCTGCCAAAGTTTAGAGGAAAGATTATATGCTAAATTATTAGTTTGCCAATTCCCTATCGGAGAATATCAAGGTATCGAAGGAATTATTGATTTAATAGAAGAAAAAGCTTATTATTTTTCGGGTGAACGGGAAGAAAATTATCAAACTAAGGAAATACCTACCCGTTTACGAGAAAAAGTCCAAACTTATCGACAAAATTTGTTAGAAAGAATTATTTCCTATGATGAAAAACTAGGTTTAAAGTATTTAGAAGGTCAATCATTAACTATCCAAGAAATAAAAAATTTAATTCGCAAGGCAGTACTTAGTGGAGAACATTTTGCTGTTTTTTGTGGCTCAGCTTATAAACATGTTGGAGTAAAATTACTTTTAGACGGAGTAATTGATTATTTACCTTCTCCTCTTGATAGCCATCAAATTACTGTACTTTCTAATCAAGAAGAAAAAGTTATTTCAACCTTTGATTACCCTCATTCTCTTGCACTAGCTTTCAAAATTATGAGTTTTTCCTTCGCTAAACTTACCTTTATTCGGGTCTACTGCGGAAAAATTTCTGCCAATTCCTATGTTTATAATATCAGTAAAGACAAAAAAGAAAGAGTTAGCCGCCTGGTTCGAATGCATGCTAATAAGCAAGAAGTAGTAAGTGAAATAAAAATGGGCGACATTGCTGCTGTAATTGGATTAAACTACACCAAGACAGGAGATACCCTGTGCAGCGAAAAAGAAGATATTCTATTAGAACAAATTAGTTTTACAGAGCCCGTCATATCATTAGCTATTGAATCAGAATCTACCCAAGACCAAAACAAATTAATCAAAAGTTTGCAAACTTTAGGAGAAGAAGACCCAACTTTTATTCATCATTATAACAAAGAAACAAGGCAAACAATTATTAGTGGTATGGGGGAGTTACATTTAGAAGTTTTAGTCGAAAGGTTAAAGAGCGAATTTGGAGTGGAAGTGAAGGTTGGTAAGCCACAAGTTTCTTATCGCGAAACTATTACCAAAAAGAAAGAAAATGTGGAAGGAGAATATATAAAACAAACAGGAGGAAGCGGACATTATGCCAAAGTTGAAATTACTTTTGAACCTAATGAGAGAGGCAAAGGATTTGAATTTATCGACATTAAAAGTGGTCAGGAGATGTCTAATAAGGATGCTGAGGAAGTAAAAAAGGGGCTAGAAGAAGCAATGTTATCTGGCTTGCTCTTAGGTTATCCTTTGCTCGACATGAAAGTTACTTTAATTGGAGGAAAAAGACACCCAGTAGATACCAAACCAGGAGATTTCAAAATGGCTGCTATTTCAGCTTTTCGTGGGAACGGAATAGAAGAAAGAAAAAAAAAAGCCCAAGACTTAGGAGTAATTTTATTAGAACCAATTATGAAATTAGAAGTGAGCAACGTTCCAGAAGAATATTATGGGGTAGTTTTAGCTAGCATTACCCAAAAACGAGGCACAGTCGAGAGCATTGAAAAAAAAAAAGAAACTTATCTTTTAAAAGCCCAAATACCTTTAGCCGAAACTTTTGGCTATTCCACTATTTTGCGCTCTTCAACTCAAGGAAGGGCTACTCATTATCTCCAATTTTCCCATTACCAAGAAGTCCCTCCATACGTTATAGAAAAGTTAGAAGAATAGGAATTAACTCAAAAAATTACTTAACTACTTTCTTCTCGGTTAAGCATTTTTTTGTATAAGTTATACAATTTTTCTAAACTTTCATCAGAGTTTAAGTTGGTCGTATTAATTTTCCAGTCAGCCGTTTTCTCTGCTGCTAAAATATTAGCTTGGTCTCGTAAGTCTCTTTCTTTTAAATCCTTTTTTACTTCGTCCAAGGTTAGATTTTTGCCTTCATTTTGAAGTTGAAGATGTCTTCTTTTTGCTCTGATTGTCAAATCAGCAGTTAGGAAAACTTTGATTTCTGCTTCCGGTAAAACTTTAAAAGTAATATCCCTACCACTGACTACAAAGCCTTTGCTTCTGGCTAAGCTTCTGATTAATTGGTAAATTATGAAACGTAATTCTTTAATCGGTGCAAACTGGGAAGCCAAATTGCCAATTTCTGGTTGGCTTAAAGTATTTTTTTGTTTTTCTAACTCTTGGAGGAAATTGGTAGGATTTGTTGCTACCTTTTCTTTTTGTTGTGAGCAAACACTTATAACTTTCTCTTTTTCTTGATAATTTACGCCATTTTCCCAGCAGACCTTGGCAAAATAACGATAAAATAGGCCACTGTCAATAAAATGATAATTGATTTTCTGCGCCAAAGTTTTCCCTAAGGTTGTTTTTCCCGAACCAGCTGGACCATCAATCGCAATATTAATTTTAGGCATTTAATTTATTTTTTAAGTTAAATCCCTTAACTTTTTTGCAATTTAATTGAAGACCAGCAATATATATTAGTAAAAAACTATAACAATATAAGCAAATTTAACTTATGGATGGCGTAATTTTAATTGATAAACCGCAAGGTAAAACTTCTCATCATGTTGTTCAAATAATCAAAAAAAAATTAGGAGCGCAAAAAGTCGGTCACGCAGGAACTTTGGACCCTTTAGCGACTGGCTTATTAGTTATTTTGATAAATAAAGCAACTAAATTAAGTGATCTTTTTCTCAATAAGGATAAAGTTTATGAAGTAGCAGTCCAGTTATTTGTTGAAACTAATACTGACGACATCACCGGAGAAATTATCAAAGAAGAAAAAATTAAAAACATTGAATTAAACCAAATTCATCAAACAATTGCTTTCTTTAATAATAATGAATATTGGCAAAAACCGCCTTTATATTCAGCCATTAAATTAAAGGGCAAGAAACTTTATCAATATGCTCGCCAAGGTTTAAAGGTAGAAATACCTGCTCGTTTAGTCAAGATTAATCATTTAGAATTGCTAGACTACATTCCCAAGCAAGGAATTATGAAATTGTTAGTAAATTGTAGTAAGGGAACTTATATTCGCAGTTTAGCAAAAGATATTGCTAAAAAATTAAAAACTATTGCTACTGTTAGCCAATTGCGAAGAATTAGTTCTGGTAACTTTCATTTACAAGAAGCAATTTTTTTAGAGGAAGTAAGTCCGGAAAAAGTTATTTCTTTGGAGAAAATAGGCATGATTAATTATAAACTCATGGCAATATTAAAAGATTAATTTTTGCCTTTAATAGAAAGTTGGAAAAAATTGCGGCAAATAACCTCAAAACAGAACCAAAAACAAAGTAAAAATACTTAAAAAAATATTAAAGTGCTGAGTTTCCTTGTTTCTTCTGAAGAAGATAACCAAACAATTATTAGTTTCCTCAAAAGAAGATTTAAAAATACCCCAATTAGTTTAATTTATAAGTTATTTAGAACTAAGAAAATCCAAGTTAATCAGCAAAATTGTCGTTATTATCACCACCGCTTAAAAAAAGACGACCAAATAACTATTAAAGATAAATGATTACAAGTGTCAACAAAGCAAAATTCTTTGCCTTTACGACCTGATTTGGATATTAATATTGCTTATGAAGACCAAAATATTTTACTAGTCTTGAAAGAACACAATCAAGAGATTTATAAAAAAAATGACCTTAATTGCTTAGATAATCAAGTTCAATATTACCTTTATCAGCAAAATCCCGAAAAATATCAACAACAATTACAAAATTTTTTTGTACCTGTAGCCCTTCACCGTCTTGATAAGTTAACCAAAGGATTAGTTATTTATGCTAAAAATGCTTCCAGCAAGAAAATTCTCTATAATTCTATTAACGACAAAAGCAAGATTACCAAAACCTATTTAGTTATTTGTGAAAATCAACAAAAAAAAATCATACCTTCTTTTATTCAAGGCTGGATTACCAAAAATGAAGACCAACAAAAAATGGAATTTAACATTCAAAAACCAACTAATAATTCCGAAACTAAACATTGTGCTTTAACCACCCAAAAATTATTTCAACAAGGCGTTTATCAACTGTATAAAATAACCTTGGATACTGGCCGCAAACACCAAATTAGGACCATTTTTTCTTTCTTTTTAAGTCCGGTAGTTGGTGATAAAAAATATGGTAGCAAAACAGATTTAAAAAATAAAATTCTTTTGTTTGCTTACCAATTAGAATTCAATAATTTACCTCAACCACTGGCTTATCTTAACAAAAAAAAATTCACCATTGATAAATTAGAAGAAGGTTTAATAAATAATATTTCCTCGGGAAAATGAAACTTATTTTAGCCAAGATTGTAAAAAATTAATTTTGCTGAAAACTTTACTTTTTTCTTTTTCGTCAAACAATAAAAGCAATTAGACCAATGACTAGAAGAGAAATCAAACTTCCAACTAAAATTTTTCCTTCGGTATTTCACTGATTTTTTTTAAATCTTATTTTTTGGTCTATAATCTCAACTGGTTTTTGTTGAGTCATGAATTCTCCCTGGCTAATTACTGTTGCTCAAAATCTATCTCCAAATCAACCTTTTTTTGGCTTAACTTCTATAACAAATTTATGTTCTTTTTCACCCAAATTAAAAACTACTGTTTTGCTAGTTTCTTTTTCTCATTCTATGACAAAAGTTTCGGTTTTTTCTAAATTGTAAAGTTTTCCATTTTCATCTTTAACTTGGAGTTGGATAATTAACTCTCTCTCTCTCTCTCTCTCTCTTTTTTTTTTTTTTTTCGTTGTTCATATATTATAATAAATTTTACATTATCCATGAAATTTTTTTAAAAGCCCACAGTTAAATTTAATAAATGAAAAAGTTGGTGTACTTGCTTATTTTTAAACCCAAAGATTGCACCAAAAATGAATAAGTCAATTTCTGTCATAGATTTTTTTTTTTGTTAAAAAATCTTTAATAATATGTCTTGCTCCATTCAAGCCCGTAAAAATAGCCAAAATCCCGAAAATAACTATATAAAACAAAAGCAAGGCTATATTCATATATATAAGGGAAATGGGAAAGGCAAAACTAGTATTCTTAATGGTATGGCAATTAGAGCACTAGGTTATGGTTTTAAAGTAAAATATTTACGCTTTTTGAAAAATCGTGAATCGGGGGAAATTTTATTTTTCCAAAAAAAAACCGAAGAAATGGAAATTGAAAGTTTTTATCACTTTTCTCAGAAATTTATTTGAGACATGAATAAACAAGAAGACAGGGAAATATTAATTAATAAATTTAAGGAAGAAACCAGAAAAGGTTTTGAAAGATTAAAAAAATTGCTGAAAGAAGACAATGTTGATTTAATTATAGTTGATGAAATACTGGGTTGCATTGAAAACCAGTTTATTAGCGAAGAAGAATTAGTTGAAGCATTAAAAAATAAAAAGGCACATATCGAAGTTGCCCTTTCCGGCAGGGAACCTAAAAAAGGCATAAAAAATCTCGAAAGTATTGCTGATTTAATAAGTGAAATTTCCTTAAAAAAACATTATTTCGATAAAGGAGTAAACGCTCGCCGAGGAATTGAATATTAGTTAACAATTATGAAATCTGACCAAAAAACTGAAAAACACAAAGAAGTTATCGAATTGCTAAAAAAACTAAGCAATTATTTAGAAAAAGGAGAAATTAATATTAAATATAACCAATGTGATAGTAAGTGCTGTACTTGTAAATATAAGAATGAACCAATTATTTGAGGTCTGCAATATATTAATGAAGATAAAAATATTAAAAAAGAAGTCAATTTAAAAAACTATTTAGAAAAACAAGAAAATTTATCTAAATCTTGCAACAAATTTGGATTAACTTTAAATGGCAAAAATTGATTAATGCCCGAAGCAAATCTCACTCTTTGAGTTTGTCCCTCCCCATCATTAAAAAAATGCGATAAGTGTAGCAAAAAAAAGGAGAACGTAATGTCCTCTAAATTAGAAGGTGATTCTTGAGGTGGCTCTTGATTGAATTATTGTCGAGAGTGTTCTTTTATGCGTTTGGAAGAATTAAGAACCAGTGGCTTTTTAGAAGAAACAGAATTATTGTCAAAAATTGGTCAATCTATTAACAATTATAACAAAAAACAAAAGAAAGAAAAAGAGTAATTAATCTTCTTTACACTTGACATTAACAACTATTTTTTTTTGCTTAACTAGTTCTTTGATATTTTCTTGAAATTCTTTCTGTTTTTCATTATCCAAGTTATTATCTGCTTCATCAAATAAAAAGATTTGAGCCTGTTTTTTAGTAATAAAAAGATTATTAATATTAGCCAATTGTCTTTGCCCGGTAGAACCAGTTTCAATTAAGTTGTCATGAGAAGCATAAGCCACATTGTTTTCTCGTCAATGCCTTAAATTAATATCTTGGTAGAGATTATAAATTTGTCCGTCTTGGCATTCGACTATTACTTGCCCTTTTTGAGGTTTAATTACTCCTAAAATTAAATAAAGAATAGTGCTTTTGCCAATGCCAATTTTACCAGTTAAGTGATTTATTTTATATATACAGAAAGAACGGTTATAATTTTTTAAAACTCAGTCTTTTTGCCCCTGATAATGAAAGTAGACATTTTGGAAAATTATGCTTTGGATTGGCTGATTATCAGTTAGTTTTATCCCAGTCAGATTATCATTTTTTTCTGGGAGAGAAAGGAAAGCATTAATACGAGAAGAAGAAGACTTATAATCACCATAATTTCATAAATAACCTAATTGGTAGACAAGATTATTAAGAAGCATTCAAATAGCACTCATCCCTCCTCCTATAAAAAAGTCTTTGTTTACTGCTAATAACAAAAAAGGAAAAAGATTAATTATTAGTTTTCAAGGAATAACGGTGCCTCCCAAACTAATACCGGAAAAGTAAACTTTCTTTTTTTGACTTTTTTTAGTTAAAATTTGTTGGTCTTTTTCATATTGAGAATTAAGCCCAGAACTTTCAATAAGCACCGAATTATTAATTTCTTTATTAATTAGCCCGTATTCTTTACTTACTTCTTTTTTACTTATTTTTCCATGCCTAAAACTTAACTTATTAAAAAACCAAATAACTAAATTAAAGACAATTACTCACAAAACTGCCAGAGGAAAAAATTTATCTTTTACGGCTTTTGGATTAACACTTCCATAAAAAATCAAAAGCAAAAAACTAAAACTTCCTTCATATATACTATTAATTAACTTTACTCAATGCTCTCCAACTACACTGTTTTCTATTTCTACTAAACTGTTGATTTCTTCTTTTTGTTTTATTTTTTCTTCTAAATTAAGACGATGAAATTTCCTTAACAAGCAATTTTTATAATAGTCGCTTACTTGAAATATTAATTTTTTTTCCCATCATTTACTTAGATAAAAAAATACGACATAAAAAAACAAGAGAGTTAATCCTAAAAAAATAAATTGTTGTTTGCTTAAATTTTTTATGAATTTTTTTAAAAGGGGAGGCAACAATTCAGCATAATTATTTAGTTCATTCTGTCGAGAAGAAAAGAGGTCTCAAAAGATATCAAACAATGGAGTTTGTAACAAAAGGGAAAAAGAAATAAAAAAAAAGCCTTTAATTATCGAAAGAGAGAACTTTTTTCACTTAATTTTTTGATAGAAATTTTTTTGGTTGATATTCACAATTTAGTTATAAAAATTTTTATTTGCTTAACTTAAAAATGACTAAAAACCAAGAATTTAAACAAAAAACTATTTTATTATATAATGCCGGCAAAACTGTTCTAGAAAAAACAGGTGAAAAACTTACCAAGGAGCCGCAACTTTTACTATCTCATAAGCAAAAAAACATTATACTTATAAATCCTCTTGAATGTCAAAAACAAAAAAAATTATCCTTCTTGGTTACCAAAAAACCGGCAAAACTACTTTTTACCGAAAATTAATTAGAAATTATGCTGTGAATCAAACACCAACTACAAAAACTAGTTCTTTGATTAATTATTCTGATTGTCTTATCCAATACAAAAGTAATTATTATTTTCTTATCGATACACCTTCTTTTATTCTTCATCCATGCACCGAAATCGAGCAAGCTGTCCAAAAACAAAACGAGGAATTACTTAAAGAAAGTGATTTAATCCTCTGAATTATCGACGCAAGCCAAGAAATAGACCAAGCCACAGAAAAGTTAAACAAGTATTTAAGGCAATTTTCTGCTCCAAAAATATTAATTTTAAATAAAATTGATTTAGGAGAACAAAAAGAATACCAAATTTACCTTTTTCAACGGCTGGGACAAAAACATCTTTACTCCTTTTCACAAAAAACTGCTAACTTAGAGGAATTAATGGAAAAAATTATTAGTCTTGTTCCTAGCCCAGATTTGCCAGAGGCAGAAAAAGATAATAAAATAAAATTAACTATTTTTGGCCCCCCGAATTCGGGAAAATCTACTTTATTGAATTATTTGCTGCAAAAAAATCGTTCCTTAGTCAGTTCAGTAGCAGGAACTACCCAAGAGCCAGTAAAAGATTATTGAAACTGACAAAACTGGTCCTTTGCTGTGGCAGATACGGCAGGAATTAGCAAATCCCTAATTCAGGAAAAACAAATCTACCAAGAAAACCAAAAAACTTTTCGACAAAGTGATTTAGTTTGAGTAGTAATTGATGCTACCTTACCTTTAACCAAACAAACTTTTCAAATTATCCATTTAGCCGAAAAACATCAAAAACCTTTAATTATTATTGTTAATAAATGTGATTTAATTGAAGTTAAACAAAAAAAAGAAATTCAAGAACAAATAAACGATAGATTAAAAAGTTTGCGTTATGTGCCGATTATTTTTCTTTCGGCTCTCCAAGGAAAAGGAATTAATTCTTTATTGAAAACTTTTGCCCTTTTGCTTGAAGAAGGCCAAAAACAATTTACCAAAAAACAACTTGCTGAAACAATTGAAAATATGTTCTCTTTTTCTTATAAAGGGGGTAGGTTAAAAATTTACTTCGTTAAACACCAGCCAGGATTAACCCATTATTTCATTTTTTTTGTTAATAATCCTAAATTACTGCATTTTTCTCATCAAAGATATATAATTAATTATCTACGGAAAAATCTTGTTTTATTACATTTACCAATCAAAACAGTTTTTAAAAAGTCATAAAGTGTAAATACAAGAAACACTATTTTGTGTTCTTTGTCCTTGGACCTTTTTATTAGACCAAATATAACCAATTCTTTCTAATTCAAAAAATCTAGCATTTTTTACGTTTATAATCTTTTTTTGCTAATATCAGTTAAATTACGCCGATAAATTTCTCCTTCGGCAAAAGAACAGTTAAAAATAAAAGTAAAAATTTGGCTAATTTGTTCTTCAAAAACTAATGAGCCATAAGTTTCAGAGAGAATTTGGTTAAGTTCTGGTGAAGAAAATGTTTCTCTCTGGTTTTTTAACTTTTGTTCTCGAATGATTTCGATATTTTTCCTGGCTCCGGGACGGTTAAGGGCTAAAATTAGCACCAAATCTGCAAAAGTTTGTGGTTGGAAGTAGTTAATTAATTCCCGAAAAGAAACAGTATCAAGTTGGGGAATACCGCTAACCAAACCATTACTTAATAATTTTCAAGCATTTTTGTCTCGAAGATTGCACTTTGGCAATTGCTCTTCGCCCAAAATCTTTTTAATTTCCTGTAAAGTTCCCAAACTAGTCAAATTGAGGAAGTCATATTTTTTTAGACCGAGGAAATTTAACTCTTTTTCTGAATAGTAGCTTATTAGGCAATCCTTGTCTGGTTGGAGCGGGAGTAATTGTGTTAAAGGCTTTTTTTTGTTTTCCGAAATAACAAAACCAGAAGCATGAAGGGAACTATTAAAATAAAAACTTTTGATTTTTCCTGCTAAAGCAAAGAGAGTAGAGAATTTGGTTTGTAGGGCTTTGGTTTTTAAGTCTTCTTTTAGAGTTTCATCTTTTACACAACTCATTATTTCTTTTAATTGATTCTCATCAATAATTGTTCTTCTTTTTCCATAGTTAATAATCTTAGCACTTTCTTGGAAAGCTTTTTTTCAACCTACTTTTTGCCGAGTGGCTACCCGAGCAATTTGGTTTCGACCATATTTGTTTTGTAAATAATTGATTACTTCTTTTTGATTCTCAATATCAATGTCAATATCTGGTGGCGACTTTCTTTTTTCATTTAAAAATCTTTCAAAAAAAAGGTTATATTCCAAAGGGTCAATTTTGGTAATTCCCAAAAGATAAGCGACCAAAGAAGAAACAGCACTGCCTCTTCCCGGACCAACAATAATATTTTGCTTGCGTAAATCATTGATAATATCGCTAAAAATAAGAAAATAGCGAGTATAACCTAATTTATTGATAATTTGTAATTCTTCTTCTAATCTTGCTTCATATTTCTCGCGCGAAGATTTAGTTAAATAAAATAGTGCTTGTTCACAACGAGATTTTAACTCCGTAAAATCATTTTTGTTGACAACCGACTTGCTGCTAAAAGAAAATTTCAATTCAATTCGGTGAAGGAAGTCTTTTAATCGAGTGAGGATAATTCCGTAAAACAACTTGTCGTTAGTACAAAAAGGAAAAAAATCTTTCTCACTGAGATAAGAAATAAATTTTTGGCGAGTGTCTATGGACAAGAAAGATTGAGTAAGCGAAGTTTTAAACAAGGATTCTAAAAGTGAGACATCTTCTTGAGCAAGAGTCTTAACCGCAAAGAAAGGTAACAAGTAGGGCAAAATATGAGCGGGTAATTCTTTTTTGGGTTCTTTGATATGAAAATCAAAACCAAGATAAATTTGGGAATTTGCTTTTTCCTTAGTCAAGAAAAACGACTGTTGAGAAAAATAAACAATGTCTTTTAGATTGTGAACTGAGAAAACTATTAGACAATTATTTTGGCAAGAAAGCACGTCTTCAAGCAAAAAAACTTGGTCTAGACTGCTGGCATTAAAGAGTTTTTTAATTAATTCCTTATAGGCACTGCCATTTTGGGGATAGATTGTTACTAAGCACTGTTTTTCACCAATTTTAGTAATTACTTTAATTCCAATTACTGGTTTAATTTTTCTTTCTTTACATAAATTATAGAAACGTAAGAATTCATAAGGATAATAGTCAGCAATTGCCAAATATTCACCATTATTTTTTATTACTCAATCAATAAGTTCAGACACTTTAATTAGGGAAAAAGAAAGATTAGAATTAGTTTGAACATTTAAATGTGGAACATAAAAAGAACCAAAATTGCTATTTACCATATAATGTTTTTTCATGGCATAAATTTTTTGAAATAACTTTTTAAGAAACTTTTGGGACAATTAAAAAGAATTAGGAAAATTCATTGTAGGGAATTCTGCACCACCTACTCAAAAAATATTATCAGTAATTTTTATCCATTTCAGAGTCAAAAATCACACAAAAATTCACCGCAACTTTTCTGTCTCTTTCACGCGCACATATTCATTATTATAGAAAAAACTAAAAAGTAAATTTATAAATTTGGTGAACCAAATTATATAAAAAAAATTTTTTGGTGTAAAATATATATATAAGGTAAAAAAAATATGTGAAAATGAACCTTCATCACTAGTGGACGAAAAGTCCAGCACCAGTAGGTGCGTTTAGTTTAATATTTAGTTAGAACACAAAAACAAAAAAAATGGTTAACTAGCCATAGCGAAGAATAGGAAAAGAGAAACTAGTTGGTCAAAGATACCCGTCAAACTGAAAGCGAGTTCGAGGAACATTTAAAAATGCCTGTGCTTTTGTATCCAAGCACAGGAAAATAAAAGTTGCTAATAGAAACTACTGCGGCTTTTTTTAGGTTTATTTCTAACAATCTTTTTCTTCTTGCTTTGTTCTTTTCCCAACTTCTATTATTAAGCCTTACTAGGAGAAATTTACAATTCAACTTTTACCACTTTAATATTTTGTATTTTGTAGTTATCAACTCGTATTGCCAAGTAAAAAACTATTGCTTGGTGAATAACTAAAATTTCCTTGTTTTTTTGGTAAAATTCCGTGCTAATAAATAACTTAAAAGTTGAACGCAAGTCAAACAAAGTCAAAAAAAATAAATTACCTTTTCTTTGTAGTTCTTGCACGATAGCATAAATTTGGATTGTTTCTTGACCATTTAGTTTCTTAAGGTTAGCAGAAAATTCTGCAAGGGATTGGATTGGCGTAGTTTTTTTTTTTTCTTTTCAAAATGAAAAATAACTAAGATAGATGTTTCAAGTTTCCCATTCTTTCTTATTTATATCGCTGTTTAGGGACATGCTTTGGGTCAAATCTTTTTGGTTGTCTTGCTTTATTTGAATTCAATCCAAGGTTGGCAAAAATCGAGAGGTGGTTAGAAAAGTTTGCTTTAATTGACAATAACGAAGAATAATTTCGCTATTTTCAAGTAAGAACCCGGTGCTTATTTTCAAGTTGACAAATAGACCATTTTCAATTCAATGTTGAAAAGTAGTCAACTCAATTTTTTTTCAATGACTACTTGTGCGGTGAAGAAAATCTTCCCAATCACGAAACTTTCCTTTTTTTTTTCTTTCAGTAATTATTGCTTCAAAAAAAGCCGACTGGAAGTTTTCCAAATTAGCAAAACCCATCTGTAAAATTTTACCCCTTTGGTTTCATTGAATTTCAGAAAAGTTGATATCAGGACCTTGAGGAATAAAACCAAAAAAAATGGCCTCTCGAAGATAAGCCAAAGTTTTTTCGGAAGAATTTACACAATTATTGAAGAAATAGGTAATTAGAGAGGAAAAATAATTAGCTTTCAGAAAAGCAAAATAATAACTTAGATAACTGTAAGCAACAGCATGCGATTTGTTAAAAGTATAGGCACTGCTGTTGACAATTTGCCCCCATAATTTTTCACTTTCTGCTTGGGAAAGTTTTTTTTGGCACTGGTGGAGAAAATTTTTTTTAAAATTTTCTACTTCTTCATTAAGTGATGGAGAAACAATTTTGCTGTCATTTTTATCCATGAATTATAATGTTTTTTTACGATTAGAAAACAACTAGTAATGACTAACTTCATTTTTGATTTCTAATAAAATAAGAAATTTTAGACAAATATTTTTTCCGCAGAAAAAGAGGCAAATGTCTTTCCTAGTTACGAACGCCAGCGTGAATTTATAAGCAAATTCTCCTTGGATTAATTTAAAAGTTTCTAATTATTCTTTATCTTCCACCATAGAAAAAAGCATTAGTATTTTCCTGTATAGAAGCCAACAAATTATTTTTTTGTTTACTACTCATTTTTAAGTCTTTTTTTTTTATTCCTAGTCTTCTAATTTTTCTTCTGTTTGAACTTTTTCTCTTTTTTCGTCAATAAAAAGTATGCCAGATTTCCTAAACTCTTTAATTAACCATTTTTTTCTATCGTCAATATCTTTTGGGAGCAAGACTGATTTTTCAAGCAGATTTAACTCATTTTTTTCGTGTTGTAAGCAAGTATTTTTTCCATACTCTTCTTTCTTCTTTTCTCATACTCATATTTTATTGCTAACTGTAATATTTTGTTCTGAACTTAAAAGAGTAGCGTTTCCAAGGGAAAAAAGCTTTTCTTTTTTTTGCTCTTCATCTAAAACCGTCCATTCGGAAATTAATCATCATTCATTGTCGGGAGTTTTAGGAAACATATGTTCTAGCTGCAGTTCTGTGGGAACGAATCCTTTGGGCAAAAATTTCAGATAAAACTTGATTAGAAGGAACTTAATTTCTTGGTCCGATAACTTCTGTTTTTTTCTAACCTCTTTTCTTTTAGGGTGATGATTAATGGATATAATTGCTTTAAATACTTAGAGCCTCCTAAAATTTTTCTTTCCAAAACTGGTAAATAAAAATGCTTTCCTCAGAATTCTGGCGTAGGATTTAAAATTTCTTTGTAAACTTTACTTATTTTAACAACTTTATTTCATAATTTAAAATAACTTATTAAAATCCATTTTTTGTTTTTTTATATTTACTCTTTACCAATTAATTTTTGGCAACTCTCTAGTTTTTTTTCAATTTCATAGTCAATTAATTTTTGACATATTTCTTCTAAATCTCCTTCTATAACGTGTTTAAGTTTATTTCAACTCGTTCTTAAACGGTCATCAGTTACACGATTTTGTGGATAATTATAAGTGCGAATGCTTTCAGCTCTTTCTGAAGTACCAATAGCCGAAGAACGTAGACTACCAATTTCTTTTTCTTGTTCTTGACGATATTTTTCGAATAAACGACTTTTTAAGACAAACATAGCTTTTTCCTTGTTGTCATGTTGACTACGACCAGCTTGAGAAGTAGCGATAATTCCCGTTGGTTTGTGTGTGATCTTCACCGCAGAATCAGTAGTGTTAACGTGTTGTCCTCCACTACCACTGGAACGACAAGTTTCAATTTTTAAATCTTGGGGGTTGATCCTGACAGTAATATCTTGGATTTCAGGTAAAATGACAACACTAGCGGTGGAAGTTTGCAAGCGTCCTTTGTTTTCGGTGACTGGAACTCTTTGAACACGATGAACCCCAGCTTCATTTTTTAAATATTTATATACTCCCTTGCCTTCAACAAAAAAAGAAACAAAAGAAAAGTTACCTAAACTATTTGCACGAATTTCAATTTCGTCTTCTTTCACCTTCCAGCCTTTATATTTTTTGGCAAATTTAATATACATGTAATATAAATCACTAGTAAACAATCCTGCTTCTACCCCCCCTGTTCCGGGACGAATTTCTATCAAGACTTTTTGGATATTTTTTTCTTGACCAATCAATTCTTGTTTAATTCTTTCGATAAGGGCAGTTTTTTTTGTTTCTAATAAATTTACTTCTTGCTCTAAAATATTTTGGCTTTCAGGGTCAATTGTCTCTTGTTTTAAGGATTGATATTCTTTAATTTCCTGACTAATTTTATCATAATCACTTTTAATTTTTAAAAAAGGAGTAAGTTGGTTATTTTTGATTTTTGGGGAAAAGGAAAAATCGAGAGGAGAAGTGACTTCCTTTGGTTCTAATTGCTGAAAAAAGTTAATTATTTTTTTTTCTAATTCAGCATTACTCATATTATTAATTTTTGCTATTTTTCAAGAGAAGGCAATGTTGGTTTTATTTTTATAGACTAATTAAAAATTAGGTGAAAAGACAATAACTATTTTTTCCTTAATGACATAGATTTCAGCAATATTTAAAAATTTCGTAAATGGAGGGGACTAAGGGATTTGAACCCTTGCATACGAAGTATAACAGTTTTCAAGACTGTCGCCTTAAACCACTCGGCCAAGTCCCCTTATTAGATTTTTTACAAAAAAAATAATATATGAATAAATATGGATATTGTGATTATTGTCATAAGCCCCTAGGAAAGAAAAGTTATTCTGCAATAAAGATTACAGTAATAAGAGGTTTTGAGGAATGAAAAAGAGAACTAAGGGGAGATTTCTGTTCTGTTGAATGTCACGAAAGATGGTCTAAAAAAACAAATGAGGAATTTATGAAGGATTTCGTTAAATGATTTAAAAGCCAAAATATCAAACAAATTACTCTAACTTCGGACGGAAAATTAAATATTGAATACCATGATAGCAAACCAAAAGAAGAATTATCCTCCAATTCTCTAAATAATCATCAACATAAGCAAGAACTTACGAGTGTTAAAAGTTATTTACAAAAAACTAATCGAAATAGTTTTAACGAGCAAAAGTTAAATGATTTAGAGAAAAAATTAAACGACACCTTAGTTAATAGTAAGTTTTCGTCTAATGAAAAACCCCAAGATTACAAAATTTTATGGCTTAGTTTAGGAGGAATAGGATTATTAGGTGTTGGAGGATTAATTGGTTGATTGTTGACAAGAAAACACAGAAATTAATAATTTAAACGAACTGCTAGATGGATAAAAACAATATGTAAACCCAAGAGAAAAGGATTGTCGACGTTTTACTGATTTATTTTATCAACAATTTAAAAATCAGTTAATTGCTCCTATAATTCAGTGGATAGAATGCTCGTTTCCTAAACGGGTCGTCGGGAGTTCGAATCTTCCTAGGAGTGCCATTTTTAAAAAACTAGCAAAGTGTGTTTATAATTAAATTTAGTTTATTTTAAATAACTCTATTTTCCTTGGCGTAGTTTTATTTAATTTCTTTTTAAGAAAAAATTTCCAAATAATAATTATTATGAACCAAAGGCAAGTCAAAGAATTTATTTTCCACTTTCTACTTTGCTTTTTTCTCTCTTTGTTTTTTACTATCTTGATTTTAGTAATAAGCGATAATGACAGTGTTTCAAAATTAAATTTTTATCATTGATTATTGATTTTAATTTGGCTAATTTTTGCTTCTCTCATTTATGCTTTTTGCCATATTTCTTTCCTTTCTCAACATTATAAACGAATTAACCGATTATGAAAATACAAACCTTATAGGAATTTTATCTATGGCATTTATGCTGTTTTATTTCTTATTTGTTTTATCTATTACTTAGCAAATGTGGTTAAATAAATATTATTTTTCTTTTTTATTGCTTTGTTTTTTTCTTTTTTGACTTATTAGTCGCTGGCAAAGTATTCATTTTTTGGGTAAATTTAGTTTCTCGCAAAACAGAAATAATTATTTCTCCGGGTACAATAATTTGTTCACGAATTTTGTTTTGAATAGCCTCGGAAACTTCTAAAAGTTGGTAATCACTAACTTTTTTGGCATTAACAATTACTCAAATTTCTTTACCGGCTTGAAAAGCATAAATTTTCTCTACTTCAGAAAATTCTTTGGCTAGTTTTTCCAAACTTTCCATTCGGGCAATATAAGCTTCTAATTGCTGACCCCGAGCACCCGGACGAGCAGCAGAAAGAGTATCGGCTGCCATTACAATAAAAGAGTAAGGATTATCCGCTGGAAAATTCCGATGATGGGAAGCAATAGCATTAATAACTACCTCTGATTCTTTGCATTGTTTAGCAATAATTACCCCGCTGGTGACATGAGAAAGACCGTCATCCTCAACAGATTTGCCAATATCGTGAAATAAGCCGGCTCTTTTGGCTAAATTAATGTCTAAACCTAATTCGGCCGCAATGCCAGCAGCCAACTTAGCAACTTCTAGACAGTGTTCTAAAACATTTTGCCCATAACTGGTACGAAATTTTAATTTACCTAAATGTTTAATTAATTCAGGATGAACCGAACTAATTTGTAGCTCGTGTAAAACTTCTTCTCCGCTCTGTTGAATAATCTCGTCAACTTCTTGGCTTACTTCTTGGAAAATTGCTTCCATCTGGAGCGGACTAAATTTTTGTTCGTTAATTAATTTTTGTAAAGTGTGAGTGGCAATTTCTCGCCGTAAAGAATTAAAACAAGAAATTTCAATTATTCATTCTTCTTTTTTTTTGCCTTCTTTTGGTTTGCGATGAGAAACTTCATTTTCAGAATTGAATAAGAGGTCTACTCCGGTTAATTTGCGAAAAAAATTGATATTACGACCGTCTTTGCCAATAATTCGTCCTACTGTTTTACCATCATCAACTTTTAAATGGTTAACAGTTTTGCTATATACTAATTCCGAACTATATTTTTCTAATGCTAAACAAATAATTTTGGTGGTTTCTTCTTTAACTTTTTCTTGATTGTTTTTAATTTCTTTTTGAGTTTTCTTATCTAAATCCTCTTTAATTTTTTCTTTTAGACGTGAGAAAAGTATTTCTTTTGCTTCTTTTTTGTCCATTTGGGAAACTTCGTAAAGTTTTTGTTCGGCTTCTTGTCGCAATTTGTTAATTTGGCTTAATTGATTGCTATTTTCTTGTTCTTTCTGATATAATTCTCTTTCTTTTTCTTCTAATCGTTGTTCTTTTTGGTCGCATTTTTTAATTTGTTCGGCGATTACTTTCTCTTTTTGGAGTAGTTTTTCGCTTAAATTAGTTGTTTTTTCTTCCTCTTTTTGGAGACTTTTCTTTTGTATAGCAAGAGAAGTTTGGGCTAAGCGAAGTTTTTCTTCTCTAGTTATGAGATTAATTTCTTTTTTTTGTTGTTGAATTTGAGTTTTTTTTAATTTTTCTTGCTGGTTAGCCAATTTTTTTTGTCAAGACCAAAAAATTAAAGACAAAATTAAAGTTAAAACTGCTAGGAAAATAATAATAAACTTGTCAATACCGAAATCCATTAACTTAGTCCCCCTCCTAAAAGTAATTTTCGTAGTTCGGTAGTATTTTCAGCAAAATTAACGGTTAGTTTTTGTTTAATTTCAGGATAAACTACTTGCTGATAATCCTCGGCTTTTTTTCATTCTTTACGTTTTTCATCACGATTTTTTATTTCTCGGGACAAAAGATTAGGAGAAGATTGATATTTGGAAAGCACCAAGCGGCTAATTCCTTTTTCAGTAGCAGCAATAGTTTTTCCTCTTAAACCCGCAATTGTTAGAACGACACCAGCAGGTAAGTTAACTTCTTGCTCGTTAATTTTTCCTTTTCTTTCTTTTAAATTAACAACTCCGGTGGCGGCTACGGCTTGGTTAATTGGTTTTTGGTGAATAGTTCCTAACAAACCAAGATAATAAGCAACTCCGATTGATTTTCCAATTACATTTCCGTATTGTATGTCGCCTTCTTTACCAAAATTTTCGGCTCCGATACAACTCAATACCGATATCTCGTAATTGTTGGAATTAATATTTTCCTGTTGGAAAGCGAATTTGACTAGTTTTTCAACATATTTTAGCGTGTTACCGTAAGGGCTAGCACCGTGTATTTTTCTGTCAAAATTAATAGTTGGAGTAGAAGATTTTCGTGCTATAAGTATTGTTTTGCTTGATATTCCTAATTCTTCATTTTCCATTTTTTTCTTTCAAGCATTTTTTTCTTCTTCGGACATAGTTTTTCATTTTTCAATGACCGAACAAGGAATACCAAGAAGATAAGATAAAGTATTAATAACTCCAATACTTTTTTCGGCTTTTAAGTTAGGAATAATTTCTGGTGGTAAGTTTCAGTCTCATAATTGTAAAATATCATTTCAATGATAACCTTTTTTTCAGAGTTTAATTATGTATTCTTGGGGAATTTGCCTTCATTTTATTAAATCCTCATTTGATTTTTGGTTATCATTTCAGAGAGACATTTCACAAAGACTCTTTTTATTTATTAGATTTTGTTCGTTTAAATAAGGACACTGTTCTTTATCAGTAGGAGATATTTCTTGCGTTGGTTGATTAGTTTCAGGGTTAATTTCTTGTTCGCTTGGTGGTTGCTTGTCATTTTCCGAGGCGGTTTGTTCTTGCTGGTTTTTATGTTTAGATTTTTTTATAAAAAGAATAATTGCTATCAATAAAAATATTGCGATAATTCCACTAATTATTAAAATAAGAAAGCGTTTTTTGGTGTTTTTAGGTTTGTTTTGGTTGTTGTTTAATTGATTTTTTTGGTTCATAATAGTTTAAAATTAAAAATATGAAAAAGATAGAGGAAAAATTAAAAAAAATATTAAATGCAAAGAATAAGCCTTTGGTAGGCAACAATCGTTCTTTCTCAATGATAGCTACCAAAAGGAAGTTTCGAGGGAACATTCAAAAGTTTAAAATTGGCAATAAAACTTATAAAATACGAGTAAAAGATTTTCGTTCTCTCCGTTCGTATTAAACTTTTAGTCGTACTTGAACTCCCCGAGAAATTTCCGGATGCTCACCTTTTAAGCCAATTTTGTTTAAATCAGCAAAAGAAGTATCTATAACCTGGATTAAGCGGCGGTGCATTATTCTGCCGAGGTGTTCTTGGGATTTTTTATGTTTATGCGGAGACTTCAAAACGGTTTCTGTTTCTCACTGGTTTGGTAAATATACTTTACCCTTCGCATTAAATTTTATTTTAGTATCTAAAAGTTTGCGGAGAATTCAAGCCGTCGTTACTTCTACTGGTCGAACATCAAATCCTTCAATTAGAATATTTAATTTACTACTCATTTTTTTCTATCTTTATAGTTATATTTTTACAGAAAATCAAAAAAAACATGCTTGACATTATTTACCACGACCAAAACTTGTTATTAATTAATAAACCAAACAATTTATCCGTTCAGAAAACTAAGGACTATACAGAAAGTTTAGAAGAAATTTTAGTTAAATATGAACCATTGCTTACCTCTGTTCCCCGCTGGGGAATAGTTCATCGATTAGACCGACAGACTACTGGTTTACTTTTAGTGGCCAAAAGTTCAAAAAGTTTTAATTATTTAACCACTCTTTTCAAAAAAAGAAAAATTCAAAAAACTTATTTAGCACTAGTTGAAGGAGTTTTAGTTAATGAAAGCGGAGAAATTACTTTTTATGAGCAGAAAAAGTTTCCGAAAAAGGGAAAAATTAGGATGGATTTAAATGCTCAACAAGGCAAATTGGTCCAGATTTCTTTTCAGGTCATTGAGAGATTAAATAACTATACTTTTTTAAAGATTTTTCCTCTAACTGGTCGAACTCACCAAATTCGGTTAGCCTTTCAAAAGATTAATCATCCAATTTACAACGACCCGCTTTATGGTCAAATTTGTGCTAATCCCGAAATCGGTCAATTTTTACACGCTCACAGTTTAGAATTTTTTGGTCCAAAGAAAGAAAAATTTTTTTTCCAAGCACCATTGCCTGATTTTTTTCAGAGTAAACTTAAAGAGTTAAAAAGCAAGATTTGAAACAAATATTCCTAATTTTTTTCTTTTTCTTCTAAAATTTAACTGTTATGTCAAACTCTCTCACTTTTCAAATAAGTTCAGAAAATAATGCTCTTCAAATTTTAAAAGCCACTGGGATGCGACTCGGTTTAAAAATAATTGATGACTGATTAGAAAAAGGTAATGGCAATCCGGTAAAAAACACTCAACATGATTATGTTTTTCGCGTAAAAGTAATGCCTTTTTGACTCTCTTTAAATGGAGAAAAGAAGAAAATTGAAACCATTGACTTTTTTTGCCAAAATCATATGGGTATTGAATTTTTATTAAAAAATGCCTTGGAAAATAATCAGGTCTTTAACTTAAAACAAAAAGATTTTATGAATGGAGAAAGGGTTAATTTTTCCAGCCTTTGACCAAACACCTTAGTAGTTTATTGTAATAGTTTAGAATATGGAAGAAGCAAAGAAGAAAACGAAGAAATAAAACAAGAACGAATTATTTCTGATTTAGAAATTGTTTGAGAAAAAATTACTCCGGTTAAAAAAGGATATTGTTTTGATATATCTCCTCGGACTTTTACAATAAATGGTGAGCAAATTACTTGTAATAAAATATTTTGACATCCACATTGGCTTGGTTTAGATTGAGATTTTGCCAAAAGATTAACTGAATGAAAAAATGTTGGTAAAAAATTTATTTTAGAAGGGACTCGATTAGGTAGTGGTGATTGACTTTCCGTAAAAGAAGGTAATGCTTTGGTAATTAGTGATTATAAGGAAAGTGCCCTTGAAGAAGAACTTCAATTTGAATTTTATGAAGAAAAACTAAAAGGAGAAGATGACCGTTGATTGGAAAGAAAAGCCGAATTAAGAAAAATCCCTGGTTGAGAAGTATTGACTAACAAACAAAGACACGAATTCTGAAAAAGAACTGAAAATGAGGAATTAAATACTTTTTTACATTTAATAGAAGACGCCATTCAAGAGAAACAAAAAGAGTTTAATCAAGACCAAAAACAAAATAACAAACCAGATAGTAATCTACAAGAAAAGCACATAGTAATAAGTTCTAAGCAATCTAAACCTTCTTCCTCTCCTTCTGATTTTCCTTGAAAAATAGTGATTTTCGCTGCTTTAATAACTGGCTTTTTAGCCATAATAACAGTAATAATTATTCGTTCTCGGCGAAAAAAATAAATATAGGCAATGAATAAAATTATCAAAGTAAACAACCACGCAGTTGAAGAAACATTAAGAACCATTGAAAGCGATAAAGAACGTTATCCGGAATTATGAGAAAAAATTAGTGGTGAAAAATTGAGTAAAGAAAAAGATAAAGATGCTAAATTAAAATTAGTTGGAAACTTAGAATTCGTTAATTTAACAAAAGTGGAAAGCCCCAAACTTTTAACTGAATTAAGCGAAAGAATAAACCGGGGAGAAATAAGATTAAGCGTTTTTGATTGTTGCTATTTAATGCGTTGTTTTAATTTTATTCGCCAGCAAATAGAGGAAGCAGAAAAGTCTAAGGAAAAGGAAAATAAACAGCCAATTTCGCAGATTCCAGTAAGTAATTTAGATATGTTAACAATAATGATATTACACTTGCTGAAAAAAGATAATTTGCTTTGCCCTAATCATAGTAAATTTATGGAAAAAATAGATAAAAAAGAAGTTGAAACTTCAAAAACTGAAGAAAAAGAAAAGAAAGAAGAATAAATTACTACTATGGCATGCTTTTTATTCGCACTTACTGATATCTATTTAAGTTTAGAAAGAAAAAACAATAAAAAATTATTATAATAATGAAAAATGTTGATATTATTGTTATTGGTGGTGGTCATGCCGGAATTGAAGCAGCCTGCATTAGTGCTAAATTAGGAAACAAAGTTTGTTTGGTTACTTTAAATAAAGAAAAAATTGGTTTTATGCCTTGTAATCCTTCAATTGGTGGGTCTGCCAAAGGAATAGTAGTAAGAGAAATTGATGCTCTAGGAGGAGTAATGGGTCAAGCAGCAGATGCTACTGCTTTGCAATTTAAACTTTTGAATTATTCTTCAGACCCAGCCTTTCAGACTTTGCGAGCCATTCAAGCTTTGCGAGTCCAATCAGATAAAGTTGCTTATTCCCGTTATATGCAAAACTTAATAAGCCAGCAAAAAAATCTTGAAGTAATAGAGGGAGCAGTCGAAAGTTTACTAATTGAGAAAAATAATGTTATTGGTGTTAAATTAACCAACCAGCAAAAAATTTCCAGCAAAATAGTTATTTTAACTACTGGGACTTATTTACAACCAATTACTTATAAGGGCAAAGAGAGCCATATTGAAGGACCAGACGGAGAAAAAAAGGTAATTAATAATATTTCCCAACAATTAAAAGAACTGGGTTTTCAATTGAAGCGCTTCAAAACTGGCACTAGTCCAAGGATTTTGAAAAACAGCGTTGATTGTAATAAGTTTAAACTAGAACCAGGACATAATTTGCCTCTAAAATTTTCTTACCACAGCAAAAATGAAAAATTATTGCCTTTTAATAAACAATTGCCTTGTTATTTGCTTTATACTAACGAAAAAACTCACCAAATTATTCGAGATAATTCGCATTTATCACCCATTTTTTATAAACCAGACATGGGTACTCCGCCGCGCCATTGTCCTAGCATTGAACATAAAGTTTGTCGTTTTATCGACAAGGAAAGACACCAAGTTTTTGTGGAACCACAATCCCAAGTAGAAGACACTGATGAAGAAAAATCTTACTACCTACAGGGACTCTCTACTTCTTTACCAATAGAAGTTCAAAAAAAGATTTTGATGACTCTCCCCGGATTTGAAAAAGCCCAGGTACAAAAATGAGGTTATGCAATTGAGTATGATGTAGTAGATTCAACCCAATTAAAAAAAACTTTGGAAACAGAACTAATTAATAATTTTTTTACTGCGGGGCAAATTAATGGCACTACTGGCTACGAGGAGGCAGCCGCTCAAGGTATAATTGCCGGCATTAATGCCAGTCAAAAAATTAAAAATCTTCCACCATTAATCTTAGGACGTGAACAAGCCTATATTGGGGTTTTAATTGATGATTTAGTGAAAGGAATTGACGAGCCTCATCGTCTTTTAACCTCTTGAGCTGAATATCGCTCACTTTTAAGACATGATAATGCCGATACTCGCCTTTATTCAATTGCCCGTGAATTAGGATTATTAGATGAAGCACAATGAGAAGAATTTCAACACAAGCAGGAATTACAAAAAATTATCGCCAAAAGACTTCAAGAATTAAAATTCACCTTTTCTGAATTAAGTCAATATTTTCCTAAAGTTTATGCTGATAATCAAGCAAAATTATTAAAAAAAATAACACTTATTAATGCTTATGAATTATTAATTAAAGGACAACGAAAAATTTCCTTGGCAGACTTAAGTCCGTGAGTTCCTGAAATTAAAAAATTAACTTGGGAAGGTCAAAGAGAATGTGAAATCAACATTAAATATGAGTACTACATTAAAAGACAGGAACAACAGGTAGAAAAAATGAAAAAATTGACCAAAGAATTAGAAAACAAGTGGCTACCATCGGACATTGACTATGACCAACTCAACTTATCAAAAAAAGAAAAAGAAAAACTAAAAAAAAAAGCACATCGTCCACTATCTTTAAATGAAGTTAGAGACATTGTTAGCCCTGATAGTTTACTTATGTTAAGTTATTATTGCAAACAACACAATTCGCACTAATGGAAGTTTTCTAAAAAGGAATTTTAAATTTGGTAGTTAAAAACTACTCTAAAAATTATTATAGAAAAACATGGAAAGGACTAAATATTTAATTCATTTATGAAAACGGGACCGTCCCCACTTTTGACAAGAACTTAAGTTGTGATTTTTTTCTTGATTTCGTTGACCATTTCGTTTAACAAATCCGATTAAATGCCGTACAATAAAAATGGTTAAAAATTCGTTAATTGGACACTCTTTTTGCTTTTTTTATCCTCGCAGTTACAAAGTACACAGTTCCTTAGATGGTTATGTTGCGAAAATTTACCTGAATACTGCTACTATTCATTTGGTTGATGATAATGGATTACAGATTATTCTGACAATTAGATTTAATACTAAACTTACTTCAGTTTATAAAGCAATTCATTGTTTGGTTAGAGAAAAGCAAAAAGTTAAACAGGGGACTGTTCTTTTTTTGATTATTAATGAAAAGCAAATTTCTAGCATCATAGTAATGATACCTTGACAACCTCATCTTTTAAGTAAAATAAGCAAATGACCTCCTTTGGGAAATTATTTTGCTAGTCTACAATATCGTAATCCTTGGGAAGAAAAAACCAAGATTAAAAGATTTGGGCAGTATTAGCAAAAGTTTTTAATCTGTTTCGTTCGGTCTTATGCCAAAAAACCAACTAACAAAAAATAAAAACTATTGAATAATTGCTACTTTTAGTCTTTCATTTATTTTACTCTTTGGATTAATTATTACGCTGATAACCAATTTTTTTTAACCATTTTAGTTCAATAAATATAAAAGCATAAAAGAGTGTTTTTTTCATCATGAGTAAGTAATTTGTCTTGAAAGTAATATTTTCTTTTTTCGTATTCGAGACCTGGTATTTTCTTTTGCTTAATTTTTACTTCTACTCATTTAGTATATTTATCCACAATTGCTTGGCGATTAATTTGTTTTTCATGGCAAACCAACTCGATTATAGCAATTACTTTTAAAAGATTTTTAAAATGATAATTAGCAAATTTAAGAAAACTAACATTTTCATAAATAATTACTTCTGGCTTTTCTTTTTTGATTAACTTTTGAATGAATTCGGCATGGTTTAATCAGTCTTTATCAGTAAAACTACGAAATTCATATTTATTTCAGTCAGAAAATAAAAAACAGGCAGTGGTACCGGTGCCACTAGGATTAATGCTTATAATCATTATATATACTTTTTTACTTGAAACTTAATAATTTTGTTTTCCTGGGCCCAAAATAATTCTCCAAAATTAACGAAAATTAAAAATTTTTTTTTAAAAAAGTTACCAGCAATTCAGTAAAAGTGGAAAACTCTGACTTTTGGCGTTTATTCCCAATTCATCGCAATTTACCAACCAAAGCATCACCAATAAAAGGAACTTCGCCGTGGTCGGCTCCGATAAAAAAATAGCAATTAATATATGGTCGATTAACTGGATTTTTTTGAAAATGTTCCCAAATATTGTAAGAAGCCTTTCAAGAAATGGTGATGTCAGCAGTGCCGTGAAGCAAAAGCAGTTTAAGAGACAATTTATCAGGCAAAGCCGAAATGGGGTTAACGTCTTCTAAGTTTTGTGAAGAAGGCAAAGCATACTTCAAAAAACGTTCCGCAATCAAGCGACGTCAAGAATTAGCCTTTGTTCTTGTTAAATTCTTAAATTGGGCGGAAAAACTATCAAAAGGGGCTTCGCAAATAAGGAATTTTACTTCAGGATGTTGGTTCTGAAATAAACTTAACCAAAAAAGTAAAGTTGCTGCTCCCATGGAAAAGCCGTAAAGACCAATTTGTTGTGGTTGACAATATTTTTTGGTTCAATTGACAATATCTTCCAAATCATAGGCTTCAACTTTTCCCAAAGTAGTATAAGATTTGCCAGAAATTCCGTGATTTCGAGCGTCATAAATTACTACTTGGTAGCCTAATTGTAAAACTAAATGAATACAATAAAACAAACCCCACTGATTGCTGGTTACTCCATGACAAAAAATAATTACTTTGTCGTTGTTTTCATTAATAACTAAAGGGCGAATATTACTACCGCGGAGAACTATTGAATCCTTTGTTGACAAAATTTGAAAGCTCTTTCATAAACCTAAATCCTTTAAAAAAGAAAAATAAGTCTCATAACGAGAGAGAACAATGAAATTTTTCCTAGTTTTTAATTTATCTCTAATTTTAGTATTAATTTGGTCCACAGACAATTCACTGTCTTTGATTGCTCCCTGAGAATTAGGAAAAACTCTCTTTTTTCACAAAAAAATAAGCATTTTTTTAATTTTGCCAAGCATAAAAAGATTTTAAGTGATTTTTGCGAACATTCTTAATAATAAGCAGCAACTTAAAAATAAATATACTTAAAAACAATGTCCCTAGAACTTAAAAATCAGCAAAAAGTTAATTATTTGCTGAAAGTTATTCAAAAAACTCATCAAGCACTGCAAGAAAATAACCCAAACAGCGAGGCACAAAAATTGCTAAAAGCAATTGAGCAAAAATACCAAATTAAAGAACCAATCCTTGAGCAAAGTCAGGAAATAGACCAAGTAGAACAATTGGCTAATCAGAGAAAGGAAACTCTTGAAACTGTTGATTTTTTGGCTAAATTACTACCATTAAAATCAAAATCACTATTAAAAGAAATCCAAGAAGCAAAAAAAACCAGTAAAGAATTAACCTCAGGAGAAAAATATTACAATATTTTAAGCAAAATTCAATATATCTTTCCTAAACCCCATGCTATTGCTTATACTACTACTGCTTGAAGGACTGCTTACTATAAAGTTTATCATCCCCAAGAATTTTATTCGGTTCTTTTGACCTATCATGTAGCAGTTCACGACATTTGGTTAATGACCTTTGACCCGGAAAGTATTAATTTTCGTTTAGAAAAACTTTTAGAAACCATTGGAAAAGCCAAAAATAGCGAAAAAGAGTTGCTCTCGATTGTTAAAGTATTGCAAGAATTAATTAAAGGAATTAACGGAAACAAAGCAAATAAAGACGAATATTTAGTCCAAAAAAAAGAAGAAATTAGTGCTGTTCTCCAAACCACTAAGCAAAAAATTATTACGCAAATAGAGAACTGTGATGAACAAAGCAAAAATCTACTTTTAGGAAAGTCATTGCCACATTTAAATTTGAGTGAAGCAGAAAAAAAAAGAGTTAAGAACAAAGTAAATATCCCTAATTATAGTTTGCGCGAGTGAAAACTAACAACTAAAGAAAAAGAATTGCTTTACACTTTGAAAATTATTTTAGAGATGAAAAAAAAACACTTAGATTTTCGTTTAGGAGTTGATTTCAATAAGTCTGAAACTAAAAACTTTCAAATAATTAATGGGCAAATTTTAATCCCTTTTACGGCCATTACGGGTATTGGAGAAAGTTATGCTCGTAGAATCATTGATTACCGACAGCAAAAAGGGCAAATCAACAACTGAAAAGAAGAGTTAGCAACTGTTCTTAATAAAAATCATTTAGAACAGTTAGAAAACTTGGAAAAATATCATTTAATTATTGAAAGTGGTCCTAATATTTAATTTTTGTTAATAACTTTAATTTTTTCGTTGTTTTTAATGAAATAAAAGCAAAATAGTTGTTATATTTTCTTGCAGAATAATAGTTAAAATCCCAAAAAGAAGAACAAAAACGAACCAACCAATAAAAACCCCAAACTATCCGATTGGTTTTTTCATCTTTTTTGGCACACTTGCGGCAAACTACTTTACTTCCTCCTCCAATTCAACTTCAAGGCTTAATCCACTTCCTTTTTTAATCTCTTATCCTTCTGGATTTTTTTTGTAACATTTCGCACAAAGCATAATATTTTAATTTTATTCACCAGCTTTTCGGGCAACTAATTTTCTTTCTCAAGAATATAATTTCGCCTGACGAACTTTTTGGTTAATTTTACCTAGTTTTTTAATTCCAGCAATCAGAGGCGAATGATAAGAAAAAACTTGCTTGACAATTAATTTATTACTTTCGTGAAGCACAGTAAAATTATAACTAATTTGCTTTTTTCTTTTTTGGGCAATAATTGTTCCTTCAAATGAAGATGAATGCACTTCTTTGTTTTCTTTACTTTGAGTTCTCATAATTACTTTTACTCTTTCTCCTATTTCTAAGGAAGGCAAGTCATTTCGCAGATATGGTTCAGTAATTTGGTCTAATAAATTGCCTTGAGCAGAAGATTTAAGTTTTTCCATAATAGATATTTTTAATACTGAAAGAGCAATTTTAATGTTTTTGCTAATCATTAAGGGTCTTGTTATTTTAACAAATTTTGAAACGCTATAAAGAGTATCAATTGAATAAATTAGAAAAAATGTTTTTTTTGTCTGACAAACAAATTAACAAGTATAATTTCTTAACTTTTGTTTTTCTTTATTTTTTTATAGATTTAAACTGTTAGCAAATAAAATTCTTTAACTTGTGCTTGGTTTTCTGTCAAATAGTCTTTAATTTTATTTTCTGGGTCGCGAAAATCGCTTTGTTCTAAAAAACAAGCATAAGTTTTGATTAAGTATTTATTCAAATTATCCTGTGTAATTTTTTGAATAACTTCTGGTTTTTTTTCCGGGTTTTTTTCTTGAATCTGGATCGAAAACTTTTGTTTTGCTTTTTCTTTAATATCTTGGGGAATGCTTTCCAAGGAAAGAAATTGTGGCTTATTAGCTACTACTTGTAGTGCTAGTTCATGGGCAATATCTTCATCTCCCCCCTGAATTGAAATTAAGGCTCCGATTTTCTTTTGGTGAACATAAATTCCTAAATGTTCATTTTCTTTTTGTTGAAAAAATCGGCATTTTTCTAATTTAATTCCTTTATCTTTTATCCTTTGCGACAATTTATCTAATTCTTTTTGTGCCTCTTCTGGCAATTTTCAATCGTCTTTTTTGTAAAAAATTGAAAAATTATCTAAAAGAATATTTTCTAACTTTTCTACCACTTTCCCAAGTTCTTCACTATCAGAAGGTATAGAAGAGTCCGTATAAGTAAGTATAAAAGCAACTATTTTGCTTTGTTTTTCTTTAATACTTACAACACCAAGTTTTTGTTTTTGCTCGTTTTCCCCCTGGTCTTTTCTAAAAACTTTTGCCTCTTTTTGCAGTCATTGTTGTGCCAGCCGCAAATCATAATTATTTTTTTCCAAAGCTTCTTGACAAAGTTTAATACTAATTTCGGTTTGTGAACGTAATTCTTTTAACTTGGCTAATTTTTCTGCATCCATATATATTTTTTTTGTTTTTCTAGCAAGATAAAATATTCTTGTTAATCCATGAAATAACGAATATGATTTTTAATAATATAAACAAAGAAGCAGCCTTACAGAATGATAAAAAGGTTAAAAATGTTTATTTAGCGAATAAAGATTTTTAGATAATTTTAAGCGTGAACTTGCACTTTTTATAAAAAAATTTGCTTAACCTGTGTTTGGATACAAAAACACAGGCAAGAAAAAGAAATTATCTTTTTTGGATAACCAACAAAACTATCTCATTTTTAATTTCTTTTTGCTGATACTTGACTAATGCTTTTTTTAATTCTTCTAATAAAAGTTGTTTATTAATATTTAACTAAGTAAAAGTTAATTTTTACCAAATTCCGGATAGTATTTTATTAGATTTTGGTTTTGATTTAGAAAAAGATAGATTTAATTAGTTATGAAAAAAAACATTATAACAATATAAAATTATAATATTATGAAACAAGTAGAACCAAAACAAACTTTAAGCATTACCATTCCAATTACCTTATACCAACGTTTACAGCAAGAAGTAGGAAAGGGAAAAATTAGTAAATTTATTAAAGAAACAGTAGAGGAAAAATTAGAGCAAGAAAAAGAAGATTTAGCCAAAGCCTATCAAGAGTGTTATGCTAATAATCCTCATTTATTAGAATTAGCGAAAAAATGAGAAAAAGCCCAAGATGAGGACTGAATAAATTGAGAGAAAAAAAGGAGAAATAGTAAATAATGGCAGAAAAGTTAATTCGGCGAGGTGAAGTCTACTAAATTAGTTTGCCATCGAGTAATGGACGGGAACTGCAAGGCAAACATCCGGGAGTGGTGATTTCTAATAATGAGCAAAATAGATAAGATTTATCCTTTTCAAGTAGCCAGTCATTTACAAAACAAAAAAGGAGTAATTTTAATTGACCAAATTCGCACTGTGGATAGAAAAAGATTTGGTGATAAGTTAGGAAAATTAAGCATAGAAGAAATAGAAAAAGTAGAAAAATCTTTACATATTACTTTGGCCTTAAAAAATTAAAAATGTTTGATTTGATAGTGGTGTTTCTCATTGGTGTGTTTTGAGAAAAGAAATTAAATTTTGAGATTTGGCAACCTTTAACCTTTATTATTAGGCGTTATTTATCAATAACTGCTAACCAAACATAAGCCGTATTCTGTTCTAACTGATGATTTATCTTATTCTTGCGAATAGCCAATTAGAATTCATTTCTTCCTTTTGGCTGCTCCTACCAATTAATTTGGATTGCTCGCTGGCGGGGTTTACGTCGTCTCACTTCCTAGATTTCTCTAGTATTCGTCACTATAGCACTTTTATAGACTAATACCTTGTAAGTAGAAAGGAGGTAAGGGTCGGAGAACATGACAAACTATAATTTACCCTATTTGAGAACCTAGTTAGGTATTTCGTCAGCCGTCAAGAATTTGTATTCCTGCCTAGAATTATTAACTCTAGCACCAACATTCCAAGCGTCGCAGCTTGGGCGAGTACGGACTTTCCTCAATTAGTTGTTACTAACTGCCATCAGTGTTTGGTTAGCACTTACTATATGGATTAATTTGGTCCATATATTATAATTTTAGGAATAATGCATCTATTTACACCAACTATTTTATCATTTCTTGGGTGGATACATGCTTACCAAAGCTTTAATTACTTTTACTTGCGAAGGAACCAAAAGGCGTCCCGCATAAGTTATCATCAAGCGGTCCAGGGTAAAGTAATCAACATGATAGTGAAGAATATAGTTAATTTAACTTCTTTGGATGTTAACAATTGTCATAACTTGGTGACAATTAAAGGCTTGGAAAACTGTAAAAAACTCATTGTTCTCACTATCAACAATTGTAAACGCCTCCAACCCTTTTTCACTTTCTTAGATTCCTGAAAAGCAGAAATCCAAAACCTAAAAACCCAGTTAGCAGAATATGAACAGCAAGAAACCATCAGCGACCCAGTGAACCCTTAAACACTAAAATCCAAAGAAAGAAACAAGAATTAGCCAACTTACGCACTGGTAGCAAGAAATCTACGGCTCCACTCCGTAAAGAAATTGAACTCTTAGAAAAAATCCAAACCTTAGAAAATAAAGTTGCTGAATACAGCCAAAAAGAAGCTAATTATCAGCAACAAATCCAGCAAAAAGAAGCCCTACAAAAGCAAGTAAATCAATTCCAAATTGACCTGACAGCTAAAACTGAAGCAGAAAAGCAATTACAGGAGCAAAAAACTCTTCTGGAAAAGCAACTAAAAGACTTAGAAAAAACCAAGCAAGAAACTGAAGAAAAACTCTTAAAAGAAAGACAGCAAGCTCTCCAAGAATGAAATCAAGAAAAGCAAAAATTAGAAGCTAATATCCAAGAACTCAACCAAGAAAAAGACAAATTCAAGCAATCTGCTGACTATTTAAGAGATACTTTAAAATCTACTGAAAACACTCTCCAAGACACCAAAAACCAACTCACCAATACCGAAAATCAAAGCCAACAAAACCAAACTTCCTATCAAACCACCTTAAACCAAAAAGACCAAGAACTAGCCAAAAAACAAGCATCTTATGCCCTAATCCAAGAACGCAATACTGACCTCCAAACTAAACTTAACACTGCCAACCAAGAAATCACTAAACTCACTGAATGAATCACAAAACTAGAATCAGCCTCAGTAGAAGGTGATGCTTTCCAAAATCTTCAAAAAGAATTAACCAAAGTTCAGCAAGAAAAGCAAGTTTTACAAGAACAATTAGAAGCTAAGTATCCCACTAATAAAAACCTCTGATTGTATGTGATTATTGCCCTGATAGTGCTCTATTTCCTAATGAGTTAGTATGAACAAGAGCCAGTTATTAATCCTTTTAATTATCTTTGCCCTAATGATTTATTACCTAAACCAAGAAACTAAGCCTCCCCGACCTGTTATTACTCAAAAAAAACCTGTTATTAAGCCAATCCTACCCATCACTAACCCTAAAAAGCCCAATATCCCACCTACTAACTCGCCTTCTCCTCCTCGCTCGCCCATAATTAACTTTCTTCCCAATATCTCAATCCCTGACCCTGAATTTATCCATTGCCCTGCTGCTGAAGTTTTTTATGAACCCGCAGCAATAGAAACTCCTAAGTTTCCTGCCCTAAAGCCCATTAATGCCCCTACTGATTATGGCTGACTTACTGATGATAACCTAGAATTCATTTTAACTAATCACCCAAGAATACAGGAAGCTTTAACTAAGCAAAAACAATTCACACTCCGCACTGATATTGCCAACATTTACAACTGCTTTTATAAAGCCCAAAATAACCAAGACTGAGATTTGCCTGAATTCCTCCAAGAATTAGAGTGAAATAAAGCTGAATATGTGTTGTTTCCTTTGCGAGTTTCAGGAAATCACTGAGGATTATTTATTTTACAAAACTTAACTTTTGGAGAGGAATGCTCTAATTATCAAGTTTATTATACTTCTTCTGGGTGAGGAATAGAAAGTGAAGTAAAACAATTAAAGCCTTTCATTAGCCAAATTACTGAACTAGAAAATAATATCCAAATTCTCCAAGGAGACAAGCAAAAAGATGGTTATAACTGTGGGGTTTATTTAGTTTTCTATATTCTAGAATTGCTTGAAACTGGCCAACTAGAATTAAAGAGAAAGTATACTTCCAGTGATTGCCAAAACTTTCGCTGAGAATGAAAACAAAAAATCGGGGGTGAAAAATGATGTAAATGGGATTAAAGAAGCCTTGATTTCAAGCGTTATTCTTAAATAATTTTGTAAACTTATAAAATCTATATATAGAAAAAACATGCCAATTATTATGAACAAATTTGCCACAATCAAAATGAAATTAGGAGAAGACCTGAACATCCAGCCTTTAGCAATCGCTAAATATTTCTACAAACGAGGAGTTATTTCACACTTAGTTATTCAAAAGTTGATTTATTTTTCTTTCCTAGAAGGATTGAGAAATGATTTGTTTCTTTTCCGCGAAAAATTTCAAGCTTGGAAATATGGTCCAGTCTTAAGAAGTGTTTTTGATGCTATGACTAGTTCTTCTAGTTTAGATACTCTATTTGCCGAGATTCCTTCTTTGCGTCAAAAAAAAGTTCTTGCTGTATTGGTAAAAGTTTACCAAGAAAATGAGGCATTAGAAGCTTGAGATTTAGTAGAAAAATCCCATCATGGTCCTTGACAAAAAGCCCGAGACGAGTTGCCTGAAACAGAAGTTTCTACTCAAGAAATTGCTTTGGAGGAGTTGATTAGTTTTGCCAAAGCCTAAGCCAGATTCAGAGAATAAAATTCATTCTGATAATATTTGTTTCTCTTTTGCTTATACTTTAAATAAGTGCGTAGAAGTAAATAACAAGAATTTTTATTTTACTAACCAGGTTCCAAAGGATGAAATCAGAAAATATCGCACAATTATTGAGAATTCTTTACGGGTTTGGTCATCTAAGACTATTCGAGGTTTAGAAAGCGATCAAGATTGTTATCCAGTGAAAAAAGATAAAATTAATGAGACAAGAAACAACATTGCCAAAGTTTTTCAAAAAGTTGGATATCCGACAACTTGAATTGAGCAAAACATTAAAGATCCAGATATTTATAAGTTCAAAATCAGCAAACAAATCAGAATATTTGGTATAGTTGAAAGAAATCTAGTTTATATTCTCCTTTATGACATTTGGCACTTAATCAATAAGGACAAAAAGAAAAACTTTCCTTTGCCTTCTAAACCTAGTTGCACTTGATGCTTAAAAAGTTGTGATTAACATAATTCGCCCTTTTCACTAAAAATATTGTTATATTTTCCCTTTTGCTTTCCTTTTAACTTGCCCTTTTATTCCTTGTCCTCTTGTCACCAATTTTCTAAAAAACTATGAATAAAATCTTAATAATTGCTATTCTTTTAATCCTAATAGTCTATTATTTCAGTCAAAAACAAGAACACCCAAAAACTATTCCTAAAAGCCTTCAACCTGCCCTTAAATCTACTCAAACTCAAACTAATTTAAGTGATAAACAAATTTCCCTCTTAACCAACCAATGAAACCAAGTTGCCCTCTGAGCCCAAGAGCAAGGAATAGATACTAATAAGTCTTGAAACTTAACTATGCTTAAAAACAAGCTAGAAAGCCAGTTAAAGCCTACCCAAAAGCCTACTAATGATAAAGAAACACAAACTGATAACCTGCCCTCTAACCAAGACCAATCAGCCCTAGAAACAACGCTTAATAACCTAATAGCCTCCATGCAAAAACTAAACCAAGAAATCAAATAATATGAACTTAAAAGATAAATTACAACAATTAGCCACTGAATGAAGCACACTCCAAACCAAAATTAAAACCAAACTAGCCACCAATACCCAAACTATCACTGAAACTAACCAAAAGTTAGCTGAAAGCAATCGTAAATTAGAACTCCAAATGAAAGAAAACTCCGAAAATGAGAAGATATTAGAGAAACTTATTAAAGAATTCCAAGAATTAGGGAGGAGTTTATAATGGTTAATGTTTATTGCAGCCAATGTGACCACATTTGAGGAGCTAAGTGTCCTCAATGTGGTTGAAGACCAGTCGATTGTGAAAGATGTAGAAAAAAAGAAGAATTAAATCTTTTAACTGTTTCTAGTGAATATGAAGACTTGAAAAAAGAAATAAGAACACTGAATAGTTCTTTGGGCTTAAAAGAGATAGAGAAAAATGATTTGAAAGCAGAAAATAGAGGATTACAGGTAGCTTTACAAGAAATTTCTCAAAATGTTAAAGGAAAGTTAAGTGAATGAGAAAGAATGATTGAAAGGAGACATGGATAATGAGTGGGTGAATGGTGATTGGAATTATTACTGGCCTAACTTTCTGATTAGTAGGATTTATTGGTTGGACTTTTTTTGGCTTTTTAGGGAAGATTATTAAAGGAGGAGAGCATGATTAGAGATTTTAAAGAAAAAGTATGATGGAAAGAGTTGTTATGTGGGGTTAGTTTAGGGTATTTTGTTTTACCGGTAGTGATTGTTTTAGCATGAATGCTATGGAAGTGAAGCAGGTTAGAAAAAGATGAAGAAGTGTTGAGAGGAATAGCGAAGTAATATATGAAATATATCGCTGACCAACTACACACTGATTTTAGTCAACTAGGCTATGCTCGTAAAGGAAATCCTGCTTACAATAATGATTCTACTTATTGAGATGGTGGACATTGTAATTGAGGAGGTAGTCACAACTTACGAGAAGATTGCGGAACTTTAGCCCGAGGATTTGATAAATTGCAAAGTTTAGATAGCAAGAAAATCATTGAAGAATTAAACAAATGCACTAGTCAACAGGAATACGAAACTAAAAAACGTGATTATACTCGGAAAGTCGATGAAATCAGCAATAATTTACACCCAAGAACTGGTGCTTCGAGTGCCATGTTTGGTATCTGTATCATTTGAGCCGATGATGCTATGAGTCCGTATGTAGAAGAAAAAATGCAAGAATGTCGCAGAGAACTAGATGAATTGAAAAGTCAATTAACAGGAGAAAAGTATCAACATATTGAAGAACTAAGACGCTTGAAGTTGGAACAAAAACAAATTGAAAAACGAATACAGGAAAATAAAAGAAAAGCATCTAAAGAAAAAGATCCAACTAAAAGAGCAGCTTTGCTACTATTAATTGAAGAGGATGGCAAGAAACTAGAAGATAATTTAAGAAAACAACAAGCAATCCCTACTTCTAAAATAAACTTTGATCCCAGTAAATATGTTTCTGACATGATTGAGGGAATAAAAAAAGCACTTGAAAAGAAAGCAAGAGGAAACTCGGGAGGCGATGGTAATAGCGGAAGCGGAGGAGGTGGAAACCGAAGAAATCCAACTGACCCTAATGACCCTTTTGATAGTGATTCCGATAATAATAATGACCCAGACGGAAATAACAACAAAACTCCTCGAAACAAAAGAAAAAAAGATGATGACAACCAATCAAATCAGCAATTAATTATCTTTGCTGTTGTAGCTCTAGTAGTTCTTTTTCTTCTTATGAACCAAAAAGATAGCCAGCCCAGAAGTAGATACGAATACGATTATTAACCATGACTAAACAATTTGACCTTGATATTGACACTGAAGAACTAAAACAAAAACTTGGTGAACAAACCGAGAAATTAGAACAAAAAGCCGGTGAACTATGGGATAATTTCAGCCCAAATTACACTAATTTAGAACCTTGACAAAGAGGGTTGGTTTTAATTGCCATACTTGCCCTATTAGCCTTTGTCATTTATTACCTCACTAAACAAGAAGACCCTGCCGAAGTTTTGCGACGCAAAGAACGAGCTGAAGCAGCCATGGAAGAAAGAGTATTGAAAAGAGTTGAACTCCTAAAAAAACTTAGAGAATAAAATCATGTATTACGAATTTGACGAACAAGCAGAGCAAAAAGCCCTTGAAAACCAAAAACAAAAAAAACAAAAGCAAGCCACTATGTTAATTGCTTTGCTTTTAATTGGAGGGATTGCTTACTATTTTTTGGGTTATTTACCACAAGAAAGAGACAGAGTTAAAGAAGAAATTGAGGAAATGTTTAAAGAAAATTATTTGGTGCTTCCTGAGAAACTAGATAAGTCTCTGTGAGAAGAAAAAGAAAACTGAGAAGAACACTTAAACTCTCTATATTTACCCTCCCAAGTAAAAGCTTTTGGAGCAAGGATGCTCAAAGCCATTGAAAGAAAAGCCGAAGAGTTGGAAGAAGAAGAGAGAGAAAGGCCGAAAAAAGCCCGTGAAGAAGCTATTGAAGATATAAAAGCAGCTTGCATGCAAGAAGAACTAGAAATGCCAAAGATTAAAGAAATTATTGAGAAATACACTAAGAAAATTAACAAAACTCCATATATCAAAAAAGAAGATTCAACCAAAGATATTAATGATGTTAAGACAGAAGCAATTGAGTTAATCCAACAAGAAAGATTTAAAAGGCAAAGATTACATTGACGAAGAGAACCGCATAGTTGAACTGACAAATGATTAGCAAATAAACAAGCCGATTTTGTTACTGCCTGAGATTCTTTTACTAATAAACTTGGAAAAGAACCGCCATATTTCAATATGACTGCTTCCTATAAAATCTGCTTTCCCCCTTCTCTTTGAGATGATTTAAATGAAGAACAAAAAGCACATCATAGAGCAGAAGAACTTAGATTACGAGAGGAAGTTCAAGAATATAAATTCAGTTCCATAGTTGAAGAATGAGAACAAAAAGCATTAGCAAACCCAATTAGAGGAGAACTTAACACTCAACTCAATGAACTAGACAACAATGCCCTATTCTATGGAGCACCACGAACCGGTAAATCAATCATGGCAGAAAAGTTGGCTTATGAAACTGATAGATATCCGCTAGTAGTGATTCAGGGTTCTTCCTTAACTCCCCGCAAAGCCGATTATGATGCTAACATCGACCCATTAACTAAATTTATCTTTACCCTTTGTGACATTGACCATACCTTAGTAGATGATTTTGGTTTCTTTCATAAGAGAAGAAAATGGTGAAGTAAGATATATTCTGTTTATAGATGAAGCTAACCAAGTTAATACCAGCACTGTTTTGCAAGAACCGACTAAACTAACTTTTTTAAAAGAATGTATGGGAGGCGATGACAGAACTAATGAAACTCAAAATCTATGAATTGCTGCCACTAATCATTTAGACCAAATAGACATTGCTGTTTACCAATCTGGTCGTCTTTCTAATCCTTTATGTTTTAGTTGAACACTAGGTGACTTTATAAATTATGCTGATGATGCCGGAATTAGTTCTCAGTTTCCTCAACACTGGATGGAAACAAAAACTTTAAATGATGAAGATAACCAGTGAGTAAATAAATTCAATAAAATTATCTTCGACAAAGACTTTTTGCCATTTTGGAACAAATTTATTAACAATAATCCCGGTGCTGAATATGAACCAGAAAAAGATAATGATAACCAAACAAACAATCAGCAACCAAATCAACAGCCAAAAAAAGTAAAAATTAAATGAGGCGAATTCTTTGAGTTCTTTTGAAGATTATATGATAGCAAACAGTTAGAAAACTTTGAGGGTAAATTTACTAATCCTCGCAATCCAAAAATAGGAGAGGTATTAGCGAGAGTAGACCAAAGTCTAATATTAACTGCTAATAAAATCAGTGAAGACATCAGCAAATCTCTTGATACTAGATTAAAGGAACTTAACCAAACTGCTAATCAAACTAGAACTGCTATCCAAACAAGTCAAACTGCTATGAATGGTACTGTAAGCAGAACTATGCAACAAATATCTGCCTTGCTTTCAACGATAGCAGGTAACATGAGTGGTAGAAGGTCACGAAGTCCTCCCTGATAGCCAATCCCTGTCCCAATGCTTACTAATCAAAACCAATTATGAATAAAAACAATAATAAACAAATCGAATCATTAAACCAAAAAATAATCCAAATTGAATCCCTCATCCAAAACACCAAAGCTTCCCTTAAATCTTGAGCCAATTTAATTGGCAAATATCACTTACAATTAAAAGAATTCACCAACCAACTTGCTACTATTAAAAAACAACTTAATTTAGAAGATATGAATACAAAAGAAAACAACACGAAAGGAGCCACTTAATAATGGGCTTCTGACAAACATTTTGCACTTGTGCGGGCTGCGTTGCTGGTGCTGTATGTATAATTGCTACCGGAGGAACAGCTACTCCTTTAGTAGTTGCTACTATTGGAGGAGGTATTGCTGGAAACCTTATTGGTAGCAAAGTAGATAATGAGGAAAAGAAAGTCAAAAATCAAGCTAAGGATCTTGAAATCAGAGGTCAAACTATTGAAACTCTAAAAAAAGATAATGAGAAACTTCATAGTGAAGTTAGTGAAAAAGACAAAAAACTAAAAGAAATAGACAATAAAATTGAAAAACGAGGCAAAGAAATTGAAGAGATAACAAGAGAAATAAAAGACCCTAATACTTCTGAGGAAAAAAGGCAAAAATTGAAAAAAAGATTAGCAGTTCTTTTAGCTCAACAAGAAGATGATAAAAAAGAAAGAGACGATATTATCAAAACAATCAAGCAATTAAATGATAGAATCAAAGATAATAACAAAAATATCTCTTCTGTTGGCTCCGGAGGTGGTGATAAAGATAAGAAGGGAATTATGGCTTTTCTTACTTTGGAAAATATCCTAATATGTCTAGCTATCTATGCAGTTTATCAAATTGCTATTAAAGACGACAGAAGATAATTATCTCTTATCTTTGAAAACAATGTAGTAAAGCACAAAAGCAACTAAGATAATTAGCATTATTCCAAAAATTATCAGAGTAATCCATTGAGTAATTTGCTGGCTTTTTGCATTAGCCAAATGAGCTTCTAACTTTCTAAGTTTTCTTTCTGTTTTGTCTAGTTTGTCATAATATCTGTTGATAAGCAAAAAATAAGCATTCTTTTCCTCTATGCTAATGCTTTTTTGCATTTCTTTGATAAGGTTGATTTTTCTTTCAATCTCGCTTTTTAAACTTTGCCAAGAAGCTCTCCTTTCAAGGCAAATTTTTTCATTGGGTCAATTATTTTTTCCATATCAAAGTCAAACTTTTCAACTGTTATCTTCTTCTGTTTCTTGGATTTCTAACTTATTTATCTTCTCGGTAACTTCGTCTAGTTCTTTGGTAAACAATTCTGTGTTCATGCTATTTTCTACCCTTCGTTTTAACTATTAAAAAGATAATCAGAGAAACTAACCCTCCTACTCCAATCATGCCACCAAAAATATAAAGTGGTAGTTTAGAATTGTTTTTTTCTTGTTTAGTGTTTACTTTGTTATAATAATCTTCACAGCATTTTTTTGAACAAAACTCTTTGTCATCACTTTTTGCTTCATCATATCAATAAGTATTTTTATTGCCTAAAAGTTTATTACAGTTGAAGCAATTGTTTTGTGGCAAATTACTCTCTCTCTCTCTCTCTCTCTCTTGATTGTTGTTAGGATTATCTTTATTGTTTCCTTGGTCTTTTTTGTCCTTTTCTTCTATGGATTTTTTCATTGCTTCAACCATATCCTTAATATGTTTTTCAGAGTCAAAGTCTAACTTTTTATTTTCTTCTTCCGCTTTACACATTCGAGCATAACATTCCTTAGAACAATACTTTGAACTATCCTTTTCAGCATAATAATCTCCTTCTTTAGTTTTGGCACAACCTCAGCAGATATACTCTCTTTCTTGCTGACAGTCTCAACAATAAACTAATGAAGGATATTGTTTATCAGGATAGTATTCTAGGGTTTTTTTAAAACAATTAGAGCAAGTTTGGCTGTAATGGTCGCTAAAGCATTCTTCAGAACAGAATTTTTTGTTGTCATGCTTAGTAGTGTGATATCAGTATTCTTCTCCGGTCTTGATTTCTGAAAAGCATTCTTGGCAGGTTCAGTTTTCTTGTTGAGGTTTTGGTTTATACCGTTTAGGTTTAGATTGGTTTTTAGTGCTTGGTTTAGTGGATTTTTTTTGTTTTTCTAGTTCTCTTATAGTTTCGATTTGTAAGTCTCATAATTCTCTGATTAGTTGGCGGTATTTTGCGATTGTGTCATTAAAACTAATTCCTAGTTCATTTAATTTACCGCTAATATAGTGATTTCTAGCATGAATTTCATTAGTATTGTGTTTATTTCAAGCAAAACTGGCTTCTTGATACTTTTCTTATTCCCTGATTTCGACCACCTTCTGGAAAATAAAGCCCAAAAGCCCTTAATTCTGCTTGTTGTTTGTCTTTATCTACCATGTTAAATCTTCTTTACAGAGAGAGAGAGAGAGAGAGAGAGAGAGAGCATTAGTTATTTACTCCTTTTGGTGGTTGAATAACCTGTGCTTGCATATCTATTTTAACTTCTTTACTTTCTTGCTCATAAGCTTGTCTTAGTTCATTTAAGTTTAATTCTCCGGTGGCAATTTTTTCTTTTATTCACTGGGGGTTAGCAAAGTTTTCTAAGTCTTGGCTTTTTATATCTCGCAATCAGGTGGCAAAGTTAGCTTCATTAGCAGTTAAACCTGCTTCTATTCATTGTTGGGTTTGCTCGGTGGTGAAGTTTTGGTTTTGTCAGTTTTTTTGTTCAGGATTTGCTTCTTGTTGTTCTTGGTTTTCTGGTTCCTGTTTAGTTCCTTCTTTGATTACTTGTATTTGCTCAATTTCATCTTTTTCGGCAAAGTGTTCGTCTAAATCTGTATTTTCCATTTTAACTGAAGTGTAGGAATCTTTTTCTTGAGTGTTTTCTAAATACTCAAGGGATTCTTTTATTTCTAACTCTTTTTCACTGTTATTTAAACTTAAACTATCTCTAAGTGATGGTTCATTTTTATCTTTTCTACAGCAGAGTAAGTTTTTGGCTTTTGCTAGTCAACTTTCGGAAGTAAGATTTTCCGTTTGAGTTGCTTTGTCTTGGGTTTCTTTTGCCTGATTTATCGATTGTTTTTCATTTGTTATTTGATGCAATTGTAGATTAATTTCTGGTGTTTCTTTTTCATCTAAGATTCCTTGACGATATTTAGTCACTATGCCTTCTAAATCTTTTATAGCCTTTACTATTTCTCATAATTTACTTCCCTTATCATTTAAATCCTGAGCTAGCTTTTTTCGCTTTTCTTTATTAGTTAATTCTTCTAGGTCGATTTCTTCATATCCTTCTTCCCCTTCTTTGTTTTCGTCATAATCATTTAAAAAGTCTTTTACTTTTTTTTCTAAGACTTTGAATGTTTTATTTACCATTCCTAATTCATTGGTTTTAATTCCTTTAGTAATTCCCAGTAACTCATTAAAATTATCCGAGAATGTATCAGCATCGTTCAAGAATTCATTTCATTTAATTTCTTTGTTTTTTAGTCTTTCATCTAGTTTGGAAACTAATAATTCAGCAATCGGATAAGCACCTAAAATACCTCCTCCGAGGGTACCTTGATCTTGAAAGGTTAAAACTGTCCCCGCGATGGCTGCCCCGCGACCGAAAGCTTGAGTGCCATAAATTATTCATCGGTCTTTTCCTAACTCATCTGGGTTACCGGAAGATTGTAATTTAGTTAGTTCGTTACTCACTTCCTTAGTTGATTTTCTAAGTAATTTTTCTTGAAGAAAATTCTTTGATTTTTCATATCAGTCGTTTTCGTGGGGTTTATTTCATTTATTAATAAACTGTTTAAGATTACCTCTAATTACGAATAATCTTTCTAGGGGGATGATGGAAGCAGTGGTATTATTAGCTTTGTCTATTTTTCATTTAGTAGGAATGTAATATTTTTTGTCTCCCTCTCCTTCTGAGCATTTGCTTTTGTCCAGTTCTTTCATAATTTTTTCTGACTTATATTGATAATCACTATCACAATAAAGTATTTGGCAACTTTCTGGCAAGTATTCCAACCCTTCACGAAGATTAGTATTACTAATATTTAATTTTTCTAATTTATTTAGGTTTTGTAAAGGTTTTAAACTTCCTCCAAAAGGACAATCATTAATATCTAATTCTTTTAAATTAGTAAAATTAGATAAAGAATCTAAGTTTTTAGCAACCAGTTGTGGATTATTTTGAATTGAGAGTTTTTCTAGTTTTTCGGGACTTTTGAGAGTTTTGAGAAAGTTTAAATCTTTAAAGCTATTATTAGAACAGTCAAGTTCAATTAGGTTGGGACAATCACTTAAATCTAAATCAGTTAATTGATGATCTGAGCAATTTAATTTTTCTAGATCAGTAAATCCTTTTAGCCATAATCCTCCTTTTAGTTTTGTTTTTTTGTTTTCGTCTTTTTCATTCTTGTTAATTTCTTCATAACTGATACCTAGTTCAGTGATATCTGCTCTTTTTTTGCCATTAATGTGTCAGCTAGGACCTTCTACTTTTTCTTTATCCGTGTATCATCGTCGTCGTCGTCGGCGTCCTCCTGTTCCTGGTTTAACACGATCTGTTCTGCATTCTCCATTTTCTGGACAATTTTCATTCAATCACTTTCGGGCAGAACCATTGAATTCTTTGAGTTTTTTTATATCTTTGAAATGTTCAAAATCTTCTTCAATAACTTTTACTTTGGCATCTTTTTTTATATTTGTTGAACAAATAAATTCTTTCAAACTATTAGGTAAATATTCTAAACCACTATCTATATCAGTATTAGAAATATCAAGTCATCTTAATTTATTCATCAGCTGCAAAGGTTCTAAACTACCATAAAGAGGATTATTATTTAAATCTAGTTTTTTTAAATTCACCAAATGACTTAAAAAAGATAAGTCCTGGTTGAAGTTATTATAGCATAAATTTAATTCTTCTAACTTTTCTCCCGAGGGTAATTTAATTTCAGTGAGTTGATTACCAGAGCAATTAATTCCTTCTAAATTATCACAATTATTCATTTCTAAAGTGGTTAGTTTATTATAATGACAATCAAGCTTCTTTAAATTAGGTAAATTATGAAGAATTAATTCTCGGATATTTTTATCTCGGATATTATTAGAATCGTAAACAATTACCGAATATAATTGGGGACAATTGCTAATGGTTATTTTGCTTGTGTTAGAAACATTATGTCCTTGTATTCACTTTAAATTAGAATAACCATCTATAATGAGTTCTCTGGATCTCCCAGAGTTTAAATTTAAATCAATTTTTTCTACTTGGGTTTTGTTGGAATATTCATTTTTTAGTCATTCTTGGGGATTTTGATAAATAAGTTTAACGTGTTCAGGTTTATTCTTAATTTCTCCTAATCTAGGATTGCCAGTATGATGGATTTCTATAACATATTTAGAGTGATGAGGAAATCCCTTTAAATCTAAATCTCCTTCTAAATTAAGGTTACAAAGATTGATTTCTCAGATATCATTTCTAGAGCAGTTTTTTTCATGAATTAGTTCATTTAAATGATTTCTTTCGCTGCAAGTGCAGGGATATTTTTTGTTTAGATATTCTTGAGCATTAGGGTAACCCGGATAAAATTCTTTTCTTAATTGAAAAAGATTGTCAGCAGTTAGTTGAATGTTTTTTTGTTTTAAGTAATTGGCAAAATCTATTTCCCTAAGATTTAAGCCAATTCTTACCAAGTATTTAACTATTTGTTCTGGAGTAAAACCTTGATTTTTTCATTTTTTAACATAGTATAAATCACAAACATTTTCTTCAACTAATGCTTTGACTTGTTCAGAAGTGAAACCTTGATCTTTTCATTCTCTAACTTCTCAACCATCTTTTGGTTCAAATCCAGCTGGAATTCATTCCTTGGCATCTTGATAAGTTAAATTGCATTCTTCTCAGTTTTGCTGATGGGTTTCTTTTCTATATTTACTATAGTATTCTTCAGAAAAATCTTTATGAATATCAGTTCAAAGTTTCTGGTATTCTGTTTTTAAGTTTTCTAAATTGTTTTGTTGTTGAACTTCCTGGGTAGTTAAATGCTTTTCGTCTCTTAGTCAGGCACAAAAAGCAAAATCATCAACTGTAAAGTTTCATCCTAAAGCTTCTTTTCATTCTTTAGTTTGTTGGTAATCAAAGCCGTATTCTTTTCAGAGTTTTTGGCATGATTCATATTCAAACTCCTTATGTATTTCTTTCCAATTCTCTTTATTATTTTCCATAATACTAATAATTTTATGATATACCAACTCAAAAACCTTCTTATTTCCAGACTACTTTTTAAAAGTAAATGCTAAATAATACTTAATTTTCCTATAAAAACATTAAACATTATGCTTATACAGCCAGAGAGAGAGAGAGAGAGAGTAATTTTGCCTACAACACCATAAATGAAGGTAATGGCTTAGAATTATTGTGTTCTTTGCTTACTAATTCAGTTAAATTAGTTTTTTTTGACCCGCAATATGAACTAGCAAATAAAGTTTCTCGCATTTTATCAGGAAATGGAGGAGTTTAAGTATTCTAGGAATAAACCAAAAGTATGCTTAAATTGTTTTGGAGTTTATGGGAAAAGGGAAAGTTAAGTAATTTTTTTTCATCATTGTTCTCAATTGCTTTTAAGACCTTTAATTCTAGTGCCGCCAACTTTCACATAGTCTCCATGAGCTTTTATTTCAGTCCCAGGTTTTAATATTTTTTTCAATCATTCTTCATCTTCATATGGATAAAAATTTTTGGCTCAAAAATAGTGAGAATAACCTTTTCCAAGAACTTCGTCTTCTATAAAAAATTCATAGAGAAACCTTTTTCCATCTTCAAAAGGAATTTTTTTCCAAGAATTGATGTAACCAACGAGCGGACAAGGTGAAAAACCTTGCTCTTCTAAATGCAGATTCCGACAAAACTCATAGTCATTTTGCTGTTCTAAATTGTTTTTATTCATATACTTTTCATAAATATGTCTCATTAATTTTTTTACCACTTTAAAAAGTTTTTTTCTTTCTTCAAACACAATTCTAATGCTCAATACTAACAAAGTAACTAACAGTGTGTTTGCTAATTTTATTATTTCTTTAAGGCCGTTGAAAAGAAATAAAATTGCTTCTGTAATTGCTGTTGCTCAATATCAGTCTGAAATTGTTTTTTTTGTTTTTTCTTTGTTGAGAAATCAGGAACAAATTAGGCATGTTAGAGAAAGCAATGTTAATACTATTGAGAAAGTGATTTGTAGCATATTAAACTATTTTTTGATAATTATTCGAGTTTTCTCTTGAACTCTTTCTTAAATTCTCTTTCTGCTGTTTTTTTCTAACTTCTATTTCTTTTAAATTTTTTAAATATTCGATGTAAGTTAGTAATTTTTGAAAATATGTCATTGCTATTTATTATACTTGCCTAGACAAATGCACTTTTTTGAAAAGTTGTCTCTTCTACAAGAGCACCAACACTGCATTAGACTCTTCTTTTTGTCATCAAAATCGATGCTGCTACAAAAAAAACATTGCATGCCTAATAGCTTAATGTTGTTATTATTTTCAAAATAATGAGAATTAATTCCACACTCATTGATTACTTTTCCTCACGAGTTAATTCCAAGAAAATATCTTTGGTCAGTTTGGGGAATGCCGCCCATTTCTTTGATAACAGGATGGTCTTCATTGACGATAAAACAAGAACTAGATCAACCTGTATACTCTAAACTATTCTCTCATACAAAAAAATAGTATCTTTTTCCGTTTCTGAGTGAAGGAGTAGAATTTACAATTTTCACAATTATTGGAATAAATTTTTTACTTCTAGTTCTGTTTTTTTTAACTTTCTTTTGTAGCAATAAAAAAAGCAGAATACAACAAATAACTCCTGCTATCACCAGAATTAAAGATTTTTGAGAGTTGGTTTTCTTCCCTGGATAAGAATAGTCGGAAGCATCAGGAAAATATATTGTCTTTTCTTGAACTTGAAAGTTATTTAAACCTTTTAATTTTTCTTTAGTTTTTTTGTTATTTTTATGCATATTCATTTATCAAATCATTCTTGCAAAGTAATCATAATATTTACATTTTTAAATTCCAATTAAACTTCTTGCTGGTATACCATAAAATATACTTATAGGCAAAAAACCATGGTTAAATTTAAAGGTTCTCATACGTGTGTAAATATCTTGTAATATACCACCAAATCCCTTATTTCTAAGCTACTTTCTAAAAGTAAAAGCAAAAATACTTAAAAAGACTAATTTAACCTCTCAATAACCTTAATTCTTTCCTCAACATCTTTCAGCAAATAATAGAGGTCAATTTTAGCTAAATCAACATAAATATTCTTTAAATGATTAAGAGCAGAATTACGGTCCAGAACTACTTGATTTTTAGCAAAATTGCTGACTAAAAACCTTAAATGTGGTTTCTCTGAACATTCTAAATAAACAGACAAAGGCTGGGAGTCAATACGAAAGGTTCAATTCTTTCCAGTCTCTTTTGCAAGCAAGCTAGTAAGTATTTGCACTTTTTCCGTAAGTTCTTTTTTTAACTTTTCCTGATTTTGGATAGTTTCTTTTTTGTTTGCTTTGCCAGCAGTTTCTACTCACGAGGTAACTTCTTCATTGTTATCTAAAAATTCTATGGCTTGGCAAGAGAATCCAAAACTAGTTTTTTTACATTTTAAAAAGCAGACTTTCTTTTCTGAGGAATAATCTTGCAAATATTTTTCCCCAAAAGAGCAGACAAACCTACCTTCTTTATTCTCTAAAGTGGCTTTGTAGAATTTCATGAATTGAACTTCGTGGTAAATTGGTTTGCTGATAAAGCGAGCTATTGTTTTTCACATGGTTTATTTAAGTTTTTGTTATAGTTGATTTTATCCATTAAATTGGCTTAAATCTCACCAAATTATCTAAATCTCCTGCTCTTATATAAACACTGGTAGAACTTAAGCTAGCATGACCTAATACTTTCTGTAAAACTGGCAAAGGCATGCCATTAATAGCTTGCCGAGTAGCAAAACATCTCCTTAAAGTATGGGGTGCCAATTCTACTTTGGCTGGTAATTTCATTTCTTCCTTAATTTGCTTTAAGAATTTAAAGAAAGTAAAGCGATTAGCGTTATTTTGCTGTCATTTTCTTTTCCGTAATTCTTTGGTTATTTCAGAAGCAATATATACCCATCTCTCTTTTTGTCTTTTACCTCTTAAAAGGTATAAGCCCTTGTATTCAGTTTCTCCGTGTTCTAAGTTTAAGTCAAAACTAATGGCTTCGCTAATTCTTAATCCGGCTTTTCAGCATAAAAGAAATAAGCATTCATGTTCCGCTTTTTTGGTTTCGCCTTTTTTATTAGGTCTAGTTAGTAAATAATCTCAAATCTGGTTAAGGAGTTGATTAGTAGGAAGGATGGTGAGAGGTTTTTTAGTTTTTAGAGTCGCTTTTGATTCAGATAACTCTTGAACAATTTGATTTGTTTTTTCCTCGGATAGACGGGGAGTGTAATTATTTTTTCTTTTCATATTTTTAATCTATTCAGTGGCAGTTTCTAATTCAGAGGTGATTGATGGTATCGTCTTTGAATCAGAAAAACAAAACATAAGGTTTACCCTGACGAAAAACTTCTCATTCGTAAGGTTCTCGATTGCCATCATATTCCATTGCTTCTAAAATTTTCCCATTCAACTTAACTAATAATTCTAAAATTAATTCATTAGTAATCATTTTTCGCCCTAGTTTAGTTTGGTAATAACTAGTAATGGTTATGTAAGTAATTGTTCTCTTGTTAAAAATAAATTCAAATAAAACCTCATAAGTTCACCATCACTCTTGAAATTTTTCACTATATTCTTTACTAATTAATTTAAATAGTTGTCTGGGCATGAGAAACTTTTTTTTCTTTAATATTAATCTCTATTTCGCAAGGAGCGAATAACTTGCTGGCATAATCGGTTAACCTATCAAGAGTAAATCTTTCAATTTCACAAAATAAAATATCTTCAGTTTCCGCTTTGCTTAGTTGGATTTTTTCAGCTACTTGTTCTCTAGTCAAATTATTGTCTAATTTATAGCCGGATTTTTTTACAAAGTTTATATTTAGTTACTTGTAAAGAATTAGCGTTAGGTGGCAAAGCCCGATTAATTTCTCGTTGATAGTTAGGGTCTTCCACTTTTTTTAAGAATTCTTTAAATCCTTGCTTTTCTTGGTCAGAATGTTTTTCACTTTTTTGCTCTTTTTTAGTCATAATATTATTTTTACACCTTTTTCTTTTTTCTTGCCACTAATTTTTTAAATTTTGTTGCTAATAACTGAATATTTTAATTTAGTTTGCCACAAAATTGCGATTAGGTGGAAAGGAAAATAAATTATCCTGTTCGCTTAAAAAATCTTTCTCATTTTTTATGAAAATAACTTTGATTGGTTTCTAAAATATGTCTCTTTTTCCTTAACAACATCAGCTCCTAAGCCATCAGTAAACGTTTATTTCTGGTCAATGCGAAGTTGGTATTTAGTTATTGAGATTCAGTTAGGTGAATAGACATAGTGATTATTTTTTAGAAGGTCCAGGTGTGTTGTGAGTAGGTTGGATGATTTGGGTAGTTAACTTTGTTTGCTGATATTCATTTCTTAACCTTTCTAAATTATCATTACTTAAAGGATTGCTTAGAGTTAGTTTCTTGGTATCTTCGAGTCAGAGAACAAACTCATAATCTTGGGCAGGATTAAGCGAAGGAGTGGCTTTGAATAATTCTTTAATCTCTTGTTGTATGAATCTTTTGCTCCAAAGGCCTCTGATATCTTCATTTCTTTTAAATTTAAATCCAGACTGGGCTGATGTCCTTCACCTCTTAAATAAGCCGCAAATTCAGCATCATTTTTATCTAAATCAATATCTAATCAAGACTTAACTTCTTGGGGAGTAAAATTATGGTTTTTTCATTGGTTAACTTCTTTATAATTTCATGGTATAAATCCTACGGGAATCCAGTTTTGAGCATCTTGGTAAGTTAAATTGTTTTCTTCTCAACATCCTTGGTAGGTTTTTTTATAGTAAAAACTTTCTTTAGCAAAACCAGGATGAATGTCGGCTCAGTCTCTTTTTTCCAATTGCTGCTTATGTTTATCCAGTACCCCAATTTCTTTTCCTAGATAAACAGCATATTCTTGTCTTCATCGTTCAATGTTTTGGGGATAACTGGCTCTTTTTATTCTTTCCGCAGTTAACTGCTTCTTGTCTCTTAATCAAGCACAAAAATCAGCATCAATTTGGGGATTAAAATCAATTAAAGCTGCGGCTCAGTTTTGGGTTTGTTCATAATCAAAACCTTGACTTAATCATTTTATTACTAATTCGCGGTTAGTAAACTCTGGATGAATTGCTGTTCAAGGATGTTCACCGGTCACACTATTTAAGAAAATATTCCCTCCTAGTTCCTTATTAATGGCTTCATAATTATTAAAAATGTGTTTTAAAACTTTTTGGTGAATAATTTTCTCTTTTTCTTGGATTTGTTTTTTTAATCTTTCTTTTTTGTCTTGAAGTTCAGCAATCATTCTTTCACGCTCTTTTTTTTCAATAATTATGATCTTTTCTTGGATTTCATTTTGGTTTTCTTTCGTAGTTAATTCTGTTTGGTCACTAGCAATGTTAAAATTGCTAGTTTGATTTGAAGAAGCCTGAGAAACAGAGGCTTTGGTTCAAGAATTTAGTCTTTTCATTTCTTCATCCAATTCTCTTTGGAGTTCGGCTTTTTTATTTAGGTATTGAAAGTAATCATCGGCAATATCCTCACTCAACTTCTTTAAATTCTCTGGTTTGTAAGAATCTCCCTGACAGTGTTCTTTTAAATGTTCAAACAATATTTCCCGTGAATCTTCTCTATCTTCTTTGTTCATCCTTAATTTATTAGTATCCTTGACTTCTAGGGAAGGATTATCTACATAAACAATTCTTCCTTGGCAAGATTCAATTATCCTAGCCAAATTGGTAACTGTCAATTCTTTTTCGGCTTTTTTTATTTCCTCTGATAGCTTTTGATACTGTTCATCACCCGAAGTTAAACTTTCTATTTCTTTTCTTTTATCAGCAATATTATTTTTTAGTTCGGTTTCTTTTGCTTGGGCTTCTTTTTTCATTGAATCAATGTCTTTTTGATATTCTTCATCATCTCTAAACTCCGGAAAACGAGTGCGAACTATGGTCGTGTGTTTAGTGATATCATTGTCAAAAATAATGGTTCTTAATAAATCATAAGTGGCCATTTCATATTGGTCAAAGCGACCATCATTTACAAAAAATACCTGACTAATGCCATCTTTGCCTAAATAAACTGCTTTTGCAATAACATTTAATACCTCATTATCTGACATTTTAGTGTCTCCAATGCCCGGAGTATCTATTATTGCGTAGTTGATTTTATTACCTATATCTTCAAATTGCTCAAATTGAACTTCTTTGGTTTCACTAACGCTACCTGAACTTTCTTTAAAATTATTAGTGTTAGTAACTACATTAGCCAAAGTGGACTTCCCTCGTCCTGACCTTCCAATGAGGAGAATTATTTTAGTGTCGTTCATGGTTTTACTTATTAAAAGGTCAAATACTAATATTCTTCATTTCTATTCGAGCAGTCAACTTAGGTAAAGCTGAAATCTCGGCTTCAAGTGTAACATTCACCTCCTCGACAACTTTGTCTTTTGTTTCGTTTATTTCATTTTGCAATCTAGTTTTTTCTGAAACACTGTTGGCTTGTGCTAATTCCTGTTCTTTTTGAGTTATCTGATTCACATAACCAGCAACTTTATCATGAATACTGTCTCATTTTTTAAGTTTATAAATTTCTAAACAATTTTCGGCTAAATGACTTAACACTATTTCTTTGGAAGCCTCTCGAGATTTTTTGTTTTCGATTATTCTTTGTTCTTTTCTCTCTCTTACTTTACCCTTGTCTTTATCTTTTATTACCGGTATCGCTGGATTATCTACATGAAGAACACTGTTGCAGGAACTAATTATTTCTTTGAGTTCCTGACTTTGAGAAAGCAAATCGTTGTGATCTTCTCGACAACTTTCTTGGCTTTGGAAGTTTTCAAAATTAGTTCGCACTAAGGTAGTAAACTTGGTGATACCAACTTCGGAAATGAAGTCTTTAAACATTTTAAAGGCTGCCACTTGTTCTGGAGCAAACCGACCTTTAAAGACAAAAAGCACTTGGTTAACTCCCTCTTTGGCGGAATTAATTCCTTCTCCGATTTTAAATAAAACATCTTTGTCAGAAATATTGTTAGTGTCACCAAATCCAATATTGTCAATTATACGATAATTCTTGCCTTGATATTCAAAAACATTACTAGATTGAAAATTCTTGGTTACACTAGTGCTAGAAGCATTTTCGGCAAATTGTTCAGTATCAGTTAAAACATTAGCAAGGGCAGATTTACCATTGCCAGTTATGCCAATTACTAATATATTTCTGGTATCATTTTCTTTGGCTTTGGTTATTTGGGGACCAATTTTTACTTTTGTATTATCTTTTACTAATTTGCCTTTTTCGAAATTATAAGTAAGATTAGACTTTATTGTTTCTGTTGTGAGTTCTGGGCAATTATTTATGTTTACTTCTTCTAATTTGGAACAAGTACTTAAATCTAATTCCCTAATATTATTATTAGAGCAATCAACCCTTTTGAGATCAGCACAACCATTAACATTTAAATTATTAAGTTCATTGCTACGACAATCTAATTCTACAAGGTTTTTACATTCACTTAAATCTAATTCAATCAATTGATGAGAAGAAACTATTAATTTTCGTAAACTAGTAAATCCTTCTAGTTTTAAAGAACCTACTAAGCTTTTGTCCCCGCCACTAAGGAAACTCCCAACCTTGCCTTTTCTAATATCCAAATGGGTTATTTCTTTGCGAGTTTTATTTTTATTTTCAGAATCACCATCTCTTTGGCACGCTTTATCTACTGGATACTTTTCATTTAATCAATTTTGGGCATTTATATTTACCATGTTAGTTGTTCTCTCCTTTCACTAATTTATTTATTTGACTTTTAATTATTATTGTTTTTTTCATAATATCTCTTTTTAGATAGTATTCTAAAAAACCCGAAGAAATAAACCGCCAAAAAGAGCGTGTTTGTTTTTTAACTGCTAAAATCTATAAACCAACCACTAAAAAAATACTTATAAAGCCAACCTTTCTAGCATTCAAGCAAGAACAGTTAGAGAAAAATCAAGAAATTAAACAAATCATGTAAAAATATATACAAGGTATTAAAACCAAGGGCGAGCAATATGAATTATATGCCCCTAAAAATAAATCCCAACACAATTAAAGATAAAGAAACATCATCCCAAAAAACTAAAAAAGAGGTGATTACTTATTACCTTTACCCACTAGATCAAGCAATTATAGTTAACGACCGCTCAATTAAATATGTGGCAGTTAGTTCTCACTGTGATAAACATTTAGAGCATGGTATTACCCACAAGTTAATTATGAAATTAGTTCAATTATTAAACAATCACTATTTTCCTTTTAGCGGTAAGCAACCCGAGAAAAAGAATTATTTTAAAGCTTATCCTGAAATAAACGACAAAAGATATAAACTAATTTGGTGATGATGAAAAGAAGCAGACACTTATCTTTGAGTGCGAACTTGCCACCCTGATTAGTAAAATTAGAGTATATGAAAAACCAAGGGCGAGAAATCATTGAAATTCCTATTAACGCTGAGGAAGAAAAAGTTTTTCAGTGAGTAGAAAGTGAAAAGTGTTTAGGAAGTTGAATGCCCGGAGAGCAAGCCAGTGTTAGCGAAAAGACTAAATATGAGTTTAGCCAAGTCATTTGTCGTTATCTAATCAAAAACAATCTTTCCGAGGAAGAATTGGCTCAAAAATTAGATTTAGATAAAGATAATACTGCTAGATTAGTGCGAGGATACACCGAAAGTTTTTCTTTGGATAGTTTAATTAATTATGTGGAAAAACTACATTTACCTTTACAAATAAAAGTTAGTGTAGCAAGCGGTCTAGGTAGTTCTTTTTAACAGATTATTTACTTTTCCTTGCTTGGTATCACTTGTTTTCTAGTGCTTTTTCTTTTTCGCTCCTGGGGAATTGCCATCAAGCACAGGAAAAACAGAAAAGAGTAGGTTGAGACTGATAAGCAACTAAATAGAGGGGGTTATTTTCTACACTGCAAAATTGGCAATAAAAATAAATATATAACTAATACGATATGAAATTATTTATTGTTTTAAAGCGAAATTAATATGGAAAAAATAGAAAAATGCGATAGGTGTTTACGGGACTTTATTCGTAAATATGTGGCACCACAGAGAAGTTGAAGTCAGTTAAATGAGGTGAGTTTTTGAACCGAAGGAAAAAGTTGGAAAGGTTATGAAATTCTTTGTCGTGCTTGCTTAAAAGATTGAAGAAAAAGCCATCCCGATGATTTTCTTAGATTAGTTGGCGAGGAAAAAAAGAGCCGTTTTCGAGCCTATCTTTATAATGGTTTACTGGACAAAAATGACCTTGTGTCAAAAAAATAGAATGTGTTTTTAGCCGTATTAGTTTTAAACTGTCTGTAAAATAATATATGGATAAAGATAATTTTATAACAAAACAAAGAAAAGAAGAATTAGAAAAAATTTTGGTAGCCAAGTCTCGTTTTTTAAAACATTTACCTCGTTTTTTTATCGATGAAAGAAGAGGTTCAAAGACAGCATTATTTGTTTTTCCTTCATTTCTTGTTAAGCAGTCCGCTACTGCTAAAAAACCAACAAGCAAATTTGTATGACTAGGAGAAAAACGAGAATGATTTCTTATTGACCCCGACTCCTCTGTTTATTCTCACTACGAAGCAACAGATTTTCGGGAGATAACTAAAAAAAGCGAAGAGATTCGCAAAACAATAGAAAATATTTTAGTAGAACAATTTGCTAGAAATTTGGATAATTATCATATAATTGAAGAAATATGTAACGAAGAAAATTATAATCCTAATTGCATAAAATCTTTTAGCGAGTTAAAAAAAGATAACTTGGATGTTTTTTTCAACAATTTATATAAATACATTGATTTTCTTGTTTACGGAAGAAACAAAGACTTAACTGAAAATATTACGAATAACAAATTCAAAGAAAGTATTTTTTGCGGAAGTGAAAAAGATGTTTTGATAATTGCCGAACCTGAAACGTATAAGTTCATAAAGCAAAATGATACCAATAATTTTTTACAAAATTTAGTAGGCGATATAATTTGTGCTAACTTAAAAAACGGAATTAAACTTATTATGATTGCTAAATGGGGAATACTAGCTCCTTACTTCATTAAGCCCTATTCCCTAAATGATTTTCATTATATTAACATTTATTATGAGATAAGTTTAGCAAACATTACTCCTGCTGTGGCTTTCAAAGAATAAATAAAAACATATGACTGAAATTAAAACTAAAAATGTTGTTGAGCTAAACAACCAAATTAAATACGTCCCAAAATTATCCAAAACCTCCCCGGCGTTTAATCTACTAAAAGGTGTTGAGGATAGCACCTCGGTTGAAAGAAAAAAAGCCTTGCTTGAAAAATTAAGAAGCAAAACAAAACCAAATAACTATAAAAGATATCTAGGAACTCCCTTGCGATACGCAGGAGGCAAAACGCTTGCAGTTGGACATGTCGTAAATCTTTTACCAAATAACATAAAAAGAGTAGTTTCACCTTTTCTTGGAGGAGCATCAGTTGAAATTGCATTAGCAAAGGAGTTGGGGCTTTGAGGTGATTGGCTATGATATTTTTGATATTTTAATTAACTATTGATATTATCAAATTAATGAGCCGGAAAGACTGACCAATAAACTAAAAAGTTTTAAACCAACCAAAGAAGAATATTCGAGAGTAAAAGAAATTATGAAAAACCATTGAAAAAGTAAGAAATTTTGATTGTAAAAAGTTGAAAGTATATTGCGAGAGTTTTGAAACAGTAATCCCAAAATATAAAGATGATTTTTTGTATTGTGATCCACCCTATTATTTGGATGATGATAGCAAAATGTTTGTGGGAATGTATCCTCACCGAAATTTCCCAATCCACACCATTTAGGATTTAAACACGAACTTAAAAGCACACAAGGGAGGATTTATTCTTTCTTATAATGACTGTTCGGCAATTAGGGAATGATATAAAGACTTTAATATGATTTCTCCTTCCTGGCAATGTACTTTCAGCCAAGGAGACACGAGAATTGGAAAAAACAGGCTTAACAACAATAACAGCTCTCACGTTAAAAAATCTCACGAATTAATAATATGAATGAACCCCACAAAGTAAGGAAATCAAGAGCCTCTTCGCCAGAAAAAGCTAGACAAGCAAGACAACAAGGTTATGATGATGCACTTCTTTTTGCCAAATCAATTGGACTTAGTGAAGATTACAAAAATGACATAAAAGCAAAAAAAGATGTTATTGACCTTTCTGGTGATTCCCATTCTGTCAAAGGCGGACAGAAAAAGTGACAAATTTTTCTGTATGGGTTAAACCGCTTCAAAGAAGATTTTAGAGCAATGAACAGAATAGGAGAACTTTTGATTAATTGCATTAATGCCTTTCCTAAAAGTTTTGATGAGTATCAAAAAAATAAAACAGAGGCGAAAGAAAAAAATACGACCACACATGATTGAACTAGCCGATAAATTACAAAATAAACATCGATTAAAGGTTTTCGTTAACAAGTCAATGTTTAACGGCGGAGAAGTCAATTATTTAACTGTATTCGACAATAACAAATTTCATGTATTTTGAGGCAAAGAAGTGGCACAGATAATGACGGATAATCTTACTGTTTTAAATTCTCAAGCACGACATTCAGATCAATTTCCACAGCAAAAAGTGATACTTAAACATGAAGGAGTAAATCTTGGCGAGATTGAGATGCGAAACGACAGTATTGTTCATTATAGAGAAATCAGATTTAATATGGTGAAGCCAAAAATAATTTTCAAGAAAAATTACAACGATACTGTTATTGTGTATAGTGAAGCAACAAAACGGTTTGGTAGTAGGTGAAAAAGATAATTACCAGCTCAGCAAAAACTTAGTTAGTTGTAAATAATTCTTTATTTTTTAAGTTTTCTTTCATGGTGGCGGGTGAATTATTTTTGCTTGGGTGTGATTTTGCTCTCTTTCTAATTGTTGATAATAATTAATCTTCTGTCATTGCTGGAATTGTTGAGCGGCTTTTTTGATTTCATTGAGGAGGTGATTTAATTGTTTTTGGGTGGTTTCTTTAACTTTTAGGGCTTGCTGATAAGTATTTTGGAGGGTGGTGATAGTTTCAAAAAAAAATTTTTGCAGCGGACATATTAGTTATTTTTACTAGAACCAGGAGGGAAACCTGGTTCTTTTTGAAGAATTTGGGCTTGTTGGTTTACATTGATTACGGTTTGCTGTTGTGTAGGGTGATTCTGGCTTTGACTTGTTTTGTCTACTTCCAGAGAACCAGTTTTTTGATAATCAACCACTAGGTTTTCTAATTTTTTTACATCTTTGATAATTCCTCATCATTTACTTTCTTCTCTATTTTTAGCCAGGTCTAGGGACAACTCTGTTCGCTTCTTTTCATCGGTTAGTTCTTCTAAATCAATTTCTTCATATCCTTCTTCCCCTTTGTTATTTTCATCATAAATTTCTAAAAGTTCTTTTGTTTTTTGCTTGATATTTTTTACAGTTTGGGTTTCTCCCAATTCTGAATCATCATCAATTTTTTTAATTACACCTCCTCAATTTTTGCCAAAATTTTTTCTCAATCTAATTCTTTGGTTTTAATCCGGCGGGCTAGTTCTAAAAGTAATTGTTCGTTAGCAAGAGACTTAATTAATTCCAAACCATCGAGGATTTTTCTTTCTACTTCTTTCAGAGTTTTTGGGTCAAGAGTTCCTAAATGTTTTATTATTCTTTTTTTATCAATATTTTTTACTTGGTCGCACATTATTTTTCCTTTTTCGTTATTGAAATTAGAATAAACTTCTCAACTCTCATAAAAAGGTTTAAGAGTATGAGTAAAAGGAACTACTGTAATCCGACTACTTTTTTGATTTTGGATGTTGTTAGAAATTACTACTGCTGGATGCGGATCTTTAATTTCGGTATTCTTAACAATCTTTTTAAATTTGCCTTTTTTTAGTGGGTCAAAACGAGTTAAGTATACTTCACCACGTTTAACTGCTATTTTTTTGGTGGTTTTTGCTTTAATTGCTACCATTGTTTATTTGGACTTCGTCTTGTTCTTGAATTTCATCTCATTCCGCAATTTCTTTTTTCCTGGTTTCGTCTTTTTCGGCTAATTCTCAATCTTTTGCTAATTTTCCTTGTTTGGCTCGGGTAATTTTTTCGTAATTGTTTGCTAAATGACGAAGGCTATTAATAATAAGAAACTTCTTGACTTCTTTGATTTCATTTTTAATTTCTCTTAATTCTTGAAAAACCCGACTTTCAGTAGCAAATTGTTCGTGGTTATTGGCTTGGGCATTTAATCTTTTGTGGTTGTTCATTTTATTTACCTCTTATTGTTAAGTTTTAGTGAGATTGCTATATAGGTGCTTAGAAATTTCTTTTACCTAAACTTAATTTTATCTCTTTTTACTTACTTTTCAAAAATCTTTACTAGGTTTAAAACTGACTCTATTAGTTGGTTTAGCACTTTTGGCTAATTGCTGTTTTTTGCTTTGGCAGTCTTTACAATTTCTCGTGTCTCGCACTAAATTCTTAAACTTGTCTGATTTAGCAAAAATGGCAATACCTTTTCCCTTATTGGCTTGTTTGAAATCATTAATAGCTTTTTCATGTTTAAAGCAATTCTTACTACCTTTTGGTTTAGTGCTGTTTCTTTGGATAGTGAAATAACCTTTAAAGTTAATGCTTTCTCCCTGAACTAACTTTTGCTGAATAGTTTCTAAAAAAGCATTTAATACTTTTTTGGTGGTATCCTCATTGCCAATTTTACTTTTTTTGTTTACTTCTTTACTTATTTGTTGAATTCCTTGCATAATAGAAGTTTTAGTGATAAAGTATTCTGTGTCTAATCGCCAAGGGTTAACTTTTTGACTCATGTTACAGACAGAAAATAGTAATAATATAGAATTTTACAATAAATTAAAATTGATTTCTATATAAAAATAAACTATCTATGGTTAATGCACAGGAATGATTGGATAAGAATTATCCTAAAGAAGGAAGAAAAAATGTTAGCAAAATGGTTGCTAGAAATCTTAATTTAGAAGGCGGCTTGGATCTAAGTGATTTTGTGAATTTAGAAATACTAGATTGTCTACATAATAAGTTAACTAGTCTGAACATAAGCAAATGTCCTAAGCTTTTTTACCTTCAGTGTGGCATGAATCAAATAACTAGTTTAAGCACGACTAATTTAACTAATCTAACAGAATTTCACTGTTCTGATAATTATTTAACTGAACTAGATTTTTCGCCTTTAAGTATTGATAGGTTAACTGGTTTAAACATCAGTGATAATAATCTTTCGCAACAAGACTTGTCGGTTTTTAGTCGTTTTGTCAATTTAAATCAGTTGTGGGTCGGAGGCATAGATGAAAAAAAACTAAAAAATGGTGTTTATAACCGATTCATTGGCTCCTTAAAACCTCTAAAAAAACTAATCAGTTTGCAGTCGTTAGAGATTGCTAATACAGATATTGATTCAGGATTAGAACACTTGCCAATTAGTGTAAGAGATATTTGGTGTTCTAGCAAAGAAAAGCCTTCAAGCAGAGTGAAAAAGATAGAGCATTTAATAAAAGAATCAGGTAACTTTGTTTTTAGCAGTGACGACCAAGCATACGTAAAAAAATCTGAAGCTCAAAAATGATTAGATAAGAATTATCCTAAAGAGAAAAGATGAAGTGTTGAATACATAGACTTGAGCAATCAAAAGTTAGTAGGTGATTTGGACTTAACTGATTTTTCAAATTTAAAAGGAATAAATATTTATGGCAATCCTCAACTGGGTAAAATAGTAAATAAACCACACATTTTTGTAAGAATAAATGCTCAAGATTGACTCAATTGGAAATATCCTAATAAGCAAGCAGTGAAAAAAATTGTTTCTGAAGATTGAGAGGCAATTCAAGGCGAATTAATTATTGATGACTTTCCTCGATTAGAAGTAATAGAATTAGGAAAAGACTATTTGAAAAACCAGGGAGCTTTAACTCAGTTAAAAGTAAGCAACTGCCCACATTTAAAAAAAATAAAATGTTCTTATAATTGGACTTCACTTGCTCACTTAGAGTTGATTAATTGCCCTAACTTAGAAGAGATTATTTGTCAAAATAATCGACTTAAAGAATTAGACGTTCGAGCTTTTCCGAAGTTAAAAATACTTAATTGTTACCAAAACTTTTTAACCAACCTAGATTTAAGCCAGAATATAAAGTTGAAAGCATTAGATATTAGCCATAATAATTTTGCTGAACAAGATTTATCTTTTATTAATCATTTAGTTAATTTAAAGACATTGCGATTAGGAAGTAAATTTAACAAAGAAAGAATTAATCAGAGCATTTATAATCGTTTCTATGGTAGTTTAGAGCATTTAAAAAACATGAGTGAATTAGAAGAGCTTGACATTGACAATACTGACCTTAACGAAGGAGTAGAACATTTACCTGATAATCTTAGTAAAAAAATTTCCTGTTCTACCGAATACAGACCAGAAAGCAGAGTCAAAGAAATTAAATGACAATTAGATTTATTTACTAACAAAATGCAAAGGAAATGAAAAGATTTGGATTTCTCTTTTGAAGAAATTAAATCTTGAATAGAAGCCGGCTTGGGAGATAATGATTATGATTTTGCTCATTATTTGAAAAACAATAAAAAAATTGAACCTCAAGATATAAAGAATAATTTAATTGAATTGAGAAGTGAATACGATAATTCGCAAGAAAGAAAAGCGGCAAACGAAAACTTTTCCGCTAATGAAGCAGAAAAAATTGAAATTGGCGATTGGAAAAATATTCATCCTGATTTTAGCACTTATTTGAATCTTGGCTTTTTTGGTGTAAAAAAAAACAAGGATTATCAAGAAGATTGAGAAAACTTAGGATTTAATTATCAGCAGACCAAGGGCTGGATTGATAAAGGACTGGAACCTGCTCATTCTAGGTTTGTTTTTTATTTAAAAGTCAAAGGCTATCAATCTTCACAGTTATTAACCAGTGATTTAGCAAAACTGTGACAAGAATATCTTAATCCGCAAGCCTGGCTAAACTTTTGGTACCCAGTTGAAAAAAGAAAAATTAGCACTAAACTAGATCTTAAAAACGAAAGCTTGAAAGGCGATTTGACTCTCGATGATTGAGATAATTTAGTAGAATTAGACTGTTTCAGAAACAATTTTTCTAATGTAACTTTGAGTAATTTACCCGAACTGAAAATTTTGTCTATTCAAGATTGTGAAGCTGACCATTTAACCATTATTAATTGTCCCAATCTTCAAAAAATTGATGTAAGTTATAATTCTCTTACAGATTTGAACTTTATTAATAATTTGAATCCAGAAAAATTGACTAGTTTGGCTATTGGCGACAATCTTTTTCCTGAACGCGATTTGTCTTGCTTTAGTAGATTCAAAAAATTGGAAGAACTTAAGTTGGGCAACGCCAAAGTCTTTAAGTTAAGCAGTGAAAAGCAATCAACAAACTATTTCAACCATTTCTATGGATCTTTAAAGCCCTTACAAAATTTAAACAAATTAACCTATCTAGACATTTCTGATACTGACATTGACTCAGGGTTAGAATACTTACCTGATGGTTTAGATATAGTTAGCTGTAGTGCTTGAGAAGATCAAAAAAACAGAAAAATTAAAGAAGAATTAAAAGACTATTACTTGACAAATAAATTAGTTAATGATTATAATCCTCAAGCCTGAAAAAAAAATCAATCTGTTTTCAAATCAATAGTTGAAAACCTCAGCAAAACTAATCCTAATTTAGATCTTCAAGAATTTCTTCATCAACAAAATATTTTTCTTAATGTAGCAACTGGTACTTTTCAAGGAAATCTTCAAGGTTTAGCCAGTTTGCTTCAAATAGACGAGTCTCTTTTTGAAAAGAAAGAGCGAGAAATCATCCTTTTAGAACTTCGTATCAAAGAATTGACCAGTTTAATCCAAAAGAAAAGAGAAAAGATATTTAATGCTTATCTAAACTTTCTTTCAGAAGGAGAGAAAGATAAGTTAAACAAGTTAATAATTATTTATTTACAATTTATTAAAGCTAAACAACAAAGTCTTCTTTCTTCTGAACTTAAAAGACAGTATCAGGAAGTAATAAAGCAACAACTAAGTCAGAATCAGAGTCAGGAACTTATAAAAGAAGTGCAACAAATTCTTAATAACTGCAAGCAACTAGTAGATTTAGAACTAGAATTAAAAGAAAAACTTAGTAACAAAGCGTTAATTCAAGAAAAAAACCACCCATTTTTGCTAACTGATAATTCACAGGAGGAAAAAAAGGAATCCTTGAGGTTAGTGCCTAATACGCCATTACAATTACTCGGAAAAGAAAGTAAGTTTACAGAAAATTACAATATTGAAGAAATAAATTACAACAAAATATATCTGGAAACGAGTAGTTCTTGAAAAAATAAGTTACCGACAACCGAGGAGTTACCTACTAAACTTTACAATGTTAAAACTGGACAAGTAGAAGAAACTGAAGGACGTAATGATATAAAAGATTATGCCATATTGTCTTATGTTTGGGGTGATCCGACAATGAAAGCTACTCCAGAAATGGAAAATCGTCCTTGATGAAAAAAACAATTAGCAACTGTCTGGAGTAATAAAAATCTGAACAAAGCCATTAAAACTTGTAAACTTCTCAATATTGATTATCTTTGAATGGATCAGTTATGTATCAATCAAAATAATATTGAAGAAAAAAGACGTGAAGTACGCAAAATGAGAGGATATTATAATAATGCAAGTGTTACTTTAGTAGCTATCAATACTAATACAGAAACTATTGAAGAAGAAAATGAAGAAAAACAATTTGATTCTTTAAATTTACTAAAAAAGATAGTTGATTCACAGTGATTTACTAGATCTTGAACTTACCAAGAAGGTTGACTTTCTAAACACACGATTTTTATGTTTGACGATAAATTGATTGACGGTAAAGCTATAGCCGGAATCTGGTCACTTGACCAGCCAACTTATAATTCTCATGAAAAAGACAGAATTTTTGAAGGTTTGCTGGAAGGTTCGCTAAAGATTGCTACTCCAGTGGGTTGAGTATATCATCAGGAAGGATATACTCCAGAAGACAAAGTAAGTCTAAGACTACATGAGATTCTTCGATCTACAAAAAATCGTGGAAGAGCTGTGGCTATAGATAGCATCTATTCTATATTAGGATTATTGCCTTATGGCAGCAAAGTGATACCTAAATATAAAGAAAAACTATGTAAATATTGTAAAAAAAAAGAAAGTGAGTGACGAAAAGCAATAGTTTGTGAACATCATGAAGAGCAAAAGACACAATTTCCCACATATTTCAAAGAAGAGTTAGATGATGCTTTACTTGATGTTATGAAAGTAGCAGTAGAACATGGACATGGCGAGCCTTTATCTTGACATGGAGAAAGCAACAGTTGATTACCGACAGTAAACACAAGTAATGGTTCGATTGAGATAGAAGGAGGAATAAATGTAGATTGCAAAGAAAAAAGTGTAGAATTTTTTTCTGGTGACAATAGTAGTATTAAAATAAGTGGCTCAGAGTATATTGTTTTTTCTTCTCGTGATGATGATGATTGCCCAATTAGTACTGATGAAAAATCAACTGTTGATAGTGGGCTTCATAAGAGAAAATTTTCGGTATTAACTCCAGAGGGAAATAAGAAAAAAATAATCTTATGAGGGGTCTATAAGTCACTTGATGTAACAAAAAATGATTACTTTTTAATAGTGCCTAATAAAAAAGAATGAAAGAGCAACAAACTATTCGCTATTTTAGCGACAAAAGAAGGAGATATCTATCATCGTATAGGTCTAGTAGAATTAGACCAAGAATCAGTCAAAATATTGCAAGGAGCACCAGAAAAGAAAGTAATCATTGGAGAAGCAAATTCAATTATTAAAGAAAAAGGTAAAATTGAAAGTAAAATGCAACAAGAACAAAACAGTCAACAACAGTTCCAAGCGCAAATTCGACAAAAATAGAAATCATCGTGATTTTTAACAAAAAGTAATAAAATTAAATTATCGTGGTGATACAAGCACAAAACTGATTAAACCAAAATTATCCCAAAGAAATAGGAAACCAAATAAAAAACTTATATATTAGAGAAAAAGAATTAGAAGGTCATCTTGATTTAAGAGGTTTCACTAATCTAGAAAAGTTAGATTGCTCTTATAATCAAATCACTAGTTTAGACTTAACTGGCTTGAAGCAATTAAGAACAGTTTATTGTAATAACAATCTCTTGAATAGTTTGGATTATTCTTCTTTAAATCCTAAAAGTTTAACTGGTCTGATTATAGATAACAATAATCTTCCTGAACAAGATCTGGCTGTTTTTAGCCAATTTATTAATTTGGAAGATTTGAGAATTGGTAGTAATGATAAGGAAAAAATTGCCCAGGGAATATACAATCGTTTCTCCGGTTCTTTAAAGTCTTTAAAAAACTTAGCCAATTTAAGAGATCTTGATATTAGCAACACAGATATTAATGGCAACGTTGATTTCCTTCCTGACAGTATTAGACGAGTTTCTTATTCTTCGAAAGAAAGACCGGAAAGCAAATTAAGAGAAATATCCGGACAATTGGACTCTTTTCTTAGTAGTCGAAATTTTAAAGAAAATTGAAAAGACATTCACCCAGAATTCGTCGACAAATTTAAACAAAACCAATGAGAAAAATTAGGCTTCAATTACCAACAAGTTAAAGATTGAATTAAAGTTGGTTTGCAACCTGATGATCATCACTTCGTAGCTCATTTAAGAGCAAAAGGCTATAATCCGCAACAAAACTTGAATTTAGAAGAATTAAAAAAAAAAAGTAGGAATGTCCAAGAATGATTAGAACAAAACTATCCTCTAGAAGAAAGAAGATGACTACGCTGATTAGTTATTGATAGAAGGAGTGGCTTAGAAGGAGGTTTGGTTGTTGAAAATTTTCCTAATTTGGAAATATTAGATTGTTATTGTAATCCACTTACTAGTCTAACACTCAGTAATTTGCCTAAACTTACTAGAGTTAGTTGTCCTGATTCTACAATAAATCAGTTGACTATCAATAATTGTCCAGGAGTTAGTAATTTAAATGTTACTAATAATTCTTTAGTTAGTTTGGATTTTCTCGATAACTTGGATTCTAACAAGTTAGCTTTTTTGTATATTACTAATAATTCTTTTCCTCGACAAGACATAGATATTTTTAGCAAGTTTGTAAATTTAGAGCGTTTTTATTTAGCAAATAATTCTTTTTATGGAAGCTTACAATCTTTGAGAAGTTTAACTAGGCTAAAGAAACTAGGTACCTCTGGAACAGAAATAAGTGGTGGGTATGAATATTTGCCTAATAATTGCGAGTTTACTTTAGACTTAAAAGAAAAAACTACGGATCTTAAACCAGTAGGTTTGTGAGGAAGTCTGTCAAAAAATGAAGAAAATGTTGTCACTTATTATGATTTGCAGTATTGAAAAGAAAACCAACCCCCTTACAAGTTGCTAAAAGAAACCTTGGAAAAAATTGATCCTAGCCAAAATATTTGAGATTTCTTGGGTCGACGTGGTATCTTTTTTAATGTTCGAACTGGTACTTTTGAAGGCGATCTTCAATTTTTAGCTTCTTCATTAAAGACTGAAACTATTCTTAAAGATCAGGAAAAAAAGATTGATTACTTGGAGTCTCGGGTTCAAGAACTAACTGAGGCAAGCAAGAAGCAAAAGGATAAGATCATTGCTTCTCTTTTACAAGTTTTTCCTGAAAAAGAATTATTGCAAGAACTAATCAAAATTCATTTAGAATTTACCAAAGCAAAAAAACAAAAACGACCAGTAATAAAATTAAGAAAGCAAAAAGAGGAGGTTTATAGTGAGTTAGAAAAGAAATTGGAGAACAGTGAAGAAACAATGGAAAAAATAGAAGCTATTCTAACTGATTGCGAAGAGTTAGTAGCCCAAGAATTAGAATTGGAAGCTAAACTTGATAACAAAACTTCATTAATCGAAAGCCAAAAGCAAATTTTATCGGAGACACCTAATAACAAAGAAAAAGAACAAAAAGTTCACCAATTAGAACTAGAACTAGTCAAAGTAAAAGCCGAACTAGATGCTAAAAAAGAAGAAAACAATCGCCTCTGAGAACAATTGAATAAGCCAACTATTAATATCGTTAATGTTAATCAATTAGCAACTGGTGATAATTCCTCTTTCAGCAATCAAGTCATTACTAATTATCAAACTAAATATATCCAAAATTATCAACAACTAGCTGAGGAAACAGGAAAAGAAATTGAGTTCCTTGACATTAAAGAAATTACTCCTCAGGAAAAACAAGTAATTAATAAAACTATTATTTTTTTAGGAACCAAAGAACTTTTTATCAATTATCGACAAGAAGTTATTAATCATTTAATTGATTCCTATTGCAAGTTGGCTGGGAAGAATAATTCAACTAAATTTGTTACCTTTAATAGCATGATGGGTATTACTAGCAAATTAACTAATGTCATTCCTGGTGGCGGAGTAGTTGAAACCCCTCTAGGAATTTTAGGAGATACCATTAATTTAGCAGGAACTGTTATTCAAGAAAAGAATTTAAAAAAGTGTCTCAAGAAGTTTCAAGAAGTCTTTGATAAAGATAAAGAAAGTTTGTCTTTATTTGACGAAAGTTATCGCTCACTAATTCAAACCATTTGGTCAGGTAATGAGCAAGGAGAAATAACTAGAAACATTATTGATACCTTTCGGTTAGATAAGACTCAGTTAAGGTCTTTTAGTGATAATTATAATGTTTTCAAGGTTGGTGAAGTTTGAGAGAAAAATCTTCCTAATCTTAATTTAGAAGAGTTAAAAGCCTTTCTAGAAAAGATTGATAGCAGTTTAAGTGATTTTCGGCAAAAATTTCAGCAACAGAAAAAGAACTTAGCTGAGAAATCTTGATTTAAAGCAGTAGAATCACAAACTGATTTGTTGCAAAATCAACAACAAGCTCAAATTCTCCAACCAGCTTACGGCATTCCTGGTCCCTCTAAATAAACTATTTCCTTTTCCTACTAACTTCTTTCAACTTCATCAACAATCCCCCAATACTTACTAAACTCACCACTAATAAACTAATTAAAATAATTCTTTCTTTATTTACTGTTGTTGCTGGTGGAGCCAATTCAGTTGTTTCTTTATTAACGCTTTGATTAAGATTAATATTTTTCTCTAAATGCTTTTGTATAGCACTATTTCTTAATTGAGCCAATTGTTGATAACTAGTAGCATGTTGAATTTGTTCTCTAACTTCTTTACTTAAACTGATGCCTAGTTGTTTTTCTAAACTTGCTAATTCAATTTCTTTAATAGTATCTAAACTTTCTTCAAAAGAAGTATTAGTTAATTCTTGACTGGCTAATTCTCTTTCTAGTTTAGTAATAGTTGCTTGACTTTGCTCTAAACCTTTTTCTAATTCTTCTGCTTTGCTATCGTCTGCTCAATAAGTTGGTGGTTTATTAATTAACTCTTGAATTTTGCTAATAGTTTCTTTTAAAGTTAGTTCTTTTAAGCCTAATTTTAAGTCTTGGTTAAGTTGATTAATGATTTGGCTTTCTTGTTCTTTAAGAGCTTGGTCTTTTTCGGCTTTAAGTTGGTTTAATTCTTGGTTAAGATTATCCTTTTCTTGGTAAGCCTTATCTCTTTGTTCTATAATTTGACTGTAATCGTCATGGGGATAAGGACAATCAGGGGCATTTGCTACGGGACAAACATGATTATTAATTTGAGTTTGTAAGTTATTGCTGTGATTTTGTTCATCTTGTAATTGTTCTTCTAAGATTTTAGTAGTACCTTTATTGAGAAGTTTATTGACAAAGTGTTGTAGTGCTATCCCTCCGGCTTCAAAGGCTAATCGGATTAAATTATCCTTGGTAGTTTGTCAGTCTTTTGCTTTTTGATTCTGGATAATATTGTCTAAATCTTGGGTTAATTTATCTAATCTTTTTTCAAAAGCATTTTTTCTTTCTTTGGTTAATGACTGGTTAAGATTACTATTCTCTTTTTCTAATCGTTCAATAGTTTCAGCATTATCTTTAATTAACTGGCTTTTTTCTGCTAACTCTAACTGGCTATTCTGATAATTATTTCTAGTTTGGCGGTATTTATTATCTAATGTCTTTATTTGAGAAGTTAAAGTTTGTTTTTGGTCTTTTGCTTCTTGCTGTAAAAATCCAATAATCATTTCTAATTCTTCTTTATCAAATTGTAAGTCTCCCAACTTTTCCTCTAAATCAGTAATATTTTTTTCTTGTTCGGTTTTAAGTTCGGTTAGTTGAATGTTTTGATTTTGGCTTTGAGTTAATTGCTCTTGGGTTTCAGTTAAATTATTTTTTGTATCAGTAAGATTAGCCTGTAATTGCTGAATAGTTGACTCTTTTTGCTGGTTAATAGCAGTTTGGTTTTGGAGTTTGTTATCTTTTTCTTCTAATATTCTTTGCTTTTCTTTTAAAGCATTTTGCTTATCCTCAATTTCTTTTTGAAAGCTAGTTGTGGACTTTTGATTTTCTTGGATAGTTTTTTGGAGTTCCTTTTGCTTCGCTGAAAGTTCCTGCTCTTGGACTTTTAACTTATTCTCAACTTGCTTTTTATCAGTTTCAAGACTAGTTAAATCTCCTGTTAACTGCTCAATTTTATTTTGCTTTTCATTTAATTCTTGGTAAGTTTTCGTAAGTTTTCCTTCACGGTTTTTTAAATCTTTTTGTAAGTTAACTATTTTTGAGTTAAGGTTTTCCTTTTCTCATTGGTTTTCTTCCAAGGAAGTTTCTAAATCATTAATCTTGTCTTCTTGCTGGCGATTTGTTTTTTCATAGTCGGCTTTTAAGTTGATAATCTTATTTGCTAATTTTTGTTTTTTATCCTTATAATCTGAGGCTTGATTGGCTAATTTGGTTTCTAAATCTTTAACTTTTCGGTTGTTTTCTAGGGTGGTTAGAGTAATTTTGCCTTGTAGTTCGCTAATAGTTTGGTTTAATTGTTGGTTATCTTTTCCTAAACCTGCTAGTTGGTTTTCCAGTTGAGTTTTGTCTTTTTGGTGTTTTTCTAGTTGGTTAATTTGTTCTTGGTTTTCTTTTTGGCTGGTTGCTAGTTTAGCATTTAAATTAGCAAGGTCTTTTTCTTTATCTTTTGCTTGGTTTTGATAGTCAGTAATAGATTGATTGAGGTTGCGGTTTTCTTGCTGTAAATCAGCAAGGGATTTTAAAGTATTAGTTAATTCGTCAGTTTTTTTTTGAAAAGCAAGTTGATTGGTCTCGGCTTTTTCCTTTCAAGTAGTTAATTGCGTAGTTAAGTTTTCTTGCTCTTTTTGGGCTTTTATTTTGGCGGTGTTTAATTCAGTTGTTAAGTTTTTGATACTTTGCTCTTTTTGGGCTTCTACCTTTTCATAATCAGAGATTTTATTATTGAGTTTTTTGATTTTGTCATAATTCTTTTGTCTTTCTGTATTAAGTTCACTAACTCCTTTTAGCAAGCGTTCTTTATCAGTTTTGGCTTGGTTTAAATTGTTTTTGCTTTGAGTAAGATTGCTTTGAAGTTTGCTAATAACCTGCTCTTTATCTTGGATTTGTTTATTTAATTTCTTTTCGGTATCTTGGAAGTTTTGATTAGAATTATTTTGACTGGTTACCAATTGGTCTTTAAAATCTTTAATTTTTTGTTGGTGAGTTTCTTTTTGGTTGGTTAATTGCTCTTCTAAACTGGCTACTTTTTGCTGGGTTTGGTTTAATTTATTTTCCAAATCCTCTATTACTAAATCATTTTGGTTATTTTCCTCGGCTTCTTCTTTTTGTCTCTTAACAATGGCTAATTCATTCTCTATTTGTTTAATTTGAGCCACTAATTTCATGGCTTTATGGTCTTTATTAAAATTGGCTTGGTAGAGAGCATTAATTGCTTGGGACAGCCTTTGATTTTCGGCTTGGGCTTGGTTAAAATTAGTTTGGAGTTGGTGGAATTCTTGGGGATTAAAATTAACTGGACAGTATGGAAATGATGAATCTTGATAAAGAGCCAAAGAATTATTGGAATTTTGTCCTTCTTGATAGCCAGCCGTATATCCTGCCCCAGTTAATCCTAGCGCTATCGTAGTGGCTTCAAGCGGGTGTCTAACTCCTCTTTTTAAATATCTGAAACCCTTATCAATAACCTTTCCGGATTGTCTAAGTCCTTTTTTAGCATAAGTGGTTCAAGATTGTTCTCTCTCTCTCTCTCTCTCTCTCTCTCTTGTATTATCAACAATTTCCCCAGTTTCTGTTTCTTTTTTCTCTCCCAAAAGTTCTGTGGTGTTGCGAGCATCCGTTTTGACAGTATTAAAAGCATTTAAAATGAAATCTCCCGCTGATTTGTAATATTCTAGTTCCTCGGGGTTTATTTGTGGGTCATTCTCAATGTTATCTAATCAGTTAAGGAAATTTTCTTTATTTTCCAAGAATTTGGCTAACTCTGTTTCTAATATTTGTGATTGTTTCTCTACATTTTCAATTAGGTTAGTCAAATAATTTATGTGTTCGGTATCATCTTTTAATTTTGCTTCGTCAAGTTCCAAATGTTTTTGTTTTTCGTCAAGTTTTTTTTTTGCTTCTGTTAGTGAGTTTTCAAGTTCAGTTTTGCTTTGAGCGAGTGCGTTAACATTATCTTCTAATTCTGTTTTGGTTTTTTCTAAGGTTTGTTTTTCAGAAATAAGTTGTTGGGTTGCTCTTTCAAGAGTTTGCATTTTTTCATTTAATTCATTAACTTCAATTTCAGCCTGGTTTTTTACTTTATTTACATATTCATTTCTTCTTTTGTCAATAATTCTTTGATATTCTCCTGCTCTTCGGCTAAGAAAGTTAGTCGGTCGTTGTTTTTGGGAAGAAAAAATTGCTCCTGTCCAACCATTTTTTTTGAAATAAGAGTCCCAAATTTTATTTAAAATATAGAAGGCATATTCTTCTATTTGCTTAACTGTTTTATCATCAGAAAATAATTCTTTTTCTCAAATACTCCTTGGATAATTCAGTAATATATATTCCCGAGTTATTTTTAAATCATTTAGAGTGAACTCTATTTCTTCTTTTCAAAAATTTGCTATTTCATTCATATTAAACCTCTTTATTTATAGTTTTTAAGTTTTTAATAGATTTGTGTGTGTGTGTGTGTGTGTGTGTGTGTGCTTCTTTACTTGACGTGAAAAGCCGTAAAATTTAAAATATGAAAACAATAAAAGTTAATTTGTTAAATCCTCCCACAGTAAAAATTTCTTTTTCTGGGCGGCATTGAGATTGAAGAATAGAGCCTTATAAATTTAATTATTTACATGTGACTAAAAGACTTGTTGGAAAAAACTCAACAGAGAATAAGACAGTAAATTCTACCCAACTTATCATTCAAAATCAGGAAACTTCAAGGGTTTTAAGTGAAATGTTCGAGAGAGAGAGAGAGAGAATAATCGTAAAATTAAAGTTTGCTGAGGACAAATTTTCAGTTGAAAACGACGAGCACAACAGCATCAATATAAAGGAGGTTGCACAAATAATACCTATGCCAATTAGAGATTTAAAAAAAATAGACTCGGACAGTTTTGCTCTTAATGGAGGTATTATTGATAGTATTATCCAGCAAATAAGAGAAGAAATCACTGATGAAGTAAGGGGCGAAATTAGTTGATGAGAACAAAATATTCGAGCTAGGAGAGATGGTATTAACCCAGGTAACTTTAACGATCTTGAACTGGAAAATTATGCTAATAAAATTTTGGCTATTATTTATTGTAAAAAAGCTCTGCTTAATGCAAGAAAAATTGATGAGAATAATAATTTAAAGGAAATTGAAACGGCTTTAAATGATTTAAGAGAAATCGAAAGAGATAGTACGGGAGATACCGGTTTAGACGAGATAAAAAGATGAGGTGATACAGTTTATAGAGCAGGTGAATTAGTTGATGAAATTGAACGGCTGAATGAAATATTTTATAAAAATAAAAATATGACAATAAATTTAGAAAACCACAAAGGAAATAATGCTTCGGTACATATTGGTCATGTTCTGGACGATTATGCAAATTATCTGCAACATACTATCTCTCAAGCAACAAATCAGAGTGTAGACAATATTGATGGAAATTTTGTAGAAACTGCAATAGAAGAATGACTAACTTTTGCTTTGGGAAATACTGGGGGAAGAAAAGACCTGACATGACTTATAACTAATGCGGGAGCAACTCTTCATGCAGACACTGATGGAGGTATTCCACAAGATATTAGAGACATGCTTACTGTCCTGGATAATAGGAATGATTTGCAAGATGCTTTAAAAGATTTGTGCGATGATAAGAAATTAATCGAAAATGCTAAAAATGTTTGCAAAAGAACCATACAGGCAATTCCTAATAATCAAGGAGAACGAGCCGTGTTGGAGAATATGGTTGATACCGGAGCTTTTAATTTGGCTGACTTATACTTTTTAAATAAGTTAATTGCAGATTTGTTAGGAGATGCAGCTGATATTGAAGTCGAATTTAATAGACACATGCTTGGAGACCCCGCTAATGCACTTAATCCAGCAGTCAATGATAGACCCATAGAGCGTGGTGGTGATACCTATGGTGGTGTTCAAAATATTTATTTTTGACGTCGAAGATGATTTGTTAATTTGCTTAGTGATAAATTTAAAACAATTCCAATTAATAATGACAATATAGTTCGCACTCTTGTATTTAATGGAACAGCAACCGATCCTAATTGCCCTTTTAGACATCATCTTAACGTTGCTTGGGAAGAAATGGCTTTAATGATTCGTATCCTTCAAGAAAGAAAAGTATTAGAAGCCGAACTTGGAGATCGAGGACTAGTTCGTGGCAATGATGAAATGAATCAGTTGCTCGCAGCATTTGGAGTTTCAGTAGTTGATAATGATGGTAATTTTTGAAATAATTTCCGAAATGCTAATGAGGTCAATAGAACAAGGTTAGGAAATGAAAAAGTTCGTTTAGCAAAGACTTTTAAGGTAAACAATTGAATGGCCATCGGAGGAACCGGAGACATTGATGCCCACAACGCTAACCAAGACCAAGCCGTAGTAGTAGGAACCAGTGCAGCGGATGGTTTAGCCGATGATGGCACAGCCCGCCAGTGAAGAACGGGAAATGAAACTCGTCCTAATGCTTTCCGGGACTACGCTAACATTCTTGATAATGATGTCTTTAACTTAACAGCAGACCCTAATGCCAAACGGGATTACTTACAAGATATTCACAAGGAAATTGCTATTCGACGGATTACCATGTATTTAGCCGATAACGGAACAGCGCGCGAAGTAGTAAATGCTGCTAATTTACCCCAAAGACAAGCAGCCGATGCCGCTGGAGGAAATACTTTAGCTTTATCTACGGCTAATGATTATCGAAACTATCCTGTGTTTATTCGTGGAATTGCCCGGGACGATTACAATGAAAACAACCTCAATGGTTTTGTGGTGGAAATCACTGGCAAGATTAACACTGCACGCTCAGGATTAGCGATAGCTGGTTACCGCTTTACCGGTAACCGCATTGATGCCAACTGAGGAGGTGCTGGTCCGAACTTAGACGCTTACACCGCACGAAACATGAACGCAGAAACAGCCGCTTTAGTTTATGCCACTTACCAAGCCGAAGGAGATGTGATGCAAGATGGTGACGCTACACCAGGTCAAATTACTTATAACGGAAACAACTACGCTTTACGGACTCCGGATGGAATGCGGGATTACTTAGAAGCCAAAGGCATACGAGAAAATCCTTTGAAAAACGATGGAAACGAAGCTAACCGCTTGTGAACTCATGACGGGGGGGGCCGATCTTTCCGTTGCCGAACAAGTTTTATTCCAAGCTGCTCAACGGGGAACTCTGGATACCAACGCTTCTAAACATGCTGCTGCTATCTTGTTAGCTCACTTGCGAGCTGCTAAAGGTAACGCCACCTTAGACGGCGGGGGAGCTGGAACAGCAAGAGCTAACAGTTGAACTTCCGATGATGCTAACGCCCAAGCTGCTATTGCCGCTGGAGATTGAACTGGGGGAAGAGATGCAGTTCTGGAAGACTTTGCTAAAGCGACAGCCGGCACTGACAAACAAAAAGCTTACACTGCTGTGAATGCCATTACTGGTGACGCTGCTCAGCATGCTTATAATAACCTTTGAGATATTTTCTTTACTGATCCAAATGGTAATGTTGATGATGCTATTGCCGACCCTGGTATCAAAAATGGTTGAAAAGTTAGTGGTTTAAGTCCAATTCATGGTGTTGGAGTAACTGACAGCGAAGCCGACCAAGCTTAGGCTAATGGTTGAAGAGATTTACGGGTTGGTGGAGCAGCAGGAGATGCTAATACTAAAGGAGGAGAAATTGCTAATCCTGACCCAGAAAATAAAAGTTTTTCTTATACTTCTTATGGACAAACAACTAATGATGTGCGTCCTCATGAACAAAATAAGAATTATTTAGACCAAGCACATCGTGCTCTTGCTAATCCTTATATACCACCACAAACTGGACCAGATCATAATGACGCTATCCAAAGAGTGAAAGATGAAATGCAGAAATCACCTTCGGTTAGTGATAGTGAGTTAAACACTGAATTAGGGAAAAATAATTGAATAACTTGACTTCGTGAGACACAAACTCAAACTGAATTAAATGCCCGTGAAAGCCAAGCAATTAATGCTGTTAAGGAAGCTCGCCGAAAAAAAGAAAATCCTCTACCTCCTCCACAGGAAAATGATTTAGACCGACTTCGCCGTGAAGCCATTGAAGCCGTTAATCAACACTGAAAAGATAAAGCCAATTCTGATAGCAAAGTTAATAATAAAGACCAAAATACAGTATTAGGAAGCAACTGAGAAAGTGGAATTAGCGGAAAAAGCACTCCCGGTGAAATTACGGCTGAAAAAGATCGCTTAATCAAGTTGATTGATGATGAAAAAGCCAAAGAAGGTTCTGGTCCTATACCAGGTGGTCCTTCTTATCCAGACAATGGCGACTCTGGTAGTGAAGATAGTAGTAATAGTTCCGGAGGTAAAACTCCTCCTGGTGACAAAGATAGTGGTAAACCAGGCGATCAAGGAGGAGGCACTGATGAAGGTTCAGGAGACGGTTCATCTGGCTCCCAAGAAGAGCAAATTATTCAAGAAGAAGGTTGACAAAATATCACCTCAGAAACAGTAGGTACAATTATTAGTGAACTTGATTCTATTAATACTCAAGGTGGAAAAGATAAAGATGATGGCTTGGACAAAGTTAAAGAAATATTAAAAAAAGTAAATCAAGCCAAAGGTAAAAAAGAGTTCAATGAACTTGCAAAAACTTTACAAGAAGAATTAGAACAGTTACAAAAAAACAGCCAGTTAGTTGCCCAAATGCAAAGCCTTAAAAAGGAAGTAAATGAAGCCATTCAACACTTGGAAAATCTAAAAAATAAAAAACCGCAAGACCAAGAACAATCACAAGAAAATTGATGAAAAAAACAGTCAACTGGAGTCAAAGCAGCAATTATTTTCGGTATACTTGCCGGAATTATTTTAATTGGAGTGATTATTAGTCAACTAACAAAGAAAAGCAAAGAACCAGAAGAATAATCAAAAAAAACACATAAAACATGTCAAAAACATTTACTTGCTGTGAACTAATTGAAAGAATTAAAAATTCCCTAAGTTGAAAGCACTGAAAAGAGGAAAACAAATATAAAGCAGTTGAATTTCTTGAAAAGGCGTCAGTAAAAACTATTCCTGATGGAGTGAATGAAGAAGGATTGGAAAAAGTTATTTATGACGAACTTTTTTGCGAAAAATGTCAAAAATGGTTTTCAGAGCAACAAGAAGCACAAGATAAAATTCTAGATGTTTGAATTGAAAAACTGAAATCAGAAGGTAAATTAGAAGAGGAATTCCTTAAAAACTCAGACGACATTAAAAAAGACACAACCATGGATAAAGTTAAAGAAATGTTAAAAGAAGCACAAGCCGAAGCAAAAGAAAAGAGGGATAAAGAGTTGAGCGAAAAAAAGTCTCGCCCTTTTTGGAGCAACCCTCAAGGAAAGAAAGCACTCTTAATAGGCGGTATTATAGTTATTATTGTTAGTGTATTAAGTTTCCTGTTAGGTTATTACTTTGCTAAAAAGCGTAAAAAGCAATAATATAAAAAGGTTAAAATATGTGAAAAGATGTTGAAGTTGAAGGAGAAGTAGTAAAATGCTATCGTTCAAGAGTAGAAAATCTTAACCTTTATCGGGTAGAAGTGAGTGAAAGTGGACGTATCACTAGTTTTTACAGCGTTTTTCCTCTCAGAACAGGAATTACTTGTAAAACAAAACTTAAATCTAATGGTCGATTTCTTTTTTTAGTTTCTCCTCTCCAAAGAGAAAAAAAAGATAAATCCATTTCTGAATATGAGAAAAAAATAAATAAAAAAACGTCTAATAGTTATTCATTGGTTCCGATTATTTTCCGTTCTCTATTTATATTATTTTTGTTAGTTTCAATTGTTCTAGGAATATGATTTATTTATAAAAAAATTTTCAAAAGAAAATAGTTTACAAAATTTTTGGTAGTGGTAAAATCAGTAGATTTATTGAGAGTGAGTTTTGTCCTAATAAAAATACTGATAATCCTAATAGGTCTCAATATTCACCTTTTGCTCATTATATTACAAATTCATACTATAAAATTATAATATGAAAAGAAATCTAAGTTTAAGTTTAGAACCAAGTGTTTACCAAACCCTAAAAAATACTGTTCCTAGCGGACAAATTAGCCCCTTGGTGAACAATCTCTTAAAAGAATACTTAAAAAAACAAAAAGAGCAAGAACTAAATGCTGCCTACCAAGATTTTGCCAAGAATAAAAAACTAAAAAAAGAATTAGCAGTTTGAGATGAAGTCGTGGGCGACGGAATTAGCGATAATGAGTAAATTAGCAGTCAAAACTTACAAAATGTGTCCGCAAGGCTTTCCACACCAAGGAGAAGTTTATAAAGTTTATTTTAATCCCAAAAAAGGCAAAGAAATCAGCAAAATCCGCCCAGCACTAGTAATCAGCAATAACAGTCAAAATGAGTTTGACGACCAAATTGTCGTTGTGCCTTTGACTTCTGAATTTAGGGAAGTGAAAAAAGAACGACCTTTTACAGTTTTAATTAAGGCTGATAAAAAAAATGGTTTAGAGAAAGACAGTAAACTTTTACTGAATAGGATTCAAACTATCGATGTGAAATTACGATTACGAGATTATGTTGGTTATGCTAGTTTTGAGATAATAAAAAAAACCCAAGAAGCGTTAAAAGTAGTGGCAGGGATAGATTAAATTCTGGTGAATATGAGAAACTTAAAGAATTTAGTGGAGCGAATGCCTGTGAATAAGAGATATATACCTTTAATAAGTATTTGAAGAGAGGTTATTGAAAGTAAATTTATCAGAAAAACATGAAAGCACCAAAAACTATTATATAAAACAACTAACAATTATTATGACTAGAACACTAAGCATTGTCATTAAAGAAAATACTTATCAGGAATTAAAGCACAAAGTTGGTTATGGAAAAATAAGTTCGTTTGTTAACCAAGCTGTAGAAAAAGAGTTAAAAGGATTAGTTAACGAACAAAAAAGAGAAAAAGAACAATTAAGAAAAAAGTTAATTGCGGCTTATAAAAGAATGGCTAAAAATAAGAATCTTCAAAAGGAATTAGCGTTGTGAGATAGCATATCAGGAGACGGATTAAATGATAAGTAAGAAGCCCAATAATAAATCACTTCCACTTCCCAAACAAGGAGAAATGTTAAACATTCCCCGACAAGGGCAAATCTGACTAGTAAAATTTCCCCCTACCAAAGAAGACCGCAAACCAACTCGTCCTTGTCTAGTAATTAGTGATAATATTCAGAATCAATACGGCATGGACTACAAACTTCACCCACAAGCATTCTATACCAGTCGTTTATTAGACTTTAAAAACCTTCCTGAACCAAGAAATAGTAAAGAAGTAAACGACTTGTTTTATAATTCGTTAGGTTCTGTAGCTACCTTTGTAACTGCTAATGAGTTTTCTAATAATTTAGATAATTTTGATATTAACCGGTCAAAAACTTCAGAATTTGATGTTATGCAAGAAGACCAAATCTTAGCCAATCAAACTAAAAGACAGCTTTCTCTTGATACTCAAATTAATACTAATCAAGGAGAAAGCAAATCACCAAGAATAATTATTGAAGAACAATCACCTTACCAAACTGAACCAATGAAAATAGACGACTCTGAACAGACTGCTTCTACTGGAATTACTGGAGAACTTAGTCAACTTAACTTTTTAGTGGAAACTAGCGGAAATTGAACTAATATTCATGCTCCAACCAATCAAAAACAAGCTATACAAGAACCTGAGTTTTATGCTTATTTGAGGGATAAATTAAACTTAACTCCTGAACAAGTTTTAAATGATAATAGTATTAATTTAGTTGATTTAAAAGAGCAGTTCAGGGAGTATCAACAAAGGCAAGAGTTTCAGGCCAAATTCTCCAACCTATTTATGGCACCTCTGGTTCAAGCAAAAAATCTCTAACCATTACTAAAATTCTTACATAGTGATCATCAGTTTTCGTGATAAAGACACCGAAAAACTTTTTCGCTGAAAGAAAAATCCTAAATGAGGGCAAATTGAACAGCGTGCTTTGCGAAGATTAGAGTTATTAGATGCTGTGCCTAATTTAGAAGAATTAAAGAAAATTCCTGGTTTAGATTTACACAATTTAAAAGGAGACTTGACTGGATATAAAGCAATCGACATTAACAAGCAATTTCGCTTAATCTTCATTTGAGGTAAAGACAATCACGCTTATAAAGTAGGAATAATTGATTATCATTAAAAATGAGTATTATGAAAAAAAACCAAGGGCAATTTATCAAACCTATTCACCCCGGAGAAATATTAAGAGAAGAATTTTTAATTTCTTTAAAGTTGTCACCAGAAAAGTTGGCACAAGATATTAAGTTACCTTTAGATAAAGTTCAAGCAGTAGTTCAAGAAAAAGCAAGTTTAGATATGGATTTAATTTGTCGCTTAGCTGCTTATTTTGATATTTCAGTAGAATTTTGGTGGAATCTACAAAAGCGTTATGAATTAGGTCTAAGTATTTGACAAGGAGAACTAACTAAAAGAAAGCAAGAAATTAAACCTTATAAGGAAATTCATTCTAGTTTTTAATTAAGAGGGTACTTATAAAATTCCTCTTCTGACAGTTGAACAGTGATTAAATTCTTAATTAAAATTGCTTGCTCCTAAAGCCACATGAAACTCCAACCCCACCATCTGACCCAACTTCGCCAAAGGTTCTTCCGAAAAGAACTATCCGACATTTTCGAAACTAGCGAAATGACCTTGTGAAGATGGGAAAATCCAGTTAATAAACCTCTTCAAAAGAAAGGACCCAAGCCAAAAGTCAACCAAAATACTTTAAAACACCTTGGCTTTTATCTCAAAAGAAATAGCGACTTAAACCAGCGGGAGATAGCCAATTATTTATCCCAGCAAATAAATCAGCCCATTAGCCAGCAAACAGTTTCTCTTCTCCTCCGAAAATCTAATATCACTTATAAGAAACTTACTTACCAGTATTCCGAAAGAAAGAAGCATAAAATGGCTCAGGAAGTATGGAGATTCAGTTCTTTGATTAAAAGATACATTCCCACAGGCATAGTTCCAAGTAAACTTTTAGCTCTCGATGAGTGTTCTTTTCACCTCAACGAAGCACCAAGGAGAGGCTATTCTTTAAAAGGAACTAGAACAATTTCCCAAAGACCAGGCAATAAGGGTGTTAATCATACTTTGATTTTGTGTATCCAGTTTTTAGAAAGTCAAGGGGTAATCCACTACAAGCTAATTAAAGGCGGACTTAAAACTCAATCTTTTCATGATTTCTTACAAGGGATTAATCTTTCTAGTCAGGAAAAACATTATCTCTTTTTGGACAATGCCAAAGTTCACCACGCCAAAAAGTCTTGTTTAAAACTGGATTTGCCTACTGTTAGGGATTTATTAGCTAGCAAGAATATTGAACCTGTTTATTCTGTTCCTTACACTCCTGAATTAAATCCAGTAGAATTATGCTTTAACATCATTCGCCAAAGCGTAGAAAAGCAAAGACCAAGAACCTTTGAGGAATTAGAACTAGCCATTGATAAAGTAGTAGCAGAACTACAAAAAGAAAATTTTATTGAGTTTTTCCGCCATGCTTTTGCTAAATTGACTGCTTGGAGAGTATTTTTCAATCACTAGACAAAAACAATCCTTCTCGACTGGAAATTGAAGCCCGTAGAGAACAAGCTAGATTAGAATTTCGAGAAAGACTTAAAAATATTAATGTACCTAATCAACAAGAATATAACATTTAATTTTGGTAGGGTTATAGTTTAATAACAAATAAAGTTAAAATTAGTTTATGAAACAACACAGTCAAATTATAGAAAAAGAAAATCAAGCAATAGAAAAGATTTTAGAAATAATAAATATTTTTATTTCTGATGTTGAAAAACCTATTCCAAGTCAAAATAGCCTAGATCACATAAATTGATACAAAAATAGTGGAAGCCTTAAAAGAACCAGCAAGCATTTTGAATAAAAAAATATTTGTTAATAGATTTTTGGCGTTTATTTTGGAAAAATAAAACACACTATTACACTATTATGAGAAGCAGCAAAGTTTTTTTAAGCCATAAAAGGAATTAATTTATAAGTTTCATTACTTTTTTAATTTTTTTCAATTTTTGCTGGGCAAGTTTTTGACAATAACGCCGATTTTTTTCCAATAAATCAGCAATTTTGGCTTGGTAAATGGGGAATTTTTCTTGAATAGTTTGGAGTTTATCACAAACTAGTTCGGCCAATTTTTCTTTAAATCTACGATGGTCCAAACTACTTGCTTCTTTTTCTGCTTCTTTTATTGTGAGTTTTTTGAGCAAAGCATAAATAAGCAAAAGATTAGAAGTGCCAAGTTTATCCTTATTTTCTGGATCATAATAAATTTTTTTTTCTGAATCTGTTACCGCTTTCTTAATTTTATCTTTGATATCTTTAGGTTTATCAAGTAAGGCTAAATAGTCCTTTTCACTTCCGCTTTTTGACATTTTTTTTTCTGGGTTTTGGAGACTCATTATCTTGCTTCCTAATTGAGAAAATTCATTAAATATTGGTAATTTTAGCAAGACGACGTCTTGTTTATTTGATGCTCAGTAAAAATTATTGAATTTACGAAAAATATCAGTGGCTAGTTCATAATGCTGCTGTTGGTCTTGACCAACAATTATTAAGTCTGCATCATAAAGAAAAATATCGGCAGCCATCAAAACAGGATAAGAAAACAAGGCCAAATTTCCAGTTTCGTGTTTTCCTTTTTTTTCTTTATATTGAATCATTTTGTTTAATTCGCTTACAGTTACCAAAGGAGATAAAAGCCAAGCCAGTTCCAGGTGTTCTTTAATTTGGGATTGAATGAATATTTTGCAGTCTTCTTTCAGACCACAAGCATACAACAAAGCAGCAATTTCCTTGGCCTTTTCTTGATAATCCATTCCTTTTTGGGGAACAGTTAGAGCATGTAAATCGGCAATCATAATGATTACTTCATATTCTTCTTGTAATATTAAAATGTGTCTTATTACCCCTAAATAATGTCCTAAATGTAAAGTTCCGGTGGCTTGAATACCAGTAAAAAATCGTGGTTTAGGTTGGTTTGTGGACATATATAACTTATTTTTTTACGAACATAAAGATGAAACAGGATAAGTAAAAATAAGTTATAAAAGTTATATTCCTAATCAGGCAAAAATAAAAAAAATAACTATAATATATATATATATATATATGAAATTTTCAATAACAACAATAAATAATAACACTATCAAGTACCAATTCACCAAGTCGGACAACAGCAAACTAACCCAAAAAGATTTTATTAACTTATTAAAAGAAGGAGGGCAAGAAATAACTGAAGCCCTTAAACATGCTAATTCGCAACTAAAATCTGCCTATTTCTGGGAGTGTCCGCCAATAACTAAGAATACCTTAAATAAACCCTTTGAATGTGTGGTAATTAAGAGTAAAAGTTTAGATGGGATTACTCCAAACCATTCGCCCTTTCAAAAACACATTAACGATAAAAAAAACAGTTTTACAAGCAATAGTGGAAATATTTTAATAATTCCTCTGCCAGAAAAGAATGAAAACAATGAAGAATTGGATTACAAAAATCTAACTAGTTTTATCCAAAATGTTCCTGATACTAGTGAACAAAAACAAACTTTTTGGCAAGAAGTTGCTCATCAATTAGAAGCAAATTTAGAAAGCAACAATCCTCGTTGATTATCTACGCACGGTTTAGGAATTTCCTGGTTACATGTCAGGATTGATAAACAGCCAATATATTATTCTTGGAATGAATACAAGCAATTTACAGAAGATGATAACAAAGATAGCCAGAATGACAAAGATGGCAAATTGCCTGATGATAACAAAGATAGCCAGAATGACAAAGATGGCAAATTGCCTATTCCAAATAATAATCAGCCACCAGTAAATCAAGACAAAAAGCCAAATCTTCCAACCGAAGAAAATCCTTCATTTTCAAATAACAATTCTGATTCTCCAACGCCGACTGGTTACAATAGTAAAAAACTAAAGCCAGATAAGAAAGATGAAAAACCAAACTTTGAAAATGACTCTACTAATCAGAAAATCCAGGAAGTTAAACAAACTAATTCTGATAGTTCTCAGCCCACCAACTCAAATAGTTTGCTATGAATTGTAGGAATTAGCGGAGGAGTATTAGTAGCAATAGGTTTAGGCATTTTCTTCTGATTGAGAAAGAAAAAATAAATCCTTAACAAAAAAAAACAATTAATATTGACATGAATATATTTATTCGTCTACAACATCCTTAGTTGTTTTTTTTTTTTTGTTTAAATGGTGGAGATGAGGGGATTGAACCCCTGTCCTTTAAATAGTAATAATTAGGACTACAGCTTATTCAGTTAAGAATTTCCTGGCTTAATATTAACCGACAAATATTTATTAGCCAAGCAGTTTATTTTGAATAATTAACAAAGGAGAAAATAAACAAACTCTCTTTGCTAATTCCCTATCATTACGAACTACTTGAAGGGAGCAAGTAATAAGAACTAGTTAAGATTAAACTCTTGCGTAGTTAGTTCTGTAGTTGTTATTCAACAAACTTACAGGAATATTTGGACTTTCGTCAATTTTGTTATTATCTTGATTTTTTCAAATTTTTGCTGCCCTAATTACCAACTGAATTAAGTCAAAACTAACATCCCCATTTAGAAGCCGTTATTTTGTCTACATTAGAAGTAAACATTTTAATGCTTCATAATATTATTTTTAAGGGTTTTATGATTTATTTTTTCTTTTCATTTAATTAAAAAATAGGTTAACAAAGAAAAAACCAGACCAGCCACCAAAATTGTGCCGAGCAATCAGAGAAACCGAGAAACTAGACTATGAGAATAATTAATATCTTTCTCATAAGCTTGCTGACCCATAATGCGATAAAAGAAAACATAAGGATAATTGCGAGGAAATTCATAGGATAATTTGTTAGGGTGAATTCAATAATTACTAATTTTTTCTCGAATGATGACAAAAAGAAATCAAACGGCTGGATTTGCTAAAATGCTGACTATGGTTGTACGAAACTTTTTTCTTAATAAATCTACTTGACTGAACTTTAAGAAATGATAAAGAATAATAAAAGGAACTACAATATGAGAAATAGCAATATTAAATCAGAAATAAGTTTGGGTTTTTACTGGTCAAGAATTAAAGAGAGTAATAACTCGGTGGGGATTATCAGTATCCGGCACATAAATCCATTCTACTTTCCAAAAATAGTAAATTATAAAATTAGCTAAAAAGGCTAAAATCATTAAGAGATTAGCAATTAAAACGGTTAAATCAAAAATTTGTTCAAAATAACTCTTTTTTGCTTTTTTTGTTAATTTATAAATAACTCAAATTATTGTTAATCAACCAACTCAGATACACCACCAAGAAGAAATTCATAACCAATAACAAATATTACTAGCCGAAGCAAAAGAATACTCTGAACGGCGAAATAAATCCAAGTGAGCCGCCATAGTTATACAACAAAAATGTAATAAACCTATGGCGGAGAGCAGAAAGATATTTTTCTTGCTTTTCTTTGGCAATAATTTATTATTCATAATTTTGGAGGGACCGGTTGGATTTGAACCAACGAAATAGCAGATTTGCAGTCTGCTCCCTTAGGCCACTCGGTCACGGTCCCATAAATTATTAAGCAGAAGTGGCAATTATAGTCTTTGCAATGCGAGGAGCGATTTTTGGAGGAAACAAATTTTCCCACACTTCTCAGTATTTACTGACTAAAATAATTTTTAACTCTTTGCGAACTTCAACTGGAATATCTTTAATGTCTCTTTCATTCTTTTTAGGGATAAAAATAGTTTTTAATTTACTACGGTGGGCCGCGATAGCCTTTTCCTTTAAACCACCAATCGCAAGCACATTACCGGTAAGAGTAATTTCCCCTGTCATTCCTATATCAGTAGGAATAGTTTGTTTAGTTAAAGACGAAAGAATGGCCGTAGTAATAGCAATACCTGCACTTGGTCCGTCTTTTTTTACTGCTCCTTCGGGAGCATGAAGATTAAAGTTACTTTTGTTAAAAGTTGCTAGATAATTTTCAATTTTTTCTTTTTCTACTTCCGTATTAGTCTTGTCTTTAGATTCTTCTAAATAACTTCTAACATAATTAAAAGCTACTATTACTGATTCTTTCATTACATCGCCTAAACTACCGGTTAATTTTCCTAATTCTCCTTTTCCTGAGTGATAATTAACTTCAATAGGCAAAATATCTCCTCCTACTTCTGTCCAAGCCAGACCATTAACCACTCCTGGAGAAGGATTTTCTTCTTTTTGAGTAAATTCGTAAATAGGTTTATCTAAATAATCTTCACTCTCGATGATTTTTGGAGAAATTTTTACTTCTTTTGTTTCTAATTTATTTTTGTTTATTTTAGTACCTAAAATAAAGGACCAAAGGATTTCTCTAATTAAACGATTTAATTCTCGCACCCCGCTCTCCCGAACATAATTATTGATAATAAATTCGATACTTTTTTTAAGAAAATTAATTTTAAATGCTTCTAGTTTATATTTTGCTAAATTTTTGGGTATTAGATAATTCTGAGCAATGGCTAACTTTTCCAACGGGGTATAAGAAGAAAACGAAACTATCAACATTCTGTCTAGTAAAGGTCGCGGGATATTTGAAAGATTATTAGCCGTACAAATAAAAAGGGTTTGAGACAAGTCAAAAGGAACTTCTAAATAATGGTCAACAAATTCTTTATTTTGCTCCGGGTCTAAAACTGCTAACAAAGTAGAAGAAGGATCGCCTTGATAACCAGAAAAATTATTAATTTTATCTATCTCATCCAACAAAATTACGGGATTTTTTACTTTTACTTTCTTAAACGCTTGGATAATTCCTCCGGGCATGGCTCCGATATAGGTTCGACGAAATCCTGATATTAAGGCCACATCTCTGATTCCTCCCAGAGAAATATGAGCAAATTTTCTTTCCATTGCTCTAGCAATAGATTTAGCAAGTGAAGTTTTTCCGGTGCCGGGGGGACCAACAAAACAAATAATTTCTCCCAAGGTTTCACCAGTATGCTGAATAGTTGACAAAAGTTTAAGGATAGTCTTTTTACTTTTTTTTAAGCCAAAATGTTCTTGTTCTAATATTTGCTTAGCCTTCTCTATATCTTGGTTTTCTGGAGAAACTTGGGTTGGTAATCAAGGAAGAGTCATTAAAAGGTCAACATAATTACGAATAATATGTGCTTCTCCAAAATGTGGAGGCATGGTTTTCAGTTGCCCAATTTGTTCCCGGACCACATTTTTTACTTCCTGAGGAAAAGGTTCTTGTTCTAATCTTTGTAAATGTTTTTGTTCTCAACTTTTTGCTCCTGAACCTTCAAGTTTTTCTAACTCCTCTTGGGCTTTACTAATTATTTTTCGGTATTGTCAAATTTTTTCTTCTTTTTTGGCTTCAGCATTCACTCGATTATTAATGTCTTTTTCTACTGCTTTTTGTTCATTTTCTTTAGGAGGCACTTCTAAAAGATAATCTAATCTTTGGGGTAAATAGACACTTGTCAAAATGACTTGCTTATGGTGACGAGGCATTTCCTGATTGATTTGGGCTAAGAAATCAATAAAGTTGCCTAAATTACTCATGGCTAAATAATGAAATTTTTCCGCAAAATCTAAGTTAGTTTTTTTTAAAATATTAGGTAAATGAGCAACAAATTTTTCAGTTAACTTAGTTAAAACTTTTTCATCTCGGTTTTGCTCTGGCTCTAATAAAACTTGGTATTCACTTTTTCAAATATTATTAACTTTTTGTGGATTGATAATTTGTACTCTTTCTAATCCTTCTAATTGGATTTCTTGGAGCGAATTAATTACTAACTCGGCATTGGCTTCGTGGGTTAAATCTAAAATAATTTTTCCTCAGGTTCCTACGAAATAAAAATTATCTAAACTCTGAATTGTCCCCAGGTCAGCAATTTTTTCTTTACTAGAAATAATTAATAATTGTCCTTGGTGTTCTTTTCAAGCCTGAATTAAAATTGGTTTTAATTTTTCGTTTTCTCCTACTAACGGTAAAGAATAATTGCATTTAGGAAAAAGAAAAAATCCATCCGTTAGTAAAAGAGGTAATTGTAATTTTGGTTCATTGATTGCTATTTCTGACATAATTTTATGGCGGTCCCGACGAGAATCGAACTCGTGTCCTCTCAGTGACAGCGAGAAGTGATAGCCACTACACTACGGGACCAAAGGATATTTATTTTTTATGACAAAAGCAAAATTGTCATTAAGTAATTTTTAACCATTTAAGAAGTTTTTTTTATTCTTTAAATCCACCAGTGGCTGCTTTAATAATTAGCCAAAGAGTAAACATAATTCCAAAAGGAATGCCTACTAAATACCCAAATGCTTTGGGTTTGCTTCAATAAGTAATAGTAGTTTGGTTATGCTTTTTAATAGTAACTTTAAACCCTTCTTTTCCACTTTTGATTATTGCCACCATAATAAGTATTAAGAAAAACAAAACTATGCCTCAGTAAATTCATTCTCAAGTTTTAAATTTCATATAAATAATTTTATCTAGCACTAAATAAAAAAAGACAAATATCTCCTTCTTGAATAATATATTGAGAACCTTTGCTACGAATTTTACCCTTTTCACTTAATTGCTGTTCATTGGGGTAAATTAATCAGTCTTGATAATTGTACACTTGGACATAAGCGAATCCTTTTTCAATATCAGAGTGAATTAAGCCTGCGCATTGTTTAGCGCTCATTTCTTTACTAGCCAGTCAACTTTTGGTTTCCTTTGGACCAGCAGTAAAAAAAACTTTTAAGTTCAATAGTTCTTTAATTTTTTCGGTAAGCGGACCAAGATTAGCAGTTTGTCATTCTATTCCGAGTTCTTTTTTTTCTTCAACAGATAAATCTAAATATTCATTTTCAGCCTTCACTGAGAGAGGAAAAAAATAAATTTGCTTTTCCTTGGCGTAATTTTCTAGTTCCTTTATTTCTGCCCCTTGATTATAATTAGCAATAATAATTACTGGTTTGATTGTTAATAAGTTGTAACTTTTGATGGTTTTTTTTTGTTCAGCAGTTAACTTTAATTGGGAAAGAGCCGAACCATTCATTAAATTCTGCTCTAAATAAATTAATATTTCTAGTTCTTCCTCAGTTTGTTGCGGTTGTTTTTTTTGTAAAGTTTGTAATTTTTGCTTTCGTTTTTCAATTTGTTGCAAATCAGCAAGAATTAATTCACTTTGAATAATTTCATAATCGCGAAGAGGATTAACACTTTTCTCTACGTGCTCAATATTAGAACCAGCAAAGCAACGGATTACGTGACAAATTAAATCTACTTCTCGGATATGGGAAAGGAATTCATTACCCAGACCTGAACCTTGGGCTGCTCCTTTGACTAAACCAGCAATATCTACTCATTCGATAACACTAGGAGTTATTTTGCCACTCTGAAAATTTTGGGCTAATTTTTCTAAACGAAAATCAGGAACAGGCATTATGCCATGATTAGGCTCAATAGTCGCAAAAGGGTAATTAGCGATTTCTTTTAAAACTTCTGTTTGGCGGGTAAAAAAATAAAATAGACTACTTTTTCCGATGTTTGGTAAACCAACTAAACCAATTTTAATCATTATTTAATTGCTAAAATTTCAATTTGGTGCTTATCTTTTCCCTGATTATTGAGAATGTCACCAACTTTTTTTCCTAATAAACTTTCACCACGAGGGCTATGCATGGAAATTTTTTGGGGTGGATTCGCTTCAATTTCATCAGTTATTTCCACAGTTTTTTCTTCTCCAGTATTTAATATTTTGTAAGTAACCATGCTTCCTAATCCAATTAATGCTTTATTATTAGTTTTTTGGCAAATTTCAGCATTTTCTAACAAAAAAAGTTTTTCCTGGTATTTGCCTGTCTTTTCTTTTAACTTTTCTAGTAATGCCGTAAAATCACCATTTTCAGTAAGATCAGAATCAAAACCACTTAGTCCTAACTCTTCAGAAGTTTTTTTTATGGTTTTTTCTAAATCCGCTATTTCTTTTTGCAACAAAGAATAACTTTCAGAAGTAATTTTAATCTTTTTCATATTTATTGTTTCTATTTTTATTGTATAGGGTAGAAATTTTATTTTTAATCTCTTCAGTCATTAGTGATTATTTTTAACATGACCTTTTATTACTAGTTCATTTTTGTCTACATGCAAAAAGATATGAACATAAATGAAAATTAAAGAAGGAACACCCAACAATAAACTTAGTAATTCTTAGTCAAATAGTAAACAAGAATTTAAAATAAAATAAAAACTTCATATGATTGCAACAGAAGAAATTCAACAAATGCAGAAATTAATCCAGTTGCTAGAAAAGTGGAATTATGAATACAATGTTTTAAATCAGCCAACGGTTGACGATAAAATCTATGACCAAACTTTTCAAGAATTAAGGGACTTGGAGAAAAAATATAGTTTGGTTTTGCCCAATTCACCCACGCAAAAAGTTGGGAGCAAAGTTAAAAAAAAATTCCATTCAATTGCTCACCAAATTCCAATGCTTAGTTTAGAAAGTACTGATAATTATAAAGAGTTAGTACGATTTGATGAAAGAGTAAAAAAAAAACTCGGACTTAACGAAATAGATTATCTTTGCGAACTAAAAATCGATGGTTTATCAGCTAGTTTGCATTACCAAAACGGCAAACTAAGCAAGATGATTACTCGTGGAGACGGATGAATAGGAGAAGATGTTAGTGTCAACCTTCCTCTAATTCAAAACTTGCCAAAAAATTTACCGGAAGCAACTAAAATAATTGAAATCCGTGGAGAAATTTACATGAAAAAAGAAGAATTTCAACGCTTAAATAATGAATTAAAAAAAAGAAAACTGTCTCTTTTAGCTAATCCCCGAAACGCAGCAGCCGGAACTTTGCGAACTTTGATTCCCACCCAACAAAGAAACTTAAACTTTTTTGCTTACCAAATTTTGAGGCATGACAACGATAAAGTTAATGAAACCAGTAATCAATTAAACTGCTTGGAAAAGTTAGCCAACTGAGGTTTTGCACCTAGTCCTTATTATCGGATTTGCCATAGTTTAGAAGAAATTCAAAAGTATTTTCAAGAAGTTAAAGAAAAACGGGACAATTTAGAATTTGAAATTGATGGAATTGTAATTAAAGTTAATAATTACGAGTATTACGAAAAATTGGGTAATACTAATCGTTTTCCTCGCTGAGCCTTTGCTTACAAATTTCCTGCTTCGGTTGCACTGAGTGAAGTTAAAAACATTCAAGTGGAGATTACCCGAAGCGGTCGAGTTTCCTATGTCGCACAAATCGTTCCTGTTTCTTTGCTCGGAAGCCAAATTAGCAAAGCCACACTTCATAATTATGGCTTCATCAAAGAATTAAATCTCGCTATTGGTGACCGAGTAGTAATCAAAAAAGCTGGCGACATTATCCCTCAAGTAGTACAAGTAATTAAAATGAATGGACAAAATACTTGCTGAGTTCCACCCGCTAATTGTCCTTCTTGTTCTGCTTTGCTTACATGAAATCAAGAACAGATTTATCAACACTGTCCTAATGAAGATTGCTCTGAAAGAAACATTAAGTCCTTAACTCTTTTTGTTTCTAAACAAGGAATGGATATCAAAGGGGTAAGTGAAGCAATTATCCGCAAATTGTACCAAGTTAATGTATTAAAAACTCCAATTGATTTCTATCTCTTAGAACAAAAAAAATCAAAATTGTTAAAAATTGAGGGCCTGCAAAAAAAATCAGTTAATAATCTTTTAAATAACATTGAACAATCGAAAAAAAAACCTTTTTTTTGTTTAATAACTGCTTTAGGTATTCCTTTATTAGGAGGAGTGAAAGCACGCAAACTTACTAGCATTTATCCTAATCCAAGTAGCCTTCTTCAAGCCATTGAAAAGAATGAGTTAGAGCCGATTGGCAAATTCCTGGGAGTTGAAACTCAAAAAGAAATTACGCATTATTTCCAAAAGCCTAAAAATTTAGGAATATTAAAGGATATGGAGCAGTTTAATTGCTAATTTTTTTATTACTCTTTCAGAACGCTAATTATCTTTAGGAAGTGCTGATGAGATAAAGAAAAAGCAATAAAAATATCATATAAAAGCTTAATGTGTGGTTTTCTTTTCCGTTTCCAAGTAGCATTGGTTCGTTTTTTATTTAAATTTATATTTACGGGGCTGTTGGAATGGTCAGACAAGCTAGGCTTAGAACCTAGTGCCTTTAAAAGCGTGAGGGTTCGAGTCCCTCGCCCCGTACCAATTTATTATGGAAAAAGAAGTAAAATGAACGGTAGGCTTTTTTTCGCTAAAAACTTGCTTTCTGTTTTTTATTATTTTTGTGTTAATTTTAGTTATCTTATTATTCAAGATTGCTTTTTTATTTTTTAGAAAAAAAGATTCAGAAACTACCGCCTATAAATTAGGAAACTTTAGTCTTCTATCTTTTGCTCTTTCTTTTTTTTGCTTTTGTTTATTGCTTATTTGACTTTTATGTAAATTTTGGTAGTATTTTAACTATTTAGTAAAAGGAAACAGCAAAGAGTTTTTATTTTGAGCAGGAATTCTTATAACTCCTTTGTTTCTTTTTGCTTCTTGTCCTTTCTTTTTACTTCTAATTTGGCGAAAAAGTAAAAAAGTTTTTAAAAGCGCCAAATATTAATTATTTTCTGTTCTTTTTTGTTATATTTGTTTCACTTATATTTTTTTCTTTTTTTCAGCAAAATAAGTTAATAACTTCTGCCTAAATAAGCATAATTATCAGCCAAAGAAGAGCAAAAGATACATTTTTCTTTCTCTTCTGATTTTTCAGTCAAAGACAAGCAGCGAATACTATAAGCCGGTATTTTTTGAGGAATAATTTTTTCGCAATCTAAATTATTACAAAAAGGAATTAAAAACAATCCTTTCACACCTTCATTTACTTTTTTTTCTAACTCCGAAAAATTATTTACTAAAAAAATATGTTTATCTCGAAAATTAGCACTTTTTTGATAAATATTTTTTTGAAACTCTGCTATTTCTTGCTTAATAACCTTAATAACTTTGTCTCCTTTAAATCCTTTTTCTACTGAGTCCACCGCTTTTTCGTGTTCTGTGGTCAATTGTTCTTTAGTCTTATTCTCTAAATTATATTTTTCTAGATTTTCTACCAAATTGTTTTCAAAATTACGAAGAAAATTTTTCTCTGTTTCGCTATTTTCCAAACTAATAGTTATCTTTCTTTTCACATCATCCCTCCTTGCTAGGGTAATTATTTTTTGTTCCAGTTCATTTTTGCCAATTATTATTTTGAGTGGACAGCCTTCTTTATCAGCGTGGATAATATTTGATTTAGCCTGTTTGTATTTGTTATATAATTGGCATCGAAAAGTGTTTAGCAAGTCCTTTGTTTTTTGATAATAGTTAATTAATCCTTCGTTTTCTTCTCTCAAAACAAAAGCAATTTGTACCGGAGCAACATCAAAAGGTAAAATTATCCCTAATTTATCGTTATGAGTTTTGGCAATAGCCCCAATTGCTCGGGTAGAAGTGCCCCAAGAAGTAGAAAAAGGGTGTTGTGGTTGACCATCTTTATCTTTGTTTACGCTTTGAAATTCGACATTCATTGCCCGACAAAAATTATCTCCAAAATAATGACTAGTGGCTAATTGTAAACATTGACCATCTGGAAGCAAGCATTCTACGGTATAACTTTCCACTGCTCCTGCAAACTTTTCATTTTCACTTTTTCTGCCAGCAATAATGGCAAGGCACAAACTATTTTCTACGTAATTTTGATATTCTTGTCACATTTTTCAGGTAAATTCTTGGGCTTCTTTAGCAGTTTCGTGTAAAGTATGACCTTCTTGTCAAAAAAATTCGGTATTTCGCAAAAAAGGCTTGGTATTTTTCTCAGTGCGAAATACTTGGCACCATTGATTATAAAGAAAAGGTAATTCCTGATAACTTCGTAAAGTTTGCCGAAATCAATCATAAAATAATACTTCGCTAGTGGGTCGTAAAACTAATGACTCAGTTAGTTTCTTTTCTCCAATTTGCTGAACTTGAAAGAACTCGGGACTAAACCCTTGAATGTGCTGTTTTTCCTTTTGAAAAAAACTATAAGGAATTAAAGTTGGCAAACTAACATTTTTTATTCCATATTTAGCAAATTTTTGGTTTAAAATATTTTGAATATTTTGTCAAAGGATTAAACCATTGGGAGGAAAAATAAAAGAACCTTTAGTTGGTCCCGGAAAAAATAAACCACTCTCACAAAGAATTTTATTGTAATCATCTAATTGTTTATTCACGAAAATCTTATAACTTAATTTTTTAATCTGTTTTTTATAATAAATACCAAGTGCACAGAGGTTAATTTTGCTCTTTATTTTTGTTTCTTTTTACTAATCAAATAATTAAGCCAATAATTGCTCCAATAATCAATAATCCTATTATAATTTCTGTAATTCCTGTTCCTCTATTTTTTGAATTATAGTTTCGGTAATTATCAGTTTTTTCGCTTTTTTCAGCTCCTTTATCAATTGCCTTTTCTATTTCTTTCTGTCTACTATTTAGTTGAGTCAAGGACTGGCTTTCATTCAAATAATCTTTTCAACGACCATTTGCTAAATGGGAAGGTAATTCTTTTTCAATTGAAGAAAAATAAATTGATTTTTCGTCTTTTTTGTAGTTAAGAATATCATTAAAAGCTTTGTTTTTGGCATCAGAAATTTTGGTTCAGTATTTTTCTAGTTTGCCTTTAAGTTGATCGTACTTGTTCATAATTTTATCAAAAGAGGAGCAATTATTGATTTGACTTTTCCAGTTACTTCCTAATGCTTGTTCGGCTTCTTTTTCGGAAAGATAGCCTTTAGTAATCAGATAATAATTTTCTATCATATTTATAGCTCACTGCTTTATTATCTTCTAAACTTTCATTAGCATCATTTTGTCTTTTTCTCTCCGAATCTTCCATTCACTTTTTATGTTCTTCCTCACGCTTTTTTTCTCGCTCTTCACTTTTCTTTTTTCAGTCTTCGTCTGTCGATTTAGTTTCATTTTTAGTCTCATTGCGGTTTTTTTTCTCCTGGCTACTAGTATTAGTTTGTCCTTCTGATTTTTTGGTGCTACTTTCTCTGATTTGTTGAGTTTCTTTTGCCATTTCCTTCATTCTCTCTTCTCATTGTTCTTTTTCTACTTCATTCTCAATAAATTTTGAAAAGCAAGGATCACTACAAAATTTTTTACCAGTTTTTTTGTCGATAATACAAGTTCGGGGGTCGTCTACTTCCACCTTGAAAAAGCACTGTTCGCAAGTAATAGGATTATCCCGATAAGTCGTCTTTTCCTGATTAATTTCATTACGAACAGCCTCATGTGCTTTGTCCATTTCTTTTCTGGTCTTTTCAAGCATTTCGTCCATTTCCTTTTTAAATTTCTTGTTTTCTTCATCCATTTGCTTTTTGGTTTGTTCGAGTTCTTTTGCTAGTTGCTCGTCTGATTCTTTACACCTCTTTTCAAATTGTTCTATTGCTTCAAACATTCTTTGTTGGCGAGCAATTGCTTCTTCCACTTCTCTTGTTAGTTCTTCAATGTTATTGTCTTCATTATTATTGTTTGCTGCGTCATTAACGATTTCTTGGACATTTCTTAATTCTCTTCTTAACTTCTCACTTTGTTGGCTGCTAAATCCTAGTCTGCTCATTATCTTTCCACTTGGTCGGTGTCAGTAATCATTATTAGTATTCAAGGATCAGTTTTCTTTTTCAGCAATAATTTTCTCAACAAATTTTTCTATAATTTCTTTATGACCTTGGGAAGTTAATCCACCCTGGGCAATATAAAAATGCTCGTCCTCCATCATATCTGGGTCAGTATGAACAAAATTACCCCGTGAGTCAACAACATAACTATCAAGATTGTTGAGCAAGTAATTTTTATTTTCTTCTCTATCTTGGCTCATGATTTAAAACACTACCCTCCTTTCTAATTTATTCTCTCTCTCTCTCTCTCTCTCTCTATCATTATTCGTCTTACCGAGACATTTTTGTCTATTCCTAAAATATTGTAATAGTCTTTCATAATTTTTTTCATATATAGCATATATATTATTTTTACGTTTACTATATTTAATCATTTCTAGGCAAATGAGTTTGTTGAAGTTGCTGGGCTATTAATTCTTCTTGGGAAGTTTGATTTTGCTGTTGTTTTAGCAATTGTTCGGTATATTCTAAAAGGTCAATTAAAAAAGTTCCTTTTCAAGAATTAATTGAGAGTGATATTGAAAAACTAAAAGAAGGAAGAACTAACCTTAATATCTCTTGGGTGTTTTATAGAAAATGACTTAACCTTATCGAACAAAAAGGCACTGATACTGCCCGAGGGATTTGGCAGGCTTTAAAAGGATTTCTCAAGGATTGAGAAGCCGGAAAATTAGGAACCAGTGAGTGAAAAGAAAGTTTAAAAAGAATGGAAGAGGCTCGGGACAGGCTATTTGATTTAGGCTCCGAAAGTATTAGTGATGGTTTACCTTTCTTACAGTTAGGATTTATTAAGAAAGACACTCATGAAGGCTTGGAGATTGCTTGCCAAAATAGAAAAGGTTTTAATCTTAATAATCCTTACTTATTTGTGGTGAACTTTCACCAAAAAGTGTTTCGGGTTTATGTTGTGGACGGATTTAATTATTTGAACCCTAGAAACCTTTATGTTAGTGTTTATTTGAGGGAAGATTGAGTTTGGAAAGATTTGCCTTGGATTGTTAATGCTATGGGGAGTTTAGTTAGTGGGAATCATCCTATTTATTGGGGGAGGAATTTATAATGCCAATTTCTAATCTGGATAAACTACACTATTCTTTTTGCTCTGATTTGGGAGATAAAGTGGTTGTTGATGGAGACTGACCAGAGAAAATAAACTTTGCTTTGTTTACGGCTAATTTAGCTTATTTAGAAATTGACGATAACAAGCAAATTAGAATTCATTGAGCAATTAAGGCTAATCCAGCAGGAACTTATGTTGTTTTTCGTAGTGGCCACATTTTCTTTAAATGGAAAATAGAAGTTAGACAGGGAATAGTTAATATGACCTTAGTAAAAGTAATGATTGATGGAGTAAGTCAATCAATTAAAGGAGGAATGCAGGCAATAGGCAGTTTTTTTGGGGTTAATACTAGTGGAGTTGACAAAGCTAAAGAAGAAATAGCAGGCAATTTAGTTGGTAAAGATAAAGGCAAGGATTTCATGAAGCGAGAGAAAGATAATCGAAACCAAGAACAACACACAGCCAGGATGTTTCAATCTGCTTTATCACATACCGGAGATAATCCAATTGAACCAAGTATCTTTTATGCTAATACAGTAAAGTTTCCTTATAACTTATTTGATTTTTGGCTTAGAACTGAACAAAAGGCTTTTATTTGTCGGTTTTATTACAGCAACAACCTTTTAAATAACCTCAAACATAATAATAACGAAAATCCTATCACCTACCCTTTAAATATTACTTTCGAAAAACTGGGCAATATTCTCAAACCAGGATTTTATCAAGGTAAATTAACTCTTGACTATGACCCTGATGGCAAAATGGCTGAATGTTTTGCTCGTGGGATCACATTTTATGAAGACAAGAAGAAGCATTTTGTTAATCCTGACTTGGGAGTTAAAGAAGCAGTAAATCGTATCCAATATTCCAGTTTTGGCACTAGTCAAGGATATACAGCCCAAGCAGTAGGAGAGGGAGAAGAAACTGTTGATGTCAACAGACCAAAAGGCAACAACTATCACCAAAGAGGACACTATTTTATAGAATATGAAGATGGAACCCAAGAACACTGAATGGCTTTGTATCCTATGTTCAGAAATGAAGAATTAGCCGACGGACACACTCACGGAGCTTTTACCTTAGAGTTTCCTAAACCAGTTAAGAAATTTGTCGATATCTATTCCTCCTGTATCGGCTGTGGAGCCCAAGATACTCCTTTATTTGATGCTCTCCACAATAACTACCGAAATGGCAGCAGTGATAGTTGAGATACTATTCACAAGGGATTGCCTTTTGAGCCTTGATTTAGTGCTATGGGTGCTGCTACTAGTCCCAATTATGACTTAACTGTTAACGGAACAGCAGGCAGATTAGGTTCCCAAGGAGATGTTTGAGAAAAAGCCACTCAACAAAAATCAGATGGCAAACCTTTCTCAAAAGCCTATGGATTTGTGCCTGATGGCAACACTATTACTTGGAGGTTAGGAGGTGGATTTAAACTTGATTGACAAAAAATCCCAGGACAGGACGACTTCGAGCAACTCGATTGAACTCCTCCTGCTGGTTCAGGTGGAGAAATAGAAATCCTCCTCTCTGACCCGGAAATAAATGTTCCCGAACCAGGAGAAGGAGACATTGTCCCTGATAATGATTTCCCAGAAGTTGACCCTTTCGATCCAGGTGGAGGTGAACCAGAAATACCACCAATTGAGCCTGATATTCCTCCGGACATTGACCCAGCTGACCCAGATGAGTTTCCAGACATTGACCCACCACCAATCGAACCTGACCCACCCGAAGTCGATCCGAATGAACCTGACCCAGGGCAAGACCCAGATAAAGGAGAACCTGATATACCTAGTGTAGACCCAGATGATGACCCTGATGGGGATTAAGGATGATAAAGAAGCAGAGAAGTTGAAGACTAACTATTCCATTGAAAAAGCAAATTTATCAAGTCTCTATAAGACTTTACTGGATGAACTTTCTTAATCTTTTCAAAATATCCAGGAGTAAGTGAAAGATTTTTTCTATAATTTTCTTCTGGCATAACTAAAACCTCTATTCCACCTTTGATTGCACAAATTAATTTTTCTCTTAGACCACCAATTTTTTCTATGCTTCCGTCATTATTAATAGCTCCGGTTGCTGCTACGTTTTTTGGGATAGGTTTTTGATAATAAACACTGTAAAGGGCAAGGAGCAAAGCAACTCCGCTAGATCCACCAGTAGTGTTATTATTGAAAAGAAAATAAATATCTTGGTCTCAATAAAAATCTTTGCCTTTATTTAATTCAAACAGTTTTTTAATACCGATTATTATCGCAGATCTTCTGCGTTGATTTGTTGCTTCATCATTACCTAAGATAAACTTAATAGTCAATTCACTTGTTAACCTTTCCGGTTTATCAATAACTTTGTCAGATTTCCTTAAAACTAAAACAAATTCGTCTTGCGTTCCAACCGATTCATATCATTTTTTATACTGCTTTAGTGTAACCTCTCCTAATTCAAATGTTTCTATGAGAGTTTCTTTTATCATTCTTTTTTTTACTGACAACCTCTTTATTACTCCTTTTCTTTTTTCTTCATTCAAATCTGGAAGTTCTTCGATTTTTAATCCTAGTCTTTTTATTTGGTGTTCCCGGCAAGCTAGTTCACAATCATATCCTTTACAAGTATAACCTTTGCTTTTTAATTTTTTATATGAGATTTCTTCCATTTATTAAATTTTTTCTACTTTTGTGACAATAATGCTGATTAAAAAAATTATTTCTGATATATTAGAATTAAAACTATAATTATCATGAGTAAAGGAGTAAAATGTAGTAAAGGAAATCCTTGTATGGATTGCCAGAAAAAACAACAAGAATTACTTGCTAAAATAGAGGATTGGGAAGTTAAGAAGAAAGAAAAAATAGAGAAATTTGAAACAATTGAATTTGAGTGATGCAACAACAGAAGAGATAATGACAACAAAATTCAATACTCTTCTTTTGGAGATTATAGTCAAGGTTATAGTTATGAAAAATGTTCTGAATGTGGCAAAGATAGTTTACATTATATCCACAAATCTAATCAGTATGGAGATACAACAAAATTCTTAAAAAATAAAAGTTGTAATTGTGAAATAGGAACAAAGGAAAACCTGGGTCATTCTGTTTCCGAAAGTTCAAATCAAACAAAATCTAATAAATCATCTAATAGTTCACTAAACTCCACGAATACACACAGAGAGAGCAATCCATCCAAACCGAAGAATTATCTCCCGTGAATTTTAGGAGGAATTGGAGTATTAGGATTAATTGGAATAGTGGTTTATTTCTTGACTAGAAAGAAAGGAGAAAAATAATAATATGAATAATGAAAAATTTTGTGACATATGTGGTTCTCCTAATTTTGTAGAAAAATGGGGAGATGGTAAATATTATTGTTCTTCTTGTGGTTTTAAAAAGAAAACAAGCACAATAGATTATGGACAACAAGCGTTAGCAAATAAATCAGCCGAAGAATTAAGAGAGATAGTCAAGGAAGCAAAAGAAGTAAAAAAACAAATTGAAAATTTATTAAACGAGATAGAGCCAGCAATAAAAGTACTAAAAGAACTAATTAGCAAGTCCGATAAACATTAGTCTTCTTCCTCAGTCTCATTAGGAAGAAAGAAATATCTCGAGCAATTTTCATTCATAATACAAACCAAATCTTCTTCTTTTGGTTGTTCTTGATCAGAACTAGGAAAAGAAGTATGTTCAAAATCATAATAGAGAACATAGAATAAATCCTTGCTATTTTGTTTAATGTTATCAGGTAAGAATTTTTTATCAATATAATCCTTTTCCAAAATCCCTATTATTCTTATTTTTCCGTTAACCCGGAGTTGTCAAATGGGATTATTAAAAAAAATCCTTTTAATTTTTTGGTTGTCACCAACACGAGAAAAATAATTAGCTAACTTCTTCTCTTCGCCTTTCAGTGATTTAATTTCTTTTTCTTCTCCCGGCTTAACTTCTTCAATCTGTTCTAATGATTTACTGTTTCACTCTTTTAATTTGCTATGAATTTGAGTAAATGCTTGCCTTAGTTTATTTATATCTATCCGAGTATGAAATTCGCTTTTTTCATCTTTATGAATACAATTTCTTCTAATTAACTTTTGGAAAGAAACTAGCATTATTGAGAAAGATAAAAGGTTACTTGTTTTTTACTTTTCTCGATAAAAGCAAAGATATTTCTTTCTTCAATTGTCTGGCTTTCTTCTTCACTAACTAAATCTTGCCGAGCCTCTTCTCATAATTCATTTCTAGATTCTTGATAAATTCGGAAACTTTCTAATTTTGAATATTTTTTAGCAATCTTATCTAAATATTGGATAACAATTTGATTGTCTAATCCTTCTACCTTTTCAAAGAAATTCTCTAGTTCTTCACAGTGTTCATACATAGGATAAATAACTGATTCAAGAACAGGTCCTCCCGGTCAAGCTTGGAATTTTTCTTCAAAGAGGACAATTTTTTGCTCTCTTAAGATTTCTAAGTAAGCAAAATAAATTAATCTTTGCATAATGACTGGATCAGCTAATCCTCAGTTTTCATAAAAATATTTGGCTACTGATAGAGAATTAATTTCTAATCTTTGCAGCCCTTTTTCTCATTTCTCTTTTTCACAAGAAAAACAATATTTTTGTCATTTGTCATTATTATCTCTAATATAAGCACTCTTTTGCTCGTTATGAAAAGAGCAAAATTCCTTCTGTAAAATTATTTTTTCCATATCTTGAAACTTTTTCTTGTCAATAGATTTTAAGCAATCTAAACAAACTATTTTTGCCTTGGCTTTCATACTTTCTCCAAAATTAGGAGGCAACAGTTTAAAAAGTTTTTTACAATCTTTTTTTTCACACATGATACATGCTAGGTGATGATTCATAATACTTATTTTTAGTTTTATCCCAAAAGTTATTTATTTATAAATAAAAGAGAAAGAAAGACAAAGAAAGAGAAAAACCTCGTTTCGGGTTCCTCGTTGTTCGTTATGCTTTCCCCAAAAAAAAGAAATTAAAAATAAAGAAAAAAAACTACTTGCTTTTTTTTATTTGTTCCAAAAATCAATCTCTCCCCCGATAATCCCGAAACCTCAACATCCCCTCCTTCAACATCTTCACTCATTTCCTAACAATCTCCTCTTTTTTCCTCAATCTACAATTCTTCAATTTACTTTTAGCAACTTCCTCTCAGTCAAAGCAAAAGTTAATGAGAGTGCTATCGGTCTGTTTAGTGTTTTTAGTGAAATGGATCAAAGCATACTTCTTATGAACTTTCCTGTCTCCCAGTTCACAGAAAAAGAAGTCTTGAATGGAGTAAATTACCTTATACTTTTTCATTTGGTCTTCATCAATCATGAAATCATCTCAATTAACTGTGGAGGGATTAAGTTTTTCTTCTAAGGCTCGGGAGTGAGCATCATATTCACCTTCAATTAAATTCAAGTAAAGCAATCACTCTACTCCTGCTTCATCTGTGGCAGGTGAAAGAAGGTCGGGAGTTGTTTCTTTTTGCTCAGGTGCCTGTCAATTGGACTTGGCTATCTTTGGGAATAACTGGTTTATAATGTCTTTTTTTGGTCTTTAAATACTACGGGGATTTCTTGTCCTTGATTAGGAAACTTGAAAAATCTGTAATGGTAAACTTTACCACTTATTTTCTCCTGTTTAGTTTCTATGCGTGAAGTTAGGGTTCCTGTGATTATTTGTTGGTCTAACTTGGAGCCACCAACACTGCTCTTTGCAATTGGGTTTAGTTTTTGGGCAGGTCTTGCCATTGTTGCTTTTTCGTTCATACTTTTTTCTATAGACTAAACGAAACAAGTAAAAAATACTATAATCCATGTTTCGTCTCATCACTAACCTGAATCCCCAAGGAGACCAAGAAAAAGCCATTCAGCAGTTAGTCGAAAATATTCAACAAGGCAAAAAACAACAAGTTCTCCTGGGAGCTACCGGAACTGGCAAAACTTTCACTATGGCAAATGTTATTGCCCAAACCCAAAAATCTACTTTGATTCTTGCTCCTAACAAAACGCTTGCTCTGCAAATTTACCAAGAAATGCAAAATTTCTTTCCTCAAAATAAAGTTGAATATTACGTTTCTTATTTTGATTATTACCAACCGGAAGCATATAAACCACATTCAGACACTTATATTAGCAAAAGAACTCAAGTTAATGTGAATATTCAACGAATGCGTTTGAGAACTTTAAATAGTTTAGTGACCGAAAAAAATGTAATTGTAATTGCTTCGGTGGCAGCAATTTACGGTTGTTTTGACCCCAATTCTTACCGTAAAGCAGTTTTAGAGTTACGTCAAGGACAAAAAATAAGCAAAAAAGAAATTGCTACTTGGTTAACTAAACTTGGTTATAATCCTCATGCCATAGAATTAGAAGAAGGTTGCTTTTTTGTTAAAGAAAATAGCATTATTTTAAAAATAGTTTGAGAAGAAAATCATTATTGGCAATTAGAAATCAAAAATGATATTTTAGAGAAAATAGAAAGACATTCCCTAACAAAGGATAAAAAAACTGAAACCAAAACAAATATCCTTATCCCTCCGACCAGAGAATATATCTATCTCACCGAAGAGGAGAGTAAAAGCATGACCGAAATTTTAGCCGAAATTAAGCAAGAATTAAAAAAACAAGCAGGTAAATTTCACCAAGAAGGAAAAATTGTGGAAGCCCGACGCCTTGAAGAAAAGATTAGTGAAGATTTAATTAACTTGGGAGAAACTGGTTATTGTCCCATGATTGAAAATTATGCTCGTTATTTTGATGGTCGCAAGCCAGGAGAATGCCCTTATGCTTTACTAGATTATTTTGAAAAAGATTATTTAACTATTGTTGATGAATCCCATTTAGCAGTTCCCCAAATTAAGGCTATGTATAACACTGACCATAGCCGCAAAAAAACTTTGGTTCAATATGGTTTTCGTTTACCTTCTGCTCTGGATAATCGACCTTTAAATTTTACGGAGTTCAAAAGCAAATTGTCTTTTATCGTTTATACTTCTGCCACTCCTGGACCTTATGAACGAGAGCAAACTAACCAGCAAGTAGTCGAACAAATTATTCGCCCTACGGGACTTTTGGACCCCTTGGTAGAAGTTCGCCCTACTAAAAACCAAATTGAAGATATTATTAAATTAATTCAATACCAAGTTATTAAAAAAGAAAAAACGATTATTTATGCTTTAACCATCAAAATGGCCGAAGATATTGCTTATTTTCTGAACCAACGAGATATTAAGGCAATTTTTTTACATAGCAAATTAGATATTTTTGCCCGTAATCAAGCAATTACCAGTTTAAGAAGAGGAGTTTACGATGTAATAGTTGGCATTAATCTTTTACGAGAGGGACTAGATATGCCTGAAGTTTCTTTAATTTGTATTTTAGATGCTGATAAGCCTGGATTTTTACGGGATACTCGTTCGCTCATTCAAATTATTGGGCGGGTAGCCCGTCATCAAAATGGACGGGTAATTCTTTATGGAGACGCTATTACTACTAACATGCGAGAAGCAATGGCTGAAACCCAAAGGCGTCGCAATATTCAAGAAGCCCACAATCGAAAAAATCAAATTACTCCGCAAACTATCCAAAAAGAAATTTTTTTTCTTGACCCTCGCTTAACGGCTTTACGTAAAGAAAAAAAAGAACAGAATTGAAGCGAAAAAAAATTAAGCAAAGAAATTCGCTCGCTCCAACGAAAAATGAAAAAAGCAGCCCAAGAATTTGATTTTGATAAAGCGGCTGAATATCGCGACTTAATTTTAGATTTACAAAAGGGAGCAACAAACAAGGATTAATTTTATCTTTTAGTACAATTACCGCAAAAATACTCTACTTTTGGTGGGTTGTCTCAGTCACAATTAGGTCAGGTTTCTTTAATACTTCCTTCGGTTCCTAGGCAAAAGTTTTTACCGCACTTGTGGCAAGTTCTTCATTCATTTTTATGCTCCTCTTTTCATTTTTTTGCTCTTTCTCGGGCTTCTTCTGCTCTCTCCTTGGATTCCTTTGCTCTTTGTTTACACTCTTTTTTTCTTTGTTCGGCTTCTTTTTCTTCTTGGTCGGCTTCGCTTATAGGGTGAAATTCATAATTAGTTTGGTGATGAAATTGACTGTCTTCTCCTTGTCTTCTTTCTTTTACTAACAAGTAATTATCTTTTAACTCTTTTTCTCACCCAGTTCAATCATTATTTTCTCAACATTCTTGGTATTCACTAAGAATTTTAGGCGTTTCTTTGGCTGAGAAAACGTTTTTACCTGTGGTAACACTAAATTCTTGTTTGTTTTTACTGTTTTTAATCTTGTTATATGAGAATTTTACAAAATACTTTCCTGAAGTTGTTTTTTGAATTTTTATTGTTTTTGTTGGGTAGCACGAAGTTTTATTTTGTTTTTTTGCGTTTGGATTTGTCTTTGGTTTATCTTGAAAGTTTTGTAAATGTTCACCACAATATTGACAAAAATCAGCATTTTCAAGAACTTCCTTTTTACAATTGAAACAATGTTTTTCTACATGACCTATTTGATTTTCTTTCTCTTTACTTTTTAAAAAAAAGAAAAATCCTGCCAGTAAAACAGTTAATAGAATTAAACTTACAAAAACCAACCATTTAAAATATTGTTTTTTTTTTTTGTCATTTTTTCACCATATATAATATTTTTTTGTTTTTCTATATGAAATCATTTTGTCCTAATTTTTCGGCTTGTTATAAGTTTCTTTTTCTAGTTCAGATTTCACTCTTCCCATTTCTATCTTACATTTTCGAACAGATTTTACCATTGCTCTTTCTTTCATATTTATTTACTATATAGATAAAACTCTATAATAATTGTCATTGCCAAAATTAATATGCTACGTTTATTGTTTAGTTTAACTTCTCAATTTCTTTTTATCGCTCTTTTGGAAAATGAAAAATGCCTAAAAAGTATTCAAAAAGTTAACTTTCGCCAACACTCTGAGAATTTTTCCCCTATTTTAAGAAAAATTTTAGCAAAAACTAATCACTCTTTGAAGAAAATTGAGGAAGTTTATTTTACCAGTTTACCAGGCAGCCAAGCTGGATACCGGATTAGTTTAGCCTTTGTGCTTACTTTGCAAGTACTAAATCCCCAAGTTAAAATTTACCATCTCAATAGTTTGCTTTTTCAAGTAGGAAAGAAAAGAGCCATTAGTTTAATTAGTATTGACCAAAAGAAAACTAAGTATTACGTAGCAGTTTACCAAGCAACTAAATGTTTGGTTGAAAAGAAAGTAGTTAACCCAGTAGAACTAGCCCAAATTCAAAGGCACTTCTTTTATTATCTTGTTTATGAAGATTTTCACCAAAAACCTGACCAGGGCTTAACTAATTTGCCTTCCAAAAAGATAAAATTTTTGGTTAATTTCCGGCAACTACTTCCTCATTTTCAATTATTAGAAAAAAACACAATTAAAAATAAGACTAATACGAATCTCTTAACTTTATTATAATAACACAAATTATTATCGTTTAACTTGGACTTATTACTTCTGAATATTAATTAAAAAACCTCGGTAAGTTCTATCTTTAATTTGTTCGCCGCTTGAGATACTAAATCAATTGTTTTTTTCTTGACAGTTCAAATAAACCCTTCATTTTCTTTGTATTTTGGAATAATATGTAAATGAAAATGAAAAACACTTTGATAGGCATTTTCTCCCATATTACTAATAAAATTAAATCCTTGAATGTTTGGAAAGGTTTTTTGTAATTTTTTAACCACTTTTTTTAAGAGGGGCAAGATATTATTTCAGCTTGTTTGTTCTAATTCCGTAATGTTTTTAGCATGTTTGTTAGTTTTAGTGATAATTAAAGTATGCCCCTCACTGGCAGGATTGATATCTAAAAAAGCTAAACATTTATTTTTTTCATCTTTAGCCACGATGTAAACGAGCACTTTCCCTTCAATAATTTGGCAAAATAGACAATTTGGCATAATATGATTTTTTAATTAGTAGTGATGAAAAATGCATTTTTAGGAGTAGTCTTTAACAAATTTGCTTGAATTTTGTATGTGATTGTTGAGTTTTGTTATTGTGAATGTAATAAATTTAACTTACTTTTGACGAGCAATCACTCGCATTTTTGCACTCCTGGCTCGGTGATTAATAGTAATTTCTTCAAAAGAAGGAATTAAAGGCTTTTTAGTAAGGATTTGATAATGACCAAGTTCGTTGTATTTTTTGAAAATTTGCTTAACAATTCTGTCTTCTAAGGAGTGATAACTAATTACAACAATTCTCCCACTACTTTTAAGTTTTTGGAGAGCTGTTTCTAACCCTTGGGAAAGATTAATCAGTTCTTGATTAACAACAATTCGCAAAGCCTGAAAAACCCGACGAGCAGGATGTTTCTTGCTTTTTTGGGAAAAACAACTAGCCACTATGCTTACCAACTGCTGAGTGGTAGTAATTTTCTCCTTTTTACGAGTTTGGCAAATACGCCAAGCTATTTTTTTGGCTTTTTTTTCTTCACCATATTCACGAAAAATTTCGGCTAATTGTTGACAACTATAATTATTAATGATTTTTTGAGCAGTTAAAGAATTAGTATTTTCAGCTGACATTCGCATATCGAGCGGAGCATCTTGTCGATAACCAAAGCCCCGTTCATCATCATTTAACTGTTCGCTAGAAACTCCTAAATCAAACAAAAAACCGTCTACTTGAGAAATATTTAATTCAGTTAAATATTGAGGAAAATTAACAAAATTGTCATTAATAAAAGTAATATTTTTGCTAGCAAAAAATGGATTCTGTTGACAACGTTTAATCGCTTCTTGGTCTTGGTCAAAAGCAATTATTTTTATTTCTGAAAAACATTCTAGCATAATTTGCGAATGGCCGCCGCTTCCCAAAGTACAATCAAGGTAAATACCATTTTTTTTAATATCCAAATAGTTTAAAACTTCTGCGGACATCACTGGGATATGTTTTTCAACTTTTGAATAAGAAAGCATAGATGATTATAAGAAAAATTTTAAATTTAATTTGTCTTTTAAAAAAGAAGAAAATGACAATAATCCAAGAGAAAAACAAACTTTCACTTCTAACAAAGAATTTCCTTGAAAAATTGTTATTCCCCTCTTTTGCCTAGGTTTGTTAGCAATAGTGCTTAATAGTAGCATTATGAAAAAAAAGAAAAACGAAAAATAGTTAAAAATTCTTATATCATGAAACTTTGGCTAGCAAACATTAAAGAGGGAGAATGAGATTGATATTTCAAAGGGGTATGACGAATAACTTTAATTTTCTCCTTGGCTGCCGCTGGCATTTTTTTGCTAATACTAATAATAATTATTGCAAGTAAAGGGAAGGTCTAAGCAAAAGTAAAAAAGAAAGAGTTAAGTTAAAAATTTATATATGGTGCAAACTGCTGAATTAATTAAAAAATACCAACTACACGAGAAAGATACCGGCTCAACTGCGGTGCAAATAATTTTGTTGAGCAAAGAAATTGAAAATTTAAGTTCCCACTTTGCTAAGAATAAAAAAGACAAAGGTGCTATAAGAGCACTTATTAAAAAAAATCAAAAGAGGGGCTATTCATTTTACAAATATTTAAAAAAAAACAGTCCAGAAACTTTTCAAAAATTGCAAAATGAGCCCAAAGATTTAACAAAATTTCTCGGTATCAAACAATAATATCGTAATTATGGCAAAGCGAGATTATTATGAAGTCCTAGGAGTAGACAAAAATGCTTCGGAAGCCGAAATAAAAAAAGCTTATCATAAACTGGCTTTAAAATGGCATCCCGACCGCCATGTGGGTAAAGAAAAAGAAAAAAAAGTTGCTGAGGAAAAATTTAAAGAGATTGGAGAAGCTTACAGCGTTCTTTCTGACAAAGAGAAGCGACAAAATTATGACCACTATGGTCATGCTGGAACTAAAGGTTTCCAAGCCGGTGGGGGATTTGAAGGATTTGATAAAAATGCTTCTTCCATCTTTAAAGACATTTTTGATAGTTTTTTTGGAGGAGAAAGTTATTCGCGAAGAGCACCAACTGCTACCAGCGAATGAGAGCCAAAAAAAGGAGAAGACATTTTGATTAAATTCACTTTGAACTTTAAAGAGGCAGTTTTAGGCGTAACTCACCAAATAGTTCTTGAACTGGATAAGGTTTGTGCATACTGTAAGCAAACTGGTGCTTACTCTGATAAACATATTTCTAAATGTTCGACTTGTAAAGGCAAAGGTATTGTCCAAATAATACAAAAGACTTTTTTTGAAGACATTTACACTCGTACTACTTGTCCTAATTGCCAAGGTCGCGGGCGAACAATTACCAAAAAATGCCCTTCTTGCTTAGGAAAAAAATTCACCAAAAAAAAAGAAACCATTTCTATCGATATTCCCCGAGGTGTTCAAGGCAATCAACTGCGAATGAAAAATGCCGGTAATGATGGTTTATATGGGGCTGAAAAAGGAGATATTTACATTGAAATTGCGGTAAAAAAACACCGCTATTTTCAACGGAAAGGAAATGACATTCATGTTGAACTCCCTATCTCTTTTTTAGATGCCGCTTTGGGCAATTATGTAGAAGTGATAACCCTTGAAGGTTTGGAAAAAATTCGGGTTCCGGCAGGCACGCAAAGTAATGACTATTACACCCTAAAAGATAAAGGGTGTTTTTTGGGCATTAGCAATAGTTCTCGCGGAGATTTTTATATTCATTTTCAAGTAGTTATTCCCCGAAAACTTACTGAAGAGACCAAAGAAACTTTAAAAAAAATTGAGCAAAGAAGTGATTGAAATCCCAACCGTGAATTTATTAAAAGAAATGAGGATATTTTAAAAGAATAATACTCTTGTATCATACAGAATGTATATGTGTTATATAAGCATAAACATAAAATACACGCAATTAAAAATAAACCGCTAACTAGAAAGCAAGTCTCGCCAAATAGGAACTTTTTTCTTATATTAAAGATAAAAGAGCCGAATTAATAAAACATAAAAAAAAATTGAAAATTGACTATATTAAATTATTTTTTTGAGGTGCTTTTCGCTAAGTATAAAGCAATCAAAGCAGCGGATAACATACATCAAATAGGAAAAATAACAGGAAATAAAGAAAGATTATCTAGGCTCCTTCCCGTTATTTTTAATCCTAAATAAACACCGAAAGCATAAAAAAATAAAACTCAAACTAAAGAAAAAAAAAGATATGCCACGACTCTTCTTTTTTTAATTTTATTTTTGTTTACCATTTAGAAGAAGGAGGTCAATTTGTAGGAGTAGGAGGTCTTTGCTCGATATAAGATTGAAATTCACTACTTTTTTTATCCACATATCTTTCTCGAAAAACTTGGTTACTTCATTGCACGACATTATTAGCCACTTGTCAAACACCACCAGGAGAAACATTTTTTGCCACTCACTCTGTATCATAAACACTATAGCCGTATACAACATTAAAATAAACATCTTCTGGTCTATTTCTTTCTTCAAGCAAAGCAGCTGATGCCACCCCTGTAACTCCGGCATTTGCGGCTGCTGCTACAGACAAGGCTAAACTCGCTCCACCTGTAAAAGGAGTAGCAAGTACTCCCGCCATTACTCCAGATATTGCAGAAACTACACCACCACCTACTGCTTGTGCTGTCATTCCCTCTTTATTTAAAATTGGATCTCTAATTATTCCAGGAACTGGCACTGTAACCTTCCCGCTCGGATTTGCTGAATGAACTCCATTTTGGTCTTCATATTGCACAGTTTCTTCACCAAATGCAAATCAAACTTTAACACAATTTCTGTGTAAATAACTTTTAAAATTTCTCTCTTCAAATATATGTACCATTATTTTCCATCTCCTTTCATTTCTGCATTTTTGTTTTTTTGAATTTTATTAATTACATTTCTTTTCATAAATTTACCTCATATATATATTTTACACACACAAAATTTTTTTATAATAATTTGGTAAACCAAATTTATAAATTTTACTTTGTTTTTTTCTATATAGTGAATATGTGCGTATGAGAACTCATGATAAGGAAACAATTTTTGCTAAAATTTAAATGATTTTGGTTTTAAAAAGCGAAAAATTTTCTTCAAAAAATAATATCTAAAAAAATGCGGTCCGCCACTCTTTTCTCTTTGTTAGTTTTAATTTCCCATTCTAGCAATTATTTTTTACCTTTTCTCTGTTAGTCATTTTTATTAGGTTTGGATTTGGTATTTTTAATTTCCTGCTCCGGAAAACTTTTTCTTTTTCATAAATAAATTCATCAATTCTTTTTAAATTATAAGCTCTTTCTCAAACTTTTTCGTGAACTTGGTCGTGGTGAACTACTAGCAATTCTTGGTTTTGTTTTTTAGCCAAAAAGTCCTGAAAGTCATTAGCCAATTCCCCGCTGGGAAAAGTAATTAAGTAAATAACTGTTTTTGAAGTTTCAAAATTGTTTGCTATTTTCTCCTTTCTTCAGATTTGTTGTTCTCAAATTTTCTCTTGATGAAAAGTGCCTTTTGGTGAATGATAAAAACTTTCGCCTCAATTTTTTACTTCCACAAAATAAACATTTTTGGCAGTTTCGGCATAAACGTCAATTTGTAATTCTTCAATTTCTTGCCAATTTCTGTTGAGTTTTTCAAATTTTAGTTTTTTGTGATTCGTCAGTAATTTTCATACTTCTGTTTCCCCCTTTTCACCAATCATTTCAGAAATAGAGGAGTAAGGAAAGAAAGGATGCGGATAATTAATGTTGTCTTTGTTTAGCAATGGCTGTTGAAAACTGCTTGGCACTAATTCAATTAAATTCGGGTCCAAATTACGAATAAATCGGGAGCATTCTTCTGGACAACTGGCAGTTAAGTATAACTCTTTTTTGGTACGGGTGATAGCAGTGTAAAATAAGTTTACTTCTTCTCAAGCCCTGGCGTTATTTTCATTGGGTAATATTTCCTCATCTACTGATATCAGAAAAACATAATCAAATTCTAATCCTTTGGCTTTATGAATAGTTGAAAGCACTGTTTTTCCGGTATTTTCTAAGTCTTTTTCTATTAATTGTTTTTCAATTTGGATAACAAAATCACTGATTTCTCCTTCATCTAAATTTTGGTTTTCTTTACTCAAAAATCTTTCTTGCTCAAATTTATCTATTATTTGTTGAAGTTGAGGAATATTTCTTCAATTTATGCCTAAGTTGTTCAGAAAATCTTCAATAGACTTAAATTTGCTAATGAAAAATGATTTTTCTTTCAGTTCCTTTTTAATTTTGTTGACAATGTGCTTAACTGCTCGGCCAAAATCATCGCCTGCCATGGTGAAATCATAGTAATTAGTGGCCACAAATCAATTTTTCAGTCAGTTTCCAGTCTCATTTTTCCGGTAAAGAATAGCCCGAGAGTTCGATTTATCCAGATTGTTAATTATAGAAAGGATAAAATTAACTTGACTTTTTAATTTTTTGGCTTTTATTTCTTCTAATTCGAGGTCATTTTGCTTTCTTTGCAACTTTTTTTCCCTTTCTCTGGGAGAGAGTTCGAACCAGTTTTCCTCTTTAGCGATTAATTCAATTTTTTTATTTAGAGAATTTTTTTCTTCAATGCTTAATTGATAATCTTTGTCTGTGCCAGCAAGAAAAATGACTGGTTTTTTTCCTCCGTTAGTTTGATTAGTGGTTAATTTTGGTTTGTAAGGCATAAACTTGCTGGTGAAATTATTCGCCATAGTAGCAATTTCTTGGGGAACCCGAAAACTGATAGCTATTTCCATCTGTACACAGTGAGGAAATTCTTTTCGCAATAATTGAAAAACATCTTCGGTGGCTCCGGCAAAGGCCATAATGTTTTGTTTGGGGTCACCAACAAAAGTAAAATTAGTTTTTTTATGGCTAAATATTTTGGTAATCAAAGTTAATAAATTAAGTTTTAAATCTTGGCATTCATCAACCAGAATATAATCAAAAATAGGTCAATAGTGAGGTTTATCATTCTGTTTTTGCATAAAAAGAAGAACATTGTCAATCATGTCGTCAAAACTCAACCAAACATTTTTTTCTTGGTCAGTTGAGCAGGCATTTTCTAATTCCTGATAGACAGATAATTCATTTTCAGAAAAAAGTTTCTTGGCTGCGGTTAAAAATCCCGAATAATTAATAATCTCTCAATGATAGTAAGGATGATTTTCCCGAGTTACTTCTACTTCTTGACGAAAAGTTGCTCATAATCTTTTTTTTCTTTCCTTGGTTAGTTTCTCCGAAGCAATTTTATTCAACAAATAACTGAAAATTCGGCGTTTTCTGGCAATGACCTCTTTAACTGTTCATTGAATTTTTTCTTTGAGTTGGGGATGGTTAGGATTTTGATAAATCAGGCTTAAATCTTTATTTCAAGCATTAGTTAAGATTTGAATTTTCTTTTTTTCTTTTAATTGTTTAGTAAATACTTGTTTAATTATTCAATAAGCCAACGAATGAACAGTGCAAGCAAGAATTATCGGTCTTGTTCTGTTTTCACATTCCCAACAATCAGTTTGCTTGCACAACTCATGAATAAATTCAGGCAAAACGGTTTTCAATTGGCGATGAATTTTTTTTAATCCTTCTTCTTTCAATTTTCTTTTAATGGAGAGGCTAATGTTTCGACCAACGGCTAAAATAAGAATAAATTTTCTTTGCTTTTCGTTTTGTTGATAAATAAACTTAACTCGATGCCGCAAAATTTCAGTTTTGCCAGTTCCTGGGTCAGCATCAATCAATAAAATTTGTTTGTCTAAAGGATATTCAACACAATCTTTCTGCTCTTTAGTTAATTCAATAGTCATTATTTTTATTCTATAAAGAGATTTTTAGTTAATAATATATATATGAGGTAAATAATTTATGAAAGATGAATTTAAAGAAAATAAAAATACAAAAAATGAACAAGATATTGATGAACAGGTAGCAGAAAGTTATTATCTAGAAAATGAAGCATGAGGAGATATCAGTGTCTCTAAGGGTTATGGTCCGTATCGGGTATCTGTAACTTGCTCTAAATGTTCTTTTTGGTACACGGCTGGCAACATAACTAAACCATGTCCTCAGTGCCAACACCAAACATATCCTTCATGTCAAACAAATGGTTGCAACGCATGGCCACATGAAGGAGAAGTTTATTGTACTAATCACAGAAGTAATGCTAGTTCTTCTAGTTCTAGTAGCAGTAGTTCAAGTAATTATACACAATATACTTACACTCCACCCCCAACTTATTATTGTGCTAATGGATGTGGCAGTGTAGTAAGTTATTCAGGAAGTTATTGTTATCAGCATTCTAATCAATGTTCTTCTTGTTCAACAAGAATTTCAAGTGGACAAAGTTATTGTTCTAGTCACCGACCCTCTTGTCATGGTTGTGGAGCAAGCGTTTCTTCTTCAAACTCTTATTGTTCAGCAACAGCTTGTCAAAAGGTGCAGCAAAATCAAAACACAATTAATAGTTTACAGGGACAAACAAGTAATTTACAAACTCGATTGAATACGGAGACGACAGCAAGACAAACTGCTGAGCGACAACTTCAAACTGAACAAAATGCCCATACTACAACTCGTGCCCAACGAGATACTTACGCTGCTTCGCTAAATGACGATATTGGTTTTGCTACTAACGATGCTGACTGACGGGACAAGTTACAAGCCAAACTTAACGGAAAAAAAGTTAGCGACATTACAACTAACTTGGATGATGTTTTAACCAAAGCTTCACGTACAACTACCGCCGAAACGGAACGGAATAACATGGAAGGTGAACTGAACCAAAAAAATACCATTATCACTAATGCCCAAACCCACTTACAAGTAGCAGATTTAACCAACTTGCCAAATATGAATGGCGACACTTTGGACCAAGTTTTAGCCAAAGCTGCTCGTACAGTTGCGGCAGAAACCGTTATCACCAACGCACGAACTCATTTAGGCATTGCTGACTTAGCCAATTTGCCGAATATGAACAATCAAACACTTCAGCAGGCATTAGATAAAATAACCAATGCTCAAAATAATTTAGGGATAAATAATTTGAATGATTTACCTGCTTTACTGAATGGAGAAAATTTAACTAATCTTCTTAATCGTCCTACACAGCAACAATTACAAGATGAACAAACAGCAAGGCAAAACACTGAAAGACAACGTGACGCTCGTCCAAATACAACCATCAATGACTACAACAACTTAGTTCGAGAAAGAAACAATTGAACTAATCAGTTTACTAATCAAGCCCCCCAAGGCGTTAATAATCGGCTAAATACTGCGGAAGGAAGAGTACAACAAGCTGAAAATTTTGGTCTTACTCAATGGGATGACTTAGATAACCAAACAGAAAGACAAACATTAGATGTTTTATTGGCCCGCCCAACACAAGATGATTTAAATGGTCGAGCAGAAATTACTCCTGATGAATTAACTAATTTAAGAAACGAAAGGGACAGACTAGAAAGAGAGAAAAATGAAGCACGAGAAGAAGCAAGAAGATTAAGAGAGCAAAATAACCAACCTCTTAATCAAGAAGAACTTACCCAATTTCAACAACTTAATAGGAGATTAGAAGCACGAATCCAAACTCTCTATGAGCATCTAACTAATTTTGAGGCTATGCAGCCAGGAGAAATGGTTCAAATCCAAAGGGAATATTTGGGAATATTAATAAATAATGCCAGGAACGGACTAAATGAAGATTTACATGAGGCGTTGGATGGTCTGTTAGAGGCACAAGAAACTCTTGCTCGAGGCGATAATCACCTTGCTCAAAGATTATTAAACATATCTAAGCGGAACTTATTAAGCAACAGACAATTAACTGAACAGCAAATTGATGAACTTTTTCAAGCCAGAAGGAAACTGACCAGATTAGAAAGAGAACAACAAGGGCAAGAGAATCAAGAACAACAAGCAAATATCCAGGTGTGCCACCACCAGGAAGAAATAATTAGGAGGTAAAAAGTATGAATGACAATATTAAATACGGAATTGACTTTAGTGATTTTTATAGTTTTGCTGGTACTGATAAATATGCTTATCGAATTCCTGATACAGGTTATTTACCACCTGAAAGACACATAAATCATTATCGCTCACTAAAAAAACTTTATATACTTGATGAGGTATCAAGAGCAATCTCAGATGAGGTTCAAAAAAAACTAGGTTTTAATTGTTATTTATCATGCCAAAAAGTTGATTTAAAATTATCTGAATGGTCAACTCGTTCCCAAGTTCAGGAACTATTTCCTCCACGATGCTCCCGCCACTCATGTTCTATTTGTTATAATAATGATTCATTGAACTACAATCCAACGGCAGGAGATTATATTGGCAGAATAAAACATTTTAATACCAAAAAAAAAGCAGAGTTTAGAGATAAATTGTTTGCTTTTATTGAAGAGGAAAAAAAAGCTCGAGAAAGAAGGAAAATAATAATCAAAAAGTTAGGGTTTTTGGGCATAACTATGGAAGAATCCCTTAATGCCGATTGTGTTGCTTTTTTTGATTTATTTGAACCAGTACCTCGCGGCGTTTGTGAATGCGAACATCCAGGAAAGACTATTATTTGGCATTCCTATAATTGTTTAAAAGATGAAAACCAAGCCGAGCATTTCAAAAAAGAAATGTTAAGAATTATTAAAATAGCAATTAAAAATAGGTTTGCTGGACAGGAAAATGCAGTCATTGCCGCCGTGAGTGCTTACTGGGATATTGTCCAAGCTAATGGGCTAGTGAACGGCAAAAATCAAACAGACATTTTAGGTCACGATTGAAAAGAATACATTAACGCTCTCAATACCCAGGACGATATTAATAACTACTACGACCATTTAACTGGCTTGATTGATACAGAAGAAGATTTAGAATTACAAAATTTCTCCTTTGATATAAATAACTTACCTGACATTGACAAAAAAGGAATTATTAAAAAGTTAGAAGAAGAAGTAAATAGAGCAATTAGGGAAATAAAATACTATTTTTATAAAGAACTTTTAATCCAAAGTTTTGATTTTTGAAAGAAAGCAATGATGCATTCAGAAAGCAAATACCAATTAGGTTTGCAAAAAAAATGTCTACTAAGTGATATTATTAAATTAAAAGAATGAGATAATGATTTTAGCAACAGTGGCAATAATTTTAGCAACAGTGGCAATAATACTAATAAAGGAGATAGCAATATTTCTTCTACAAACACCAATAACATTTCTAGCACTAGCAATGAAAATAGCACTCCCCATACTCCTTCAAGCAGTCCAAGTAGTTCTGACATCAGCAGTAGCAGTAGTTTTTCAGACTCTTCTTTTTCACCAAGTTCTTCATCCAAAGAAGAAACAACCAAGCCAATTAAATCAAAAAGCCTAGATTCAAAAGAAAATAATACCGAGCCACTTTCTCTCCCTGAACAAAGCCAAGATTTTAAAGAAAAAGCCATTCAAGAAATCAAAACTAAATTAAAAGATTTACCAATTGATTGAAAAAAACTGGCTAATAGTCAATACCAAAACTGAGAACAAGAAATTAACCAATTAACCACTATTGAACAAATTACTGCTTATCAAAACGCTCTTTTACAAGTTATTGAGCAAACTAAGCAACAGCAAACTCAAAAAAATGCTTCTAATTCTACTGCCACTAATCAGAATAAGAATAAAAATATAGTTCTTTGAATAGTGTTTGGTGGAATTTTAGTGAGCGGTTTGGTTTTAGTTGGATACTTGGCATGGAAAAAAAAGAAAAAGTAAAATAATTGAAAGCAAAAAACAGTAAAATTATTATATATGGATATTAATCAACTCGGTCAACAGGAAAGAATTAACTTATGTTTAGAAATTATTGAAAGTTTTACTCCTCGCTGATTAGCAGAATTAAAGAAAGCTATTGAAGAAAAATTTGACATTAAAGGAGAAGCATTTGCTCCCAGCCAAAAAGTTGAAGGAAAAAAAACTACTAGTTCGGCCAATGTTTCTCTTAGAGTGACAGAGATGAGCGGTCAAGGCTTAGAGCCAATTAAAGTTTACGGAGCAATAAAAGATATTGTTAATGAAAAAATTGCTAATGAAGGAAAAGGAAGCCCAATAAATATTATCAATGCTAAACAATTAGTTGACCAAAAAAAACCAATTTTGGAAAATATCCCAAAGGCTAAAGCTGATGAATATAAAGACCAGTTAGAAAAATTAGGAGCAAAAGTAGAAATAATTGAGTAAAAATAAATTATAGTCCTGGCCAATGTTGTATCGCTTAATTAATTCCGGAAAAATCCAAAGAAAGGAATATTATCATCACAATCGCTCAGATTTATTTCGGTCTTTGCCCCAAAAAGATTTAACCCAAGAACAAAGAGAATCCTATGAATATTTTCTTTATCAGGCTTTACCAAAATTATTACAATTTTACTTTCCTGCTGAGTTTAAAGATTATAACAACCAAGTAAGTTTAGAAATTTTAAATTACGAAAACGGAAAACTTTGTCGTTGGGAAGAACCAGAGTTCACCAAAATCGAGGCCTACCATAAAAAAGCCACTTGGAGCCAAAGACTTTTTCTTACTTGACTAATTAAATGAAATTGTAAAGAAGTTAAGTTTCAGATTGATGAAGAAAAACAATTAGTTGATAATTTACATGATTGAATAGAGAAGAGTTTCAAGGTCAACAAATCTTTTACTTTGGAAAAAAAAGAAGAAGATTTATGAGAAGTAAATGATAAAGGCTTAAAAATAACTCTTTGGCTTTCTGGCAATGCTCCTAACCGACTTATTGAATTTTACTACGAACAAACTAAGGAAATTCCCTTTTGTAAGATACCTAAAATGACTGAACAAGGTAATTTTATTATCAATGGCAACAATAAAGTAGTGGTTTTTCAATCTGTTCGAGCACCCAACGTTTATTTTTTCCAAGACAGTAAAAACCAAGTTCCCTACGGAGAAATAATTCCTTTTAAAGGCCCGTGAATTAGAATTTTTTTAGATAATTTATCCCGAAACAAAGAGGAAACTAAATTAGGGGTAAAATTAGAATTCTTAAATTTAAAAAAGGTAAAAAACACGGAATCCATATTTGATTTAACCCAAATTCTTACCGAGGCTCCTTTTCCCAAAGAAAGTTTGTTAAATTTATTTGGCCAAGAAGAAATTATTGAAAACAGTCTCCAATTAGGTAAAAGTGAAGGAAAAGACGGCAAATCTGTTCCTCATTTTTTATTTAATGAAAAAAATTCTTACTTTTTGCTGGGCAAACTCGGTCGACAAAAATTCAATCGAAAAATGAATGTTCTTCTTCGTCTCAGGGGGCAAACTCTAGCCGAAGATTTGAAAGACAAGGAAGGAAAATTAATCTTTTCGGCAGGAACTATACTGGAAAAAGAAAAGATTTCCACCCTCCAAAATTTAATCAACGAAAACCGTTTGTCTTTGCTCACTCTAGAAAATTATCAGTTTTATTCTTTTTCAATTATTTCACCAATTACTCCCCAAAAAAAAATCAATGTTTTAGGTCCGGTGGATAAAGACAATAGCAAAACTTGATTTGACTGAGGAGATTTGTTAATTGTTATTTCTTATTTCTTTAACTTGCATCATGGTGTAGGAAAAGTAGAAAAAGGAGATGAAGAAAAAGATAGTTTAGAAAACCAAGTAATTCGTCGCGTAGGAGACTTACTTTATAATGATTTTGATAATAAATTTGGAGTTTTTAAGAAGTGAATTGAAAAAATATATATTGCCATCATTTCTCAGTTAAACAAATCTGACCCCACCAAATTACCAAAAATTCAAGAATTTAATCAAAAAGTTTTGAAAGCCTTTTTTAATTCTTCTACTTTGGTTCAACTTCAAAATGAAAATAATCCTTTGGCTGAAAACTCTCATATTCGCAAAGTTAGTTCTCTGGGTCTGGGTGGCTTTAACTTAACTAATGTCAGCCCAAGCATTCGCAATATTAATCCTTCCTATTATGGTCGCTATTGTTCTGTCGAAACTCCCGAAGGACAAAAGGTAGGATTAATCCATAGTTTAACTTTAAACACCAAAATTGATAAATACGGACAGATTTTGGCTCCTTATTACTTGGTTAAACAGGGAAAAATTACTCCGGAAATTATGTACTTAACTGCTGAGGAAGAATTAGAAAACTACATTGCTCATTGTAATATTAAAATTAACGAAAACGACTTAATTGAAGAAGACAAGGTTTGAGCTCGGCATCAAAGAAAATTTTTTCTTGTCTCCAAAGAAAAAATTAATTTTATCGATACTTCTTTTTACCATTTAAATTCAGTTAACAGTTCTAATATTCCTTTTTTTCAACATAATGACTCTGTGCGAATGCTGATGGCTACCAATATGCAAAAGCAAGCCGTAATTTTGCTGAAAGGAGAAGCACCCTTGGTAGCAAGCGGAGTTGAAAATTATTTGTTAGATAATGCTTCCCTAACTGTCAAAGCCAATTTTGCTGGCACAGTTCAGTATGTGGATAGTGAAAAAATTATCATTAATCATTCATCTCCTGCAAGTAAAAAACAACAAGAATATCCCATTAGTCAATTTATGATTACCAACACTAATAGTCTGCTTACTTCGGCTCCAATGGTAAAAAAAGGCGAACAAGTCCAAGCCGGGCAAATAATCGCTTGTGGCAATTATCAAGAACAACAAGAGTTGGCCCTAGGTCAAAATTTGCGAGTAGCCTTTATGTGCTGAAAAGGTTATAATTTTGAAGATTCAATTGTGGTAAATGAACGTCTAATTAAAGAGGATGTTTTAACTTCTTTATTTGCCAAAAAATATATCGTTGTTCGCAAGAAAATCAAAGTTGACAAGAAACCTATAGAAGAAGAATTTTATTACCCCGAGCGGGAAGTTAGTCATTTAGACCATCAAGGAATAGTCAAAGTCGGTAGTGAGGTGCATGAAAATGACATTTTAGTTAGCAAAAGAACTCCTTACAAAAAACAACAACCCGAAGAACTGCTTATTGCTAGTATCATGGGTGAAAAAACCCATTCCTTTATGGATAGTTCTTTCCGTTTACCATGAGGAGAAAAGGAAAGTATTGTTTATGAAGTAAACCGTTTGTCAAAAGAAGAAATTTACCAACGAGGAAGAAGCAGTTATAATGCTGACGATTTGGAAGCCATTGAGGTCTGTGTAGTACAAAAAAGGAGAATCGAACCTGGTGACAAGTTAACTACTCGCTTTGGAAATAAAGGAGTAGTGGGAAAAATTATGCCAGAAATCGACATGCCTTTTGATGAAAATGGCCAAGCGGTAGATATTATTTTTAATCCTTTAAGTGTTCCTTCCCGAATGAATATTGGTCAGTTAGTGGAAGTTTTATTAGGGCAAGTTGCTTATCAAACAAAAACCAAATTACTAGTTCGACCCTTCAATACTCCTAGTTGGGAGCATATTGCTCAAATTGTTAAGGAAAGCGGACTGAAAGATTACGGCTTAACCCAACTTTATGATGGTCAAACTGGCTCACCCTTCGACCAAAAAGTTCTAGTTGGTTGTATTTATATTATTAAACTTAATCATATGGTAGCCGATAAATTTCATGCTCGTAATACTGGTCCTTATGCTTTGGTCCATCAACAACCAGTTAAAGGAAGGGCTCATGGTGGTGGACAACGAGTGGGAGAAATGGAGGCTTGAGCCTTAGAAGCCCACGGAGTTGCTTATAACCTGCTGGAAATGATGAGCGCCAAATCTGATGACCTACATTTGCGACGCTTGATACAATATTCTTTAGTCTTTGGTGAGAGAGAACTGGTCATCAAAAACAGCCAAAGTGAATCATTTAATCTTTTACTTCAATACTTACGAGGCATTGGTTTTGATTTAACGGCTGAAGATTACCAAGATAAAAATGTTGACTTCTATAAACAATTCAGTAAAATCTCAAAAGTATAATTATGACCATCATTAAATCGCTCAAACTCAGTTGGTTAACCGACGAAAAAATTAAAAAACTTTCCTTTGGGGAAGTAAAAAACAGCAAAACTCTTAACCCTAGCACTCTTGAACCAGAGATCGGTGGACTTTTTTGCCCGCAAATATTTGGCCCGTCTCAGAGTTATCAATGTGCTTGCCGCAGTGACCAATCACGACGAATCAAAAACCAAAAATGCGAAAACTGTGGAGTTTTAATTGCTAATTCTAATATTCGTCGGTGAAGAATGGGACACATTGCCTTAGCCAGCCCGGTTACAAACACTTTAATTCTCAAAAGCATTCTTCCTTATTTGGAACAACTACTAGAAATTCCTGGCAAATCCATCAAAGATTTAGTTTATTTTAATGCTTACGTTGTTCTAGACAAGGGTAATTCCACCGTTCTACAAAATAAACAGATTTTAACCCGTAAAATAGACCCAGAACTAATTAGCGAAATTCTGACTGAGATTATCCAAAATGACGAAAATAAAAGCAACCAAACTGTGTTAAAAAAAGCCCAGGAGTTTCAAACAAAGTTACTTGGACAAAAAAAAAAAGAAATCCAAAGTGAACTAAACCAAGTAAAAAAATCTCAACAGTTAGAGAAAAATGAAAAACAAAAGGCTAAATTAACTAAACAAGAAACTGATTTGCAAGAAAAGTTAAACCAAGCAAAGTTGGAAGTAGTTTTTTTGGAAGATTATTTGGACTTTTTACGAGAAAATTGAAAAGTAAGAATTGAAACTGGCTCTCTGGCTCTCTCTGAACTGCTAAAAACCATTGATTTAAAAGCTGAATTGAAAAAAATTGCTGAACTTTCTCCTAAAATAAAGCCGGAACAAACTACCAACAAAAAAAGATTTATTCAAGCTTTACTCAAAAATAATTTACCTTTAACTGGTTTAGTTTTAAATTATGTGCCGGTGCTTCCTGCAGGCTTGCGCCCAATAGTTAAATTAGATGATGGAAGCATTGCCATGGGTCAACTAAGCAATCTTGATTGGAAACTTATTCTTACTAATGAAAGAGTGAAAAAAATTTTAGAAGTTAATGAAAACCTCCAAACACCGATATTCTTTTTAGACATCGTTCATAATGAAAAAAGAAGATTACAAAAAGTCTTTGACCAACGACAATCAGGAGAAGGCCTTCCTAAACAAAGCACAGCCAAAAGTTTACTCCAAATATTAAGCGGCAAAGAAGGAATTTTGCGTAAATATTCACTAGGAAAAAGAGTAGATTATTCAGCTCGTTCAGTCATTTCTCCTAACCCTCACTTAACTTTGAATCAAGTAGGAATTCCAGTAGAAATGGCTTTAGCACTTTACCAGCCTTTTTTGTTGGCTTCTTCTTTAAAAAAAGGCAAAAGTTTGGAAGAAGCCAAACAAATTTTGTCGCAAAATAATTCGGAAATTTTCTCGCTTCTCAACCAAGTTATGCAAAACCGACCGGTGTTGCTTAATCGTGCCCCTACTTTGCACCGTCTAGGTATGCAAGGATTTCAGCCCGTTCTAACTTTAGGCAAAACTATTCAGTTACATCCACTCGTAACTGTGGCTTTCAATGCGGACTTTGACGGAGACCAAATGGCAGTCCTTTTACCTTTAACCAAAAAATGCCAAGAAGAAGTGCAAGCAAGAGCAATGGCGGACTCTCAGATTTTGGACCCGAAAAATGGTAATTTAATCGTTGCTCCTACTCAGGATATCATTTTAGGGATTTATTACCTGACAAGAACCCAAGTTAACTCCCCAAATGTTAAAGAAAATATTCCTCTTTATTACGAAACTAGCCAAATGGAAAAAGATTATGAAAGAGGAAAACTTAATCTCGCTGCTCCTTTATTTATTCCCTTGCCGTTAGCGGGCAAACAATTCGCTCACCAAAACGAACAAAAATTTCTCCTGACTACTTTTGGTAAGTGGAAGTTCAACCAAATTCTTCCTGCTAGTTTTCCTCATTACATTAATGATTTAGAATATTATAACAAACATCAAATTTCTCCAACTCCAGAAAATATTTTTGCTTTGCCTTTTCTTAATGGGGAGCCGAAAGATTCTCCTGGGTGGAAAAAAAAAGAGATTATTATTTTTCTCAATAAGTTAACTAAAATAGTTAGTCAAGGGGAAATGGTAAAATTCTTGGACCAATTAAAGGATTTAGGATTTGCGGCAGTTACCCAATCTGGGATTAGCATTTCTCTTTTTGATTTGCCAGAAATCACCGAAAAAAAAACTCTTTTTCAAAAAAACTGAACTCGACTTCAACAAATTGAAGATTATTATGACCAAGGTTTTTATAGTGAAGAAGAATTCACCCAGCAAAAAAATAATCTTTGAACAGAATGTAAGGAAAATTTAGAAAAAGTAATCTTTCAAAAACTAACCCAAAAAAGCAATAGTTCTTTGTATTATCTTTGAGATTCAGGAGCTCGGGCTAATATTGAAAACTTGACCCAAGTCTTTGGAATGCGAGGTAGCATGACTGACTACAAAGGCACTACCATTGAAACACCTATTTTCTCCTCTTTAAAAGAAGGTTTAAATCCTTTTGAGTTTTTCATTTCTGCTTATGGTGCAATGAAAGGAATGATGGACCAAGCGTTAAAAACTGCCGAAGCTGGCTATTTGACTCGTCAATTAGTGGAAGCAGTCCAAAATTTGATTATTACTATTGAAGATTGCCAAACCCAAGAAGGTATTTACCTTCAGGAATTGAAAGAAAATATTGCTTTTAGCCAAGAAAAAAATATTCTCATCAATCTAGCCGAAAGAATTACTGGTCGATACTTAGCCCAAGATATTACAATCAACGGTAAAATAATAATGACTAATGGCACACTTTTGTGAACAAAAGAAGTTAAACTTCTCCAAGAAAATAACATTTCCACAGTTAAAGTACGTTCTCCATTTACTTGTTCCTTAACTCGCGGAATTTGCCAAAAATGTTATGGTTGTGATTTAAGCAAAAACCAGGAAATAGTTGAATTAGGAACTGCCGTAGGAATTATTGCCGCTCAATCATTAGGAGAACCCGGAACACAATTGACAATGCAAACTTTCCATACTGGAGGTGTAGCCGGAGAAGGAGACATTGTTCAAGGATTACCTAAAGTAAAAGAAATTTTAGGCAATGTTCTTCCTGACAAAAAAAAACAAGCAGTTTTAGCCCAAGAAACCGGAGAAATAATTGAAATTACTGAAGACAAAGAAAACCAGCAAATCACTATCAAACAAAAAACTGAAAGTCAGGAATTCACTTATAGTTTTAACTCAGAAAAAAAAGTGAGAGCAAAAGTAGGGCAAGAGGTGCAAAAAGGAAAAAGTTTAACTGCTGGCAAAATCAATTTAGAAAAATTGCTAGAAATAGTTGGTCGGGAGGCTTGCCAAAATTATATCAAAGAAGAAATTTGAAAAGTTTATTACGCTCAAGGAATTAGAGTAAACGAAAAACACATTGAATTATTTGCTCGTCAAATGTTAGGAAATGTTGAAATAACTAAGACTGGAGACAGCAATTGCTTAACTGGCGATATTATTAATAATCAAGAGTTTTTTCAAACTAACCAAGATTTAAAAGCAAAAAGCAAAGAACTAGCCCAAGCCAGAAATCTAGTTTTTGGCTTGAAGCAAATAGCAAAGTTTTCACCTTCTTTCCTAGCCAGTATTTCTTTCCAGGAAACTTTGAAAGCTTTAATTAACTATTCTATTTTTCAACCCATTGATTATCTTCAAGGAATAAAAGAAAACTTAGTAGTCGGTCAATTAGCACCAATTGGCTCAGCCTTGGAAGAACGTCAAAAATGGGTCAGTAAAAAAAAGATTATTCGGAAAATTTAAGAACATTCTTTTCTCTTTTTTGACTTCAGGAAGAAAAAGCTTGCCTAAAATTTTTCTTTCAAGAAAGTTTAGTTTGAAAAGGAATGAAATTAATTTATGCTAAACTTTTCATTTATTCGTCTACTAAAGAAATAATTAGTGGTTTGGTTTTTGGTAAATCCTGAGAAATTAAGTCTTGCATTTTTTCTTTAATCTGTTTTTTTAGTTCATCAACAGGAGATTTTTTCTTGTCATTAACTAGTTTATGGAGATTTTTTTTTCAATTATGCACCAAAAATTTGTTTTTTTCCATGTTCAAAAAGCCATAAGTAAAAAGATAAGGTAAATCAAATTTTTGTTGAACTTGGTTATAAAAGGTAATGACGACCACCACACCAAAATGAGACATTTGTTGGCGCAGGTCAAGATAATCCTTTCACCAATCACCCTGAATGATTTTTTGATTGAAAACATAGTGAGGAGTGGTATCAATTTTTTGGTTAGTTAAAAAGAATTGGGTGGGTTTATTTTCTTCTTCTCTTGCTTGGACCACTTCTCCATTTTGACAAACAAAAACGTTGTCAATTGGAACTCCTGTCTCTTGAGCCAAAGAACCATGAACCTTTAACATGCGAAAATCACCATGAAAAGGCATGAAATAGCGAGGTTTAGTTAAAGTCAGCATTAATTTTAAATCCTCTTGACAAGCATGACCTGAGGCGTGGAGTAATTCTTCTTTACTGTTTTCATAAATAGTGGCTCCTAGTTCGATTAATTTGTTATTAATTGCTTCTAAGTTATAACGATTATCCATAATTGGTGAAGAAGTTAAAATCACGGTATCACCACGAATAATTTTTCAGTCAGGATGGATTTGATGAGCTAAGCGGCTTAAAACTGCTTTGGCTTCTCCTTGGGAACCAGTGCAAAAGATAATCAATTTTTGCGGAGGAATTTTTTTTTCAAAAGCTGACTTGACGAAAATTGAATTATCGATTTTTCACAAACTAACTTTTTGAATAGCTTTTAGCATTTTTGTTAATGAAGAACCTAGAAGGAGAATTTTTTTGTCATATTTTTTAGCAATCTCAATGATTTTTTTTAAACGGTATACATTAGACGCAAAAGAAGTAATGATTGCTCGTCCGGGAGCTTGGGAAATAATAACTTCTAAACGCGAAATTATTTTCCTTTCCGTAGGAGTAGTACCCGGAACCTCCGCATTAGTGGAATCACTTAAAAGCAAATCAACTCCTTTTTTTCCTACCTCTGCCAATTTAACTAAGTCAGTTTTTTCTCCAATCTCGGTTCAGTCAAATTTAAAATCACCAGTAAGAACTATGCGAGAATGAGAAGTTTCCACAATTAATCCAAAAGAGCCTGGTATTGAATGGGTTACCCGGAAAAAGTTAACTCGAAATTCAGCAGTGCGAGCAACTGTTTCATCAGAGAAAATAACACCTTTGAGCAAGTTTTCTTTATTGCCAAGTTTTCCTTTTAACAAAGCCAAAGAAAAAGCCGAGCCATAAATTGGGAATTCATAACCAATTTCTTCTAAAAGATATGGCATTCCGCCAATATGGTCTTCATGGCCATGAGTAATAAATAGTCCTTTTATTTTTTCTTTATTTTCTTTCAAATAAGCAAAGTTAGGAATCATCCCATTAGCCAAATTATAACCATTGTTTAAGAACTTAATTCCGCAATCAATAATAATTAAATCTTCATTTTTTTCAATTATATAGCAATTTTTTCCTACTTCGTGTAAGCCACCCAGGGCTAATATTTTTAAATTTTTATTCATTTTTGTTGTTTATTTCTTTTGATTTCTCTTCTGGTAGTTGCTTAGATAAAATTACTTCTCGCGAATTTTTTTCTTGAAGCTTCTCTTTAATTTGTTTATTTATAATTCTTTTACGTGATTGCAAGTCCTTTGTTTGATTGTCAATAATGTTAAGTTCACTAATTAGTTCAGTTATTTCTTGCCTTAACTGTTTTATTTTATTTTCTTCAATAACTACATCAACTATTTCTTCCTCTAATTTAAAATCTATTAAATGGTAATAATCTTGCTTGCGTCCATATCTTTCATCTGTATTGATTTCAATTTTTATCGTTAATATGTCGCCGACTTTTAACTTGTTTTCCTCAATAGCATTTCATTGCTCAAGTTCAAGTTTATTTTCAAAAACATAAGCGGAAATTTTTTCTGCTGGCGTTCTTTGCTCTTTATCTTCGCTATTTTCATCTAATTTTTGAAAAATTAAAACATAAAAAACTTCGCCAAATCTTTCATTACTCCTATAAATTTTTCTCTTACGTTTTCCTAAATATTTAACTCTATATTCCATGTAAATTTTTTTATTTTGTCGAATTTGGCACGCCCAGAAGGAGTCGAACCTTCTACCCTTTGAACCGCAATCAAATACTCTTGTCCGTTGAGCTATGGGCGTAAGCATAATTAAAGTGTTAAGAATTCTTTATTATTAATATTTTTAAGAGATTGCAACAAGAAAAAGATTTATCTCTAACTTAAAATTAATTAATAAACACAGAATATGAATGAGCAACAATTAGAAAATTTAAATGAAGCACCAATAAACCAAGTGAATATTAAACAAATAATTAAAAATTACAAACTTACTTTTCCTTGTCCACATTGCGAAAAGGAAATCAATGATGAACATTTTAGTAAAGAACACCGAGCGTTTAATTACATTAGTGAACAAATAAGAGAATTAGTGGAAAAATATTTTCTTTCTCAGGAAAATGAATATCGAAAAAAATGGTTAAAAGAGTTAGAGGCAAACCGCACTTATGAAAATCTTCCAGCTGTGAAAGAAATAAAAAAAAACTTAGAATTCCAAACTAAAAAAATTGCTGAATTACAGTCTTCCGAGTATATTGAAAAGTTGGAAAGGGTTCGCAAATTAAACGAAGAAAATAACGAATTACGCAATCAAATCCAACTATTAATGATAAAAAGCCGAGCAGTTAAGAGAAAAGGAGAAGACTTTGAACACTATGTTTCTGGCGAATTAAATCGCGTTTTTTTCGGTAAAGACAAAATAGAAAAAATTAACCAAACCCAGACCGGCAAAAAAGCTGATTTTATTCAAGAAGTACTAACAGAGACAGAACCTAAAAAAATCGCTGGCAAAATAATTTATGAGGCCAAAGATACTGAAAAATGGAGCGATGAATGAATACATAAGTTAGATAAAGATATGATTAATTTTAAAGCTGACTTTGGTATTATTATAGCTGCTTGTGAGAACGGCGAGCCTTTGCGTTGTGTAGACCCTCGTAAAAAAATTTATGTTAGCGACGATGCTAACTTTACTTATATTGCTAAAATAATGCGAGATACCATTATACAAAGATATAATTTATTGGAAACAGTTAACAATGATAGGGACAGCAAAGAAAAAAGAATTAGGAGCCTTGATGAATGAGTGGGCAACAAATTGCCTCAATATCTTTCACGTTTAGAAAAAAAATTAGCAGATTTAAATAATAATACTGACAAAATTAGCCGAGCGGCACAAAATTTAAAAGATTTAGAAACTGATATTCGCAAAATAATTTTGGAAGAGATAAGAACTGAATTAAGTAATCTTTAATATTTTTAGTAACCAGCCAAAAATATTTCGAAAAAAAAAAAAAAACAACAAAATTCTCTTGCTTAAGATAACATGGCAAAGTTATTGGTTTAATTGCTTTTTTTAAAAAGAACAAATGAAATTAAAATTTTTTATTATGTATTACATACCGAGAATTGCAAGTCAAATTTCTTCTAATGTTTTGGGAATTGTAGGAATTTTTCTCTTTTCTTTCCTGTTTGCTTTTATTACTTGCTAAATTACTTTTTTTTCTTTCTTTTCGCAAAATTAAAAACGAACTGCGCAAATCTCGGTCTCCTTTTTTGGCAATGCTTATTTATTCGTGAAAATTTAGATTAAAATTCTTTTTTTGTTCAACTTTTATTTTCTTTTTTTTAACTTTAATCACGTTTATTTTTATTCTTTGCTCCTAGCAAGTTTTTTTAGCCTTTTGTTCTTTTTTACTTTTCTTTGATTTATTTATATGGTAGGGCCTGGGGGATTCGAACCCCCGACCTCTTGTTTGTAGGACAAGCATTCTAAAACCGCTGAACTAAGGCCCTATATTTATTATTTTTAATTACAAATGGCACCCACGGAGAGAATCGAACTCTCAACCTGATGCTTAGAAGGCATCTGCTCTATCCATTGAGCCACGTGGGTTCATAGTAAAATTTTAAGTAAATGCAAAGAAAAAAAGCCAGCAGTAAATATAAATGAAATTTTACTCATCTTTTTCCTCATCAACAAGCGTGAGAAAAAGAATTAAACAATCTCAATCAAATCATTCAAAAATTAGCAAGTCTTCGGGGAAAACTCAACGAATTAGAGAACTTTTACCAATATCTTCAACGAGAAAAAGAACTAACTTTTCAATTAACAAAACTAGGTCAATATTTACATTATGCTGATTTAGATTTAACCAACTTGGATTTTCAAAGATTAAATACTCTATATACTAATAAATGCCAAGAAATTAATACTTCTTTGTCTTGAATTGACCCTGAACTAAAGAAAATCGGGGCATTAACTATTACCAAATGAATTAAACAAAATAAAGACTTACAATCTTATCAACATAAATTTGAATTATTTTTTCGCTTAGCCAAATATATTTTGCCTGAAGACAAAGAAAAATTATTGAGCCAAGTAAGCATTTCCCGACATATTGCTAATGAACTTTATGACACTTTGGCTTATGCGGACCGACAACCAGTTTTCGTTGATTACCAAGGACAAAAGCAAAAATTAACTTTAACTTTGTATACCGAAATTATGGAAAAATCGCAACCAAAAGAAGACCAAGATTTTCGTTATGAAGTTAGCCAAAAATGAGTTGCTTATCTTAATGACAAAAAACACTCTTTTGCCAAGGTTTACGAAGGAATTTTGCGAACAAGCGTAGAAGAATTGTCCCTTCGTGGTTACCAATCCACCTTAGAAATGGGATTAATTGGGAACAACATTCCTAATGAAATTTATGCAACTTTAATTCAAGCGGGACAAGAAAATGCTAAACTTTATCGCGAGTTCCTCCAAATCAAAAAAAAATTCTTTGACCTAACAAATTTTTATGCTACTGATAATAGTTTAAAAATAGTTCCTCAATACCAACGACAATTTACTGTTGAAGAGGCTGTTGTCTTAATCAAACGAGTACTCCAAATTTTGGGTCCAGAATACCAAGAAAAATTAAATTTAGCGTTGCAACCCGGAAGAATCGATTACTATGAAGATACTAATAAACGTGATGGTGCCTATTCCGCTGGCGGAAACGGAGTTGAGCCTATTATTTTAATGAACTGAGATGATACTTTAAATTCAGTTAATACCCTAATTCACGAACTGGGTCATTCTGTTCACACTTTATTTGCTGAGGAAAATCAACCTTATCCTAATGCTGGTTATCCTATTATTTTAGCCGAAGTGGCTTCTACCCTTAATGAACATTTGCTATTTGATTATCTTTATCAAAACAGCCAAACCAAAGAAGAAAAAATTTACTTGCTTCAAAGTCATATTGAAGAAATTGTAGGCACTTTCTTTCGCCAAATTCAGTTTGCCAAATTTGAATGAGAATCCCACCAAATGGTAGAAAGAGACACCCCCCTTAATGCTGACCTCTTGGCCGACTTATTTCAAAAAATTAATGAAGAGTTTGGTGCTGACATTTTAGACAAAAAAGACCCCAACAAAAAATCCTATGCTTGACCACGAATTTCTCATTTTTTTCATTCTCCTTATTATGTTTATAAATACGCTGTGGCAATTACAATTTCTTTTAAATTATACCAAGAAATCAAAGATAACAAAGTTACTAATTTATTGAAATTCTTAAAGTCAGGGGGGCATAAAGACCCTTTGGCTATTTTCCAGGACATTGGCATTGACTTGAATAAAGTTGACATTTACCAGCCACTATTAAATAACTTAAAAGAAATGATTAAAGAATTAAAAAGTAAACTCCAAGTTTGCTAATTTTCCTTATGGGCAATAAAATTATAATATATGAATAGAATCGTGAAGCAAAGAATGAAAGGAATCCGTCTTTAACTATGGCAGCACCAGAAATAAGAAAAGAACGGGTTAATATTACAACTATTGGTCATGTTGACCACGGTAAAACCACTTTAAGTGCGGCGATTACTAAATATTTGTCCAGTAAAGGAAGAGCCAAATTTAAAGATTATGGAGAAATTGACCGGGCTCCGGAAGAAAAAGCGCGAGGAATTACTATTAATGCTGCTCATGTTCCATTTGAAACTGAAAATAGAGCTTATTCTTTAATTGACTGTCCAGGACATGCTGATTATGTGAAAAACATGATTACGGGAGCCTCCCAAACTGATGGAGCTATTTTGGTCGTTGCTGCCACTGATGGTGTGATGCCTCAAACTAGAGAGCATTTGCGTTTAGCTCATCGAATTGGGATTAAACATTTAGTAGTCTTTATTAACAAAGCAGATATTGTTGACGATTTATCAATAATTGAGTTAGTAGAAATGGAGGTTCGTGACTGCTTAACTAAGTACGGATTTAATGGTGTGGAAACCCCTGTTATCGGAGGCTCAGCTAGATGTGTTTTAGATGGAAAAAATCCCGAAATAGGTGAGAAGAAAATTGAAAAATTGATAGAGACTATTGATAATTTTCCTTCCCCGATTCGTGATATATCTAAACCTTTTTTAATGCCGATTAGTGACAAATTTACTATCAGTGGTCGCGGAACTGTAGTAACCGGTACACCGGAACGAGGAGTGCTAACAGTAAATTCTGAGGTAGAAATTGTGGGTTTGCCACAGACAAAAAATGCTCCGTTAATTATTAAAACAAAAGTTGTTGAAATTCAGGAAAACCACTTGCCTTTAAAAGAAGGCAAGCCGGGCGATGACCTTGCTATTCTTTTACAAAAAATCAAACTTGAAGATGTTACCAGGGGTCAAGTGTTAGCAGCACCAGGAAGCATTAAACCACGCACTAAATTCGAAGCAACTGCTTACATTCTTACTAAGGAAGAAGGAGGGCGACACACTCCTTTTGGCGGAAGTGAAAGAGAAAGCAAAAAAGATAAAAAAAGTGGAAAGGAGTATCGACCCCAATTTCATTTTTTTACAGCCGATGTTACTGGTAGTATCCAACTTTCTGAAAACATTGAAATGGTAATGCCTGGTGATACTGTAGACTTCACGGTAAAACTAGTTGAGCCATTAGCTTTTGAAAATAGTGATAATTTTATCATCCGCGAAGGTGGAAAAACTATTGGTGAAGGAAAAGTTACTAAAATTATTGAATAATTAACAAAATATCTATATAAAAGATAACTTATGAATATTTACCAAAAAGTTTTTGCAGTTCAACAAGACCCAAAAATGGCTAAACTGGTGCGAACTGAATTTAATAAATTTCAAAATTATCGCTATTTTACCGAGTCCCAAATACTAATTAAATTAAGACCTTTATTAAAAGAAAAAAGATTAATTTTATTGTTTAGTGACAGCAAAGAGCAAGGATTTATTCATGAAAAACTGGAAAAAGAACACGTGGTAAAATACACCAAAAAAATGGAAATAATTGATATTGACAAGCCAGAAGAGAAAATAATTGAAGAATTTTGAGCATGTGGGCAGAATATAGACTTGGCTAAAGCCAAAGGAGCAGCCGATACTTATGCTATCAAATATTTTCTCAGCAAATTCTTCTTGTTGCCAGCTACTGACGACATTGACCCTGACAAATGAGGGACTGCCAAGTAAAGTTTTTTGCTAATTAATTAACTAAAAGGAGTAAAATAAATAATAATACTCTAATATGCCTCAGGCTGCCATTTTCACGCCCGCAATTATTCAACAAAAAAAAAAAAGTAAATTTAAACTACTCTGATTGGTTTTTTGTAATATTGTCAAAAATAATCTTAGTTTGTTTCTTTTTAACGTTTTTTTGGCCATTATCACTGCTATAATTAACTTTAATATTCGCTTGAACTTGAAAGAAGCGTTTGCGGAGAGACCGCATATGTCTATCTTAGATTACAAAGGATTTAATTTTAGTTTTTTCCCCTTTGGCCGCTTGGTCGAAGGAATAGGCTTTTGAGGATTTTTCTTATCTTTTCTGTTTTTATCACTAATTGGTAAAGGAATATTTTCTCTTTTACATTATTACTGGATGAATTATTCCTACGAACGAATAGAAAATGACTTAACCAAAGATTTATTTCGACATTTTATTCAAGCCAAATATCCTCATTCTTTCCAGGTTTCTCGAAATTTATTTACTCAATTTACCCTTTTGGACCGAGTGGCTCGGGATACTTGGTTTATTGTCAATCGTGGATTTTATGTTTTTACTTCCCTAATTTTTCTTTGTACTTTTGACTTTATTGCTCGAACGAGAAATTATGGCTTTCCTTTACGTTTTACTTTGGTAGTTTTATTTCTTTTTGCAGTCACTTTTGCCATTCAATATTTCCTTTTCAAGCGAGCCACGAAATTAAATATTGCAAAAAAACACCGCTACGAAAAAGAAAATCGTCATATTTTTGAAAGAATTAATAATTTGGAGTATATCAAAACTACTTCAGGTGAGAATTGCGAACAAAAGAAACTAAATAAATTACTGGACCGTAATTTTCAAAAAAACAAAAAATCTCTTTTATGGAGTGTGTTTTTTCAAGCAATCCCTCAATTTATCTTAATTCCGAACATTAATATTTTCTTTATCGTACTCTCGGGTCTTTCCACTTTTTGGCTGGTTCCTAGTCCCGCCGAAAATCAACTTTTTTTCTTTGTCACTTTTGCTCTAATTCACGCTACTGTTTCTGATTTGCGAGGCGAGGTAGAAAAAATGGTCCAAGCGAGTGCAAATTTAGATGACCTTTCGGGTGATTTATCCTTGGTAATGGAAAGCGTGAAAACTCTTCATGAAGAAAAAAAAACTCTCCCTGCTAATTTACCCTTCGAAAACGGTGATATTGCTTTCAAAAAAGTGGTTTTTGCTTATCCTGCTCGACCAAATAACATTATTTTACGAAATTTCACTTTTTGTTTTTATCAAGGCAAAAGTTATGGGATTGCCGGAAAAAACGGCATTGGTAAAAGCACAGTAACCAAAACTTTATTGAAACTTTACGACCTGCGTGAAGGAGAAATAACTATTGCCAGGAAGAATATCCAAGACATTGACACAAAAAATCTTCACGAACGAATTTGTTATTTAACTAATCGACCGGGGTTTTTCCAAATGTCGATTGCTGAGAATGTTTTTTATCCTTATTCTTCAGCAGAAAATGAGTATAATGAGGAAAAATTAGAACAATTAACTCATGCCGCAAAGAGTGTCGGGATTTGAGAATTTATTGAAACTTTGCCCCAAAACTTCCGAACAAAACTTAAAGAAAGAGGCGGTGACCTTTCCGAAGGACAAAAACAACAAATTGCTACCATGCGCATTTTTGTGCGAGATTATGACATTTATATTTTTGATGAAATTTTAAGCAATGTCCAAAAAGATTTAAAAGTAAAGATTCTCACTAATATTTTTTCTCACTTAAAAAACAAAACAATTATTGTGATTGACCATCATTATGATATTTTCCAATATATTAATGAAGTTTATCAATTCACAGGAGAAAGACTAATTAAGTTGGAAAAAGAAGAATTACTAGGAAAAGAAAAAAAATAAATAAAAGAATAATGTTTTTACAAATCTTTGTTTGAATATTGGCGGAGGCGAGAGGAATCGAACCCCTGTCTTCAGACTTGGAAACTGTTATTCTACCACTTAACCACACCTCCTTGCTATAAATAAATTTTTATGTTATTATGTTAAAAATTTGCTTATAGAGTGGATCTGATGGAATGGTAGTCATGCTGGGCTTAAAATCCAGTGCTTTTATGCGTGAGGGTTCAAGTCCCTCGGTCCACACCAGATAAAATAATAAATAAGAATAAAGTTAAAAAGTGGGTCTGATGGAATTGGACAGTCATGCAAGAATGAGGTTCTTGTGCCTTTAAAGCGTAAGGGTTCGAGTCCCTTGACCCACACCAAATGAATAAAACATGAAAATTATCACTCAACGAAAAAATACTCATAAATTCAAAATTATTAGTCGAGAAAAAACTGCTGGTCTTCAACTTACGGGCAACGAAATTAAAGCAATTCGTAACTATCAGATTTCCATTAGTGATGCCTATATTTTGCCTTATAAAGGTGAATTGTTTCTTCATAAAACTTTTATTTCCCCCTACCGTTATGCTAGTCAATTTTCTCAACCTGATAACATTAGCAAAAAGCCTCGCAAATTATTAATGAAAAAGCAAGAAATAAAGCATTTAATTACCCAAATAAAAACTAAACATTATAATTTAATTCCTTTACGAGTATTTATTAATGAAAGAGGTTGAGCCAAAACGGAAATTGCCTTGGTACAAACTTTAAGAAAATACCAGATAAAGAGAGATATTAAAGATAAAGAAATTAAAAGAAAACTACAAAGACGAGAATATGACTAATAGCAGACAAAAATTATTTTTTCTTTTTTTTCACCAAAAGATAAATAACTGGGAAAATAGCAATACTTAAAAAGCCGAATATTAATAATGGAGAAAATTTATTTAGTTTTTGCTTGTTTTCTAGTTCATTAGTTTCTTTCTTTTTATAATCATTGCAACATTCAAGAGAACAAAATGCTAGCTCTTGCCCTTTTTCGGTAATTTTTATTCGAGTAATAGTTGGCATGTCTTTCGGTAAATCGGCTTTTCTAATTTCTTTGCCGCAAGAAAAACAATATTCTCTCACTTTTTTATTATCTGGCGAATCCAGCTCTTTCAATCATTTTTCTCTTTCTCTTTTTCACTTTACGTCTTCTTGTTTTTCTTTTTCATTATTTTCCTTTCATTCAGCATCTTTTTTTCTCTTATCTTCTCCACCTTCTATGGTAAAATAATCAGGTCCTTCTTCTGCCTCTTGGTAATGATAATATGGTTTACCAAAACTGCCACAATTTCCTTTTCCCCGAGCAATAACTACGTCTATTTCGTCTTTTTCCGAACCAAAAACTTTTAAACGTAATTCTTTCTTGGCTTTTTCTGATTTTATAGTATAAGTAATTGTGCCGGTTTCATTATCCGAAACGGTATAATCCTCGTTTAGTTTAAATTTTTTGATTTCACCTTCAATTTTCTCTAAATCTAAATTTCCTGGTTTTATATTCATATAAGTATTTTAACTCATAGTGACAAATTTGGAGATTTCAATCAAATGCGAAAGAAAAACAGTACAAAAAAAGACTTAAAAATTTATTTATAAGGAAATGAATAAAGCCAAAGACATTACTAGTTATCTTAAAAATTATGGTTTTTTCTTCCCTAATGCAGAAATTTACCAAGGGCTAGCGAAGTCTTGGGATTGCGGACCAAACAGTGCTGAATTGAAAAGAAAATTAAAGGATTTATGGTGAAAATATTTTATCACTTCTCAGCCTTATAACATAAGTTTAGACAGTTCAATTCTTACTCACCCACGAGTATTAGAAGCCTCAGGACATTTAAAAGAATTTCATGATTGGCTTGTAGAATGCAACAAATGTAAAAAGAGATATCGTTTAGATAATTTAGTTTCTGTTAAAGAATTTAATGATTTTCTAGCCTTAGAGAACAAGAGCGAATATATTGTTAAGCAAAATTGTCCTTCCTGCGACAAAAATGAATTCACCAACCCACGACAATTTAATTTGCTTTTAAGTAGTGACTTACAAATAACTAATCAAAAAAAGGAAAATATTGTTTACCTTCGCCCAGAAACTTGCCAAGGAATATTTATTAATTTTTCAGCAATTCAAAGAAGCATTCGAAAAAAATTACCTTTTGGGGTGGGACAAATTGGGAAAAGTTTTCGCAATGAAATTACCCTCCACCATGGCATTTTTCGCACTCGAGAATTCGAACAAATGGAGTTAGAATTTTTTTGCTCTCTTGAAGAAAAAGAAAAATGATGAGAATACTGAAACCAAAAAGCCTGAAGTTTCTTAACTAGTTTGCTTGTCAATGATAAAAAAAAAGCCCAAAAAAAAGCACTTAGCCAAGAAGAATTACCGCATTACGCTAAAAAAACCACAGACTTATATTTTCAATATCATTTTGGTGAAGGGGAATTATGCAGTATTAGCGACCGTGGAGATTACGACTTAAAAAATCATAGCGAAAAATCAGGAGAGAAATTAAAAGTAGAAGGAACAACTCCTCATGTAATTGAAATATCTTTTGGTGTTGAAAGATTAATGTTAGCCATTTTGGAAGATGCTTACCAAGAAGAAACCGTAAAAAATTCCAAAGGAGAAAAAAAAAGAGAAGTATTAAAATTACATCCTCTTTTAGCCCCTTATTTTGTGGCAGTTATTCCTTGAAAAAAATCATTGCGGGAAAAAGCCCAGCAAATTTACCAAAAATTATTAACCGAAATTAATTTTTCCGTAATTTATGAAGAAACTGATAGCATTGGCAAAAGTTACCATTATCAAGATGCCATTGGCACTTATTACTGTTTAACAGTAGACGACCAAACTCTAAATGATGAAACAATAACAGTTAGGGAAAGAGACAGCAGAGAGCAATTTCGCTTTTCTTGCCAGGAACAGGAATTAAGTCAATTTCTCAATCAAAAATATCAAGAATGCTGAAAAAAGTTAATAAAAATTTAATATGAAAAAAATCTTTAATAAGTGAATAATTAGTATTTTGTTGTTAGCAGGTTTAGTTGGTGGCGGTTATCTCATTTATCGCCATTGAAAGAAAAATCATTCAACCGAGCAAAATAACACGCAAATTAAGAATTTTGAAAAGGTAATCCAACAATTAAAGCAGGAAACTCAATATAATAAGGAATATTATAATAAACTTCTTAATAATACGCTAAAAGAAGGCGAAGGTAGCATCCCTCGTGATGAACCACCAAAAATTCCTAATTGGGAACAAAAAAACGAAAAAACTGAAAAACTAGAAAAAGAATTTCAGCAAGCGTGAAAGGAGTTTTACGACATTAAAATTAAAATCGGTGAATATTGAAATAAAATAGAAAAAGAAACTGCTGATAACGTAAAATTACATGAAATCCAAAAAAACTGAGAATCAATGACTTTTAAGTTAGACCAAGACCAAGGAGTTAATGCTCGCTTTAATGATTTTATTAAAACTTTCTTTCACCGCTTTTTAACCAAAAAAGGACTATCCCGACCCGAAGTCGATTTTAAAGGTTTTGGAAAGTTTTATATTGAACCTAACTGAGCTTCCGGAAAAGTATCCGAAATGGGTAATTGCGGAGCTCCGGAAGACGATAAAGATATTCCACTTACGCCAGACGGTAAAAAAATAACTCGCTTACCAATAATAATCAAACTTAACCAAATGTATTTGCTGAATAATGGAAAAAATGGCAGTATGGATAAATTTATCTTTAAGATTGAAAGAAATTCCAAAGGCGAAGTAACTAACATCCACTCTTTAATTATAGATTTTGATAGTTTAATTGATACTATTGCTCACGAATTAGCCCATGCGGTTCAAGAAGTAATAAATATGGACGATTGAAAAATGGGTGAAAGAGGCATGATATTAAGCCAATGCGAAAGCAGCGGAGAAGGAGAAAGAAATGACCCCACCGACCCTCTTAAATTAACCAAGCCAAAATACCCTGAATGAGTAAAAGAACACACTCAATTGACCAAAGAAATTAAAGAAATAATTGTTAACTCTTCTGAATATAAAGAATTTGAAAAATGATGAAAATCACCTTAATTTTTACTAAAATTAGTAGAATTTACTTAAAGTAATTAAAAATAAAATGACTTTTTTTACTTAAATTTTATTTATCTTTTTTGAAAGGAAAGCGTAAGCGATTTAAAATTTCTTCTAACTTTTCTGAGTCTAATTTCATTCCTAACTTTTTTTCAATAAATTCTTGGTTAATAGTAATAATTTTTTTATTTTTCTGCTTTTCTTCTTTTGTTCAACTAATTATTTGCTCTTTTCCTTCTGGACAAATTTCTTTAATTAACTCAATTGCTCGACCCAAAGCATAGTTGCCAAAGGGTAAATTATGTTTTTTACTAAAATATTGGCTGGCTTGGGTAGAAATTGCTAAACGCTGACTGGTTTTTTTGATAACATAAGGAACAAAGCAAGCACTTTCAATTAAAATATTAACAGTTTGGTTATTTACTGCTGTGGCTTGGCTTCCACTAATTCCCGCTAAACTTATTATTTCTTGACCAGCAGAAATTACCATATCTTCCACGCTTAGGGAAAAGGTTTTTCCTAAAAGAATGGTTATTTTTTCTCTTTCAAGGGCTTGCCGAACAGTAATTTCCTTGCTGGCCAGTTGGTTATAATCATAAATATGTAAAGGCTGACCGATTTCAAGCATTACCAAATTAGCAATGTCAATGACATTATTGATTGGGACAATGCCATTACTAGCCAAATAATCTTTTATTCGTTGTGGTGAAGGGTTAATTTTGACATTTTGAATTAAAGCCAGTTTAATTTGGGAACAATGAGAAGTATTGATAGTGATTTTACCTCAACTTGTTTCTTGCTTAGTTGAATTATTTAGTTTTTTTTGGCTTGTTAATGGTAAATTTAAAGGATAATTTAATAAAATACTTATTTCTTGGGCAATTCCCCATCAAGAAAAAAGGTCTAAGCGATTTGGTAAAGGAGTGAATTGTCAATTTTTTTCTACTATTTCAGTTTCTAGCCCTAATTCAGCCAATTTTTCAGCAATTTTTTGCGGTTGAGCATTTTCAGGAAAAATAAGGTGACTTTTTAGCCAGTTTCAAGGTATATACATTTAATATAGTTTCTAATAACTTATTTTTTTATAAGTATTCTAAACAATTTTCAAAGCATCTCCTTTTAAATTTTTCTTATTCAATAATTCAATGAATTTTTCATTTTTTTATAATTCCTTGGTCTGCTCGGGTTAAAAAACTAGGTCTTTGGAAACTGATCTACTTCTTTTAAGGGACAACCAAATCTAAGGTCTAAATTGAGATATAATGAGTGTTCATCTAATGCCGTAAAAGGAATTTTGCTAATAAGGATTTGATTTCTTTGTTGGATGCTATTACTTTTTCTTTATTTAAATTTATAGAGTTAGTAAAAATATAATAATAATGAAAAATCTTTGTTTCGTTGGCATTTTTAAGTTTACGCCTATGGCTCAGTGGACAGAGCATCTGACTTCGGATCAGAAGATCGGGGGTTCGAATCCCTCTAGGCGTGCCAAAAATAAAATTTATTTATAATGCATATTAATACTACTTATCAACTAATCAAAAGTTTGGCAGAAAGAGAAAAAATTGCAGAAAGCCGAGTTATTGAGTTGTTTATTTCTGCCATTCAAGAAATTTATCAGCAAAAAGTTAACGACCCAAAAGAGTTACGGGTAACTTTTGATGCGGAAGAAAAACAGTTTTTGGCTTATCAAGTTTATCGAATTGTGGAGAAAGTTAATGACCCAAACCAAGAAATCACTTCCCGAAATGAATTGCTTCAAGAAGAAAAAGCCCAAATTCAAGAAAACTGCTTGCTTTTACCATTAGATTTGAAAAAAATAACTACTTATGAAGAAATCTTGCCTCAGTTTCGCCTTTGCTTGCAAAAAAGCCAGCAAAAGAAATGGTATGAAGAATTTTTACCTTTGCAAGGAAAAATTGTGGAAGGAACAGTTCACGAAGTTTATCCTCGCTATTGCTTGGTAAGTTTACTGGGAGGAAAAGGAATTGGTTACTGAAACAAAGATGAGTGACTATCCCAGAAAGCTCCTAACATAGGACAGCAAAGAAGATTTTTAATTAAGGAAGTGAAAAAGGAGGGTGAATATGCTGTCAATCTCGTTTGCCGTGATGAAGAATTTCTGCGCAAACTATTAGAAATTGAAATTTTCGAAATCAATAAAAGAGAAATAATTATTCGAGACATTTTACGTCAGCCAGGAGCAATTAGTAAGATAATTGTGTCTGGTAAGGATCCACACATTAATGTGAAAGGCACTTGCATTGGAAAAGGAGGAGAAAGAGTTAGGATTATTAAAAAGGAAATGGAAAAAGAAAGAATTGAATTTGCGGAGTGAAAAGAAAATAAAAACGAGTTAATTGCCGAGCTTCTTTTACCAACAAATGTTCTTTATCTTTGCAAATTGCAAGAAAAAAAAGAATTAATAGTTGTTGTTTCACCAGAACAAAAAAGTTTAAGTTTGTCTTTAGAAGGCAAAATAATTCAACTAATTGAAGATTATCTAAAAATCAAAATTCTTATTCAAACTCCCGAAGAAATAAAGGAAAAAAATGTTGTTATTCTTTGAACACCTGATAAAAGAGATTGACAAGAAAGAACCAAAACTTATCCAGAAAAACATCAATATGACCCAGGACAATAATCAATTATTATTGGAATTACTGAAAAATAAATTATCTGCCAAAAATTGGCAAGAAATAAAAGATAAAACCTTTTTTTATGCTGGCAATTTGAAATTAACTGATTTAAGCCAAATTTTTCAAGTTCCTGTTAAACAAATTATCACCTTCTTTTGGGATAAAGGAATAATTGTTAACCAAGAACAAAATCTCTCACCGCAACTAATTGAAAATTATTGCCAAAGTCACGGAATAAAAGTTGTGAAGCAAAAAAATTCTTCTTTTGATTCAATTATTGAAGAGTATTTTCACCAAATTAACCAACAAGAAAATTTAGTTTCTCGTCCACCAGTAGTTAGCATAATGGGACACATTGACCACGGCAAAACTACTCTTTTAGATACTATTCGGGGAAGTCAAGTTCAAAAAGAAGAAAAAGGCGGCATTACCCAAAAAATCAGCATTTATCAAGTAACTTTTCAAGAAAAGAAAATAACTTTTTGTGATACCCCAGGGCATAGTGACTTTATTAAAATGCGTCAACGAGGAATTTCCTTAACTGATTTGGTGGTATTAGTAATTGATGCCAAAAATGGCATAATGTCTCAAACCAAAGAAATCATTAATTATCTTCACGAATACCAATTGCCAGTAATTGTTTTTTTTAATCATAAAAAACCTTCTGAAACGGATAACGAAACTAATTTAACTAAATTAAAGTCACAGGTGCAGGAGTATGGTTTAACTCCAATAGAATGAATTTCTGGCAGTGTCCGCGAAAAAAAAGATGCCGACCAACTTTGCGAAAATATTCTTTCAATAAGTGAGATTGGCCAATGAAAAGCCAATCCCCAATTACCGGCTTGCGGTCTGGTTATTGACAGTAAATTAAGTTCAAAATTAGGGAAAATTGCTCTCCTTCTAGTCCAAAATGGCACTTTGCGAGAAAAAGATTTACTTCTCACTAATGGAAAAATAGGAAAAATTAAAAGAATGACTGATTTTCAAAAAAAAAACCTTAACCAAGCCTTTCCTGGCGACCCGGTGCAAGTAATTGGTTTGGACTTTCTGGCCGAAGTTGGAGAAAAATTTTTAACTATTTCTGATGACAAATTAGGTAAAAAAATCAGTAAATTATTAACTGATTACCAAAAAGAAAGAAGTGAAATTGATTTGGTTAGTCAATCAACTACTTGGCTAAACCCCGAAGTTGAGAAACAAAAAGTTATCAATTTATTAGTGATTGCCGATACCCAAGCTTCTTTGGAAGTGCTTACTGACCTAGTTGAAAATAAAGCCATTAATGATTTATCTTTTCAAATCATTGCTAGTTCAGTTGGAAACATCCCTGACCAATTACTTAACTTAGCGAAAATCACCCGGAGTTATTTGCTCATCTTTAACTTAAAATTAAGCAAAGAAATTCGTCAAAGATTCAAGGAAAACGAACTCAAATGGTTCCAGAGCGATATCATTTACGAAGTAGAAGAAAAACTTGAGAAATTAATCAAAAGAACCAAAGAAAAAAAGCAGGTAGAAAAAATTTTAGGAACAGCCGAAGTCACAAAAATAATCTATTTCTCCAAAGTCGGCAATATTGCCGGTTGCCAAGTAACCGACAGAATAATTGAACGCAATAATTTAGTTCATGTTTCTCGCCAAGGGCAAAAAATTTTTTCTGGAAAGATTAAAAGTTTACAAGTGGAAAAAGAAAAAACCAGTGAAGCGAGGAAAGGTCAAGAATGTGGAATAGTATTAGAAGGATTTGATGACTTTCAAGAAAAAGACCAAATTATTAGTTATCGTTGGGAGGAAGAAGATGTTAGTTAAAACCAATTTTCACCATGCCAGATTAGAAAGTGCATATGCCCGAGAAATTGCTTTCATTTCTCAAAAATTAATTCATCAAAAAGAACTGCCACTTTTTTCCATTAGTTATTGTTCTTTAAGCACTAAAGCCGAAAACTTAAAAGTTTACTTAGTTTTTGCCAATGAAGAAGACCAAAAATTTCTTAATATTATTAGTAAAAATTACTTGCCGCTCATTAAAAAGCATCTCGCAAAATCAAAAAAATTTGCCCGCTTGCCTAAGATAACCCTCTTGCTGGACCAAGGACTAAAGAAAATTAGTGATTTAGAAAAGATTATTCAAAAAATCAAATAATGCCGCAAATTCAATTACTAACAGAAAAACAGACAGAAGTATTAACCAGTGTCGCAAGTATTGTAGTTGTTGTTTTTTTATTAATTTTAACTGGATTTTTTAACTTTATTTCTTCTTTATATTCCGATATTGATATTTCTAAAATTGATTTATCGAAAGTTAACCGAAGGAAAAAAAAAGTCAAAAAACTTATTTACGTTATTAAAAATAACTATTTCCTTTTTGTAGGAGCTTCAGTCTTATCGGTGCTTTTAAATGTTGCCATTTCGCGAATTATTTTTGCTGGCTTTTTTGGAAAACCTATTATTCCTCTTAATGAAAAGGAAGCATGAAATTTAATTATTGAAATATTTACCATCCTTTTTTTAGTTATTTTCACCGAAATATTTGTACGTTATCTCGCTGAAAAAGAATTTGCCAAGCGCCGAATACTTAATCCTTTTTTTCTTAATTCTGCTAATTTAATTACCCGAGTAATGGCTTGACCTTTGCGTTGGATAATCAAAGAAAAAAAACTTTCTCCTTATAGAGAACAGGATCTTATTCGCTTAATAGGAAATTTAGAAGCGGAAAATGTTCTCGAACCCCAAGAAGTTCGTTTATTAAGAGCCGCTTTTAATTTCGATGAGGTAACTATTGAAAAGCACTTTAGACTCCGCAAAAAAGTAATTTTACTTTCTACAGAAATGACTTTTAAGGAAATTCAGCAAGTTTATTATAAATATCATTATACTCGCTATCCTGTCCTTTCCGAAAAAAGAACATTAGTCGGCATCTTAAATTTTAAAACACTTAGTTTAAAAATGAAAGACAAACAAGATGATTGACACGAGTTTATTGAAAAAAAAATTAATTATCTTGAGATAAATGCTAAACTAAATACTGCTTTTGAGACTTGTCAAAAAACTTGTCAACATTTAATTATTGTGGTTGATAAACAAAAAAAATTCATTGGTATTATTACCCTGGAAGATATTTTGGAAAGTTTGGTTGGCAAAATTACCGATGAAAATGAAATCTCTCTAAAAGGAGGCTCGGAAAGTTAACAAAGGTTATCGGTTTTTCTTCTCTGGAATTCACCAGAGTTTCGTAGACCTTGCTGCTCGATTTATACTTTTTCATTGATTTTTTTTCACTTTCCATATAGATAAAAGAAAAACAACTATAAAAACATTAATATATGTCGACGATAAAGTTCAAATCAAGAAAATCCTTCTCTAAAAGATTTGCTAAAAAAACTGCTAATGGCAAATTAAAAAGAGGGAAATCCAATACTTCTCATTTGTTTGGCAATAAAACTAGTCGGCAAAGAAAAAATTCTCGAAAGGTTGCTTTTTTAAGTAGTAGTGATGTAAAACGAAGCCGGAAAATGATTAACCATAAAAGTATTTAAATTTCTCTCGCCATTGTTAAGTTTTTTTCAAAACTTATTATAGAATGTTTGCCTGCTCGAAAAAAAGAATTATAATTGGTTTAACTTTTTTGTTCCACTTGTTAGGAATTTTAGTAGCTTTTTTTAAAACTCAAAATAATCTGCCTTTTCATTTGTCTTTTCATTTACTTCGTTTTTTTACTTGGTGGTCGGTTCATTCTTCTATCTTGGCCCTTCTAGCAGCAATTATAATAGTTCGGGAAGAAAAAAAAAAGACTTCTTCGTGGTTATCCCAGTTCATTCCTTTTTTGTCAGTTATTTTTAATTTAATTACTTTTTTGTTTTGCCTCTTTAATTTATTTTTTGGTGCTTTGGGACGAAAACATCCTTCTTTTCTTTTAAACTTAAATTCAATTCTTTGGCACTTAGTTGCCCCTCCTTTAACTATTTATTGCTTTTATGCATGAGCCAGAATAGATATTTTGAAAAAAAATCTAGCCAGAAGTATCTTATGTTCTTTTATTTGGCCTGTTTTTTACTTTATTTATGTTTACTTTCTTTCCCGATTTAATTTTGGTGACGGAAACAAATTAGGTCTTTACCTGAAAAAATATCCTTACCCAATTTTCCAATGACTTGTTAAAAAAAATTCTTTGTTATTTTTTCTTTGATTACCGCTTGCTTTTCTTATTGTTTTGCTCTTTTCTTTTTTAATAATTTGAACGAAACTAACTTATAATAAGAAAAAATCTAAAACTCTTTAAAATTTATTTATATGCTCCACCCTGCTTTAATAATTCTTATTGTTTTTCTCTTTATTTTCCTACTTTTGCTTGGTCCTTTGATTACTTATTTTTGGGCTAAAAGTATTGCTATTTGGTTTAAAGGAGTAAAAAGAATTGATAACCGAAAAGACCTAGCACGATACCCAAAATTGGCAGAAATTGTTCGTACTATTAAAGCAATTTGTCGCCATTATGAAGCGCCCATGCCGGAAATAGGAATTTATCCTTCACGGGAAATTAACGCTTTTGCTACTGGTCGTCCCGGAGATAGTTTAATTGCCATTTCTACCGGTTTAATCAAAAATTTTACTGATGATGAAATTAAAGGAGTTTTAGCCCACGAAGTTTCTCATTTAATTCACAAAGATTTAAGATTTATTTTGTTAGTTCAAGGAATTTGTGATTTAGTGATTATTGTTTTAAGTTCTCTTGTTTTTGTGTTGGCAGCGGCTCCCCGTCGCCGAGACGAGGAGGAAAGTTTTGGTAGTCAAATTGTCCGATTTATTTTTGCTTTTGTTCTTTACATTATAGTCACTACTATTTTGCGAATTATAGCCTTGATAATTGTTTGTTGAGTTACCCGCAAAAGAGAATTAAAAGCCGACCGTAAAGGAGCTGAAATTGTGGGCACAGACCGAATGATTGCTACTCTGAAAAAATTGTTATCCTTAGAAAAACAAGAAGAATCCTTGGATGATTTTTTGCCGGAAGAAAAAACCCCAGAAGATGATTTAGATTTTGAAGAGACTAAAAAACAAACTAATGATTACCAAAAAGAGCCTAATTCTATTTCTCTCTTAAAAATTAGCACTGGCAAAAAAAGAAGTGATTGACTTTTAGAACTTTTTCGCACCCATCCACCATTAGAAGAAAGAATTGCAGTCTTGAAAAAGTTAAAAAAACAAAGAGGTAATTTTTAATTTCTCGCAATTTTAACCCAACCTTGCCAAGAAGTCCCCTTGTTCTATAACTGGGAATGAATTGGCAAAATTATAATATAGATGTGTAGGCATCTCGGAGTTCGGAGCGGACTTCGTGAAACAGGAACACGACCTAGAAATAGGTGAGGTCTGTTGATTCTTTTTAGAAGCTCCCACTTCTCCAAGTGGCGAGTAGTTCACTTAAAATTATATTATATATATAAAAAATTATGACAGAAACTATAAAAGGTAATTCATGAACCCGTTATCCAGACGGAAGTGTAATTGGTTATGACTATGAAAAGAACGGAAAAATTGATTGATTTTGTTACCAGGGCGATTCCGAAGTAATTAGAGAAATAAAGGAAATAATTCATAAATTTAAATCTGATAAAGATTATTCTTATTCTCCTAATAGCAAGAAACAAGGTTGAGAATTATGGGGAGAAGTAGAAAATTATACCATTAATAATGAAGAATTAAAGAAAAAGTTGTGAGAAAAGTGTGAGAGTAATAAAAGTCTAAAAGAACAAAAAAAAGCATTGAAAGAACATGCTCGAATAATGGAGGAACACGACAGGATAATAAAAGAGCATGAAAGAATTCGGAAATTACACGAAAAAATTGCTGAGGTCTTTAGTCAAGAAAATAATGAAACAACCAAAAAAGACCCTGAATATGTAAGAAGATATTGTCCTAATCATGGAATCAAAGAAGTTATTTCCACTGATAAATATTGCCGAGGCTGTGGCGCTAGACTTAGTAAAGCGAAAAATAACTTGAACTTCGAAAAAGAGGATAAAAATCAATGAAAATGACAAGAATTTTGCGTAGGAATTAGTGTTGCCTTAATTCTTTTTGGACTTGTGTTTATATTAGTTAAGTTATTTAAGAAAAAGAAATAATTTTACTTTTATGCTCCCAAATCAATCTTTTGTCATAAAAAACTTGACTGATTTGGAAAACCTAGCAGACTTTATTTTGCCTTACCTTCAACCTGATATCTTTTTACTTTTGCAAGGAGAATTGGGAACAGGCAAAACCACTTTCACCCAAATAATCGCTAAAAAACTAGGAATCAAGCAAACAGTAAATTCACCCACTTTTACCATTTTACAGCAATACAAAATAAGGAATAACTATTATTTAAATCATTTTGATTTTTTTCGTTTAACTTCCCAGGATAATCTTTCTGTTTTTGAGGAATTAACCATTAACAATTTAAATGTTATTGAATGACCTGAAAAAAATCCCCAGTTTTGACAGAACAAAGAACATATTTGCTTAACCTTTAAACTTCAATTTTTTCAAGAAAAGGAACTGAGATTAGTTGAAGTAAAATGAAATAACTAAAAACATTCTTTTGTAGATTGCTGATTAAACCTGAATAAAAGACAAAAAACACTTTAAAGGAAATATTGGTTTTACCACTTTTTCGCCTTTAGTCTTTCACACTTATAGGAGTTTCTTTATTGCTGGCTATATAACTTATATCCATTTCCTTCATCATGAAGACAAACACCTATACACATATTTGAAAATCAGTTCTATTCCGTAATGAGTGAAGCAAGGTAGTGCTAATATTATGATGACTTTTTAATTTTTCTAATCCTTTATTAGTATTATTATTATTTATCATAATGCTTATTATTTTAAATTTTTTTGTAAAAAATTAGGAATTATTAATCTCTCCTAGAAAAATTATTATTTAACCTTTGCTGAATATAAGCCTCCATTTGTTGCCGAGAAGCATCTTTTCTATCTTCACTTCTCCTTATCTGTTCTTCTAACTCTTGCTTTTTTTCATTTAATTCTCTTTGGAGCCTGTTTTTTCTTTCTAAACTGCTTGAACTAATTCAACCTTCGCTGGCTTGCCTCTCGTTTCTTAACCTTTGCCCGCTGAGTCTTCTCTGTTGGTTAACTATTTACTCAACATTTTTTAGTTTAATAATAAAAAATAATAATTAAATGAAGAAAAACTAAAGTAGAAGCAAGCAAAGTAGGAAAAACTAGTAATCAATCTGCTCATGAAGATTTTTGGGGATAAAAAAATCTACTAATTAGCAAAAATAAAGAAAAAGTAAATATGGGTATAACAATAATCGAAATTAACTTGTCACAACGATTCAAATATAAGATAACACAAGCAAGCATAAGTAAAAGATAACTAATCATTAACCAGTCTCATCAAAAAACGGCTGCTTTTTTGTGCTTTTTAATCTGTTGTTGAATATGATAGATTTTGTATACTAGAGAGAAAACAAGTAAAATAACTCATAAAGGAAAAAAAATAAGAAAATAAAAAAGATATCCTAATGGTTCCATGTAAATTTATTTTACAATTTTATCAAAAAAATGAATAACAACAAGAATACGAAGAAGAGGATTATATTTGGTATCCATTTTCTTTTGTTTTTCTTTTGTTTTATTATTTTTTTCTGTCAACTATGTTTTCACCCGCTTAAAGAACTAAAAGAAAAAAAAGCTAAAAAAAATACTAGGAAACTAGAAAAAGTTAAAATAGCTTCTCCTACTCCAGCGATATCATGCTTTTTGTCTATGCTAAGGTTTTTATTATGCTTTCACCATTCAAAGATAAGCAAAAAAAGAAAAAACAAAAAAATGATATACAAAAAAAAAACAATACAGCCAAAAAAACAATTGAGGCTATTGAACCCAAAAAGAAAGTAATCAGCATAAATATCTCTGTGATGCTTGTTTAGTTAAAATCTTAAATGGCAAAAGATTTGATGCTTTTGATTGAATTCCTGCTAATAAGGCGGCTAATTTTAGGTCTTATTTAGCCAGGGGTGATTTTAAATTTGATTAAGCACTTTTCAGCAACGAGAGCAAGATTCTTCTTTTAATTCTTCATAATTTCAGCAACGAATACAACGAGCAACCGAAGTTTTTACTACCTTTATTAAATATTTTTGTTCTTCATAGAAATCAGTTTGGGGAGTTTTCTCGGCAAATTCTATTTGGGCAATCAACAGCAAACGAGCCAGATTAAGTAAAGAAAATTGAGAAATTTTTATTTCCTTTTTTGGGATAACTAAAACTTGGGCTTGGGAATTAGTATGAATTATTTTACTTCGCCTGGCTTTTTCCAGGGCTGAAAAAATTTCTTGGCGTAATAAAAAAAAACCCTCCATTAATTTTAAATTTTGCTCATTAATGGTGGATAAAAACTGGAAATCAGGCAAAAACATTACACTTTCCTTTCGGGCATAACCAAAATTAAAAGGAATGTTTTCATATACTTCCTCTGCCAGAAAAGGCAACAAAGGAGTGATAATTTTCAATAATCCACCTAAAAGATAATATAGAACTGTAATAATTTGCTTCCTCCTTAGGCTTTCTAAACTATCACAATATAAACTATCTTTACTAATTTCAAAATAAAAAGAACTTAAATCATTGATACAAAAATGTAAAAGAGTTTTATAGATTAAATTAAAATTGAATTTTTCGTAATTTTCTTGGCTATAATTCGTTAGTCTGTCTAGCTTTGCCAAAACTCATTCGTCTACTGGTTCTAATTCTTTAACTAACTGTTCTTCGCCAGTTAAAGTGGCAAGATTAGCCAAAAGGAAGCGACAAGTATTGCGAATTTTTTGGTAGTTACCTTGAACTTCTTGTAATAAAGGAATGCCAATTTTTACTTCTTTGGCAAAGTCTGTACTGGCTACTCACAAACGAATAGTATCAATCCCAAATTTTTCAATAATTTCATCAGGTTCGACAACATTCCCTAATGATTTTGACATTTTCCTTCCGGCTTCGTCCACCACAAATCCATGAGATACTACTTGCCTATAAGGAGGATTATTAGTTAAAATAGTAGAAATAATAAGTGAAGAATTAAATCAACCACGAAATTGGTCGTTTCCTTCTAAACATAAATCTGCTGGTCAACTGATTCCTTTTTTTTGTTTATTGGTTTTCATAGATTACTTTTTGGCTCTTTCCTTTTTTCACCAAAAATAAAGAAACATACTGGCTAATAATAGAAAAATAATTATTCCGCTAATTCAAAGAAAAATTTTCCATTGGCTCATTTTTTCATTACTAGTTGGGGGGACTTCTTGTTCTTGCTGAGTTTTTTCTTTGGAACTAGATTCCTTTGGTTTTTCTTGCTCGGACTCTTTTTCCAAATCACGAAGGATTTTCTTTTCGTCTTCTCCTTTGGTAATTATAACGCTCTCAAAATCTTCGCTTTCAAATATAAAATTAACTTTTTCTTCAGAAACAGGAACAATTGTTGGTTCTTTTTTAGCTCCTTTAATGATAAGAGTGCTTCCCATAAAATTAGATAGGAACTTTTGGAAATCTTCTAATGCTTGTCGTGATATTTCTTTATTTAATTTAGTGGCTTTTTCTCCTTTTATAACAAAGGCATTGATTTTTTTTCCTTTTGCCTCTTTCAAATAGTCATATTTTCACTCCTCTTGTAAATTGCCAAAAGTTATTTCAATTTTGTTTTCATTACTGCTGTTAGCAAAGAAAATTCATTCGAAAATATAATTAGCCATATAATTTCTTTTTTATAATTTTAATACTATTTACTTAAAAAAGAGTATTATGAAGATACTTAATAAAGAAAAATTTTTAGAAGTTTTGAAACTTGTAGAAAATTACGAAAAAAATAAATTTACTTATCATTTAGATTTAGAAGAAACTAAATCACAATTAGACCAACTTTTTAGAAATGTGCAAACTGCTTTGTGCAAAGATAATGATGAGTTCACTAGTTATTTTACAGAAAACATCAATTATGAGACTAGTATTGCTGATAAAATAGAGGAATTAAATTCTGTAGAAGAAATTGAAGGCAACGAAAAGGAAACTCTACAAAGTTTTTTTAGTCTTTATTATTCATTTCTTTTAGGAGAAATAAAAGAAATAGCCAAAATAATTGGAATTAATGAAAAAAAAGAAAAAATGCAAGAATTAATATCAACCTTAAAACTTTTTCAAGAAGAAAAGCATCCCCTTTTAACAAGTGTTTATCAAAGGAATAAACAAGGATTAGATGAAAATATTGAGTTGCTTGAAGCAATGAATTTTTCTTTGAGTAATGTTCCAGAAGAAACTTCAAGTTCCTCAAATAAGGGCAAAGGAAAAGAAGTTTCTCAACAGGAAAATTTTGATTGAATAAAATCACTTTCGGAAGAAGAAAAAGTAAACACTATAATAGAACAAATGAGAGTCCTAGAAGAGAAAAACATAATCATTGATAAAAAAAATGAAGAAATTAGGAGCCTGGAAGAACAAGTAACTATTTTACAAAATCAATTACAACAAATAGCACAAATCCAACAAGTTCAATATTCCCCAAAATAAATTTTTAGCATCTGAGCCAAGCAAAGGAAAAATAATCAAATTTTTATGTCCATTAACTCTAAAAATTAATATCCTTTTGCTTTGGTAATAAGGGTAATTCAATTTTTTTAACTCTTTCTGTTACCAATTTTTATCCATAATTTTTAATTGTTTAGAGACTTCTACTTTTTTATTTGATTTTCAATAAAACGAATAGCCCTAGTTAATTGTTGTTCGTCATGATGATAAAGGAGAATAAAGCCACTAGATTGCTGCAAGTCTATCTCTACTCCGGTTTCTTGAATTAAACGGTTAATGTTTTTTCCTTGGCTACCAACGACTAATCCAAAACGCTCAGTGCCAACAAAAATTTTTTTAAATTTAATAGCTTGGGGAGGCAATTGCAGATGAGTTTTCGGCAAAAAATTGCTCATTTCTTGGAGCAAATAAGTTCGGGCTTTTTTGCCTTCTTGCAAAGATTTTTGGAAAGTGAGAAAGGAAATTCCTTGATTTTTTACATCTAACTGTAAGGAACAAATACCTTTCTCCGTACCAGCAATTTTGTAATCCATTTCTCCGAGTTTGTCTTCCAGACCATTGATATCAACTAAAATTTCTCCTTCTAGTAATCCTAAGGCAATTCCAGCCACTGACCTTTGCAGAGGGACACCAGCTGTCATCAAGGCCAAAGAAGTAGCACAAATTGAAGCTTGGGAAGAGGAACCATCGGAACCTAGTACCTCTGAAACTACTCGAATAGTATAAGGAAAAGTATCAACCGATGGTAATAAAGGAGGGAAAGTTTTTTCGACTAATTGCCCATGTCCAATTTCTCGCCGAGAAATAGACTTAAATTTCTCAATTTCGTTCACCGCAAAAGCCGGGAAATTATAATGGTGAATAAAATGTTTATGAGTGTGGACAAAAATATTATCAATTAACTGTCGCTCACTAGTTTTTCCCAATGTCACTACTGAAAGAACCTGAGTTTCCCCTCTTTGAAATAAAGCACTACTGTGAACATTAGGAAGATAGTTAATTTGTATATTTAGCGGGCGAATTTCTTCTTTTTTACGCCCATCAATTCGCTGCTGAGTGTGGCAAAAATTTTCTTGCATTCAATTTTGGAGAGTTAGGTCCCAAATTTGCTCAATTTCTTCTTCTCGAACATTAGCGTCTTGCTCGATATTTTCTTTTTTTACTCTTGCAAGAGTTTCTTCGAGTTTTTTTTCTTTGCTAAGTCAATTATCCTTAGTAGTTAAGATTTTTTCTAACTTTTCTTTTATTTTTTCTTGCCAGTTTTTGTCAATTGATTTTTTTGGTGTTAAAAAAGAATTTTTTGAGATGTTTAAAGAACTCGCGATTTGTTGAAAAAATTGCAAAAGTTGTTGATTTTGTTTTTGGGCGAAAATAACTGCTTTTTCAAGCTCTTTTTCAGCAATTTCTTCGGCTCCTAATTCGAGCATTACAATATTTTCCTTAGTGGTTGTAATAATTAATTCAAAAGGAGATTCATCTAGTTGGGCAATACTAGGATTACAAATAAACTCTTCTTGGTTTTTGCTTATCACTACTGTTGCTAAGGGTTGGTTAAAAGAGGACAAATGAGAAGATAAATAACAAACTAAAATTGAGTTTCAACAAGCTACTAATCGTGGGTCAGCAGCAGGGTCAAAAGCCAAAACACTATTAGTAATTTGAATTTCATATTGGCCACCTAGCGGAAAAAAACTTCGGATGGAACGGTCAATTAGTCGGGCAATAGTAACGGAGTTATAATCTGGTTTACCCTCTCTTTTATTAAAAACAGCAGGGATTTTGCCTACTGAATAAAATTTCTCTTCAAAAAAGACAGTTAAAGGAACAAAATTTAGTTTACTAGCTTCAACAGATTGTTTAAGACACAAAACTGTCAAAACCACAGTATTCTCGTAGCGACAAAGAATAGATTTTTCACTTTTGGTGGCTAATTGGTCGATTTCAAAAGTTATTTTTTTCCCTTGAAAAACAAACTCAAATTTTTTTTGTGTTGAATTATTCATTTTTATTCTTTTTGCGTCAAAACGCAAAAATAATTATTCCTATCAATAAGGCTATTATTCCTACCAAAGGAAGCACAATCTTTCAAGGAAATTCATTTTTTTGTTTACCATTTTTAGTATTTTCAGCAGGAGCAGAAGATTTTCCCCCAAAAAGATTTTGGCTAATTTTACTGCTATTATCAGAACCTTTTTGAGTTTTTTCTAATTCATTTTGCAATATTTTTATTTGACTCTGTAAATCTTTAATTTTATTCTCTAATTCACTACTGGAACCTGGCTGTTTTTCTTGCTCTAATTGCTTTACTTTGCTTTCTAATTCACTTATTTGCTGGTTTAATTTTTGACTTTCTTGGGATTTTTTGTTAATGTTAGAACTGTCATCAGAAGTGTCTTTGGAAATGCTTTGACCTCTTTTTCTTTTTTCTTGGTGAATGATATTTACTTCTTGGTCGAACTCTCTTTTCATTTGTTTTTTTTCTTCTTCGTCAGTAATTTCCTCATAGAAAAAAGAGAAAAATTCTTTCAACAAAAACTCTAAAATGTCTAGTTCTTCATTGGTAGGATTAATGTTTTCCTTTTCTCGTCAATTCTTTCGAAAATCTCCTATTCGAGCAGAAAATTCACCTAAAATCTCTAAAAATAACTCCTTGGTTTTTTCACTTGGTCTAAAATTGGGATATTTGTCGACAATCTGACCTATTTGGTTATACAAATTTTTCAGTTCAGGCAAAGAAGTTTGGGAATTACTAGCCTGTTGATAAATAGTTTGGAACTCTGCTTTACAATCTTTTTCGTTTTGGAGCAGTTTATCGAGAATTTGCTTATGTTTAATGGCTCTTTGTTTTCATTCCTCATATTTTTCAGCAATAGAAGAACCCTTTTTTAAATCGTCAAAAAGAGGCAGTAATTCGGTGGAAAAGTCGGCTTGATATTTTTCTAAATATTCTAATTGTTTCTCCGTTGGTGATAATTTTTGTTCATCTCAGAAAGAAATACAAATTTCGTATACATTAAGTTTTTTAAAAAATACTGTAACTCCTAAACTCCACTCTTCTTGCTCTTCTTCTTTTGAAAATTTCTCGCTTTCAAAAGGATAATTTTTTGATTCGCTTACTAATTCCTCAAATTCTAATAAAGTAAGTGGTTTATCGAATTTTTGATGCAATTCTTTTAAGAGTGATAACTGAGAAGTCATTAATTAGTTTTTTATTCCCCCTTCCTAAAAAATTACTTGCTCTCCATCGTCAAACCCTTCATCAATTACTTCAATATTTTCAATTTTTCTAACATAGAATGAAGGCGTATTATATCCTCCTCTTCCTTGTTGGTAAGTTCCTCTCATAGTAAAACGAGCAGTTCTTTTATTTTGTACCAATTCTTCAATCAAACTCTGATAATCAGGTTTAAGTTTCATAAAAGTTTCTTCTCAAATAAAGACTGCAATGTCTTTTTCCTCTAACTCTTTTTCTCCCTCTTTATTTAAAAATAAAAAGTAGTATATTTTTTGGTTGGAAGCAGTGGAACTGTAAACTTTTGATTCACACACTACTTCAACTTCTTTATCGTAAACTATTTCTATATCATTCATAACTTTTTACTCGCCTGCTATTATAATAATTTTTACTTGGGCTATCAATTTTTCACTCAATTTGATTTTCAATAAATTATCACCTAAATTAGTTAAAGGAGTAAAGTCCAAAAGATGCTTCTTTTCTAAGTGAAAACCTTGATTTTTCATCTCTTTTAAAATATCCTCAGCCCGAATGGAACCAAATACTTTGTCATTTTTGTCTTTTTTTAAAGAAAAAGAAAGAGTTGAATTGTTAATTTTTTCGTAAAGTTCCTTGGCTTTTTCTTCTCGGAGTAAGGAAACAGAGTGTTCTTGTTGTTTTCTTTTTTCCATTATTTGACGATTTTGGGGATTATAAAGCCAAATTTTTTCTTTTAATTCGTCTTTTAGATAATGGTAATAATAGCCAAATCTGACTTTTTTAACTTCCCATTTTTTCCCTAAGTTTTTAATATCCTCTGTTAAAATAACTTCTAACTTCTTACTCATTATATACTAATTTTAGAAATCTGGTTGATTTTTCAAAAAGTTTGTTCTTGAATTTTTTCTCTATAAATTCTTTTTCACATCAGATATTAATCTACTAAGGATGTTACTTTTTTGAGCAAGAATAATTACAATGCTAAAAATTAATGTCAATATCTATTCACAATTTTCACAAAATTTTATTTTCCAGAAGAATTTCGCAAGCAAAAAAATGCTCCAATAACTATTGCCAAATAATCAGTAATAAAAGCTTTTAATTTCTTTTCTAGTTCAATTATTTCTAATTTATTTAGTTGAGAATATAAACTTTTGTCTGTTTAAGAAATGAGTTGCGAAAAAAAACTTACCTAAAAAAGCTACCTTATTAATATAGTAATTTAGTAAAAATTATAATAATTATGGAAAAAAAAGCACCAGAAATTGAAACTATTTACCAGAGAATAGATTTGGATTATGAACTCAAAGACTTAGAGCCCCATATTCCTGAAGAAATTATGAATGACCATTATAATGGAAATCATAAAGGATATGAAACTAATTTAAATTTAACTCTTGCTAAACTGGAAAAAGACAAAAGAGAATATATAAAAAATAACTATCCTGAATTAAGAAGTCTTTTGCAAAATCTTGACCAATTATCTTTTACTCCACAAATTAAAGAAGCCATTCGTTTTCATGGTGGTGGTTTAATTAATCATAACTATTTTTTTTGACATTTAGCAAAAGATAAAATAAATACTAGCAAAGCTTTTTTAGAAGCACTTCGTGATAGTGGTTTTGATAGTTTAGACCCTCAGAGTGATTTAAAAGAACAATTAATTAAACAAGCCCTTGACCCAACCATTAATGGTATTGTTTATGGCAGTTATTGAACTTGGCTGGTTTTAGATGAAAACAACAAAATGAAAATTATTAAAACTCCTAATCAAGATAGTCCTTGAATGGCTAATTTGCGACCTTTAATTGCTATTGATATGTGAGAGCATGCTTATTTAAGAAAATATAATCCTGAAAAATACGGAACTAATTATAAAAAAGAGTATTTAAATGCTCTGGTTTATTATTGTCTTGATTGAGAACGAATTGATGAAATATACATTCAGGAGACTAAATTATTTGGTTAATTCATTAAAAAAATTAATTATGGAGTGATGACCGAGCGGTCTAAGGTAGCTCACTGCTAACGACGCTGCACTAAAAGTGCACGAGGGTTCGAATCCCTCTCACTCCGCCATATAACAAGAGAGAGAGAGAGAGAGAGAGAGAGAGAGAGAGATTTCTCAAATCCAAAGAATAAAAGCAAATGACAACAATAAAATTTAAATTATTAACTCAAAACTCGACTAATCAAGGGTTGGAATTATCAGTTTCTGAGTGTTCTTATAACTCTCAAACAATTCATAAAATCACCCTTAAAGGCTACTATAAACTTTTAAGTGAGAAAGATAATAAATGACTTATTATCAAAAATATTCAAAATAATGAAATTGAATTTAAGCCAAATAATAATGAGTTGGTAATTATTAATTCCTCTCATTTAGTTATTTTCTCTGCCAAAACTGATTTTCTTTTTGCAGTTAGCAAAATTGAAGAAGCCAACAATAATTGAGAAATAGAATTATCTTTCCCTCATGCTTGAAATGGAGAAAAGGTTACGAAAATTCAATTTTCTGATATTGATAACCAATATAAAGGAATAATTGAAGAAAACAAAAATAAGTATTTTTTTGTAATCAGTGGAATCAAAAAATATGACCTTCTTTCTGCAACTAACGAAGCCAAAATTCTATTGATAAATGATTTTCAAGATTTAGAAAAAAGTACCCCTTTTCAGCCTGGTCTAATAGAAATTTTGGTGAAAAATCTCGAAAAGAAAGGCAACTATTATCTAATTAAGTGCCAAGAAGACTTAGCCAAAATTGGCTTAAAAGATTACAAAAAAATTAGAATCATTGCCTCAGAAAAAATAAACTACGGAGATATAATTCAATTTAACTTAACCAACTTGAAAGATATTTTACAACGAGATGAGGAAGAGGGCATACTAAAAATAGATAATAATTATCATGGTTTTACCAAAATTAAAACTGGCTTTGCTGTTTCTCCCCAGGAACAAGCCCGAATTGCTGTTCAAAAGCAAAGTCAAAAATTTCTGAAAAAATACCAAAATGAATATAAAGAAAGGGTAAATTGGTGCCAAAAAAGTTTAGAAAAATACTTTTCGTTTCTCCAACAACTTAACGATAAACTTAGTGACCAAGCAAGCCAAGAACTAATGGACCAAAAAAATTTTCTTTCTCGCAAACTAGCCGAATTTGCCAATGAGAATCAATTAGAAGCCAAAATTTCTTTGCTGGAAAGGAAAGTATTTTCTACTATGACAGATTACCAAAATCAAGGCAAAATTGACCAATTTAAAGAAGAATTAGCAAATATTGACCAAGAATTTAAGGAAATAATTGAAAAAGTAGAAAAATACCAAAACTCGTTCAGAGAGTATTTAAAAGAAAAATTGGTTTCCATTTATGAAAATGACTCTAAACTTCAACAATTACTTTCTAAGCATAATGTTAACCAGCAAGGTTTTTTTGCTAATTTAAACTGAAATGAAAATTATCCTTGATTACAAGAAAATGGCACAATTAATTATCTTGGTTTAGAAAAATATCTTCAAGAGCAGAGTTTACAGGACGGATTACCAAACAATTTAGGTTATTTTCCCAATGATTTAAAAGAGAATAGTCAATATAAACCATGATACGAGGCGCAAATCAAAAAAAGTGAAGCAGAAAATGCAATTAATTTGGGCTATTCTATAGAGCAGTGAAGAGACCCTCAATACCAAGAATATAAAGATAAAAATCGTATTTTAGCCGACGGAATAATTGAAATTTTTCAAAAAACCTGGACCCCCCTTTTGCTAGAAGGACATAAAAAAGATATTAAAGACTCGCGAGATTCTGGCAGTTTAGTAGACAACATTTTAAGTGTTCAAGAAAAAAGATTTTTAAATCAAGCCAAAGACTATTTTAAAGACTTCATTGACCAAGAACTAAAAAAATCGCCGGTGATAAATATTAATGAACTAGGTGCTTATTCAGACTACGTTCGAGAAATTGATAAAAGAGATTGAAAAGATTTTTCAAACTTAGAGTATTATATAGAAAGAATAACCAATAAAATTAATCAGATACGAGAAAACAAAATTTCTTCCTTAACCGAAGCCCGAGAGCAAACTAAAAAAAACCTCAATGAAACTTTTAAAAAAACTAAAATCAAACTCCAAGAACTTCATCAACAGTACCAAAATTGAGAGACAAAACTAGAAAAAATGGAGAGCATTACCAAAATTTTTCAATTTGGACAAGAATTAACCCTCTTGGTTGAAAAAATTAATTGTCTTTCTCACCAGAAATGATTTCCTAATTTTGGCAAAAGGGAAAGAGGCCAAATTAAAAGCATAAAAGATGAAAAAAAATTATTAGAAACACAAATCAAGTCCCGAAAAGAAAAGAAAAAAAATTGATTAATTACTCACCAGATTAATAAATATCTTCGTTATTGCCAAGAACTACAAGAAGCAAAAGAGCAAGATTATTTTATCCAAAAACAACAATTAGAAGAAGTTAGATATTTATTAAATAAAATTGGTCAACCTTTCTTAAATAGTGAACAAATTGAACTCCAAAAAACTCTTCAAAAAATAGTAGAACCAATGAGCAATTTGTATCAAGTCAGAGGCTTCCAAAGGGCTTTTAATAAAGCCACTTCTGTAGAAGATAAAAAACATTGACTTCAACAATTACAAAGAGAATTGCAAGGAATAACTAAAATAAGAAAATTAACTGAACAAGAAGCCCAAATCCAAAAAAAGGTTGAACAAAATTTTCGGCTAATTCAACAAGGAAAAGAAACAGAAAAATTTTCCTTAATTAATGAAAAGCAAACCGAACTTGAATTGCTTACTTTGGAAGAAGAAGAAAATGACTCCGTAAGTGAAAGCGTTGATGAAGGTCAAGACTGGATTTCCCAAAAAACATTAGTAATTTTTGCTGTTGTTGGTTTTTTATTGATTCTTCTTTTTCGTTGATATCGCAAAAAAAAAGAAGAAGATCCCTTTCGATAATAAAATTAGTTTTTAAACAAACTGTTGTAAAAATCTAACATCATTTAAATAAAAATTACGAATATTTTCAATTCCGTATTTAATCATTAGTAAGCGTTCGAGACCAAAAGCAAAAGCAAAACCGGAATAGATTTTGATGTCAAATCCACAATTTTGTAAGACTTGGGGGTGAATTAAACCAGCTCCGGCAATTTCCACTCAGCCACTTCTTTTACATACTTCACAGCCTTTTTGTTGGCATTGAAGACAAGCAGCGTCAACTTCTACACTTGGTTCAGTGAAAGGAAAATAAGAAGGACGGAAACGAATAATTTGCTGTTCGCCAAATAATTCTTTCATTAGCAATTCCAAAGTTCCTTTTAAATGGCTAAAAGAAATGTCTTTTCCAGTAACAAAACAATCTACTTGGGTAAACTGGTGTGTATGAGTGGCATCGTCATCGTCCCGTCGGTAAACTTTACCGGCACTAATAATTTTTAATTCTGTGTTAGGATTTTTAGAGAGTATTCGGCTTTGGGTATTAGTGGTATGAGTGCGTAAAAGTAAACCATCAGACAAATAAAAAGTATCTTGCATGTCGCGAGCAGGATGACCAAAGGGCATATTTAGTTTAGTAAAATTATTTTCCTCGGTCTCAACTTCTGGACTTTCTACAATTTGGTAGCCAAGACGTAAAAAAATATCATAAATTCTTTTAATAAGTTGGGTTAGGGGGTGAAGGCAAGCCCAAGGCAAATTTTTTCCTTCTAAGGTAATATCAATTTTTTCCTTTAGCAATTGTTGATTTATTTCTTTTTCAGTCAATTCTTGCTCTTTTTTTTCTGCGATAGTTAATAATTTTTTTCTTCATTCATTAATGAGTTTAATCTTGTCTTTTTTTTCTTTTTGGTTGTTTAAATTAATTGTTTGGCGGAAAATTTGGGAAATTATGCCTCCTTTGCCTAAACATTCTTTTTTAATTTTTTGTAACTCTTCTTTGGTTTGGGTAGCAAGGATTTTTTGTTGAATTTCTTCACCAATCTGAATGGTTTTTTCAATATTTAAATTCATTTTATTTATTTTTTTGATTTAATTTGGTTTTTTTAACACATTTCTTTTTGGATTTTTTTCTTACAATAATTTCTATCAAAAGAAAAATAATCAGCAGAAAAATTTCTATACAAAAAAATAAAAGATAAAATAACCATTTCCCTTTTCCTCACCAATGAGAAGGAATAATATCAGAGTTAAGCATTAAAAGAAAAATCATTGAAGGCAAAACAACAAATCAAATAGTCATTAAAAGTGCTAAAAACGGCTTAGTTTTTCATCAAATAACTGAACGGAGGAAACAACATAGAGAAACAAAAACAATAAGAAATATTGGTACTCCTCACATTTTTACTTTGTACCTCTTTTAGCGACATACTGGGCAATCTGAACGATAGTCTTGTCCTTTATCTACATGTTTTTGGTGTGATGTTGGCATAAATTTTATTTAGTTTTTTTCTATATAGTGAATTTTAGTTCTAAAAAGAAAAAAAATTTTTGCTACTTGGTTTTTCCTTTTGGAGAGTTTTTCGTCTAATCAGATCGGTTTTTGTTTTTACTTCTTTACCTTCTTAGTAATTTTTTTATTTTCCCACGCTGTCACATTAGAAATATGGAGAGAAACCAAAATATCTTTTAACTGGCTTTTTTTCTTGACGTCAGGAGACTTATTATAGACTTTTCTCGTTGCTTTGGCTAAGTAAACTCTTTCTTTTTTAGGCTCTATGTGGTGAATATTATCCACTAGACCACAAAATTTTCCAGTAATTACTTTTACTAAATCGCCTGATTTTAATTTTATTTTATTCATACTAAATTCACACCAAATCATTTACTTTTTCAAAGAATTTTTCACCGTAGCCTCACTCCTTAAATTCACGCAAAACTGGTACTGAAATTACAGTCCCAATCGGCCTAAAAGGCTGCCCTTTATCTTTTTTTCTTCTTTCTTCTTTTCTTATTAAAATAGCACAGTTTTTGCTAAAATTAATAAAACTACTATTGGGGCGACAAAGTCCTTTTTTGCTGGCAATAATTAGAGCCATGACGATTTCTCCTTTTTCTGTATTCCCATGAGGCTTGGCTTTTTTCACAGTGGCAATTACTCGATCCCCTATTCTACTAAATTTACGATTAGAGCCGCCTAAACAACGAATGACTAACAATTCTTTAGCTCCTGAATTGTCAACTACTAATAAACGAGATTCATTTTGAAACATATATAAATATTTTAATGCTTTTTTTTATGATTGTAATAATTTCTGTTTCTGGGTCATTAGGTTAAAACAACAATAGCCAATTGATTTAATTCATTATAATCCTTGATAGAAAAACCTCTATTTTTACTTTGCTTATTTGTTGTTTTTAAGTCTCTAAATAGGCTTTTTTTGATTTAGTTTTTGGCAAGTCTTGCATTATTTTTTTCATTAAAAAATATCAGGAAAAATTTCTTCAATTGCTCGGAGAATAATTTCTCTCTTTTCTTGACGAGAAATGTTGTGCTTGTCAGTAATAATACGCAAGCAAGCAACTAAAATGCAGTTTTCTAATTCAGTCCTTGATAAATAATTATTAATACTTCTTAATCTTTTAGCCAAAAAATCAATTTCTTTCTTTTGTTCTTTGATTAATTTTAACATTTCGAGATTTAGTTTTTCTACCATCATCTATAAAGTATTTTTTAAGTATAATCATGTTGGCTAAAACTGTCCCAATAAAAGTATAAAAAACTAACTCCTATAAATAAGGAATATAAAGCAGGAATTCATGGACTACCAAAAATTTTGGGAAGTAAATCTCTATTGACCATAAAAGTAGCAATAAAAACAAGCAAAGGAAAAGCAAAATAGAGAAAGAAAGCCAAGAATTTTAATTTTGGATTCCGGGCAGGAAAATAAAGATAAAAAAACGGAGTTGAAAAAAGCAAGAAAGTAATTAAGGTTAAGAAAAAACTATCAAAAAGGAGAAAAATAAGTTGAGCACTCCCAGAACTTTCGGTTGGAAGAAAAACAATTAGTAAACTAAATAAAAGATTGCTTACTCAATAATAAGTAAAGAAACTAGCAATTTTGGCTAAAAAGATATTTTGCCGGTTAATGGGCGAAGTAAAAGTTAAAACCGAAGCGTCCTCTCTTTTTTGTCCTTTATTAACCAGAGCATAAATAAGATTGCTACTCATTAAAAATAACAAACCCGTTTTTGTCAAAGAAATCCATCAACTTCTATCCCAAATGCTTTCAGTCTCTTTTGTTTTAAAAATTTTTAAAATATCACTATTTACAAGAGCAATAAAAAGAACCAGAGCCATTAAAAGCAACCAAGCAAAGAATAATTTTTTTATATAATAGTGATAAAGTTTAAGAAATATGGGCTTTTCAAAACGAAACATAAGAAAAATTTTTAATTAAAATCTTTTTCCAGAAATCTCTTGCGATAAAGAAACAAGAATAAACCACCAATTAGCAGAGCCAAGGGGATAATTACCAAAAGGTTACTGCCTATCTTACTCAAATTTTCTACTCACTTGGCGTTTCCTCCGAATGGATTACTTGTTTTTTCTTTAATAACTAATCAAATAAACGGTGAGAAAAATAGAATAAAAGCAAAAATTCCACTTAATATTGGTGATAAAGAATTTAAATAAATTAAAATTGCTCCAAACAACAGAAAATAAAGCAACGGAAAAACTAAACTAGCCAAGAAAACGAAAGTTATAAAAGCCGGTCAATAAATTTTAGGTGCTATCAATAAGTAATAAATAGAATAAGGAATAACAAAAGTTAAAAGAGTAACCAAAACAAAATAAGTAAAGAAAGATAAAATTTTACTAATTACCAAATCGTCCCTTTTAATTGGCGAAGCAACATTTAAAACCGTTTTGTCCTCACCGTTTTTTCCGGGTTGGCTAATTAAAGAATAAGCACTTGGAAAAAGCAGAAGGAAAATTACACAAAAGCCCATGGAGCCTCACATAAATAATTTTCAAAGCGTAGCAAAAATATCTTTTCAAGCACTATTAGAATTAAAAGTAAAAAAATTTTTGGCAACATCAGGAAAGAAAAGCGGAGCCCGGTTTCTTTCCCCATTCACTCCAGAAAACTCCCGCAAAAAATCTCGGTAATTAGGAAACATTTCTTTTCATTTAGTAAGTTGTGGTTTATAAGAAGAGTCAACGCTTATGCTGCGTGTGCCACCAATATTATACATAATATAAGGTCAGACAAATATCCAAAATAAAATTAAAGCAAGAGAAAGCCAGAAAAATCAGCTTTTTAGCAATCTTTTCAAGTAGAATTTATACAATTTTAACTGGTTCATAAATTAATTATATTTTTAAGCAAATAAATCATCAGTGGTTTTTCCCTGGGACTGAATAAAATGCTCTTCATAAAGTTTTTGAATATTATCTGGTTTTGGTCCAGTATGAACAATTTCACCACTCTTAATCATAGTAACTTCATCGGCTAATTCTTGTAAATCAGACAGAATATGAGTAGACATTAAAATGGTTCCTCCTTGATTTCTAACTTCTTTAATTTTATTAGCCAGTAAAGTTCTTTTAGTGGGGTCTAAACCATTAAAAGGCTCATCCAGAATTAAAATTTTTGGTTGGTATAAATCAATAGCAAATAATTGAAGCAGTTTTTTTTGCCCTGTGGAAAGACTAGCACATTTTTGGTTGCTTAACCTGTTTAAAGAGGAAATATTTAATTTTTGCGTTACTTGGGAAACAGGTATGTTCCGTAAAAGCCCCACAAATTCCAAAAAACTTTTTACTTTCATATTGCGGGGAAAAAGTGGTTCAGCCGGAACATAACCCACATTGGAATTAAAACTTGGGTCGCCGATTTCTTTTAATCCTTGTGGACTTAACACTCTTTTTCCTTCAATAAATAATTCTCCACCACTAGCAATAACTAAATACATAATGGCGTTTAAAGTAGTGCTTTTTCCGGCTCCATTAGGTCCAATAAATCCATGAATGCTGCCTTTTTTTACTCGGAAAGAAGCATTATTAACTACTGTTTTATGACCAAATCTTTTAGTAAAATTTTTAACTTCGCTAGCGTAATTCATATTTAATTTTCTTTATTAATGTATTTTTACTTCTTTCCTTAGTTAGTTCACTTAAAATCTAAACATGAATAAAAAGGACTCTGTCCAGTGATTAATTAACAAAAAAAGAATTTTCTATAATTTAGCAGGACAAGCAGTAGTTGTCCGATGAAACTTTATCTTTTGCCAGATAAGCCAAAACTTCCGGCAAAGTTTAGTTGAATTGCTTATTTAGAAAGTGATCGTCAGCGGAGAGTTTTATTTGATACTCATTATCCTTTTGGTTCGCATTATCACATTGATCAGCAAGAAAGAGTGATCTTTTCTTGAGATTCTTTGGATAAGTCCTTAGATCTCTTTTTCCAAAAAGTGAAAGAAAGATTTGGACCTTTTGCCCAAGAAATTAAAGAAATATTAAAATAAAATCTAAAAATACCTATTATGGGACAATTTATATTTCGTTATGATCCTCAAGAAAGTTTGGGAAAACTAAGGAAAGATGTAAAGCATGCTATCCGAACCAAAGAGAAGCAAGTAGAGCCCAGAAACTTGATTGTTACTAATGATATTAGGGTTTTTTATCAAGTAGTTAATGAAAATCGTTTGGAATTGTTTGCTTGCTTAAAAGACAAACAGCCTGCTAACTTGCAAAAACTTTCTCAATTACTTCATCGAGATCAAAAAGAAGTAGAAAGAGATGTCCAAAGTCTAGTTGATTTAGGAATTGTCAAATTAAAAAAACAGGGTCAAGAAATCAAACCAATCGCCTTATACGAGAAAATTGTTTTTGATTTTGGAGCAAACAAAGTTAAGGAACAAGAAAGGTTAATTACTTCTTCCCTTGGTGCCTAATTGCCTCTTAAAACTGATTTAAAAAATATTGAGATATTTTGTTATTTAATTTCCAAATTAAAATTAAATAAGCACAAAGTTAATTAATTTATTTTTGAGGTAAAACACTTTTTTTATTTGTTTGCCCTGAAAATACTTGCTTATTTTTTTTAAGAAAATTGGAATTATTAAGGAAAATTCAACTGATTTTTCTCTTACTTAATTACCAATAAACATTTTTGCTATCATTCCTGCCAAAGAAGCAATACTTGGTAAATTGGTCTGCTGCTGAATTTGCTGTTCAAGGTTTCTTTCAGCATCATTTATCTGCTGCTGAGCATAGGAAATTCTTGCTTGACTATTTTGTCGCACTGAATCTAAATTAGCTTGAATATTTTGTCTCTCTTGGGTAATTCTTTGTCCGTTTAAGCGTCTTTGGTTTTCTACTTCTTGCCAGAGACGATTTTCTCGGTCACGATTTTCTTGCTTGATTCTTTCGATTTGGCTATTTATTTCGTATTCTTGGGCTTCAGATGCTTCTCTTAAAGCTTTTTCAAGGTTAACATCTTCAATTTTAGAATGATACTTTGTGCCAATCCTAAATTTTGTGTCAGCATTATAGTCGCTATTTTTGTAAACTCAAATGTGTAAACCAGATTCGACATCAGATTTTTCAAGATTATAATTAAAAAAATCTTTTATCTTTGATTCCGAATCTCTATATCTTCACTCCAATGATTTTTTTTCTGCACGAGGAACACCATAAAAAAAAAATCTATTATTCATGATGTCTATATGTCAGGCGTTTCTTGCTAAATTAATTAACACTGAAACTAGTTTATTGCTTGCTTCTGGATAACTATAATAACGAAAAGGAATATCTAGACCCTGTAAAGAAGAATCAAAATCACTTCTTAAAGTTATCCAATCATCCATACATACTGGATTAATTGCACTTAAAATTGATGCATCTTTATTTCAAGTATACATAATATTCCAATATTCTCTTCTGTTATCAATATACCCATAACGAGATTTCTCCCTGATTTGATTTAACTCGTTTTGCCTCCTTTGCTCTAATGCTTGCATTTCTTGTTGATGTCTACTTTCCAAAGAATTAACTTGACTTCAATAATTAGATTGTGCAGAACTGATTTGACTATTGAGATTATTAATTTGGTTTTGCCAGTTTTCTTTTTGAGTTTTATAACTGTTAATTCTCTGATTAAGAGTGCTTAAATTACCTGGTTGATAAATGCTCTGATATTTCCCTAAGTTAGCCAATAATCTTTTCCTTGACTCTTCTCTAATTTCCTTATTTAATTCCACTACTGCTGGACGACCGACTAACGGTGGATTATTAACATAAATTATTTTGTTAACATTGAATATTCTAGCCAATTCAGGATTTTCAGCCTGAAACTTTTGTCTGTCTTCTTCGCATTTGGCTTCATTCTCGAATTCCGGAAATTTGGTTTTGACAATCGTAGTATACTTGCTAACCTGATTATCAAAAATAACTGATTCTAATAATTGGTAAACATCAACTTCCTCTTTGGTAAAGCGGCTATTAGTAACAAAAAAGATTTGAATTAACCCATCATCACCAATGATTTTAACCATTTCTGACATTAGTTGTAATACTTCCTTATCAGTCAGTTTAGTATCTCCAAAGCCAGCGGTATCAATTACTAAATAACGAACTTTTTCGCTACCATCCTCGGTAAGATTAACTATAAATTCTTTAATCTGGACATTTTTAGTCTCACTAACGCTGCCAGCAGACTCTTTAAATACTTCTTCGAAATTGTTGTTTTGATTTATTAAGGTATTAGCCAATGTTGATTTACCACCACCAGTTCTACCTATTAATAATATATTCTTAATATTCATACTTTTTTTACCTTATATATATATTTATACGCACATTTTATTTTTTTTTCTTATTTTTTGTTAACAAAAAAATAACTATTCCTAATAAGATTATTATTACTACTCCCATACTAATAATAATTCCCCAAGGATAATCTTTTTTATTGTTGGATGGTTGATTTTGGCTTCTTGGAGAGATTGGTTGAACTGGGTTATTTTGGTTGGATTGAATGCGTTCTTTTTCGTGTTGAAATAGAAAAGCAATGATTTTATTTCTTAGTTCTTTATTTTTATCTTTAAGGACTTGAATTTGATTTTGCTTTTCTCTACTTCCATCTTTAATAATAATCCTGCAAATAGAAAAAGTCATGCTTTCTATGCTTTCGTTAATATCACTCATGAATTTTTCGAGAGTTTCTAAATCTTCAACATCAGGGACAACTTCTTTTCTAACTCACTTATCTACGAATTCGTCGACTATTTGTCTACTTTTATTTGAGATTTGACTAATAATTTCTGCATTTTCTTCCATTACTTTAATCTTTTCTTCATTACTTAACTCGGAGTTAATCTCTGCTTCAATAGAATTAACTTTTTTTAAATCTTTTAAAGAAACATTAAACTTACTTAAAATTTGAAGACAAGTCTCTAACTTTTCTTTTCCTACCATTCCTATTTGCTAACCAATTTTAGTGTAAAAATTAGGATTTTGTAAATTAACATTTAACAAGCCTTGTTGTACCACTTGTGGTCTTTGTTCCAGTTCTTCAATTTTTTGGTCTTTTTTGTCTAACTTTTTTTCATATTCATCTCTTAATTCTTTTTCTACTCGCTTTTCTGTGTAATGTTCTACTGATTGACCGTAAGCGAATATTCTCAAATTTAGATTATCTTTTTCTAACTCCAATATTTTTTTTTGTTCTTTTTCACTATCTTCTTTTTCTTGTTCTAATTTTTCTAATGCCGAACTAGTTGATGCATTACTCCTTACTATTTCTCAACGAGCCGCCTCAGCTGCACTAGCCGCTGAATTAGCACTTTGTTTATTTGCTTCATCAAGTTTATCTTGTAATTTATCCATTTTTTTCTGGGCTTCATCATTAATTTCTTTTATTCTTTTTTCTTTTTCTGCCAATTCATTTGCTAAATCTTTTTTCATTTTATCTTCTAGGTCTTTTAAATCCTGTTGATGTCTGGCTTGAATAGCGTTAATTTGAGCTTGATGACTAGCTGCTTGATTAGCAATTCTTTGTTGAAGTTCTGCTACTTGGGCTTGCATTTTTTCTTCCTCGGTTTGGTAATTTGCTACTCGCTCATTTAAAGTAGCAAGGTTATTAGGTAGATAAACTTCTCGACAATTATTTATTAAATGGGCTAATAATCTGCGTCGAGATTCTTCGCATATTTCTTTATTAAGTTCAATTTGTCTTCTCAATCTTGTTCCACTACCACTCAGATTCACTGGCGGATTATCAACATACATAACTCGGGCATTTCTTATTATTTCAAAAAGTTCTCGGTTTTCATTTCTTAAAGTTTGACGATCTCTTTCGCATGCTTCTTCATCCTCGAATTCTGGAAAATGAGTGTGAACGATAGTAGTATAATTCGCTACCTGATAATCAAAGAGAATTTGACTTAATAAGTTATAAGACTTGATTTCTTCTCTGGTAAATCTGCCACCCGTCACGAAAAGAATTTGGTTTAAGCCATTTCCAACCTGATTAGACATTTCAGCTATTTTATGAAGAACTCCCTGCTCGGTCATTCTTGTATCACAAAGACCTACTGTGTCAACAATTATAAATCTAATTCTTTGATTGCCATTTTCAGTAAGATTAACTTCAAACTCTTCAACCTGATTCTGACGAGTTTCGCTGGTCATTCCAGCGCTCTCGGAAAAGACCTCTTCAAAATTATTGTTTCTGTTCATTAATACATTGGCTAGTGTGGATTTCCCGCCACCTGTTTTGCCTAATAATAACACCGTTCTTACATTCATATCTATCATTTACCTCTATATAATTAATTTTTATAATTTCAAAAATAGTTTGCTACTTAAAAAATGACTCTTTTCTTATTGACATACAAAGTTAATTATTTTATTATTAATATATATTATTTTAATGATTGCTTTATTTTTTAATTGCTTGCTTATTTTTTCATTCTTTTCAATTTCTTTAATTATTCTTTCTTTTTCTTGGTTAAAATCGATTGGTAAAATAGTTTTGGTTTTACCATTAATTTGGACTATTAAGTTAATTTGCTTTGGGAATTTATTTTCATTGATTTGGCTAATTTCTGGTCAAGGTTGATAAGCAAGAGAAGTTTTTTGAAAATAACTTCAAATTTCCTCGGTTATATGTGGTGCCAAGGGATTTAACAGTTGGAGAAAATTCAGAGCATATTGCCGAGGTATATTTTTGCTTTGGTAACATTTATTAATAAAAATCATTAGTTGGGGAATAATTAAATTAAGTTTGTTTTTTTGGTAATATTTAGTTGTTTCAGTTAATATTTCATGGTAAAAGTTATCTCATTCCGGGTCAGAATTTTCAGTAAATTTTTCTTTATGAGAAGTAAAAAGTTGGTAAACTCGCTTTAATCATTTATTCATGGCTTTAACGGTTTCTAGTTTAAAATTAGTAGTTTGTTCGGGAGGAGCAAGGAAAATCATGGCTAATCTTAAAGCGTCAACACCATATTCTTTAATTAGTGGGTCCGGGTTGATAATGTTCCCTCGTGATTTAGACATTTTTTCGCCGTCCTCACCTAAAATCATTCCTTGACAAATTAATTTTTGAAAGGGTTCAGGCTGGGAAACTATGCCAATTTTGTATAAAACTTTATGTCAAAAACGAGCGTATAGTAAATGTAAATTAGCGTGCTCTTGCCCGCCAATATAAATATCCACTGGTAGCCAATTTTTTATAATTTTCTTGGCTTCTTCGCTATTAAGGGCTAAATAACTATCGTTTTTTTTTAACAAAAAAGCAATATAATATCAACAAGAACCTGCTCACTGAGGCATAACATTAACATCTCTTTTTCCTTTTAAGTTGTCTTTATTTTCAACATTTGCTCAATTTTCCACTTTTTGGAGTGGAGAATAATACTGAAGATTAGGAGTAAAATCAGTTAAGGGAGGGAGGATTAGCGGTAAGTCTTTTTCAGATAAAAGTTCTTTTTGGTTATTTTCTCAATGAATAACCGGAATAGGTTCACCTCAATATCTTTGCCGCGAAAAAATTCAATCTCTTAAATGATAAAATTCGCCTTTGCGACCTTTTTGCATTTTTTTCAAATTTTCGTTTATAATCTCAATCGCTTTTTCTTTGTTATCTAAATTATTAATTAAAGGCGAATTAATGAAATAACCTCTTATTTTCTCTTCTTGTTTGTCTATTTGAAAAATTTTTTTTATTGGTAAATTGTATTTTACTGCAAAAGCATAATCAATTTGTTTATTCTGTTTTAATTCTTTTTCACTAACTAAATTAGGTATTTCTTGGTAAGCAAATATTTCGGGAGAAAAAGCATTAATCATTACTGCTCCTGTTCCGTATTCACTTATAACAAAATTAGTTATTCAAATCGGTAATTTTTCCTCGGTTAAAGGGTGTTGGGCATAGTTTCCCGTAAATTCTCCGTGTACTTCTTGGCTTTCTTTATCTTTTCAAGTGGTACAAAATTCGTTTATTTTAGTTTGCCTATCAGGAGAAGTAATTTGAGTAATAAGAGGGTGATTAACCGATAAAGCCAGGGCAGTTACTCCATAAAGAGTTTGGGGGCTTTTAGTGAAAACAGTAATAGTCAAATTTTTTTCTACTACTGGAAAATTAATAAAAGTTCCTTGATTGAGGCCAATCCAGTTTTTTTGTAAACTTTTAATGCCTTTTGGTCAGTCTAATCCTGCCAAATCCTCTAATAATTGCGGAGCGTATTGAGTAATTTTTAAAACTCATTGGGGGATATTTTTTTCTACCACTGGGAAATTTCCGCGTTCTGAAACTTTTTTATTGTCAATAGTTTTTATTTCCTCATTGGCTAACACTGTGCCTAATTTTTCACACCAATAAACCGGTATTTCTTTATATTCGGCTAGTCCTTGGCGGTAAATTTGACAAAAAATCCATTGAGTTCAATGGTAATAAGCGGGTTCGCTGGTATTTATTTCCTTGCTTCAATCATAAGAAAAGCCCATTCTTAATAATTGTTCCTTAAAGTTTTGAATATTAGTATTAGTAAAAGTTGCTGGATGATTATTAGTTTGAATGGCATATTGCTCGGCTGGTAAACCAAAAGCATCTCAACCAATTGGCATGAGAACATTATAGCCTTTTAAATGATAAAAACGAGCCAAAGCATCAGTGATAGTATAATTGCGGATATGACCAACATGTAAACCACTGCCCGAAGGGTAAGGAAACATGGCTAAAATATACTTTTTTGGTCTATTTTTATCTGCTAAATCAGTAAAAAAGATTTTATTTTTGGCTCAATACTCTTGTCATTTTTTCTCGATTTCTTGGCATGAATAATAAGACATATTTAATTTTTTTAGAGAAAAAGCAAACGAAAACCTTGAACTCTTTTATTTTTACATGGTTCTTTTTTTACTTAATTAGTTTTTTTTATTTTTTCCTATAAAATATCCAATCACCAAAGCACTAGCAATTAAAAGACCACCGCCAATCAACAAGATAGTTTTATGGCTTTCTGGTTTAGCCGGAGCAGGATTTGGAGTAGTTTCTTTTTTCTCATTCTCCATATTTTTTTCAACCGGTTTTGAAGTTTGTTGATTAAGTTGGGCTTTTTGACTTTCCAAATTTTGTACTTGGTGTTTTAGTTCTTCAACTTTTTGAGGGTTTTTTCCGGTTTTTTCTAATTGTGCGATTTTTTGCTTTAAGACTTCAATCTCTTGGATAATTTGTGCTAATTTTTTGTTTTCATTATTGTCGCTATTTACTGCGTTGCTATTATTGTTTATGTTAATATTAATGGTATTTGGAGAAGAATTGTTTTTGTTTTCTTCGTTTTCCGGCTTGTTTTTTAGTTTTTTACAGAAATGTTTGTATTTTTTGTCATTACATTTTTCACATCTTCAATTGTTATCTCCTTCGGTTCTTTCTTTACATATGCCACATTCTATATATTTAGTAATTATTAATTCACTTTTAGCACCACAATCAAAACAAACCTCGCCATATTTATATTTTCTTTCACGAAAACTAGTTAGTGAATAATCTCCGCCTGGTTCTTGGCTTGTTTCTTCTTGTTCTCATGTTTCTTGTCCGTCTCGTTCGGAAAGTGCTTTGTTTAGTTCTTCAACAAATTCTTTTCGGTCTCTTTCTTTTTTGTCTTGCGGAATAAGGTCGGTTCGGTTAATTTTTTCTTTTAATTCTCTTCTTTCATTATCAAGTATCAAAATTTGCTCTTTGAGATTACGGACTTCTTGACACTTATGACAATCATATTTTCTACAATTACAGTATGACAAAAGACTAACTGCTTCATTCTCTAACTTGAATATTAAATCACCAATTTCAACAACTCTTTTTTCCATTCATTCATAGTCTCGGAAACCATTAGGACCCAAACCCGCATCAAAAATATTACCACATTTCAAGCAACGATTATTATCATCAAGAAAAGTTTTTTGGTTAGAATGACAAGTTTGACAATATTTAGTTACCGGCTTGTTAATATGGTCGCAATTAGAACCTACTTGGTTAATGTGATAATCAATTTCCGACTGGGTAAGTTTAATTTCTCATTCAATATCTTGGGCGTTTTTTTTATTTATACAATCGGGTTTATTGTAAAATTTTCTTCTTTCTATGGCTAATTTCTCTTCTAATGCTATTCTTCTTCCAATCAGCACTTGAATGTTGCAATTATGTTGTTGAAGAGTTAAATGTCCTAATTTCTCATGCCATTCGTCAAAAGTTGGTATCTTTCTTTGGTTAAATTCATTAAAAAGAGGATTAGTACGAGCAGAAGAACTTTGAATCTTAATACTATTATCATTACTAAAAATTGTATAACCATAACCATTTTCGCCAATTGCTACTTTAAACTCCTCAATTGTGCTTGCTTCTCCGCTGCTTTTTTTTAAATGTTCGTCTCATAATTTCCTTTTCAAAGTTTCCGAACTGATATTACAATGCTAATAATTAATGTCAGTAATTTATAACTTATTTTTAAAATCTTTCATATGAATAATCACCAAATAATCCATTACATAAAAGTCCGCGAAGCCTAAAGAGATACTTTGAGAAACAAGTCTAGTGCTTTATCTTCCATTTGAGGAGGTTTGTTTAGATTTGGTACTTTCCTAGCTTACTGGGCAGTAGAGAAGATTTTCTTAAAAGAAGAAATTGAAGCCATGTATCAGCGAAGCCCTAACTCTAAATACCTCTTTTGACTTTCTTTGGCATTTGGAATATGAGGGATAATTGATGCTTTGTGAGGAGCCTATAATTACTTTCAAGCCAACCAACAAGCCGAACAGCTAAGAAAACAAGTGGAAGATTTAGAAAGAGAGTTATAACTTGAATTTAGTTTTTTTGTCATCATCAAAGTAGTTAGCACAATGCCAGAAGCATTTGGATAAGTCTTTGGTATTCAATAATTCAATTGCTTTCTCAATAGCATTTTTTAACTCTTCATAACTTTTTGGTCGTTGCTTTTCGGTTTGTTGTCTTAAAAGGTTAAAACAAAGTTCAGTGGGATTAAGCATTGGAGCATAAGTAGTAACAAACCTTATCTCAATATTTTTCTTTGCCATTTGCTCTCTAACATTAGGCACTTTTGCTTCTTCTCTTTTATCGGGAGCAGTATGAATACTGGAATTATCCATTAAAAGATAGTTCTTTTTATCTCCGATAGGGTTAATCTTCTCCAAAAAGTTGTAGAAAATTTCTCAATTAACACTTTCCTTAAATAATTTTCAATGAACCACGCCTTTTTCTTTTAAGTTACTGATAGCAAGTAAAAGTGTGTAATGTTTTCCCTTATGACTCGGTCGTTTAGAAACTGCTCTAGTTCCTTTTAAAGAATATCCGAACCTTGGTCAAAGGTTGGGGTAAAAACTACATTCATCCAAAGCAATAAAAGGAAATTGTGGTAGCAGAAGTTTAATCTCTTCATTAAATGCTTCGGCTTTCTTTTCATCTAACTCTGTATAATAATAGGTTAGTTTTTTTCGAGTTATGCCGAGTTTAGTTAGTCATCGACCAATAGTTTGTCGACTTATTCTTTGTCCGATTTGTTGGGAAAGATAATCAGCCATCTCTTGTTGGGTTTTAGGGTTGTCGTCATTGTCAATATAAGCACGAAGCAAAGAAACTACTTCTTCAGTTATTTTAGGCTTCTTGCCTCGCTTTTTTAAAGGTTCTAAACTAGGATTAAATCAACGATAAATCGTTCTTTCACTTCTTTGATAAATAGTGGCTAGATTTTTGTAAGAAATTCCTATTTGTCGCAAACTCTTTAAGTGTTGAGGGTCAAGCGATAATTTAATTTGTTTCTTTCGATGGTCATTTGCTATTTTTTCAATGTTACTGATTGACTGCCTTTCAAAATCAGTTAAAGATTGTTCTCCTCTACCCTTTCTATCAGTGTCAATTAATTCTCACTTAAATGATTTAAAAAGCTTATCTCTTGTTAGTTCTAATCTGCCATTAGCATTAGGCTTATAACTTATTTGCTTATCATAGTAAAAGTAATCTGTTTGGTCAGTCTTAATGTTTAAGAATTCATATTTTCACAAATTAAAATTTTCTGTCCTTTTTTTGTCTAGGATTTTAGCAAGATATTCCATATATTATTTTTATTTTATAAAAATAAAAAACTTTAAATTAGTTTTTAACTAATTTCATCTGATTAGTAGGTAAAAATTAAGTATAAAAGCAGAAATAAAAGTCGTGAAAAAAAAATTAAAGCAATGTCCTAAATGTGGCGAAACTTTCCCTGAATGAATAGAAGAAAGTGAATTTAAGCACGCAGAAAAAATAACCAAAATTCTAAAAAGTTCAAAGACCCCTCATGAAAAGAAAATTGCTCTGTTCAATTGGTTAAAAGGTTTAGATGTAGGAGAATTACAACCCCAAGAAAATCAACGAGTTAACTCTTTATTGTTAAGCCGACTTTATAATGAATTAGCCAAAAAAGCTATGAAAGAATATGAGAAGACAACTGCTGATATTTTCAGCAAAAAGGAATAGCAATGAACATAGAATTAACAAGAAATTTAAAAAAATATTTAGACAATAGCCAGCAAAGAGAAAAAGCAGTTGTGATTTATGACTTTGAAAGAAAAAAAGTCAAATATTCAGAAAAAATCCAAAGCCATCGAGAGATAGACAAGTTTGGCGGTGAAGAAATGGTCAGGGCTTATATTCTTGCTAAACTTGTTAATGAACTAGGCTATAAGCTAGAAAATATCGAGATAGAAAAGAAATATCATGTAGGAACACCAAAAACAGCCAAACCAAGAATAGACATAATCGTTAAACGCGACAATGGAGATGTTTTTTTGTATATGGAATTAAAAAGTCCAGAAGAATACGGAAAAGATAAAGAAGAAACCATTAAAAACCAACTTTTTAGTCTTGCTTCACAAGAAAAAGGTCAAGGTAAGAAAGTTAAATACCTAGTTTTGTATTCTATTGAAACAATTGAAGATACAATAAAAGACGAGTGTATATTGATTGATTATGAAAAATTTGCTTCATTTGATTCGTGAAAAGAAACAAGAAGCTTTGCTAATAAACTACCCAAGGCATATGGAGAAGCTCAAAAAGAACCATATGTTAAAGGTGGCGAAAAAGATTTAGAGAAAAGAATCATTCCCAGCCAGTTAAATGAAGTAAGGAAAAATCTTCATAATGTTCTTTGGGGTGGAGGCGGAACAGATGACAACGATATTTTTTCTTCACTAGTAAACATAATTTTAGCCAAAATTCAAGATGAAGGCGAAAGAGAAAGTGGAGAACCATACGAGTTTCAGACTTTTTCTTTCAAAAGCGACAATTCGAGAGAGAGAGAGAGAGAGAGAGAGAGAGAGAGAGACGAAAACAATGAACAACTTTTTGAGAGAATTAATAATCTATACAAAAGAGCATTAAAACAAAGACTAAATATCACTGACCAAAAGAAACTTAAAAAGAGTTTTGTAGTAGATGAAAATAAATTTTCTCTTGCCAAACTTAAATATGCTGTCTCGGAATTGGAAAGATTCTCTTTTTTTTCATGGAGAAAAAATTCTGAAGGCAAAGACATACTAGGTGATTTTTTTGAAGAAATAGTTAGGGAAAGATTTAAACAAACCAAAGGACAATTTTTTACCCATACAAACATAGTTAAGTTCTTGCTTTGAGGATTACAACTAGACAAATTAGCAATTAAGAAAGTAAACGATAAACAACAACTTCCTTATTTAATAGACCCTGCTGCTGGCAGTGGAACTTTCCTTATCGAATACATGAAATTTATCACTAAAAATCTAAAAGTAAAATTTAAAGATAAACTTTCAGATGCTGAAGATATAAAAAATAAGCATTCAGAATGGTTTCCTGACAACAAAGAAAACAAGTGGGCAAAGGAATTTATTTATGGTATAGAAATTAATTTTAATTTAGGAACTGCTACCAAAGTAAACATGATTTTACACGGAGATGGCTCGGCTAATATTTTTGTTAAAGATGGACTTTTGCCTTTTAGTTATTATGGCAAGGAAGAAGCTAATCTTTTAAAAAGACATAAACAAGAAAAAACCTATTTTAACAAGGAAATAAATGGGTCTTTTGATGTAGTTGTCAGCAATCCTCCTTTTAGCATAAGTTTGTCTAACGAAACAAAAGAACACTTAAAAGAAGAATTTATTTTTGGAAATAAAAAAAATTCAGAGAACTTATTTATTGAAAGATGATATCAATTATTAAAGCCTAATGGTCGCCTTGGTGTAGTTTTGCCTGAAAGTGTTTTTGATACTGCCGAAAATAAACACATAAGATTATTTATTTACAAATATTTTGATATAAAAGCAATCATTAGTTTGCCACAATTAACTTTCCAACCTTTTACTTCTACTAAAACCAGTCTTTTATTTGCTCAAAAAAAATCCAAAGAAAAAATACAAGAATGGGACAAGTTTTGAAGCAAATACTCCAAAGAATGAAGCGATCTTAAAACAAAGTGTGAAAACCTGCTAATGGTTTACATTCACGGCAAAAACAAAAAACAATTTTCTTCAATTAGAGAATTAAATCCTATAAAAGAAAAGAACATTTTGGTTAGGATGCTTAAAGATTGTATAGAAGAAGATGATAAAAAACTTTCAGTTGGAGAGTTTATTAAAAAATACCAAAAAGAGCTTGTTGAACTTAACAAATACGATAACGACACCAAAGATACTTTTGGTTTTGTAAATACTTGATGAGTATTTAGTGAAGTTGCTAAAAAGGTAAACTACCAAATGTTTCTAGCCGAGGTAGAAAACATTGGCTATAAGAGAACTAAAAGAGGTGAAAAGACAACATCAAACGAACTTTTTCGAACTAATAACCAAGGCGAAATTTTATTGGCTGATGAAGATGGTATTATGGAAACTGCTCTTGACCACTTGAGGAAATTAGAGTGAGGTAATTTTTAAAAATATGCTACTGGAAAAGAAATGATTTATAACCGACTTTAAAAATATCGGCAAGCAAGAATTTCTCCGACCAGATTTCGGTTATAGATATTTTTTTGATATCCAAGAGGCAAAAATATTTTCAGTGAAAAATAGCATTAATCTGAAAAGTATTTTAAATCCTGTTGAAACAAAAAAAATAGCAAAAGGAGAATTAAAAGAGCCAGAAATTTTAGTGGATATTGACAATATTGAAAGAAGATTTAATAATTTGATAAACTGCGAAGAAGTCATCGAGATTGGTTCAGATAAAAACATCTTGTTTAAGGGAGACATCATCATTCCTAAAATGCGACCTTGACTGGGAGGTATTTTTTTGAATACCGAACATAATAAATATGTCGGCTCCAGTGAATTGTTAGAATACGAAATAACACCAAATAATAATCCGCATTTTATTTATTACCTTTTCACTACCGAAAAATTTTTGTCTAATTTAGTCAAGTTAAAAAACGGAAATTCGCATAAGAGAGTTAACCAAAAAGACTTGCTTAAAATACAAACTCCTAATGTTCCGAGTTTTATTCAAGACCAACTTGTGGCTGAAATTGAACCAATTGAAAAGAAAATTAAAACTTTAAAAAGCAGCATTAAAGAGCCGCAGGAAATAATTAATCAAACTTTTGCTAGAGAATTTGATTTTAATTTGGAAAAGTTTGAAAATTTGAAAAAAGAAAAATTTTTTGAAGTGAATTTTTGTGACATTTCTAAAAGTAACTTAATTAGGTCAAGCTCTCATTTTCATCATAAAAAAACATGAATTATCGAAGAAAAACTAAAAGATAAAAAAATTTGAACTCTTGTTAACCATATCTTTAAATTGTCAGGTGGAGGAATAATCCCAAAAGGAGAAACATTTTCTGATGTTGAAACAGATTACTTTTACTTAAGACCAAAAGAAATAAATTTTTGAGAAATAGATAAGAACAGTATCCCTTGATTGTCCGCAGAACTGTATAATAAACTTAAAAAATATAAGATTATCTCTGGTGAACTGTGTATTTCAATTATTGGAACAGTTGGAAAAACAGCCTTGATAAATACTGATAATTTAGAAATTAATAAAGAAAATTTAATATTAAACGGAAATTTTCTTAGACTTAGTCCAAAACAAGAAATCAACCATCAATTTTATTATTATTACTTTTACAGTTTCATTTTTCAAGCCCAAGCAAATCGAGAGTATACAATTACCACTATCAAAGCACTTGGAATTGACAAGTGAAATTATATAAAAGTTCCAAACATTCCTTTATCAAAGCAAGAAAAAATTGTTAAAGAAATAGAAATTGAACTAGAAGAACAAAAACAATGAGAAGAAAAAATAGAAATTGAAAGAAATAAAATTGATGAAATTATTAATGATTACTTAAAAAAGGGAAAATAATCTTGCTAAAATTTTCTTATATTTACTGACATTAATTATTGGCATTGTAATAGCAAATAATCCAAGAGAAGATTTTTTTCTTTCTTATGTTTTTCGCCATGTCCATACTCTAAACCGCTAAACTTTTCTAAATCCTTAAATATTAGCCTGATATGAGCGAATTCGTGAGCGATTGCTTCTAATAGTGCTTCTAATTTTTCGTGAGTTTCAAATAATCGAATAAAAACTCACATACCTCATATTTTCTTTTTTTCTTGTTTTATTGTATCTTCGGAACTAAATTTGGGTTTTTGGTAAAGACTGGAAAAGCCATTCATTTCTTCTTCTCAAATGAAAGTAAAACCATTGCTCCATCATCTTCGTTCTACTCATCATTTTTCTTCCAATTCTCCGCAATGAACTCGGTTTTTTTGTTCGGTAGTTAATCATTCATCTTTTAAGTCTTGGAACTTCTTTTTAATAATTTCACGTTGTTTTTCAATGGTTAGATTATCAGTTAGTTTTTTCATGCGAAGCCTTATTTTGCTGTTCTAATTCTCTTTTTCGCATTTTCTTTTGGAATATCGCTTCTACATTTTCACTTAAACTAGTTTTTTCTCCCCAAGTTTCAGTGGTTATTTGTCTAACTTTGCCTATAATCGCTTTTAACAATTGAAAGTTTTCCGAGGTTAGTTCTAATTTTTCCTCCTTGATGTTTTCAACTTCTTTTTTTATTCGATAAGAATTAATTCATCAGTTCTCATATCTTTTTTTGTTCATTGTTATTTTGTAGTTTTTTCTAACCTCGGCTTTTAAATAAGGATGTTTTTTACCATCTAATTCTTTCATTTCTAGGGATTGGAGATAATAATTACAAGTCGAACAAGTGTAAATTAAACAAAAACTATCCTCTTCTTCACAGGTTTTGGTTACTTTTAATGGTTTACCACAGCACTCATTTTTAGATATTTCGGTTAACAATTCTTTGCTGGGTTTAATTGCTTTTTCAAATTGGTTCATTCTATTTAGATTTTTATTTTAAAAGAATGTTTTTTTTTGGTGGTTGGAATAGTTGGGCTTTGAGTTAATGTTTCCTTATCATTGTCGTTTTTGGTAACAAGAAACACAATAGGCAAAAAACACATTACTAGATTTAAGCCCAGAGAGTAAAAAATGAAGTTCGCCTATTTCGAATTTATGCCCACATTCATCGCATGCAGCACCTCCTCATTCTTGACCTTTTTCTCATTCTTCTTCAGTAAGAATTTTTTCTTCAACTATTTGTTCCGTTTCATTCATATCAAATACATTTTTAGCAAGAGAGAGAGAGAGAGAGATAAGTTTAAACACTTTTATTTAACTAAAAAGCACTAAAAAAGAGGTTAAACATGCTCTAATTTTTTGCGTCTTTTTGTTGGATTTTTCTCTTCTCCACCAAATCTTTCTTGTCAAACAAACCACTATAAAGATAAGAACGAAAACGAGCTTTTTTAGTCGAACTAACTAATTCTAAATAATCATCAGGGTAGTTTTGTCGTCAGTCTTTTAAGCAAGCACGACAAAGCAAGCGGTGACCTTTCCAAGTTTTCTCTTGATTATCAGTTCAAAAACTCACCTCGTTAATTTGGCTTCACTTATTTTGGGGAGCGACGAACTTACGAGCGAAATCCCTACGACATCTATCGCACTTTTCTATTTTTTCCATGTATTAATTATAAAGATATTTTAAATAAGTTAAGTTGCTAACTTTCCTTTATGGCTTCTAAATAATTATTTAAAATAGTGATTAGTTTGCTGTATTCTTTCTCGTTCCGAATGTCTACTATACGAGTAAGATTTTCGGCTAATTGAGCTTTTTCATCAGGCTTTTTTCTAAATTCCTTTGTTAGTTGGTTATCTGCTAGATATATTTTGCATTCTTTTTTAGTTGGTTTTCTAATGCCTAAAATTTGTCCTTTTGCTTGCTTTCTATTACTATTGTCACAATAAACAAAATAAGCATCTCCGTGGGTCATTTTGCCTTTTTTTTCTTTTCCGAAAATTCGTCTAATAGATTTGTCAATTTCTTTTATTTTCTTTTTCGTTTCTTCATCTATCCCTTTTACTTCTAAAAACTGTTCTAAACTTGATTCATTATTTTCCTTTTCTTCACTTTCTCACGCATGCTCGGGTATGCGAGTAGGTGTCTTTTGATTATTTTCTGATTGCTTCTCTTTTTTAGGGATTTGGATAATTATGCTTTCTTCTTTCATGCCTAGTATTTTTTTTCATCTTTCTTTATTCGCTCTATAATTATGCCAGTTTACTAAAGATAATAAAGCAAACTCGTTTTTGCTTTCTTTGTCTAGATACTTTCTAATTTCTACTAAAATAATTTCTTCTTTTCCCTTAGTTGCTCTATAGCTTTCAATCGAGCCAATAATATCTGGTTTTTGCTTGTCAAATTTTTCGGATGGAGCTATGACAATAAGAATTGTTTCTTCTCAAAATTTATCTCTTTGTCGTTGATTATTAATCTCTAAATAATTTCTTTTTCCTAAGCAGTTTATTAAATTTTTCTCTATTGCTTGAAAATTGCCTGGAACACCTTTCAAAATACGAAGGTAACGCAATAATTGCTCCACTGGATTTTTTTCATCATCACGCTTATACTCTAAAAGTATTGTTCTTCCTTGTTCGCCTTTTTTTGGCTTATAGAAAGCTAGGCAATCAATTTCACTAGATCTTTCATCATGACTAGATCAATAATCTCTTCATTTTGTCTTAGAATGAAGTAGATTAGAAAAAATAAAGGTCATATTTTCCTTAAAAAAATTGCTTATCTCGTCTTCTTTTTTAAAGTCGTTTAGTTGGAGAGTTAGCAAAATGTTCTTATTCATCCTACTCCTCTCCACCTTTCTTTTTCCTCATCACTAATCAAATCACTAGACCAATAATTCCTGCTAAAATAACTCCGCCACCGATTATTCAAGGTCAATAGTTCTTTTTGTTTTCCTGACTTTTACTTAATTCAGTTAATTCTTCTAAACTAATTGACTTTTTGCCTTGACTTTGTAAATAGTTCTTAATTGGTTTTAATTCTTGGTTATTACTTAAAGAATAAGTTTCTTTTTTTCCATCGTTATAAGTTATTAATAAGTCTTCCCCTTGTAATTCAACTTGTTTTATATTATTAGCTTGAAAGAATTGCCGAATTTGTTCCAATTCAGGACTGGATTCTGAATTTTGCTCTCTCTCTCTCTCTCTCTCTCTCTCTCTCTCTCTCTCTCTCTCTCTCTCTCTCTGTTATTATCATTGGTAATATGTTTATTATTCTTTAAATCTCATTGAGGATCGTTTTCTTGAAGTTTTCTTTTATCTTCTTCGCTTGCTCGGTGATCTAGATAGTCGTTGCCATATCGATTAGGGCAATCTTTGATTAAAAGATTTTCTCCTAATTCCTCATGGGTTACGCATTGACATCTATCTTTTTTCCAACAGTGGCGTTGGTGTCTTCATGCTTCTACTTCGCTTCCATCGAGCATAAATGAAGTTTCGCACCTAGAACACTTGTTCTTTAAACTAATTGTTGATTCACAAGAAGTAGGAGAACCTCCATCATCTTCTACCCATGTTCCGCTAGTTTTATAAATTGTTTCGTATTCTTTCTTATAATTCTCTTGGTTTTCATTTCAGCAATCTTGACAAACTTCTTTTGTTATTCCTTCTTTGCTTAAACTATAATAATTTCCTCTTGGATAAGAGCATTCAGAGCATTTTCCACTAATATTATCTCGATTAATAATTTCTTGGCAAGTATTGCATTTAATTTGGCTTCTAGGATATTCGCTGTGGCTTCAAGTTGACCAATCATGATCACAATTATTCTCCCCTTTTGGTCACAATTTCCCGCACATTTGACAAGCTTCCACTATGGTGTAATCACTTTCATTATCTAGCCACTTATTACATTTCTGACAGTATCTATTATGGTTATTTTCACTCATATTATTCCCCTTCTCCTTTATCTAAACCAAAATTAATACAATCATAATTATTACAAAAGAAAAATCTATCAGTTGCTTCTTGGCTTGCTTTTTCTCTTATTGTTTGAAAATCTTTTTGACAACTTTTACAGCATTTTCTTAAATAAGCGTTTCTTTCTATTTCTTGTAATTCAACTAATCTCTCTGCGGAAACTTCACTAAATAAAAGCATAAATTTTTGCTTATGTTCCTCTAAATTTTCCTTAGGTGCCAAAGCAGGCATAAAACTCACCGGAGAAACACAATTAATTTTCCTTATTGTCTTAATTATTAAAGATAAATCAGCATCAATTTCTTGGCTAGTTAGTTTTCTAAAATAACTTGATAAACTTAACACTAGTGATAATTGCCTTTTGCTTTCTTTTAAATCTTTTGCTTTATTAGTCGCTATAAGCAATTGTCCCACTTGTTCATTATTGCTTTCAATGGTTAGCAATACTAATTCTTTGTTTATGACTTCATTCATACATTATAGTTTTTAATAATTTTTGAATGATATTGAAGTGTGAAAAGTAGTTATTTAGTTAGAAGCATCACTTTTATCAAAAGCACCATGCCCGCGATAAGAAGCATAAATTCTTCTCTTTTTTTCATCAACTATTAGTTTGTCAAATTCTTCTCTTTCTAGTTCAAATCAGTCGTTTAAACAGGAACGACAAAAAAATTTATAACTTTTTCATTTTTTACCATCAGTTCAGTAAGAAATTTCATTAATTTGGCTTCACTGCTTTTTTCGATTAATTCATTTTTGAATAAAGTCTTTTTGGCATTTATCGCACTTGATCACTCTTTGCATTTTATTTAAAATTTTAGTGAGGGTACTTATTATCTGCTCGGATACACGCAAAATAAAAAAATTAAAACTTGTTCATAATTTTCTTACTTCTTTGCTCCAAATACTCTAAATTCTTATTTATTACTACTCAATATCTCATAATTGCTCTTCTTTGCTCTGAAGTTCCCATTTCTCTTCATTCTTTAAACTTTGTTAATACTTGAATCAGATAACCTAAATTTCAGTCTTCTGCTACAATTACTTCTTTTAATTTACTTTCAATTAGTTTTTCACTTGGATTGGCTCCTACTGTTCCTCCTAGTTCTTCAATTTGCATTTTCAAAATAGTTATTTCAGCTTCTTTATTTTTGATTTCCTTTTCAACTTCTTTAGCTGTTTTATTCTCAAATTGGCTAGTTCACTCGGCTAATAATTTTTCTGGTTTTTTGGCAATTTGTTTTTCTTTTTCTACTTCAAGAGGAGTTTTATTAGGAAATTGGTCAGTTCATTTCTTTAAATCTCTTTGTTTTTCTCCTAGTAAGTCTTGAATTGAAGTTATTTGTTGTTTTTGGATTAATTGATTATGTCAGTCACTAGGTAAGGGTTCGTCTTGCTCTAATTCCAAAACTAGTCTTATTTTATTTTCTCAACCTTGATTTTCACCTTTTAACTTGGCTAATTCAGTTTTTCAACCACCTAAATCAGTAAGTTGCAATTGGTTTTGAAGTTCATTTTTATAATCTTCTAGTTCTTTTTTTGTTTCTTCGCTTTCTGTTAAACTTTTTCGGCGGACATAGTCATCTCATCACTGTTTTTCAGTAATTGGTATTTCTGGTCGTTTTTTTAATAACTCTCACTCTTTTTTAAGAGTTTGTGGGTTTTGTTCTCCTCATATTTCAGTTCATTGTTTTAGTTTCTTTTGGGTTTGTTGATAGTCTTGATTTTGTTGTTCTGTTTTCTCTTGTCATTCGTCTAATTCTTTGGTTAACTTTTGTATTTGCTTTCGGTTATCCTCGTATTCTTGGTCAGACGTGGTTAATTCTTGTTCTAATTGAATTAGTTTTTCCTTGACTTCTTTTGGTTTTTGGTCGACAAAAATATTTTCTCAATTTTTTAATTCTTTACAGATCTGGTTATGTTGAGACTGCAGAGTAGTTGCTTTTTCTGTTAAACTTTTTATTTCGTCTTCAACTTCATCAGGTTCTTGGTTACTAAAAAAACTTTTTCATTCTGCTAATTCTTGCTTGATTTGATTATAATCTACCTGATTGATTTCTAATTGTTCCAAGCGAGCAGATTGCTTTTCTCAATCTTTTTTTAACTTATCATAGTCTTGTAGCTTCTGTTTATCTTTTGCCGAGAGAACTTCTTCTACTTTGTCTTCAATTTGTTCCGGTTGAATGTCTCCTAAATTTTGCTTTATTTGTTCCTCTGACAGATGGGTTTTGATTATTTCTGTTAGAGGTCGATCTTTTTTTAATTTTTCTTTTTCTTCGGTTGCTTTAGAATAATCAACCATTTCATCAAAGAATGATGTTTTTTGGTCTTTAGGCATTATGCTTCTTTAAATAATTATCAAGCAGGAATAAACTACCATCGTAGTCATGTTGTTTGTTGTATTTTTTTCCTTGGCTTCACTCCTCTAATAGTTTTAAATAATCATGGCTTTTTCGAGCATCTTTAACTCATCCTACAATTTTTCGGGCTTGGTCTTTGCTTTTGTCATCTCGACAGCTTGAATTTAACAGAGGGTTTTCGTCACTGATTCCATTTTTCAAATAGTCTTCTCACTCTTTTTCTACTTTTTCTAATAAATTCTCAATAGCTGCTTTGGCTTGTGATTTATTTGCTACTGGTTCAGCTAACTTATAACGAATAGTACGTCCATTTTCTACAATTTCATCAATATCCTGAATTAATTTCTTGTTTTCCGTTTGAAGCTTGGCAACTTTTTTCTTTTCTTCCTCTAATTCTTCTCTTTCTGTTTGGCTTTGAGTAAGAGATTGGCGACGAGTATAATCGTTTCATCATTGTTGTTGAGTAATTGGAATGTCCGGTCGCTTTTTTAATAATTCTCATTCTTCTTTTACTTCTGAAAGTTTACGATGATTTCAAGTTCCCATTCATTCATCTAGTGTTTGTTCCAGTTTTTCAATGTTTTTCTTAACTTGCAGAGCGGTTAATTGAGGAAATTCTTGTTCTCACTCTTTTAATATTTCTTCCTTTTTTACTAACTCTAGCCTTTTTTCTTCTACTTCTTCGGCAGTTTGGTTCTTAAAAGTATCTTTTCAAGTCTTTAATTCTTGTTCAAGGTCGTTGTATTCTCCCACTGATTTGCGGTCTTTATAATCGTCTCAAGTGGCTTGTAAAATATCTGGTCTTTGTTCTAATTTGACAATCTTTTCGTCAATTTCTTGGGGAGAGTTAGAAACAAAAGTATCTGTTCATCCTTTAAGTTCTTCTTTTTTTTGATTGTAATCGGCTTGGTTGATCTCTAGTTGCTCTATTCTTCCTAATTGTTTTTTTCAATCAGTTGGTAAGCCTTTTTCCGGTAAGCCTGCTGTCTCTAATTTGTCATAAGCCTCTATTTTTTGCTTATCTTCTACTTTGAGAATTGGTTCGATAGTTTGCTCTTGTTGAGTAACTAAATTACCAAGATTTTGTTTAATTTGTTCTTCAGTTAAATTAGCTTTAATAATTTCGCTTAAAATTCGGTTAGTTTTAGGGTTATTCATATTCTTCTAGTTATTTTTTACAGAGTTTTGATATTCCAAAACCTGCAAAAGGTCTTTTATTTTTTGTAAATTCTCATCAAAGTCTATTTCAACATCATACTCTCCTCCATTTTTTCCTTCTTTCTGTCATCTTTCTACTAATTCTCGGTAATTGCCGTTCTCATGAGCCTCAATTATATAGCCTAAAATTTCCTTACCTTTGCGACGCAATTCAGGGTCTTTGAAACTTAATCCTAGTATGAATTTTTTCTCGGCAATGTCAGGGTCTTCACTTTCGAAGTATTCACGTCATTCTTGAATAGTTTTTTTAAGTAATCTTTTAATGGCTTCGTTGGTTTGTTTAGGAGTTTGAATGAGTTCACTCAAAACTAATTTTTTCTGCCGTTCGGCTTCGTCTGCTTCTTTTATAATTCTATAAAGAGCTTGGATTTCTTCTTTGAGTTTTTTGTTCTCTTCTACCAAGTTAGTTCCTCCTTGCAGTTGTTTTTCTAATTGCTCTTTTTCTTGCTCTAATTGAGCCATTTTTTCCGGAGTAGGTAACTGACTTTTTTGTTGTTTTAATAATTCTATCTCATTCTCTAAAAGAGTAGTGGTGGTTAATTCTTTTATTTTAGACTGAATCGGGCTTTGTTTATGATAATTAACCTTAATAGTTCACTCTTTACTGTTTTCATTATATTCCAGCATTAGTTTGATTCATAACCTTTCTTTTTCATCATCAGTGGTGGCTTTGTTTAGTTCTTGGCTGGTTAGGTTAATTATCTCTTGTTTGATTTTTGGTCAAGTATTATCTATTATTTCAGGCTTAATAATGGATTGGCTAGTGGTTAATTCTACTCCGTCTTCCAGTTTAGGAAAATAGCAAGCAAATAAACTAGTTTCTAATAGTTCATGGGGAAAAGTAGCAGGGTTAAGCAATAACTCTCACTCCTTTTTGTATAATTTGCTTAAATTATCTTTTATTCATTCTAATTCTTGGTTAAAATGTTGTCAAAATAAAGGTTCTTTATCATAGTTTCCGTGCTTAATAGCCGTTAGTTCTCGGCAAAAAGTTCACAATACTAAATTAGGAGCAAAGTTGCCTTTTTTATCTTTTCTTTCTAATTGGAGATAAATATCCCATTCACCATTATTTTCTTCGCTTATTCCTTCCTTATTATTATCTAATTTGGTTTGGGGAGACTTATTGGTGGCAAAATGAAGATTAATTTTTTTGTTTTGGGTATTAGAGAATTCACTGGTTAGCCTTTTTATTTCTTTAACTGTTCTTTGCTGGCTAATATGAATGGTTTTGTCTTCAATACCTAAATCTGTGAATAATTTCTTGTCTTCATCGCTGTCAGGTTGGGTTTTGGGTAAAATTAATTCTTTTAAGTTGGTTAAACTATTTATTTTAGTAATAGGAGAGTTTAAAGCAGACTGGTCTACTTCCATTTTTTCTAAATTGGTAAACTCTTTTAAGTCTAATTCTCCGCCTTCTAATAATTCGCTAATATCAGAAAGGATAATTTCCTTTACTGCTTCTTTTTCTTGGGTGGTTTGATATTTGTTGTTTAAGTAATCTTGGAGGGTTGTCATTGTTATAACTATTTAAGCATCTCCTTTCGTTTTTTGATATATTTAGGAACAACAAATCCTAGAAACCAAATTTGAAAAACAAAGAAAAGCCCAAGCATAATTCAAATAGTGATAAAAAGATTGCTAATTCTTTGGTCTTTTTCTCCACAATCACATGACTCACATAGTTTACCAATTAATCCATTTTGGATTTGGTAATAATGAGTTCGTTCAGCATATAATTGCTCTCCTAATTTCTCTAATTCTTTGTTTTCTCCATTTAACAAATGATCTACTTTATCCTTGGAGAACTCATTTTTTTTCAGTTCTAATATTTGGGCTTTTAATTCTTTTTCCATTTTGGTTTTTTCTTGCTGACAGTTTTCTAGTTTTTGGTATCACTCTTCTAGTTCCAGTTCTTTGTTTTTGATTTTGTCTTTATCTAATTTCCTTTCTGTTCATAGTTTGTTTATCCCTTGTTCAGTGATAATCAATAAATCGTCTAGTTTTTTTATCTTTTTTTCTAAAGCTTTGATTCGTTCGTAAAAGTCTGCCATTTTCTTTCTTAATTTTTAAACAATTGGATTTTTTGGGTAAGTTGTAATATTCTGGCTTCTACCTTGTCTGCTTGTTCATCAGCTTTTTGAATAGCAGTATTAATTTTAGCATTTTCTTCATCGAGAGTAGTTTTTTCATTCTCTAAGGTATTCTTTTCATCTTGCAAGGCATCCTTTTCAGCTTGTAAAGTGTTTTTTTCGGTTTGTAATTTATCTTTATCAGTCTTTAAAGTATCTCTTTCATTTTGAATATCATCTTTTTCGTTTTGAAGGTCATCTAATTGTTGTTTTAAATCAACTAAGATTTGAACTGCGTCTTCTGTGTCTTTAATTAAGTTGGCAATGGTTGTTTCTTGCCGAGCTATTTTTTGAGTTAAATTGTTAATCTTTTCGCTTTCGCCGGTCATTATATTATATTTATAAGGCTATTTCTTAATAATTTTATTATTAATATCAAGGATTTGAGCCTTAAAATCACTAAAAATTTGCTGACCTCTTTGAATGGTTTTATCTGATTTATCAATCGCTCTTTCTAGTTCATTTAAATCTTCTTCGGATGCTTCTTTTTGAGTTAATTCATCCTTCAATTCTTTCTCAACCAATTTTGCTTTACTGTTAGCCTCTGCTAATTTATACTTCACCTCTGCTAATTCTTCAATAAGCTGTTGTTGTTTATTTTGCTCTGTTAACTTTTCTTGATTAGTTTCTTGTAATGATTTTTCATATTTTTTGCGTTCTTCCTCTCAAAGGATTGATTGGTGGTTAAATTCTTGGAGTAAACGCTCATTTGTAGTGTGGTCGCCTATTAGTTTGCGGTGATTTTCTTTTAAATTAGCATGCTCTTTTTCTAATTCTTCTAATTTTATTAATAATTCTTGGTTGTTTTCCTTTTCTTCCACAGTTTCAGTAGTAAAGTTGTCTACTATGTTTAATAAATCCTCAAAAGACTGGGTGTGGTCTTTGTTTGGGAGAGAATTATTAAAAAGTGGAGAGTCTGAATGACGTTTCTTTTTCTTCTCGGGAACCGAGCTGTCGGAATAATCCGTATCACTGTCATTTGCTAAATTACTGGGTGATTTGGTGATTTCTCTATTGAAAATGTTCCCTTTGGTAATTTCCATAAAAAGATTAGTGGGCTTTTCCTTTTCATAGAAAGAGCCACGGGGAGAATTATTTTGGCTAACTGGTAAACTGCTAGTGCTAAAAGTTTTTTTGTGTTGGGATTTTCTGCGACCCAGAGCGGGTGAAGTATCAGTATTTAATTGAAAATTACGTAAATTATTAACAGTTTGAGCAAATTGTTTTTCTCTTTCTTCTTTCTCTTGTTCGTATTTTTCTTGCTGTTCAGTGATAATTCCTTGTCAGCGTTCTTGTTCTTCTAAACCGATTTTTTTTACTTCGGCTAGCTCTTTAACTTTGGCTAAAAGAGAGTTATTAATTTCTTCTTGGCTGGCTTTTAAGCGATGGTTTTCGTCTACTTCTCGGGCTAATTGCTCTTCTAATTGGCGAATATTTAACTTTTCTTGGGTTAAAAAGTTGTTTAATTTATCATTTTTTTTGTCTAATTGGAGCAAATCATCGCCCGTTTCTTTTAATTCGGCGTTTAATTCGGCTATTTTCTTATCCTTTTGAACTAAATTTGCTTGTAATTGTTGGTGTTTAACTGTTTCTTGCTCTCATTCTTGTTTTTCTGCTAATCATTGCTCTTTTTGGGCTTCTAAACGTTTAATTTCACGCTCTTTTTGGTCTAAAAGTTTTTTCATTAAATTATCGGAGGAACTTTTGCCTTTTTTTGATAATCTGTTTAGTATTTCACCAGTTTCTTCAAAATTATCTAGGGTGGGTGAAAAAGCATTAAAAGTTAAATGGTTAGGGGTGAGGGGAGAATTAGAATCAAATTGGGGAGTTCTAGGAGAAAAGTAAGGGGAGGCAGGACGATTAAAATCAGTTGGTAAGGAACAGCGGCGGGAAGTTCTTAATCCTTCTAGGACTACTTCTGGGTTTTTATTTTTTGATAAATTTAATGGTTTTTTTTGGTTTTCGGTTTTTTTCATAACTTATTTTAAAGGAATTTTTTTATTCTTTTTCTGAACCAAAAAGTTTATCTTTCAGCCCACCTAATTTATCTTTAGCAGCATCTTTAACATTCTTAATAGTTTTGTCTATTTGTTCTTTTCCTTTACTTTGTAAATCACTTAAAAAGTTAGTAGTTTCAGTTTCTTTTTCTTCTCTTTTGGTTAAACCTGCTCTAAATCCGGTTAATTCTCCTTCATGCTTAATTTCTCTTTCTATGGCTTCTAGTTCTAATTTCTTTTTAGCCATTCTGGCTTCATAATCTATCTTGTCTTTACCCATTTCTTTTTGTTTTCTTATTTTTTGAACTGCTAAACTAGGCTTTAAACGTTTACGAGTTATCAAAGTTATAATTAGAAAAATAATACCTTGAAAAATTGCTGCACCTGCTATTAAATAGTCTTTTTTTAAGTTACTTTCTTGAAGGCTTTGGATTATTTTAGTTAAATCTTGTGAATTGTTGCTTGTCATGGTTACTTATATTAATTTATCTCGCTTATTATTGTAGTTTCTTCAACAACTCACAATTTGGAAATACTTCTTGAACCTTGTTTTTAAAAAGTACTTTTTCTTCTCAGGAAGCGTGTTTGTAAAGATTGATAATTGTTGTTTCGGCTTTTTCCATTATTCATTTGGCTAAGTCAACTAAACCTTTAATAACTAATTCTTTTAAAGTAGTTCCGATGAAAGTGATTGCTTGCTGTTTAATAAAATCAATGATTGCTACGTCTCAAAATCCTAATGCTCCGATTGCTCCTTCGACTTTTCCAGCTTCTATTCTAGGTAAGATAACATTATTGACATAATCAACTGCTTGATTTTCTTGTTGAAAAATGTTTTCTAGACTAGGAAGATTTGAAATTGTTTCGCCTTTTTCTTTCATTAATAAATGGTTTTGATATTCTTTTAAGAGTTTAATAATTATTTCATTTTGGTGTTCAAAATTAGTAATTATTTCTTCAATACTTAAATTGGTTTTGGTTGCTTGGTTATTCATATTATAAACATTTTAATATTTTAAAAAAATATTATTTTTTGCTTCTACTTCTTAAAGTACTTAACCAACATAATTAAACATTGAAAAAAAGTTAAGACAAAAGAGCCAATGCTAGTTCAAATTACAATACTATCCTTATTTCTTTGCCATCAAGGCTTATTATCGACGGGTTCTTTCTGGTCTGAATTTTCCTCTGACATTAATTAATTGTTATAATTCCTTCTCTAAATTATCAACTTGTTTCTTTAACTGTTCAGCTTGTTGACTGGCTTGAAAGTAATTATAAGCACCTCATAAAGCATCAATTATTCCTCATATTCCAAATGCCAAAGAAAGTCAAAAAACATACTTAAAATTAGGGTTTCGTTGATACATGGCTTCAATTTCTTCTTTTAAGAAAATCTTATCTATGGCTCAGTAAGCCAAAAAAACTCCAAATCTAAACAAACCTCCTCAAATGGAAGATAAAGCACTAGATTTGTTCCAAAGAGTGTCTTTTCATTGTTCACGGGCTTTAATATAATTGATTATTCCTTTATTATTCATATTAAATTTTTTGTTAAATGACAAAATAATTAAACAGTTTTAGCAGGAGTGAACTCCTCATTAGTAGCAAGGTTTTCTACTTTTAAGACATCACTGAATACTAATTCTTCATCGTTTAAGGCTGCTAATTCTGCTTGGGTTTGCTTATATCTAAAACTAAACATTTTATTTGCTGAATTATCTATTCATTTTTCCAAAGAGGTGTCATTCTCCTTATATTTATTGATTAAAAAGCTGATAGTTTTTATATTAACCTTAAAAGAGTTTGTTTTGTCAGTAAACATATCAAAAGGCTGAACTTGGTAAGATACATAGTTAGTTTTCAGTATTAGTCTTTGTAAAACAGTAAAGTTAACTTCTTTGGGTTCCATAACAAGAGATACTTTATATTCTAAGTTATCAGGCTTAATAAAATGGAGAGCAGACAAACCTTCGTCATAAGTAGCACTGCCTTTAATACTTCAAAACACTCTAAAGTCATCATTAGGAGGAGTGCCTTGATTTCTTACCTCTTCTTCTTTTGAACTGTTTAAATTGTCAAAATATACTCTTTTTAGGGTTTTGTCTCCCAATTTATTCTCTAATTCAAAAGGCATCTTTTCAATATTAAAAGTATCGGTATCACTAATGTCATCAAGTTTATAAAATTCCTTCTTATTTATGTCTTTGTATACCACATCAATAAGTATCGTATTTTTATCACTTATTTTTCTTGCCTCAAAAAAAACTTCTCAAATATCATCTTTTTTGGCTTTTAATAAATTATCTATTCTAGGTTTAATGTTACTTCTCGTAAATAAAGAATTAACCTTAGTGTCTTCCTTATGGTCTGCTAGATAAGTCTTTAATCTTTCCGCGTCAGTTTCTCCAAATCCTTCATCACCAAGAAAGTAATTAATAAAGAATTCTCCCAAGGCATAAAAAATACTGTCCCCGGTCATTTTTAATTCGGTTTCGTCTTTGGCTTGACCAATAAATTCTTGTCAAGTTTCTCCTCGGTCTCCTCCTCAATGACCTTTACCGGGTTTTCCGGTAGCATATTCTTCGTTATAATCACCCGCAAACTTATTAAAAAGAGGGTCAATAAATAAAATATGCTTTCCATACTTATCCATTTTGCTGCTTATTTCTTTAATAATTAATTCTCTTTTAGTTTCTAAATCATTTGGTTTTGGAAAGGCTTTATCTTTTAGAGAAGGGGTTATAGTGGCTCCTTTATTTAATTTAAGAGTATTTACATTTGAACCCATTAAATCATAACTCTCTAATACTTCGGCTGTTCCTTCAATGGTGTAAGTGATTATTTTGTCTCCTTTTTTAGTGAAATTTGAAGCAATATCTCTTGCTTCTGCTTCATCTTTGGCGGGAACAGCAATTTTGTGCGTAGGGTCGCCAGTTAGCAACATATCTGCTCCTAATCCCTCGGCTTTAAATTCTTGGTTAGTATCCAAAGTAAAGAGCAAGTTTTCTTCTACATCGTTTTCTACTGTTAAGGGTTCGGTGAAGGTTAATTTTATCGCTAGCAAATTAGGTTCAGTGGTTTTTTCAATTTCTATGTCTTCAAAGGCGTCTGCACGAATACTTAACTCTCAAATATCACCACCTATATTTTTAATAGCAAAGTTGTCTTTGATAATGCTAATTTGAATATTCCTGCCTATTTTGCTTGCTCCTTGGATAAATTTATCTTTAAGGTTTTGGTATCTGTTGGCTATTCAGTCGTTATTTTTATCTAACCAAACTGTTATCATAGAAACATTAACGAGGTCAAGTTTATTATCTATTTTAGGAGAAAAACCATTTTTGTTAAATGCCCCGTAGGCTGTTAAATCTATGCTTCTGCTATCATAAGGAGGATTTTCAGTTGGCGAACCGTCATCAAACTCATATTCTTTTAATTGAAAACTGATTATTCCTTCTTCATGGTCTTGTGGTCGCACCAAAGGAACATAATGCTGAATATCTTTTAAGCGATAAATAAAAAATGGCTCTTCAAATCTAATATCCAAATCCTCTAAATCTACTGAGGGATATTTAGTTCATAAAAAACCACCACTTTGAATAGCGTCAGGGTTGTTTTCTGCTGCTCCTTGGGCAGGATAAATTAAAACTACTGGGCGATGGAGAAAATAAGCAAAATAAGACAAATCATCTAACGGCATATAAGTCTTATCTTTGGCTAATGGAAACACAATATTGGGGTCATTAGGATAATCCTCAACACCTTTATCTCTTAACATTTTATCCGTAATTCAGGTGGCTTTTTCTTGGTCGGTAAATCCTAAACTTAATTTTTCATTAGTCATTAATTCTAAACAGAGTTTCACCCGCAAAGGCACCGCTCATTTATAGTCCTCTCCTGATAGCAAAATGGAGAAACTATTTAAATAGCAATTGCCGTCCATACCTGCTTTTAATACTGTGTATTTGCTAAATCTTTCTCCTAATCCTTTAATGGTTTTTAATTCTGTTTTGGCAGTGGTGTCTTGTCCTATCTTTTGGGGAGTTAGTTCAGTTTGGTTGGCACCTGCTAATTCTAAATCTTTTAAGGGGTCTCCGTAAGTGTCAAGTATTTGCTGGGCTTTGTTTTGAATTTCCGTTAAATCCCTAGTTCAGTTAATATTAAAAAAGTTGTAGATTTCTTGGAGAATTTGGTTTCAATCTGCTTTTAGTGGTAAAATAGGTGTTGATGGTCGCGATGGTGGCAGTGATGGTGATAATGGTGGTGTTTTTTCTCCTTCACTTTCTGAATTTTTTATTTTTTTTATTTCATTAAACTTGTTTTTTAATTCTTCCAAAGTATACTGAACAGTAATTCAAATATCTGAACTTGTTAATAAATATAAGTATTCTTCATTCGTGATTTCTCCACTTTTGTTTCAATCCCCTATAGTTTTGGTTTGTTTTTTTGGTTTTGTTTCCTCGGTTTCCGAAGAAGGTGGAGTTTCATAAAATTCATAATTACGGGTTAAAGAAAGTGGTTCACCAATTGCTTTTTTAGTTCTAGTTTGGTACTCTAATATTTCTTTAATATAAAGACACAAATAAATTCCACTATCTTCTTCTCTGGCTTGCTTCTCACCATCTAAAGTAACAATGTCTATATTATCAGCTATTTCAGCGGAAGTCAAAAAAGCAACTAATGCTTTAACTTGCAAAACCTCTTCGCTTAGGTTATTCTTCGCCGAAGTTCAATAAACTTTATTAATTTTTGTTCCTTGGATTTCTTTTTCTAACACTAACATTCCTCAATGATTATTAGGATATTGACCCAAAGCTAAAGGCAAAATAGTATATTTGCTTGTTCCTGCCTCTATTTGTTGGCTAAAATCTTGCAATGGTTTAATTTCCTTTGAATTAGTTTGTTTTTGTTTTTTGGCTAGTTCATTTAAGTTGTTAATATTGGTTAAGTCAGTTCTTACTCCAATGATATTGCCTAAATAAATATTTTCTTCCTTATCTTTGGTTACATTGGCTTCATATTTTTGATTTCTTAAAATAAAAGCAACATTATCATCAGTAAGTCAATCACTAGATGAATTCAGATTATTTTGCTCTATTAAATTAAATGGCAAATAAATTCCACTATATTCTTGGTTAATTTTATATGGTTCTAAAAAATTAATCTTAATAATTCTAACTCGGTTTTCTTCTATTACTTGATATTGGTCAACTTTAAAAATTAAAGTTTTGTCGGAGTCATTCATTTATCTAAATTTTGGTCTTTTTTTAAGTAACTAATTATTTGCTCCCTAACTTTCTTAATTAATCATAATAGAACTTTGTTATCCTCTCGGGGGTTGCCTTCTTCATAACTCATACCCTTAAAAAATTTTCTTCCTTGAAAATCAACAAAGACATAGTGCTTTTGTGTGTCTGCTTCAAATTCAATTACATAACTACTTAAAGCATCTTCTATTTCATTTAATAATTCAACATCGTTTTTTTTCACAATCATTAAATTAGTTCAATTTTCCAATTATTCTATGATCCGGTAGCACTTCTTCGACTTTTTTCTTAAAAGCTCCTTTGGTGATTTCGTCAGATTGATTATATCGCTCTAACACGAAGTCCTCCAACCTATCCAGCAATCAGTCAGCAAAATTAACCATTTTGTCTTGGCTTAAATATTTTAAAGTACTGCTAAAAAAGGTTAAAGTTTTTTCTTTTAAATCATTAGCTATACTTTCTTGCCACAACCCTTGGGTAGTAAATTCATTGGTTTTTTCTCCGTGTTCTTTAATTATCTTTTGGGCATATTTTCGTGCTTCACGTCCTTCTGCCATCTTGGCTAAAAATTGTTCTTTGTTTAATTTTGGTCTCATATAACTACATTTTAAGACAACAAATTTCTAAATAAATCTAGTCAAACACTCGCCAAACACTACTGATACAACGATTTTTTTACAAATCTTTTCCTTTTTTCAAAGGGAGAGGCAGTTCATTTCTCACCATCTTACTCCAAGGAGGGTTCTGGTCGAACCGGTTTTCTGCTATGGCTCTATTAAGGATATTACTAATACTTCCTAGAACAGACTTCACAAACAATTCATTTTTCTTGACTATTTTGTTCTACTAAAGAATAAAATCAAGTACTTTGTGGAGTAGTTTTATTACATAATTGGCAAGTATGTCCTTGAATAAAAATTGCTTCTTTAACTTGGTATTTAACTGGTTCGTTTTTTTCTAAAAAGCAAAATTGGCACTGTGTTACTCCATAATAATTAAGAGTGTTAGACGAATTATTTCAACTTAAAGTTTTCCAACTATGGCTTTTTCTTCCTAAAGCACAAAGAGAGTTATTCATTAGTTAAGTTCCTCGGCTAAATCCAAGGCTTGCTTAATTCTAAAATTTTTTAATTTCAGTTGAAATAACTTTTGAACTTGGGGATCCAATTTTTGATAATCAGTTTTTATTTGGTTTTTTAAATCATCAAAAATGTGTCAGGATATTCACCATTTCTGATCTAAAACTTTAATTGCTTCTAATAAAAAAAAGAGCGGTTTATCAGTTAATAATTCAGTAACAGTGGGACTTCTTTTGCTATGGTTAATTTCTTCATTGATTACTCGGGAACTATTGGCGATTATTCATTGAGCAAATTCTTTAGCCTCCTGTTCTTGTTTTAAAATTTCTTGTAGCATTATTAGATTTTTTGTTTTTTTAGAAAATTATTTGATTGGCAAAGCCAACTTATCGTCTAAAATACATACAACTTTTTCTTTTGGAAATTGTTCTTGAAGTACTCTCAAATCTTTTTCATCAGGAGCCTCAGGAACTTCAATCAAAATCACATTATGCTCATGGGGAAATATTTTTCCATTTATATCCCTTATTTTGCCACACATAGTTAATTCTTTGTTATTTTTCTGTGGCTAAAGTAGCAATTAGTTCTTGCTTCTTTTTTCGATTAGCCTTATCTAATTCCTCGTAGGTCAAATTTTCGGCTAGAGGCATTCTTTCAGAAGAATTAAAGGCGATGTGTTCTTTTGAAGCATAATTTAACTTAATTAAGTATTCTTTACCATCTTGAATCACATATTCTTCTACAATTTCTTTAATTTTTACTATTCTTTCCATTACAATCAATTTTAACGTTATTATTATTTATTCTCTTCTACCCATTGTTGAATAGTTTTATTTCTGTTATTTTCTACTTCTTTATCCATAGTTCCTTCTCATTCAGTTCCTTTCTCTAATTCTCTAATGAATTGTTTGGTTTCCTCGGTTAACTCTTTTATTCTTTGGTAGTCTTCTACTTTTAATGCTTTTCTTTCACTTTCTGATTTAAATCAGGATTCTTCTCCAAGTTTTTCTAGTACTAAACTATCTAAAGTATTCTTGTTTCATAATCTTTCTTGTGTTTCTTGTTGTTGTTTAGCAGTTAATTTATCTTTCCGGACAGGTAAATTTCATAAAAGGAGAAAATTGCTTACTAGAAAGGCTTCTTTAAAGATAATTTCTTGTTCTTGATTAGACTCTGACATTGTTAAGTTAGTTTTTGTTTCATATTTCCCTAATAGGAGGACACTGTGGTTGGTAATTAGTTATTTCGTGGTATAATTGCTGATATTTAAGTCACCATGGTTATTGTAGTATTTTTTTTAATAATTCTTCTTGGGCAATACTAAAATTTGGCACTGACGCCGTGCTTGTTTAATCTCTTTTTCTTTGCTTTGATAATTAAATTCTTTTAAAGCTTTTAATCTAGTTAATTGTGTTTGAGTAGTAGGTGAAACACATTCCTCTTCTGATAAATAATCAGTAATTAAATCTAACTCAATTTGTTTTTCGTCAGGTTCAGGTTGAATAATTTTTACTTCCCGTCTCGCTGTGTCATATTTGATTTTCACTTCTCCTGACGGATTATTTAATAACAATTGACTTATTTGCTCTTTTAACAATTCATTTTCTTTTTGTAATTGTTTTACTAACTTTCTATTAACTAGGTTCAAATCAGGGTAATTAAGGTAATTATTGCTACAATCTAAATCGTCTAGACTTAATAAAAAGTCTAAATCTAATTCCGTAATACGATTATCATTACAATATAAATTCTTTAATTTTGTCTTTTCCAATGACTCTAATTTGGTTAAAGAGTTATAGGAGCAATATAAAGTTTCTAAACTTTCAAAATCTTTTAAATCTAGTTTACCAGTTAAATTTCTGGCACTGATATCTATTTCTTTAATATGCTTTCTAATAAATAGTGAATATTGTTTTTCTAGGTATTCTTGGGCTTTGGTCATGTTTTATTTAATAATTTTTTCCTTTCGGTAACACTAAAATTTGGGCTTGTTGTTGAACTTGTTGGCTACTTTCAGCGTTAGATAAAGAAACTTCATTTTCACTATCTAAATTAAGATAATCATCAATTATGGTTTCTTCCATTCTACTTAATATTGGATTTCTAACAAAACTTCTTTTTTGCTCTAATCTTCTTGGGAGAGAACTTTCAGTAAATTGTTGGTTTTCGATTAAACTTTCCTTTTCTACTATTAGTTCGGTTACTCTTTTTCGCAAACTACTATTTTCTTGGCGTAAATGGTTTACTCTACTTTCATTCATTTTCCCGTTTTGTAATGCTTCCCGGACTGATTGACCTTCTAACATGTCTTCTAATTCTTGTAATTCAGCAATATCAGAAATACGCTTAATTCCGGTAATTCTTTTTACTGCTTCTACTTTTTTCACTAAATCTTCGTAAGCTTCTTGTCACTTGTGGCATTTTTGTATTAATTCTTCCACTCTTGGCTGAGGTAAATAATTATCATCACATTTAACTTCTTGCAAAGAATTTAATCCTCGCAGTTCTAATTGTCGTAAACGATTATCACTACAATCTAATTGTTCTAATTTAACACAATTACGCAGTTCAATACTGGTTAAAGAGTTATGAGAACAATCTAAAATTATCAAACTAGTAAAATCACTTAAATCTAAATGACCTTTTAAGTCTTTATTGCTTAAATTGATACTTTTAATTTCACTTCTTTTGGCTTTGGGACAGTTTTTGTCTAAATATTTTTGAGCTTTTGTCATAAGTATATTATGGGGTTAATTTAGAAAAATTTTATCATTCTTATACTTGTCCAATACTTGGCTAATTACTTAAACAAATTAGGGAAAAACCTCCGCATTTCTTGATCAGTTTTATCTTGGCTTTGGGGCTTAAATTTTCGGCAAATATTACATTGCCAAGCTAATTTATTTAATTCATTTCAATTGGCGACATAAGTTCGTTCTGAACAGACATGATTAGTTTTGGAGTAGATCTGCTTGCTTTTTTTACCAAAATTGTAGTTTTTGTATTTTTGGTAAGTAAACTTGCTATTCATTAATTAGAATTTTGGATTGGAAACTGTTATCTCTTTTCTATCCTTTTATTTTTTCTTTATCACTTCCTCACGCATGCTCGTCTCGTGTGAGTAGTACTCATTTTGTTAATTGATATCACTTATAGAAAAAAAGAGGCTTTTTGTCAGATAAGGTGAAGATCTTGTTCGCTTTTCTTTTTTCTTAATTTTGCACTCTTTCACGCACGCTCGGAAGCGTGAGTGGCACTAAATCGGCTTGTATTTCAACAAATTCTCCAAAGTTCCTGCTCTTACGTATTTACTAGTTACTGCTAAACTACTATGTCCTAAAACCTTCTGTAAAACTGGTAAAGGCATTCCGCTCATGACATTGTGGGTAGCAAAGCATCTTCTTAAAGTATGAGGTGCTAATTCCATTTGTTCTGGCAATTTACTTTCCTGTTTTAATTGCTTTAAAAAGTCAAAAAAACTTAATCGGTTAGCCTGATTTGGTTTTCAATTTCTTTTCCGTAATTCTTTGGCTATTTCCGGACTAATGTAAACCCATCTCTCTTTGTTTCCTTTGCCTCTTAATAAGTAAAGATTTTTATATTCAGGTGTTTGGTGTTCTAAGTTTAAATCAAAATGAATGGCTTCGCTAATTCTTAATCCGGCTTTTCAACATAAAAGGAAAAGGCTCTCATGTTGATCTCGTTTGCTTTCTCCTCTTTTATTAGGTCTAGTAACTAAATATTCTCAAACTTGTTGTAAAATTTGTTGAGTAGGTAAAATAGTTAAAGGCTTTTTAATTTTTTTCTTGTTCTCTTGATTTATCTGTGTTTTCATCTATGTTTCTTTCTTTTTTTAAATCAGAAGGTTTGAATTTTCCCTCTTTTTGTTTTTTGCTTTAATTCATCAATATGGCTTTTGGGTTTTTCTTGGTTTAACTTTTTCTCGGCTTCTTCTATTACATTATTAGATTTATTTCTTGTTTCTTTCTCTCTTTTTAATAATTCCTTTACTTGTTCCCTATTATTGCCTAAATATTCGGTTGATTTATTGGTTTCGCGTAGAATTATAGCCTTATATTCTCCACCCTCGGGGATTATCAGTTGTAATCCTTGAGCATCTAATTTCTTAACAAGTTGCTCGACTTCTTGCTCTAATGTTAGACCGCTATATTTTTCCTTATATTCTTTTTCTAAGTCATAATCGCTAATGTGTGGATTTTTTCCGTTGTTAATCTTTATAAGTCCGTTAATATTTGCTATTAATTGCTTATATTTAGCTAATTCTTGGCTTTGTTCATTAATTTTTTTTTGCAATTCAGCTATTTTTACTGGGTTTCTTGGCATACAACTACTTTTTTGTTAGTGTTTCTTTGGTTAATTGTTCAGTGATAAACATTACAAGCATAAATTTCATTAAAAGTATGGGCTGTCACTGGGGCTTTTTCTTGGCTACAAAAAGCATATTCATTTTCTTTAATTCCTTTTTCTTGACAGTTCTTGCAAAAAGGCTTTAAACAATCATAATAGTCAGATCACAGTTTGCTTTCTATTTGTGGTGTTTCCACTGGTACTTTTACTTTTGATCAAGGTTTAGTTTCATTTCTGTGTTGGTGATAATCGCAAGCATTACAAAAGTGGAGTGAAGTTATCGGTTCTACTTTATAACTTACACATTCTCCTTTTTCTTGTTTAGCTCATTGTTCTTTTAATTTTTCTAAGGCTTGGTTGTATTCTTGGTTATTTTCTGTTTCGTAAATTTTTTCTTTGATTTCGGGTTGAGACGCTTTGATGTTTTTGGCTTGGAACATTGTCTCAACCTCCTTGCTGGTTTTTAATGTCTCAACCTCTTTTTGTGTCTCAACCTGTCTCAACCCAATATTTTTTAATTCGGTTGTCTTGTTTTTTGTTAATTGTCTCAACCCGACCTCCTTGATTGGTGTCTCAACCTGAGATTGTTCTTTTTGTCTCAACCTAGCCAATCTTCTCCTTTCGGTTCTTTGTTGGTTAAGTTCTTCTTTTCTTTTTTGATAGTATTCTTTTAATTGTTCTTTGCTTAATGGATTCATTGATTTTGCTTCCTTTATAGACAATTATACCAACCTCCGACCAAATAACTTAACTTTGCTACCTTATAATAAGTTCAAGTATGGTTTAAGTCTCTATAAGTCTTTGAGTTCAGACATAAGTTTCCTTTTGTCGGAAAGAATTCTAAACTTAATTTTCTAACTTGTTTTTTCTAATCCATTTCGATTTCGATGACTGGTAGCAAAATAGAGATGTTTAACTTATTGTTGCGATAATCTTCATGTTTTCTTACGATAAAATCATATTCGTTTTCATTTTTCTCTTTTAATCATCTAAAACATCCTTGGGAGCATTTTTTACAAAGAAATTTACTTAATCTACTTTTTGCTATTTTTAAGTTTACATAGCGATGTATTCTGACAAAAGAAGGTTCGATTTCTAAACAATCAGGTAATAGGAAGATTTCATATTGAGAAATAAAAGTTTTGTTTTCCTCTTTGGCTTCTTCTTCGCTTTGAGAAGTAATTATTAACAGGCGAAGAAAATAAAAGTTCTCCTCTTCTTTTATTTTAGTTATCACATAAGGTCTTCCTCGTTTTAATGTGTCTCATTTATCTTGATAATCAAGATCCACAAAAATAATTTGATTTAGCTTTGGTTGTTTCCTCTCTTTGTTCATTAGTTCTTACGTTCTACAGCTTCAGCTACGTGTAAAGCAAAATTTTGATAATATTCAATCATTTCTTTACTTTGAGGCATTTCATTATTTCCTTTAATATTTTCTTTATTTCAAATAGTAAATCAAGCAGGATCTTCATGAACGAAATTCTCTAATTGCTGATTACTGTAAGTTCTAAAATAATTAAAAATTTTGGTTAGAAAATCTTTCGAGTAAATGGTTAGGGATTTGATTGCGACCTGATTTTTAGGATTAACTAAAAAGTGGAATTGACGATAAACTTCATAAACTATTCCTCCGTGTTCAAAAGCTAACATTTTTTCGGAAAATAAGTATTGCCCGTGTTTAGCAGCATAAAGCATTTGGGTAATTTGCAATAATTTATTTAAGCGAAGATTGCCGGAGATTGGAACCGAATTTCCCTCTATTTTTATCATTTTTTCATCAGTAAAATATTCTCTTTTTGGATCCAAAGAAAGCAAATATTTAGCAATTTCAAGAGCTGAAATTTTCCCCTTCTGCTGAATGATGATTTTAGGAGTTAAATTATCAATCTTTTTCATACAACTAATTTTTACACTCTTTTAGCACTTATTTTGTGCAAAAAATAAAAGGTTCGCTTTTGGCTATTTTTAATCTTCCTCACCTAAATCTTTTCGTCTTTTTCTTATTAATTTGTGAACTTCGCTTCAATCTGGTTTTTTTTGCTCTGGTTGTTTTGGCATTACTGGTTTTTTTTCTCGGTTAGATTCTTTTTCTTTATTAGGCATTGGTGGCGGGGTTGGTATATCTGCCGTTTTCTGAACGGGATTATTAATAATTGGCTTGGTTTGTTGATTAGCAAAAAAAGCATTAATAATTCCTTTAAGAATATTCACTTCTACTTTTAACAATTCCACCTCTTCATGTCCGTTTTTCTTTTCTAGTACTTTTATGCGTTCAGTTTGCTCTTTGTCATGTTGTCCTAATTTTATGCTATCTCTTTTGATTTCTAAAAAGTATCTAAATATCATAACTAATCCTGCTAAAACAACAAAGACAAGAGCAAGACACAAATAAAATCATTTAGAATAGTCGCAGTGTGTTTCCATATTTATTATACTTTTATTAATCAATTCACTCTATTTCCACTTATTCTTATCGTGAACCACATTTGTTAATTGTTCTAGGAATTTATCAGCATTATCCTCATTGCCTTTAAGTTGAACCAGCTCATCATAACTTTTGCGGAAACTTTTCAATAGGTTATAATAACCATCCATGGTGTCTTCGGCAATGGCTTCCTCGGCAAGTTTTCTTAAAGTTTCTGAATGAACAACATCTTTATCAGACTCTAAAAAATCTTTGGTATTGTTTCTAATTCTTTTTCATTTCTTTTCTGGAGCTTCTATTCCGTTTAGTATCTCATTTAATTCAATACTATAAACAGTTGCGGCACTATTTCCTCCTTTGTATTGGACTAGATCTTCAAATAACTCTCGAGCTAATTTTTGTTCTAGTTTCTTAAAAGCCTCCAGTGTGTTTTCTTTTTCTGCTTCTTCAATTTGGTTTCTAAAATTCGGCAAGTCAGCAATTTCTTCTAAATGTGCTTTAGCTCATTCAATCCTTTTTTTTTGTTCCTCTTCACTAACAGTATGATCTTGATTTTCAGCAGCACAATCTCGACAGACTAGTTTAGTTTCCTTAACTTTAACCTCAACTCAATTATTTTCAGTTTCCTCAGTAATCAGTTGAAACATTTTTCTATCTGGCGATACTGGATTGCTACAATTTTGGCAATAAGTTATTTCTTTTATTTCTTGGAGTTCAATTCCTAATTTTTTTCTTTCTTGTTTATTCATATAATTTTGCTATGTTTTTATGCTCCAACTTGAGCAGTCATCAATAAAGTTCACACTTCTTCACCTTCATCGTTTTTCATTTTTTTATAATCAATATTAGCATCAGTTAATTTATACAATCCTGCTAATTTCTTGATGGTGTTAGGGTTTTTGCTACATTTTTTACCCCCATCATAATCCTTGCTTCCTAATTCATCCTTTTTTATCCTTACCAGTCCATTCAAGACTTTTCTCGTTTCACGAACCACTTCTTCTTTACCGCTTGTTGTATCTAACTTCGCTCCAAATACTGCCCCAATCATCTTTTCTTGTTTTTTCATGTCCAATCCTTGTGGGAATAAACCATCTTGAGTAATAAAGTTAGCGATCATTTCTTTTAGGGTTTTTAAAGCTACTTCTGGTTTCATTGATACTTTTTCAGCTTTTCCTAAGTATCTTTCTCACAATCCTATATCGGGTTTGGGTGTGGGACCAGACCAAGTAGGCAATTTGGCTAACAATTTAACAAAACTAGGAACAGCCGTTGCTTCAGCTTCATCTCCTTCGGTTCTTCATACCAATTTATCAATCGGCAATTTTTTGTCTCGCTGTTGATCAGTGATTCTTAATCCCATTAACAATTCTTCAGGTGCTTTACCAAAAGTTTTTGAAGATGGATAAGCTAATGCTCCTCGGAGAATATCTACACTATAAATTTGTTCGTAAGCTTTTTTCTTAATTTGTTCGATATTGCCATCAAAACAAGCCTTAACCATCGCTGCTGAAACATTATCTGAAATATCCATTTCCATACAATCTTTGGTTAGGGTAATAGCCAAACCTGGTTTAATTCTAGCACACCTTCCCATTTGCTGAACTAAACTAGAAATAGGGGTAAATCCCAAAACTGGAGAAGTATAAGTAAAGTATTCACCCAAATTCTTAGTTTCGGTCGCTCCTGAACAAACGACTGTATCAATGTCGGGAGTATAACCCATTTCTCTTCGACCATCTGTTATTCCTAGTGAACCATAAGGTTGTCCGAAAGAAACATCCTCACAATTTTCATCATATTGTTCACCATAACTAACATATTTAACATTAATTCCTAAGGCATCTAACTGTTCAGGATTTAATTGTAAACTCTTGCTGAAATATCAAGTTTTACCAGCTCTAATTCTTTCTTCTAAATTAACTTCAACAAAGATAGGCAAACCATCTTTATCTTGGAATTTAATCGTGCCAGGAGATAGGTTCCGCATTTCTTCTATTATTTCAGCTTGTTCCGTGTTATCTATTTTCATTAGTCCAGCTGGCATTTTAGGATCCAATTTACCACTAAACATCCTAGTCATATGATAAGTAGAAGTAGCCGAGAATTCAGTTTTGGGGAAAGTAGCTGACATTCTTAAACAGTTATAACCTGCTTTAATCATTTCGAATTGTAAGGCTTGATAACCCGCATCATTAAAGTGGGCTTCGTCAAAAACAATAATAGTATCTTCTTTGGGGATTAATTTTTCTTTAACTTTTTGTTTTTCGTTTTGGTCACTTCAACTGTCTATTCCTCCACTTTCCACAAAAAGATTACGAGCGGCAAATCCTAACAACTTTCCAAAATACATTACCGAAAGACCTTTTTTGTTTTCTTCCTTCCCCTTCGCTTGTTTAGTGTTGGCATTGTATCAATAAGCAAGATCATCTTTAGCAACTGGGTAAGAACCATGACTAACATAAATTTCTTTTCTTACCTTTTCGGCTTTATTTTGGGTTATTTCTTCATCAGTGGCTTTAGTGAAAGTGCCTTCTCGACAAAATTCCATTGCAGTTTTGCCCTTTGCTCCTCCGTGATAAACACAACCCCATCTTTGTAATCAAGAAGTATGATGTTTAAAAGCACTGTCTACTAAACCAGTTGTAGGACAAACTAGAATGATGTGTTTCTTTCCTCCCTCTACTAAACAGTTGACTAATTTAGTGGTTTTTCCCACTCCAGTTCCAATCGCAAGGTGACCAGCCATTCCTTTGTTTCCACCAATCATCGGCATATCATTGACATCTTCCCAAGTTCCTTTCGTTATTTCTTTGCCCATCACTGTTTTCCCTTTTTTGTAGCGTTTACCTGCACCTAATCCAATTCGGCAAAAACTATTTTCTTTATCCAAATCATTAGGATCAAAAGCACGATTATTACCATCACGAGCTTTATTGTAGAAAAACTCTAACAAATAAGCACCTTTTTGATCTCGATGTAGGTCTTTTTCTGGATCAGTAAACTTTTTGGGTAATTCATAACCTTTCTGTGCATCCAACCAACCAGATTTAACTAAATCTTCATAACCCGCTCCATCTCTAAAAAGACCAAGACTTTGAACATCTTTGTCGGCAGCAATAAGCTTGTTCAGCATATCTACTGTGATCGGTTCATAATTGGGAACAGTTCATTTATCTTCTAAGTTTTTTTCTAATCTTTTAAGAGCGTTTTCTTCTATTCCTCCATCTTGGGGATCAGTTAGAGAGTAGTGGAGTTTATCCCTTTGTTCTTTTTCTGCAATTTTGGCTTCATTATCTTTATTAGGAGGCAACAAGTCTCTTTTTAATTCGGAAAATTGTTTATCTATATTTGCCTGATTAGCATCTAATTCTCTTAAATACTTATAAGAATTAATTTGTTTTACTAGATTGTCAACTTTCGCTATTTCTTGGTCGATATCTTGCTTTTTAACTTTTAAGACTTCAATATCAGCAATATTTTGATAGTTGATTTTGCTGTTTTGGATATCTTTGGGGTTAATTCAACCATTATCAAAGGCTTGGCGTTGGTCTTTGCCGGTATTTGGTAAGCCAGTTGGGGTAGTTCTTCACAGTTCTATTTCTTGGTCTGATAAATTGGTTGCGGGCTGTTTTTCTTGGAAATATTGCTTAAATAATTCGACTATTTTTTTGTCTCTTAATCCTCTTAATTCTTCATGATTGATAGTGTCGGGGACTGCTAACTCATCATAGGATTTTTTAATTTCATCATCGGTGGGAAAGTTATTTAAATCAGTTTGAAGGTCAATTTCTTTCACGATTAAGTCGTGAGCTTTTTTAACTTCTTTTGCTAGATGTTTCAAAGGGTCTATTTTGTTGATAGTTTTTTTATACCCTTGGCTTTTAACCACTGTTTCAGTGGTGTAAGTTTCTATTTTCTTATCATCACCAATTAAGCCGTCAGGGTTATTGTATCAGCCGTTATTGTAAATTAATTTGGCTACTTCAATGCTTAAACTGCTTTTTCTTCAATTATCTTTTCATTTTTCATCAATGTTGTTAAGAATATCATGCTTTTCAAAAAAGTTATTTCATTCTTTTTCTCTTCGTTCTTTGGGAATGTCAGCCAAAACTTCTTTAATTTTTTCCGGAGTAGTGGCTTTATTAATGCGGTTTTTTTCTAAATCGTTTAGGGGTTTGTCTTCTCCAACCATTTCAGCCGCTTTTAAAATGGCGTCTTTGTAAACTCCCTCGGCAGTTTTTACACTGCTTCCATATGTATTGGACCAGAACAATTTATCGTTACTGTCAACAATGCCGTGGTCTTCATAAAAATCCCTTCAAGCTTCAATGGCTTTAATTCGGGCTTGTTGTTCCGCTTGTTGTAGAGCAATTGCTTCGGGGTCGCGACGCATTCCTTCACGACCCGAAGGAATTTCGTCACTTGGCTCTTCTCCAAAAAACTCCTTTTCTCCCATAATATTACGGAGTTTTTTCAATAATATTCCTTTGTTTTCAAAGCCTTTTTCTGCTATTTGTAAAATAACTTCTTCGGCTTTGTAAATGCCATTCTCAAATTTATCTGTCCCGCCTAATTTAGTTTCTATGGCTTTATTAGTTTGGTCTTGGGTTTCTTTTTCTGTTTCTGGTCAGGTTTTATAAGTTGTTAATGCTTCTGTAATTGCTTTTAAATCGTTTTCTTTATTTCAGCCGCCAGTATAATTACCATCCTTGAAGTTTCCCTTGCCAAAAAGCTCGTAAATGGTTTCCTTGGCTGTGGCAACTATTAGTTCTTGGTTAAATTTATATTTTCCGCTCTTAAAATTTTTGCTACCAAATATTTCTTCTAAGGAACTTAAAAGTTGTTTGGGACTTAATCCTCCTCCTTGATAGGCTCCATTAATAAAATTCTTTTCACCACCGAGAGTTTCAATGACTACTCTTTTAGTTTCATCCTTAATTAGTTGTTTGGTTTCAACATTATTGCCAGTTTGACGGGCTAAAGCTTTAAGTTTAGTTTCTAAAAAGGAATTATTGTAATTCATAAGTGATTTAAATTATTAATAATTTATTAAGCAATTTAAGGTTATTAATCCCTTATTTTCACTTAAAAAATGATGCTAAACACTTATTTAATTGTTTCGTATTTGCTTAGTTTTTTTTTTAAATTTTCAATCTCTTTTTCTTGTTGAATAACTATGTCTTGTAAATCTTCATTCGCTTTTTTAAGTTCAAGAATATAGTCTTTGGCTTTTTCCGTAGCTGGGATAATAGTAAAAAAAGTATTTTTTTGGTCTTTTTGGTCTTTTTCATTGGCTACTTTAAATGCTTTTTTTAATTTCATAACTTATACTCCTTCACGCATGCTCGGTTATGTGATAGTAATTTTATAATTTATGCTACTTCCCATAATTCTTTATTTTCTCCTTGTGGCAACGAATACAACGCAAAGTTTCAGGAACCCACACAATACTAGGGTCTAATCTGGCAGATCTTTCACACCCTAGACAAATTTTTCACCCATTCGCGATGCTGTGGACTTTATCTCATCAAGTATTAATTTCAGCCTGCTCTTTGTTAATCACATTAATAGTCGTATTAAGAAAACTTACGCCTTTCGACAGCTTGTTATCTTTATTGAATAGCTAGTTCTTTGATCGCGATTTCTAACTCTTCTCAACAGTCATCGCAATAATATTTTTTGCTATCTTGGTCTTGGTGTTCAGCTTGTTTTTCTTTGCATTCGGAGCATTCTTGATCTTCTATTTTTTTAGTTTCTTCTTGGTTTTCTGTTTTTTCTTCTTTTTTTTCGTTTTCAGTCATTAAGTTAATTTTAGACCCATAATCCTAAACTTTGGCGAAAATCATTGCGTAACATCTCTGCTTCACTGCCTCAACTCTTATATTATCCATTCGGTTTTAAATTTTTCATGGCTTTGCCTTTCTCTTTCGATTTCCTTTACTAACTCTCTAATTGCTTCTTCTTTGGTTTTGTTCATAAGGTTTTTTTATTCCTCTTTACCAAATCAAGCCTTATCTCATTCTTCGTCCGTAAGTTCTGTCTCTAAACTCGCAGCACATGGAAAGCATAAAAATCCAATTCTATTTCCATTCTTATCAAAAACAATTAATTCTTTTCAATAATCTTCTATTTTTTTCGCACAATTTGCACAGAAGTTTTCTCCCGTTGCTTCTTCTTCATATGCCATTGCTAGATTTCCATCAATATTAAGTTTCATATCAATTAACAATTTTAACTATTTATTTTTTTTATTCTAGTTTTCATCTCCATCATCTAACATTTCTAATAATTTAGCCCATTCAGTAAATCCATTAAATATAAATTCTCTAGTTTCTGGTAAAGCACAAGCTTCTAATAAAGGAGTTAAAGTGTTTGCTTTTTCTTTTAGTTCTTCTCCGGTGTTTTCATCCAAATTATGCTTTAATTCTTGGCTTTTATTTTCTAATCGCTTAATTTTGTGATTATTGGTTAAACTGGTTACTTCTTCAATAAATTCATAAGTTTTTGTTAATTTATTAGCAATAAATAAATTTCTTAATTCAGTTATTTGCTCTGGGGTAAAATCTTGTCCGATTAATGAGGCTATTTTGATTTCTAATGCGGCTAAACTTTGGTCATCGATTTCCTCATCTCTTTGGATATAATGTTCATAAATGAGTTTGACTGCTTTTCTTGCTTTTTCATTACTTTTTTCTTCTATTGTTCAAAAGTCGTCATTAACTGAAATTTTTTTAATTATCAAACTATAAAATTTTACTCCTAAATCTTGTTTTGTTTTAATACTTAAAGGTTTATGGTCATTTATTCACTCATTTCATCAATTCCTTTCTTCCGCTAATTCTTCTTCTTTTTTAGTTATGAATAGGCTTAATTCCTGCAGAGTATTTACCTTATGCCTAATTAATAATTGCTGAATTTCACCATTAATTCTGTTAATTTCTTCTTGAGCTTGATTTCTTTCTTGGATTATTTGATAAATACTTTTGTTTCCTAATATTTGCTTTAAATGCTCATGGTTTTTAATTCCTTCTCCGTCTCCTTCTAATATTCGAAGAAATTGTTGGAAATTTTTCTCTAATTTTTGGTATTGGGTTTGCTGATTATTTATCTTTTCGGTTAATTCTCTTATTTGATTTTGCAAGTTATTTCTTTCATTTTGGTATTCATTTTCTCTCCTGGTTTTTTCTCTTATTACTTCATTTAATTCGGTTAAATTGTTTGCTCCCCAATACTCACAAATGTTCTTAATTTCTTGTTTAGTTTGTTGTAATTCTTGGTTTGAATTATTTCGTTCGTTAATTAAATTCAGTTCACTAGCCTTTAAACTATCCAATTCTGCTTGATATTTTTGTTGAAATCTAGCCTCTAATTCAGGTAGTTTAAGATAAGGACAGTCATGTTCTGTACTAGGAGTAAAATTCATTGAATTTGATTTTAATGGTACATTAGGAATAATAGGAGGTTTTGTTAGATCTCTAGGATGATTAGGGTCGTTTTCTGAATCAGGCTTATTTTCTTTTGGAGTAGCCAGAGCTATTTTTAGATTTCAAGGAATTTCAGTCGCTTCAAGCCAATTCTCGCGAATATTAAAGCGTCCACTTGAAGCAAATTTTCCGGTAAATTTTACATCCAACCTCTCTTTTTGGGCTTTTTCTAATAATTTAGTGTATTTACTAGGATCTATTTTGGGTTTTTTATTCGGATCCTCACACCATATCCCTGTTCCCAATTCGTTTTCTACTTTGTTCTTTCAATAATTCCGAAATTGTTTTATTTCGCTAGGAAGAATATCTGGGTTCATTTAATCAATTTTTACTTTACTTTTAAGGTTGCTAAACAGTCATTGCAAAATGATTTAGTTTCAGTTTCATCAGAAAATACGATTATATTAATGCTTTCTGCTTCGGCTTTTTCTTGATGATTAGTTACTCCACATTTTTCGCAAATTGCTTTTTCTGTGTCCCTAAAAGTTAATGTTTTGCTTTCTTTTAGTATTGTATCACTTGGATTGATTTTATTGCTGTCAGATTGCTCTAAAATTTGTGGTTCTTTTTCATTCATTTAATCAGTGGGCAGTTTTTTTCACTCAGTTTCTTTGATAATTCTCTTTTTTTAATCTTTAATTATGCTCGTAATTTTTGATACTCTTCTTTAGTGATAATTCTTTGTCTTCAGAAGCCGATAATCGCTTTTGTTTTATCGTCTTTGATCCGATCTATTATGAAGTCTTTTAGCAAATAAAATTCCTTTGGATTTGATCTATAATTTATTTCGTTATTGATTCCTATCGCATTGGCGACATCTTTGCTTAATCATAAACTATCGATTTCTTCTCCTTTTATTTCAAGTGAATTGTCAAAGAGCAAAACATAGCCTTGATTATTACTATCTCTTAGTTTAGTTACTATTTCTTCGACCTTGATTTCTAAGTAGTGTCGCTTGAACAAATTTAATTCTTGGTGTCCCGATCCATCTTTATCTTTTTCCTCTGCTTCTAGTTTTACATCTGGTTTTCAGTTTTTTTTATACTCAGGTCAATCTGTCACCAAATTCAGCACGCTTTCGTATCTTTCTACTGCTTCCTTCTTAACTGCTTTAATTTCCTCCACGTCTCTTTTTTGAGTCAAGGACAATAATTACTCACTAACTTTACTATTTTTATCGGTTATTTGATAATGCAAAGTGATAGAACCCTCTCCATCTTCTCTAACATTCCTTTCTATTTTATAAGGATGATTGCCTTCTTTTCTGTTTTCATCCTTTTCTCCATCATCCAAAGTAGGCAAATAATCAAGCAACCCTTCGATTTTTAATTCAACTAAAAAGTTAATTGCATCTACTAAGTTCATAATTCCTCCTCGAATTCCAAATTCTTCTGTAATACAGCGAGCCAAAAATTTTTCACTTATTTTTTTTCGTACTTGTTCTTGTTCGGTAGTAAAAGTATCAGGTTCATGGCTTTTGTTATATTCGTCTTCATCATATTTTATTTCTACTCCGTTAACAGTTTCTTTTCCTACTATATCACTAGGAAAATATTCCCTTACAAAAGCATCTCTCCTGTTCCTTAAAATCTCTAATCTTTGGTCAAAAGTTAACAATTGAATATTCACTTTTTTGCAACGAGAACGCACAAAGTCAGGCACTCTGTCTCAATAATTTGCAGTTAGCATAATTATGGCTTGGCTTAAATCTACATCAAATTCTAAAAAATCATCATAATAATTAGAATTAATTTCCCTATCGGTCATTTGTCCTACCACGAACATTACTGTTTCCTCTTTAACTTTCTCAAATTCATCTAATAAAATAATTGGTGCTTGACTAGGAAAAGCATAAAATTTACCGGATAATCTATTTATTCTCTCTTGTAAATTAAGATATATAATCTTTTCTTTTTTAGAGCCATATTGGTTAATTGAATTAAGAGTCTTGGTTAGTCTTTCTTTATCTTTTTCTTGGTCTTTTATTGCTTTAATTTCTTCTTTTATATACTCTATTCTTTCGTTTTGGTAGTTAGTTTTTTTTTTCTTGCTTTCTAAATGTTTTAATTTGGTTTCTCATTCGGTTTTAGTTCTAAAAACTGCGGTGGTGGCATCACATAATGCACCAGCTACTCTTCCATAGGTCGCACTATCCAAAGTAGGTCGCATTCCCTTTAAAATTTTAGGGTGATTTTGTCCTGCCATACCAATCATAACAATCGGACGCTTATAAGCCTTGGCTAAGGTTTTGCTAATCTCCGTTTTTCCTACTCCTGCTTTCCCACATAGACAATAAAAGGTTTGAGGTATTTTCTTACCAATTGAACGATAATAATAAGCCGTTTTTGTTTTTTTACGTAATTCTTCTTTAAACTCAGCAAAGCCGGTAATTCCTTTCATTACTTTATCATAATTCTCTAAATCGCTTCAAATAACTTCCTCACTAAATGCTAGACATAAGCCAGTCATTCCTTTTAATCGATTTTCTTTGGCTTTCCCTCCTGCTTTTTTCACTACATTTGTTCTCCTAGCCAAATTTTCCAAGATTAAAGTATCTTCTACTGCTTCGGCTTTTTCTTTTAAAGATTGATATTCATCAGGAGTTAAAGTTGCAAATTGGTCTTTTTGTTTTTTAATTTTTTTCTCTTCGGCGGTTTCTTCGATTTCCTCTGTTATTGGAACAGGTTTAGCAGGTTTTAATTCGGTTGAAGCAGTGGCGGAATTTCATTCTATTATTCCTCGACACATGGCATTAATATAAAAAAAATGACCAAAACTATCCACATATTCGGCTATGGGAGTTTCCAAAGCCATACATTGGTCGATAATCTTCGACATTTGAGTTAAAAAGGAAGGTTGTTCTTCTTTAGTACTTACCCTAGTAGTGCTGTCTCGTTGAGTTCCTTTGTCTCGGTCTTTATCTCGCTCTGTTAACTTATCTTCTCCTTTATCTAAATTAGGTTGTCACTCTCAACGATCAGGATCATCTTTGCTCCTTTTTCTTAAACCAGTTTGTACTTCTACTTCTGCCGAAGTTCAATTGCCTCTCCTTTCTTTGGCATCTTTAGCTCATTCTTTTTCTTGCACTCCATATTCGCCTCCAACCATGTCAATGGAGCGATAAGGCTTTTCTTTGCTTCTAACTACTTCAGAAGTTAGTTTTTTGTTGTCTTTGTTAACTGTGCGATCTACACTCTTATCTTGGAAGCGGTCTTTAAGAGTGCTCCCGGTAGTTTTATCACTACTCTTTAAAGTGATTAATTTCTCAATTTTTAGTTTTATATTAGGGAATAATTTGTGATATAAATTCTCGGTTCTCTTTAATTCTTGGAACTTACTGCCTATCTCGGAAGCAAATCGACCTATAAACTGTTCTTTGCTTCCATAGTGAACGTTATATTTTCACTTCTGATAGACTAATCCTGTGAACCCTTTGGCGGTTAGTTTTTCTAGTTTTTGGTCTTCTTTGGTTAAATCTGGAGAACTAATAAAATAATCTTTTACGTTACTCTGCTCTCAAAATGCACTGAAAGTAGAAAAGTAGTTGGATAGAGTTTTGGCATTAACTTCAGCGAGAAGTTTTTCTTCTTCCTCACGTTCTTTAGATCTAAGGCGGGCGTAGTTCATCTTCAAAACATTTTTAAGTATTATTTTGTTTATGCCGATCTCGGTTTTTAACATATAAGTCTAATGCTTTTTCTACAACTTCTACCATTTTTAATCTTTCTTCGAGAGATATTTTTTTTAGGTTTCAATAAAATTCTTCGCTGACTTTCAAACCTAGTTGTTTATTTCTTATCGGCACAGTCTATAATTCATTTTGGCTAAAACAAATGTGGATGGCGAAAGAAACTAACAATTTAAAGGTCGGTGGTTAATTCTATTGATGACTTAATTTTTGTTTCAAAATTGCTTGCCAAAGTCTTAATTAAAAGTTAAAAGGTTAATTGACGATTTGTCTTTTTTGACAAAACAGACCACGTTTGTTTCTTTTTAATAATGAAGAGACGAGAAACGTATTCGTTAACCATCTTTGCGTTCCCTTAATGAATAATGATTGACTTAGGTTTAACTTATGTTTCCTCGGGAACGATTAAAAAGACAAATGAGAAACAAAAGAATAATGATGCCCCGAAGAAGAATTAAAAGACAAGTAGACGTTTCCGTTATTGATTTAATTTAATCCAATTAAACACTCCAACAAGTTGTAATGTTTAATTGGATTAAACCTTATTCTTTATAATATAAAAAGAAAAAAATATATAAAAAAAGAAATGAAAAAAAACATTGCCAAAATGCCTTTTTATTTACTATGTAAATAAGTTTAATTAATTTAAAAAATAAAAAAAACCTTTTCTTCCTGTTTTCTTTATTCCTAGCAAAAAAAATTAAATCACCAATTATCCAAATAGCCTTTTTTTGGAGAAAGTATAAACCACTTTTTTTCTAAAAATTAACTATCCTGAATAACTTTTTCTGGTGATTAGAAATGAATTTCACTTTAAATGTGATTTTCTTTTCTTTTTCCAGTAAGAGTCACGGGAAAAGCCTTTTTGTTTTTTAGCCTAAGTTAGTATTTTGCTTAGGGAAGAACCCCGGGTCAACCATTTCTAGTTTTCTAGTGTCTATGTGTCTGGGTTTACTTTGGCTTTTCCTATTCAGAAGAAAATTTACCAATTATGGCTTGCTAATTTACAAGTTTCTCATGAGTCTTTCTCCGTCTAGTTTCAAAACAGTATAAAAAAGTTGTTTCTTTTTTTCACCATTAAGAAAACTTACGCCTTTCGACAGCTTGTTATCTTCATTGAATAGCTAGTTCTTTGACCGCGATCGTAGGTTATACAATTCTAAAATGTGTCTTTTGTTCGTTTATTAACAACAGACTATTTTTAATTTGTGAACAACACTACTCTTTGTAATCTGATCCTTATTCTCTTCTCGTTTCTTTAATTATTCAAGAAAAAATAAACGAATATTCCTTAAATACTCGTGTAAAAGAAAAATATCTTTATCACATAAGGAATAAGTAGGCTAGTTACTTCTACTTTATTTTATAACTAGTATTTTTAAAGAGTTGTGAACTTTTTAAGGTTCACCGGAGATAATGTATTACACGTTAATATCTCCTTCCTTAAATAATTTATTTAAATGTTTTTCTTTAACTTTCTCTCTTTGCTTTCATTCCTCTCTTGTGACTTTGAATTTTTGCCTTAATATTTCTTGTTCTTGTAATCAAGATTGTTCATTTACAGGTTCAGGCGATTTTCTTGTTAATTTATACTTGCTTCTTGTGTAGTCAAGAGATTTTTTGGCTAGTTCGTAGTCTTTTAATTCGCTTTCTTTTTGTTTAGTGGCGATTGGTTTAAGCATGTTTCCCTCCTACTCTTCTACTTATTTCATTCAAAAGTTCATCAGTGGAATATTTTTCTAAATCTTTCTCATTACTTTCTAAATTAGGCTGTTTTTTATTTTCTTTGAATATTTTGCTATAATCCTGATAAAGTGTGTTGTGGTCACTGTGAATATAATCCAAAGTTGTTTGGATATTACTGTGTCCGAGTTGTTTTTGAATAGTCTCTAGTTTGCCGCCTCGGTTGTAGAGATTTGTTGCTAGACTTCTCCTAAAAGTGTGAGAACTAACTCATTTACTAATGCCAGATAATTTAACTTTTTGGTTAACAATTTTTCATATCCGGCGAGGTGAAAATTTAACATTTCTATTTTTCCTAGTATCTAAGAAAAGATAATCAGTTGAATTAGTTTTGAAATGTTTGATTAAAAATTTAGGGAGAAAAACAGACCTGTATTTATTACCTTTTCCGTGTATTTTTAACACTTCGTTAGAATAATCGTAATGTTTTATGCTTACCAACTCACTAGCCCTTAATCCTGAATAGAAAAGAAAATCCAACATAAGGCTATTTCTTTGATAGACTTTTTCGCTTTCTTCAAATCTAGTTTGTTTCAATAGTTTTAGTTCTTCTTCGTCAATTGTAGAATAAAATTTCTTTTGAATTTTAGGAATAATTCTATATATTCTCTTTCAATCAATATCCTTAATTCCTTGAAAGTTAGCACAAGACTTTAAGGCATTATAATAGGATCTGCAAGTGAAAGCTTCTCTTTTTTTACTAAGTTTTTTAATAAGAAGTTCAATGTATTCCTCATTCACAAGGTCGAAATCATAATATTTGCTAATTATTTTTCTATATGATTCAACCGTTCTGGGAGATAAATTTTTATTTTCTAGTCATTTTATATAATCATTAATGTTCTTCATAGAAATTTTATTGTTTTTCTCCTTTCTTTATTTTCTTTGAATATTCTTTGCAAATATCACAAATGTGTCCCTTATAAACCTTCACTTTCCCTAATTTAATAATATGTTGGTATTCAGCTTCTTTTTGACAATAAGGAGACTTATATTGGCACTGTTTTTTAGTCATATTTTCTTCCTTTCTCAATCAAATTTCAGCAAATAACGCAAAATTCACCCATTTTATAACTGTCTCTCCTCACAATTAGAGCAGGGTTTATCTTTTTTCCAAAAATAGAAAAAGTTCTTTCAGCCTAATCATTGGTGGCATTTGGGGCAGTGGTTATAGCGATTACTCATTATTGCCTCCTTCCAAAGCCATTTTGCCTCCTCAAATATCTATTCTTTGGTGTTGACGAGAGCTTTTTTCTGCTTTTACACTTTGGTGATATTCAGTTAATCACAGTAAACTATTCAAGTCTAGTAATTGTCCTTTACTAGCCAAAGCCAAAGGAGCAATAGGATTATTCAAGTCTGGTTCAAAAGTTTTAATCTTAATCTCTCCTAGTAAAATCCTTCTTTTTAATTCTCCTAAAAGCTCTCCGTGGGGGATTTGTCACATTTTCTCATAGTGCTTTTGGTTAATGCTTTCACTGCTGATTAGTCCTTGGTAAAAATTCTTGGCTCCGGTTTTGGCATCATAAAATAGTTGGCAATCTAAACATTTATTCTCATATAAGCCTTCTTGGTATTTGTGTCTTTTGGATAAATGTTCTTTTTCTCACTCAGTGTTCTTATATTTAGCAATGATTTCCTTTCTTTGCTTTTCTGCTTGCTGTTTTTTTAATTCTAATTCTGCAAGGCGAGTTTTTTCTTTTTCGGTATAATCCCAGCTTACTAACTTATTTTCTTGGATAGTAAACATGTATTCTTGGTTCAGAACCAAGTTTTTGTTCTTGGGATTATGGTGAAAATTAAGCAGTTTATAAGGGTTTTTTCAAGCAGGATTAGTTAAATATAAAACTTGGTAATTTTTGTTGTTTTTGTCTTGTTTTGTTTCTATTTGGATTACTTTGGCTTGGGTTACTTGGTTATTCATATTATTCTATCATTTCCTTCAATGAAATCTCAGTTTTTTTTTCAATCAAAAGTTTGTTCATGCTTTCAAGTAGATATTCATATTCTCCAAGCATAGACTTGTTTCTTATGAGTTCTTGCCTATAATTCTCTAAACATTCTTTACAAAAGCAATTAACAATTCCCTTAGTAGTGGGGCGGTTTGTGCTTATTCTAGTATCTAATGCAACAGTTCACTTTAATTGTTTACAAGTAAAGCAATTTGTTTTAGTTATTTCAAAGTTATCCATTATTCTCCCTCCTCCTCATCATCTTTCTGCCGACAACTTCGACAGACATTGATTTTCCTGCCACAATTGACACATTTGCCTTCGGCTTTTTGACTTATCCAAAAAAGAATTAAGAGCAATAAAAATAGGAAAAGTAAAATCAAGCCAATAACTATTAAGCCTTTGACAGCAAACATTCCGACTTCTTTTCAATTACTATTCATGCTTTACCTCCTTTTCTTGGTTTAATTCGTGTTTATCTAAAAATTCTTTTACTCGGTTAGGTTCAATTGTGCCATCTTCTAAACTCATTATTATTTCGTAGTCTTTCGGATAGTAGCAATTATCCTCCTCGTTTCCTATAAAAAGAGCAACATAACCATCATCCTCGTCGCACCTTTGCTTTTTAATTTCTCCTATGGCTATTCTTTCGCCTAACATTATTAATAATTGCTCGTTAGTTGGTTGTTCGTTTGACAATTGGTTCTTTTCTACTTTATCTTTCTCAAATCGTTCTATATCGCTGTTAATTGCTTCTAATAACTTTTCTTGTCCGTTAGCACTACCATAAAAATTAATCTGTTCGGCTATTTCAGGCTGATAATTCCCTCTGCTAATGCTTTTGTATACTAGATAAGAATGTAAAAGGTGCGGGTGGTTTTGTAATCGTTCAATTGCTTCTAGTTCTTTTATTTCAGCTTGCTTTTTATAAAGAAAATCCCAAGCAGGTTTAATTACTTCTTTGTAGTGTTTATCATTTTCACTAATTAATGCTTGTATTTTCTCTTTTAAGTTCTTTGTTTCCATATTATTTACTACCTCCATAATCATAAACATTATAGCCATTATCGCTCTTTTTCCCAGTCATTTGTTTTTGGCACTTCGGACACTCTCACTTCATTTTTCCTATTTTCACCATATCTACTGAAAGATATTTACTTTGGCAAGAGCAAACTGGGGACATGCTGCCATGATAAACACAACCTGGTTCTCCTTGTTCATTATCCTTGGCTTGGTAAAGAATACATTTTCTAGTTTTTTCATTCATGATTTTACCAGTCATTCCAGTATTTTTATCCCAGTAAAAAGGACAACGTTTTTTATTAAAAATTGTTTGGTTCATACTACCCCTTTCTCCTTTCATTTAAATGACTATTGCAATAAGCCTTGGCTTGAAAACCATCCATTCTTTTGCCAATGGCTCCATTCTCACAGTCTACTTGTTGGCACTCGCCAAGGTCAATTACTTTCTTAGTCTGCGGTTGGTTAACTACTGTTTGCGGTTTAGAAGCACCATTAATTTTGTCTGGGTCTAATTCATCACCAATAGGAATTAAAAAGAATTTGCTTAAAATGCATTTCACAGCATAAGTTTCCGCTGCTCCTTTGGCTTTCGCTGGGTCTTGGTTAATTCCGGTAGCTCAAAAACTAAATTTCTCTTTTTCTCTGCTTTCAGTGTCAATTACTAGCATTAGTTTGCGATACTTAACAAATCAGTTGTTGTCTTGCTTTTCACAAATAAATTCAGCCTCATTATCATCACTTAATAAGATGGCTAACTTTTGCTTATCTAGGAGAGGTTTTAATAGTTCTAGGACTTGTTTTTCGTTGAAATATTTATAATAAGCATTTTGGCTTCGCTTAACCAACTCTCCTACTTCACTTTGGATTTGCTGGATTTTTTGGTAAAGGGTGTGGTTACCCTGGGGTTTTTTTGCTTTTTCTTTTACTGTATCCGTTTGATTCATATTTGCTTAAAAATTTGGTGTTCCCTTTTGGAACATATTAACAGGAGGGAAAAATGAAAACTACAAAAAATTATTCCATTAATTTTTGCTTTCCCTCCTGTTGTTGGTGCCGACTAAATAAAGATAAGAGAAACTTATTCTTTACTAGTCAGCATATTGGTGCCAGCTTTTTTTTAGATTTAGGAACTAATTTTTGCTGGCGTTTGATACCAGCGAAAGTTTTGTTTCCACAGGAGAGTGGCGGATCCACTTTCGCTGGCATATGGCGTCAACAAGCAAGAATTTAATTAGGTTAAAAAAATAACATTTTTAAATCAATCTCCTTTCAATAACCTTGCTTTTTTAGATTCCGTATTTCTGTATGAACAAGTTACAACATAGAATTAGATTGATTCCTGCTTGCTGACATATGGTGCCAGCGGTTAAACCATGCAGAGTTTCCCGCTGGCATTTAGTGGTGGCTGGTTTTCTTATTTTCCAGCCACCACCTTTTTAACTGTCCGGAGTGTTTCCTGTTAAAGTAAAAAAATCTTCTGAATACAAATCACCTTTAACATTTTCAACAGTTAATGCTTGTAAGTGTGCCCTAGTAAAAAAACACTCAATTAACTAGGGCAAGTTATTTACACTCGCATTTGTGTTCTGGCTTGCCACAGCCTAAACATTTAATTCTCTTTCTGCCCATTTCCTCCTTTCTTTATTTGCTTGTCTTGACAAGAATGGCAAGTGTAAATATAATAATTATTGCCATTGAGGTGAAACTGGTCGTCTATTCACAGCCGACCACAGCCGTCAGGGAGCGGCTTTTTAACTTTCTTTGGTGGGACAGCTAGAAAACTAAACGGCGAATAATCCCTCTCTCTTATATTGGTTTCAGTCATGTTTATTATTCTCCTTTTTCGTTAGCTTCGTCGGTTCCTTCGCTGTTGTCACCACCATTTTTTTTGCGAAAGACAAAGTAATATAAAGCCCCTGCTCCGAGAGCTATCACTGTTGCTCCGATTAACCATCAAGCTCAGGTTGGGAACTTACCCTTGGCTTTTGGTTCAGGTTGGGTTTCTTTGGCCGGAGTTTCTTCACTTTCTTCACTCTTTGGTTTGCCTCCGGTTGGTTCCGAAGTAGTTTTGCTTTCCATCTTGGCAATGCTTGCTAATTTAGCCAAGACTGCGGTTTTTACTTTGGTTTCTTCTTCAGTTAGCGTTTGTCCGACTTTCTCAATTTCTTCTAGTTTGGCTTTAACACTTTCTAATTCTTCGGTGATTTGGCTTTTGCTTTTGTTAAACTCGGCTCCTTCCCCTTTTGGTTCTTTGCTATTAATTATTTCTTCTGTAATATCTTTTAATTCGTATCTTTTAATAATTGCCACTACTTCTTGGGGTGATTTGGATTTTAACAGTTCGGTTAAGTCTTTGACTTTAGCAAATTCCAAGAAATCAGTTTTAATTTTCTTTTCGGTTTTACCACCTTCTTTTTCAGGCTTTGTTTCTTCTTTAATGCTGCTTAATAGTGCTTCAATCTTTTCATTAGTGCCATATTCCTTAAAGTTTAGCCATTTAGTGATAATTTCACCATCTGTGCTTTTGTTTAATCCTAATGCTTCGTCAATGTTACCCATAAACTTCTTTTTCAGTTCTTCATAGGCTTTTTCAGCAGTGTAATCAGCATTTTGGCTGTTGGAGATATCTGAGTAAGTGTAGCCTAATTTATCTACTTCCGCAAATCAGTTCAGCATTTCTTTGCCTTGCTTTTCTCTGATTTCCTTGCGAGTGTCAGGGTTAGAATTAACATATTTTTTGATTTGATAGCGGCGAATAGCAGCGATAAAGGCTTCAATATCTAAATCAGGGTCTTTTAACCAATCTTTTAAGTTATCATGGGTTCCGTGTTCGGTTTTGATAAAGGCTTTTCAATCCTGCTCGGTTTTTAAGTAAAAGTCTTTTACTAGTTTCCAAAACTTATCCTCTTGGGCGTATTCAGATTTAGCCCACTTATTTTTCATAGGGATTTTATAATCAGTTCCGAGAATTCTTTTGAGAGCCGTTTCAATATCAGTAGCAATTAACTCACTTTCACTAATTTTCTTTAAATGGTCTCCTAGTGATGTGCCTTCTAGGTTAATAAAGTTCTTTAAGGCTTCCAAATCTTGAACGATTTTTTCAGCATTTTTGCTGTTGTTTTTGTCTTTTAATCACTCTTCAAAATATTTATTAGGGGCTTTGTCAGACGGACATTTGCTAGTAATATACTTGTGATAATTAGCCGTTAATTTGTTGTAGTTGGCTTCAATAACATCTTTAAAGTATTTGTGCGTTCCATCTTTAAGTTTGCTATTAATTAGGTCTTTGTGGTCTTTTTCTCATTTAGTTTCGTCTGTGCCGATAAGTTCCAAGAATTCGTCATAATCTGTGGAGAAATTATGTCAGTTTTCTCAGGTTTGTTTCGGACAAGTATCCGAGTTGCCTTTGAATTTCCATTTATTAGGAGTAACAGAGGTGTCTAATTTGGCTTCAATTCGGTTATGGAAATGTTTCAGTTTGTTAGCCAAAGCATTCTTGTCTTTTTTAGTAAATTTGCCTAGTTTTTGTTCTAGGTCTTTTATTTCTTTATCATTAAGTTTCTTTTCTTGCAAAGTAATTTGGTATTCACTTTTTAATTCTTTTAGTTCACTTTCTTTTAAGTCTAATTCTTGTTTCTTTTTGGTGTATTCTTTACTATTTGGTTCACCACAGGAAATAATGCTGTTTCCGGACACTAGTTTATCATTAGCCAAAGTATAAGTGCCGTTGGTTAAAACTTTTAAGGTTGCTCCTTGGTCAATGTTAGTTTCATTGCTTCTTTCATTAATTCAAGTTGTTGCTTGGGTGTTGCCACAGACTTGGTGGAAAAGTGAAACCATACTGGAAAATCCTTTGGTATTTAATCCGGTATTGCCAAAACTCACGGCTTTTCTTACTTTTATTCATTTATCCGTAGTTCCGTCTTTAACTTTTCATTCGTGTTTAACTGTGCCGGTATCTAGACCATGAGTGGTTTGAAAACTACTTTGCTGTCCAGTGTCTAATTCATAAAGAGGGAATAAGCCTACTTGTTTATAGTCTTTATCTAATAGAGTATAAGTTTTGGTTCCGTTAGTTAAGCGATAATCATTAGCTCCGGTTTTGGCTAATAATTCATTATTACCATTAGGGAAACAGAATAAAAAGAAGTCTCTCAATTCATTTAGTTTGATATCTACCCAATTAGTGTGGTCGTAGGTCGTGCCATTTACTTTAACTTGTTGATAATAAGGGATAAATACTTCACTGCCAAATAAATAACCATCAGCCGAGCCTGTGGCATCGTGCTTGACACTACTAATATGATTAATCAGATTTCTTACTGGCACTCAGCTTGGCATAATTACTTCGGATTTGTCTTTAATGTAGCTATTTGTTCCTACTGCGACCATTTTTTGATAATATTGTTTGTATCTGCGTCAGTTTCGGTCTACTCACTCTGCAGAATTGGGAGTAGGACCAGCATTTCCGATATTCCTTTGATTAGCGTGGGCAGTGTCAGAATGATGATAATAATTGCTATTGTGGGAGACTATAAAACCACTGTCTACATCAATTTGGTCTAGTGGATTAGGGTCGTCTCAAGCATTAACTACTAGGGTGCTGCCATTGGCTCCGGTGCCTCCGCGATTATCAAAGCCGTGTTGGATTTGATTCCAGCTTAGAGTGTCAAAATTCATCACACAAGTTAAGAAACTGTGGAGGAAATTAGCCGGCATGGCTCTATCGGCTCAAAACTGTCCATTAGTTCCTCCAATATTAACTTGGGCTAATCTTTGGTTTAATTGTGTGCCGTTTTTACTTCTTAAAAATCTAAATTTATCAAAAATTTTTAATTGTTTTTGATACTCTTTAAAGTTAGTATCGTCTCCATCATAGCCTGTTTTTAAACTTTCCACTTCGGTTTTTAAGTCTTCAACTTCAATTTCCAAAGGAGTTATCTTTTCATTAAGTTCTTTTAGTTTAGGGTCTAACTCACCTTCATTTATTACTTTATATCTTTCAATTTCTTTTTCTAATTGTTGTTTTTCTTTTTCGTTTATATTTTCATTCATTTTAATTTACTTTTCCTTTCAATTGTTTGGTTGTTTTGTCTCTAGAATTCACCAGAGTTTTGGCATATGGTGGTGCCTGATTAATAATTTCATTCATAATTTTGTTTGTTTTGCTCTTTCTGTTGTTGGGATGAACTTCCCCAGTTTTTTATTTTCGGCATTTGTTAGCCGTTTGTCCAGTTAAGGACTATCCAGTCTTCTCATCATACTTTTTCTTGTATAAATGAAGCCAAGTTAAAAATTAAAATAATAATATGAGTAACACTAACGAACAAAAAGGTAATTATTATATTATCGCTGACCATCTTCGCACCACCATTTTTGCTTTAGCGGATGGTGCTGACTTCGCTCCAAAGGGTCGGGGTTATATTTTGAAAAAATTGGTTAAAAGAGCAGTTTTATTAAGTTTTTTTTTTAATTTTTCTCCTGAGGATTTACTAATGTTTAGCCAAAAACTGGTTGAAGTTAACGGCTCATTTTATATTCACCTAAAAGAAAAAGAAAGCCCAATTCTTGATAATCTAAAAAAAGAAATTAATCATAACTTCAAATTTATTCAAAATTCTACTCACAAAATTGATATTTATTGTCAAAAGAATCCGCAAAAACTAATTCCTGCTGAGAAAATTTTCTTTTGATATGACACTGATGGTATACCTTTGGAATTGATTGAGTACTGTTTGAAGAAAAAAGGGTGTGATTTTTCACAAACAGAATTTAATAAACTGTTAGAAAAACAAAAAAAACGTGGCAAAGAAGACCGTGAAAAGAAAGGAGTGGTAGCATTTTAATGAAATTAATTTGCTTTTTTGTCCCTAATTTTCTAATTTCATTTTAATAAATTCTTTGTCAACTTCTTCCAAAAAAGAGGAGCAACTGTCCTGTTTGCTGCTGATTAAAAATAACAGTCTCTTTGCTCGAGTAATACCAACATAAAAAAGACGCTTTTCTTCTGTTAAGTCTTTATTTTCTTTGTAGGGCAAGGTTCCTTCATCCAAATAAACAAAAAAAACAATCTCAAATTCTAATCCTTTGGCTTGATGAATAGATGAAAGAATAAGATTATTACGAGTTTTAATTAGTTTTTTATCTTCAAAAGCAATTAAAAAGTATTGTAAAAAAGCACTCAGTATTTCCGTTAGATTGTTATCAATAGTTCGACGTCTTTTTTCCCAAGTTTGAGCCACGTTGAGGAATTGTTGAATATTTTTCTCTCTTTCACGCGGATTATTGGTTTTAGTTTCTAAATGTTTTCAATAAGCAAAGGCTTCCAAAATTTCTGAAATAAAAGGGGTTAAGGGCTTTTTTTGGTTAAGAGCGTTTTTAAAATTATTGATTTTTAGTACAAATTCACAAATTTTAGCGGTTTGTTTTGGGCTGAGTTTCAATTTTTCGATTTCTGCATTATCTTTTTCATTATCCTCGGAAGAAAGGTTAATAATATTTTGGTAATTGTTTAAATATTGATAGATACTTGTTCCCTGCTTTTGGCTGTTAACTTCAATTTTTTCAATAGTGCGGGTGCCAATTCCTTCCATTAAACTTAAAACTCTTAGCAAAGAAAGATTATCTTGGTAAAGAATAGTCCGTAAAAAAGCCAAAACATCTTTAATTTCTCCTCTTTCAATAAATTTAAAGGCTCCCAGGATTTCATAAGGAATTTTTTGGGAAATTAATTCTTGTTCAATTCGCATAGAGAGATAGTTATTTCGATAAAGAAAAGCAATATCACTAAATTGTAGTTTTTCCCTGGCTAATAACCAGCGAACGCGACGAATAATCAATTTTAAAGGAAAATAACTAAACTGGACAATTTTGGCCCCTTCTTCTTTGGTGGGAACTAACAAATTTTTAATTAATAAGCCATGGTTTTTTTTGACAAAAGAATTAGCCAAGGAAAGAATGTTATTTGTTGAACGGTAATTAATGTTTAAGTAAACCACAGTTCATTCTTTATTTTCCGCCAAAGAAGAAATTAAATGCGGGCTGGCTCCTTGAAAACCATAAATAGCTTGGTTCGGGTCGCCGACCAGGAATAAATTTTGTTTTTTACTAGTTAACTGTTGAACGATTTCTCACTGAATATCATTAACATCTTGAAACTCATCAACGAGAATATGAAGAAACTGTTTTTGATATTCTTTTTTTATTTCTGGGTGTAAATGAAAAAGTTTAATGGTATAAATTAGTAAGTCATTAAAATCCAAAGCTTGATTTTCTTGTAAGTATTTTTGGTATTCTTGATAAATTTGGTATCTTGGACGGTCAACTTCTGTTAAATCCAAGGGGTCAACACCAAAGTTATTTTTTCACTTGCTGATTAAAGAAAGAATGGTGCTAATTTCCTTTTTTTCAGCACTATAATTAAGTTCATAAATAATTTTTTTGATAATATTTTCTTGGTCGTGACGGTCATAAACAGGAAATTTGTTTTCGGGAAACCCTAATAAATAAGCATGTTTACTTAAAAGAGCATAGCAAAATGAATGAAAATTATAAATATTTAACTCTGATTTTTGAGTGGGGTCAATATAAGGATAAATCCTTTTTTTAATTTCTTTAATGGCTTTTTTAGCAAAGGTTAAAACTAAAATTTGCCGAGACTCAATTTTTTTTGCGGCTAACAAGTGGATAACTCGACTAATTAAAGTTTTGGTTTTTCCACAACCGGGTCCAGCAATCACACAAATTAATTTATGCTCTTCTAAAACGGCTTTTTTTTGTTGGGGATTTAACTCTTGTAAATATTCCATTACTATAAGAATTTTTGACTTATTATTTTTCTTTTAGGAAAAAATTGTATTTTGTTTACTATAATATAATGATAAAAAAATATCATAAAAATTAAAAAGTTGTTAAAATATATATATATATATATGGAATTATGACAAAAACAGATATTAAATTTACAGTAAAAGAAGTTTCACGAAGGGGAGATGATCGATTCCTCTTTTCTTCAACAGACCCTATTGAAATAAAAGGAACTAGAATAGAAAATCCTATCATCTTTATTCAAATTTCAGAAGCCATGACTGAAAGAAGATTTCAAGTATTCAAAGAAGGAGATGTTATTACTCTCCTTGGAGTAGATGAAGGCAAAGTGAAAATAGTAGGCATCGAGAATGATTCTATAGATATAGGCTCTCGGGCTCTCTACGATGAAATTACTGTGTCAAGTTCAAATCCTAATCAACAAGACAAAGTTTTATCTTGAATAAATGGTCCAGATGGTTTTTTGTTATGTGCTGCTTTTAATCACGAAAATATGCGGTTGGAATTTATCAATAGTCTTGATGGAGAAGCCATCGGCATAAATGAAGTAGACCCCAATAATATTTTAGACGAATTAGAAAAATTTATTCGGCAAAGGAGAAGAGAATTTCACTTAAATGAATATAAGCACCAAAACATTGATAACGGAGGAGAAGATTTTAATGGATTTAACCGCGGTGGTCGTTGGCAGGAAAGTTGGTGAAACTATGACCGAGAAATAAAGTATGTTGAAAGAAATACTCTGCATCCAGCTATTTTCCTGAATGAAGAAAGATACCAACGAATATACGACTTATTGGTTAATAATCTTAGTGCCGAGGAGTATGTTAGAATTGATGATAATGATGAAAGTAAGAATTACGAAAATGGTGCTCCGGCTTATTTCCGAAGACAAAAATGAACTGGACACAAAAGAACTCCCTATAAAGACAGCCCTGAATGAGAAAAAGGAATGCCAAAAGAGAAAATTGAAAAACGACACAGAACTGTTGTGGTAGTTAATCCCCAATCAATAGCCGAACACAATCAAAATGTTGTCGAAGAATATAATAATGCTTATAGTTCAGAAATCAGAAGAATTAATGCCCTTTTTGTGGAATATTGAAATCGAATAAATGAACAGCGAGAAAATTTGCCATCCAGCAAACAAAAATTATTAGCCAAAATAGAAAGAAAAAGCCAGCAAAAATTAATTCAAGATGAAGAAATTACCGTTTTTACTGAATTACAAGAATTAACTTTGCTTAACCCTAATGCCGAAGCAGAGCAAATAATTCAGCAAGCCGAGCAGAATTTTAGGCAAATAGAACTAAATCAAATACTTTACGAGGCAAAATGACGACTAATTTGATTAATGGCTCAATTATTTAATGAAGAAAAGCCTGTTGCTCCGGAACAAGAACAAACTAAGGAACTATCTCTACCTGAACCAGAAAAAGAGATAGAAACAGAAGAAGAGCCAGAAAGCGAAGACAATGAAGAAAAAATTAAAGATGATGATAAGATTGCTGAAAAAAATGTTCCTGAAAAACCTCTAATAAATACCAATGTCAAAGTTAAAGAAAAAGAAGACAACTTACTCGAAGCCAAAAAAAACGTTCAGCAAAAAATTAAGGAATTATTAAAAAAACACTCCTTGGTTGACCAAGATTTGCCCCAAGAATATCAAAACTGGTATGAGCAAATTCAAAAATTAAATTCCGAGCAAGAATTAAATCAGTTTCTTCAACAAATGGAAGAAGTTATGAATAAAAAGGCTCAATCTCTTAACCAAAACTCTCTTTCTCCACAAGAAAATAGCAAAAATTATCACTTGCTTTTTCTTGGTTTAGGAGCAATTGTTCTCTGTTTAGGAGGATTAATTATTTTGCTTGTTTCTCCTTTACGAAAAAAGAAAGATTAACCAAATAGATTACAAAAAAAGACAAAAAATTAAACTGAAACTCTAATTCCTGGACCCATGGTAGTAGAAAGAGTAGAATTGCGAATATAATCACCCTTTCAACTAGTTGGTTTTAAAGAAATAATAGTTTTATAAGCACTTTCATAATTTTTTTCTAATTGCTCCAAGGAAAAAGAAGTTTTGCCTAGTAAAAAGTGAATATTACCTTGTTTATCAGTTTTAATTTCTATTTTTCCTGCTTGAATTTCTTTTACTGCTTTTTCTAAATCATCAGTTAAAGTACCATTTTTACTATTCGGAAACAGCCCTTTTGGTCCTAAAACTTTGGCCAAAGGTTTAATTTTATCTTGATAAGAAACGTGAGCCAAAACTTTTATTTTTTTTTCCTTATTAACTAATTGAGTAATTTTTTCGGCACTTACCATTTCTATTCCTTCTTTACTTTGAAGTGCTGGTGGTAATTCTTCACCAATGATAATAATTTTTTCTTGCTTTTTAAGCGGATAAGGCAAATTTAACGGGATTCGCAACGGCACTTTTTTCTCATTTCAACGTAAAGAAACAGCCATTTTAATGTTTTCTGACTTTTCTGGGTTGTTCTCTTGGAGAAATTTTAAAGCCTCAGTGAGAGAATAATGCTTATTTGGTTCGATTTTTTGGGAAACTTCCCGATAACGTTTAGAGCGTTTAACATTCATATATATAACATTTTTAATTTTTTATCTAGTTTTAGCGATATTTTTTTAAAAATAAAATTATTATGAATATTGATGAGCAAATGATAATGTTGGTCCAAAAAGTCGGACGAGAAGTTTGAGAAAACGGAGAATTAAGCCCAGGTAGTAGAGCCATTTTGCGTTCAATTAGCGTTAGCCAAATTCGCCAATATCGAGAACAATTTCAGCAAAAGGTTTTTCAACAATTACGCTACTGAGCAAACACTCCCGCCCAGCAAGAATTATTAGACGCAGCAATAAATTGTGGACAAGTTTTCGCGAATGATTTTGACTATTATTGTAAAGACTGTTTGGATATTCTTTGTGATAATAAGGGAAGTGCTATAATTAATAAATTACTTTCTCACACTAGCCAATATATCAATAATTACGTGGTTGTAGAAGACACCAGCGAAATTGATGACGCTACTTATCAACAAATGCGTTCACAATTTAAACAAATTATCTATTATGTTCAAGAGCAAATAAGAAGTCGTGGATTTACCAAAGTCGATGAAGAAAGAGGAAAAGAAATATTAAGAAATTTAAGCGTGGAAGACATTAGGACAATCCGTGAAATCTTGCGAAAGTTTGCTCTCAAAACCATTGACACTGAAACTGAACTTTATAGCCAAATTCCAGCAATTTGAAGAACAGAAACTAAAAATCTTTTTAAATCAATAGTTAATTTATGCGCTGGCATTTTAGACGAAAATTTAATTCATGATTGTTTACAAATTGGTCTAGACAATAACGTTAGTCATGAAGAAGCACAAAATAGAATTCTTAAAAGACTAGCCCAACAACTAAATACATGAGCGGCACAAAGAAAATTCTATGTGAAAAAGGCTTCTCCTACTAGCATGACGAAAATTTTGCCTTTAACTCAACAATTAACTAATGAAACTAATAATTACCAAGTTCAACAATTACAAGAAGAAATTAAGCGGCTGCAAAAACAAATTCAGGACTTAAAAGCAGAGAGAGAGTAAAGAGCCTGGTCTTGGTCCCAACTTCTACCTTGGCGATGGGACAATAGAAAATTACCAAAAAGAATTAGAAAAAAAACAAAGTCAATTGGAAAGTTTACAAAATCAAGAAGGAAATAACAAAAAACCGGTAAATTTCCGTTTAATTAGTTTCGGTGATGATCTGGCTAATCAGGCTGTTCAGGAACAGTTAAATGAGTTTGCCAAAAAAATGGAAAAATTTGATAATCAGCAGTCTAAGGAAAACAAATTAAGTGGTGGTACAATTACTTTAATTATTTGCGGCTGCTTCTTAGTTGGCGGTTTGATAGTTTTCTTGTCGTGGCTTGCTTTTCGTAAGAAAAAAGTTAAATAAAAAACTTGTGAATTAAATTTATGGGATTTTACACACTTTACTCCCTGTTTTTTTATTTCATATAAACACAAAGTTGAATAAGGGAGAAATAAACATAAAAATTTCTAATATGAAATTCATTGATGAAATTTCTTTAACGGTCAAAGCTGGCGATGGTGGAAATGGCGCTGTTTCCTTTCGTCATGATTACCGAAATCCCAAAGCTGGTCCTGACGGAGGTAACGGCGGAAATGGTGGTCATGTTTATTTTCAAGGTGATGAACAAATAAATTCTTTCTTTTCTTTAAGCAGCAAAAAAACTTGGGCGGCTGACAATGGAACTAACGGACAAAATCAGTTGAAGACTGGCAAAAATGGAGAAAGTATTCATATTAAAGTCCCCTTAGGCACAATTATTAAATTAAATGAAGAAAAACCTGCTTTTGCCCAAAATTACAAAGAAATAATCCTGGGAGAAATTTTGTTTCCCCAGCAAACTTTATTAATTGCTAAGGGAGGAAAAGGTGGATGGGGAAATGCTGCTTTTGCTTCTTCGGTCAATCGAGCCCCTCATTATGCCCAAAAGGGTCGCTCAGGAGAAAAATTTCAATTAAAATTAGAATTAAAGATTTTAGCTGATGTTGGCTTGTTAGGTTTGCCTAACGTCGGCAAAAGCACTTTAATCAATGCCCTGACCAATACCAAAGTAAAAACTGCGAATTTTCCTTTCACCACTCTCAATCCTCAATTAGGAGTTTTAACCAAAGGAGAACAAAAGATAACTATTGCTGATTTGCCAGGAATTGTAGAAGGAGCAGCCCAAGGGAAAGGATTAGGTTTACAATTCTTACAGCATATTGCACGCTGTTCTCTGGTTATTTATGTTTTAGATGCCAGCAGAGACAACCCTTGGCAAGATTTAAATATTTTAGAAAAAGAATTAAAAGATAGTGGTTTTACTGAGTCCCAAAGCAAGCAAAAAATAATCATTTGAAATAAAGTTGATTTGCTTTCCTTAGCGAAAAAAAAAAGGTTACAAAAAGAGAGCCAACTTGAGTCAAGTAACGAAAAACATTTTTTTGTCTCAGCGACCCAAAGAATTAATTTAGATTTATTGACCCAAGAATTATTTGAGTCAATCAAAAAAAACCAAGAAACAGTTACTTTTTCTTCTCCTCTCCATAAAATTTATGATTTTACAGTTCCTATTGACTGGCAAATAGTTTCTTTAAAGCCTCATTATTGAAAATTAACTGGTTCTTTTATTGAGAATTTAAGCCAGAAATACTCTCAACTGGAAGAATTAATTCAACACTTAAAAAAAACTAATTTGAGTGAGTATTTGCAACAGAAAGGGGTAAAAAATAATGACGTGATAGTTATTAGTAACCAAGAATTTTTTTGGCAATATGAGAAACATAGTTAAAGGAAACATTTTTCTCAAAATTATGGGGAGTAGAAATGATTTTAACTGTTAAAATTAGTATAAAAATACAATTTTTGTTAGTAATATTTTTTCAACAATTAATTTTCTTTCAGAATTTTTATTTCTTCTTTTAAAAACTTTTCGTTTTCTTTAACTCTTTTTCGTGGAGTTTCTAATATCTTAACTTTTCCGTCGAGCCGGGGATGGTGAACTATTTTTTTTAAGGCTTGCAACCCAATTTCTCCGTAGCCAATATTTTCATGACTGTCTTTTTTTTTTCTCCCCGATTCATTTGGTTTAGCAGAATCATTAACATGAATAACCCATAACTTTTCTAAACCAATTATTTGGTCAAATTCTTCAATTACGTTCTCCAAATTATCTTTAATATTATAGCCAGCATCATATAAATGACAAGTGTCTCAACACACGCCAATTTTTTCCTGGCAATTAACTTTATCAATAATGAATTTAAGTTGTTCAAAGGTAGTTCCTAACTCATTCTTTTTACCTGACATAGTTTCCAAAGCAATTCTAATCTTTGAATTTTTAGTCAAAACTAAATTTAGCCCCTGAATTATTTGGTTCAGACCTTCCTCTTTTGTGGCCGTTAAACAACTTCCCGGATGCAAAACCAAAGTTTTTAAGCCAATTTCTTCCATTCTTTGGATTTCCTTTTGTAAAAATTTTACCGAAAAATCAAAGGTTTCTTTTTTTATCGTGTTCGCTAAATTAATTAAATAAGAACCATGAACGATAACGTTGTCAATATCAACATTGTTTTCCTTTAATTCTTGCTTGAATTCAGAAACTTTTAAAACATTTAGAGGTTGCCGAAAACTATTTTGTGGAGCACCAAGATAAATCATTAAAGCATTAGCCTCATAACTTAATGCTTCTCTGACGGCTCCTAAAAGATAATTAGGAGTTTCTAAACGGCAATGACGACCAATTATTAAATTATATTTTACAATATTTATGTTTTCCTTTCAAAACGAAACTTTTGAGTTGCTTTTATTTCTTTGAAACTTATATGGCACAGGTGACAGGAGTCGAACCCGTATCCCCAGGACTGAAGCCCGGTGTTCTGCCATTTAACTACACCTGCGACCAAACTTAAACAGATTTTTTATATTATTATTTTATCACCTTTACATCTCTGGACCACCTGGACTTCTTTGTGGTTTTCGGTCATCTCCTTGGTTTCGGGAAGCAAAAATTTCAGCTTCAAGATAATGGCGGGCTCAATCCATTCATCGTCAATCAAGCCGGTTATAATAGTATACTTTTTCTACTGCCTTAACAATTGCCGTTTCGGTAAAAACTTTCGGCGAAACTCAGGGTATTTCTTCGTAAACTACTTTTCAAACATCGGCACCGGTAAATAAAACTCGACCGTCCTCCGGGTCAAGTTTTCCTCCTGGTTTAATTCCCATATCACTGTATTTTATCTTGTATTTATCATTTTTAGTCATTTCTTCTCAAATTTTTTTGGCAAATTTAGTCCTAAAAGCAATTCTTCCTAGTCGACCAAAAAAATCCGGGTTCTTATCATATTTATCGCGATGAAAATTGTCTAATACTTTTTCAATAATTCTAAAAAGTTCAGTTGGTTCGGGATAACTAACCAATAATTTTTTGCTTAATCTTCCAGGACGAAGTGCCGCTTGATTAAGGTGTTGCAAAAAGTTAGTAGTGCCAATGATTATTATATTCGCATATTTGGGGTCGTCAACAACAGTTTGAAACTCTTTGGCTGCGGTGCCACTTATTTCTCCTCCTATTTGGTCAATTTCATCAATTAAGGCAATAATAGTGCTTCCTTTTGGTAACTCTTGCAACGCAATGTCAAAAATGCTTCTTACTTTTTCCCCTAAACTTTGACCTTCTTTGTTTCCCAGTTCCTCCGCTATGCTGACTTTAAAATAATCACCTCGCAAGTTCATAAAAAAAGAATTGGATTCTTTGGCAATGGCTTTGGCTAGCATGGTTTTTCCCGTGCCGGGGGGACCAAAAAGAATCATATGCTGAGACTTACCTACTAAATCTTTTTTATTTGCATTTTCCTCTTTTATCATCCTAGCATTAGTTTTGCATTCTCAAACAATCTGTTTCAGACTACCTTGACCTTCTTGCCGGGGGTCAAATCCAATATCTTCAAAACTAACATCAATGTTTTTAGGGTCAGTAATCCCTGCCCGGCGATAGCGTTCTGCTTTTTCTTCTCTTTCTTTTCTGGATTTGGCTTCGTCAGCAAGTTTTTTTTCGATTTGAAGTTTAGATTTTATTACTTGGCCTAAGTTAGTCTCCGCAGGAAGTTTCTTCGTATCACCATAAATTTTACAAACATGACCACTAGCTCCGGCTAAAAGAATTAGGAAAAGAAAGAAAAGAGTGATTTTCTGTCAAGTACAAAAAGACCTAAGTCTCACATTATTGTGGAGAAAATAAGTTTCCAAATAACTTTCTAAATTGCTGGGAGCAAAATGACAAACAAAGTTAATAGATTTTTTTTGTGTTCCCTTGCTTAAATGTAAAATTCCTTTTAAAGTGGCATAATTACGAAAAGTAGTTATTTCTAAATTATCAAACTTGTTTACTGAATAACTAGTTTTTTCGTCCAAAGTGTAAGTTTTTTTTTGGAGAATTTGGGTTTGCTGTTGTGGAGTAATATTAACTTTAATTAACCAGTTAACTAATCATCCTGAAAGAAGAAAATAAATAAATATTAGTAATCCCGCAAAAGACAAAACAAAAATAGCTCTTGATACACTATCTACATTTCCGTCGCTTCATTTTAGAATTTTTTGTAATGTTTGTCACGGGCTAATAGCGAATAAATACTTTGATTTGGTAATTCATCAGGCCACTAGTCCGCCCCCTACATAACGCAATAACTTTACTAATCTTACTGTTCAAATATTGCCAAATAGAGTTATTTTGGTTTTATTAATTTGCTCTTGAAAGTTCATATAAGTATTTTTATAACTAACTAACTTTGTATCTAGTAAAAACAATGATAAATACTATCAAATTATTGAAAAAATGAGCCGCAATCGGAAAAGCGAGATTTCAGCCACTTAGACGATAAATACAAATTAAATAAAAAGAAAAAATGCCATAAAATATAAGATATTTAAGAATGCCAATCCAGGAAAAAGCAAAAATAAATCAACCAAGATGCATAAGCATAAAACCAAAAAAAGAAAGAAGATAAGGCAAAAGATTATTTTTTTCAAAGTTATCAAAGATTAAACCACGAAAAAAGCATTCTTCTACCAGGGGAGCAATTATACAAACAAGCAAAAAACTAAGCAATGGTCCCATACTGTGAAACATTTTCACTTGTTCGGGAATCATTTGGGGTGACAAAAGTAAGCCCAACAATAAACCAGCGGCAAAATTAAATAAAACCACCAGTCAAAGTTGGTGATAAACCTTTTCCGTAAAAGCAGTTTTGATTTTTTTTCAATTTTTTGGTAAAATCCAAGCCGCACAAATTAAAAAAGGAATTTGGCCGACAAATAATAACCAAATTTTTCCAGCAAGTTCTAGATTAAACATTGATATAATAATATTTTTGCTAAGTGAAGAAACTTTTAAATCTTAAAAATTAGGTTCATTTAAAGTACTGTGTTTTTTAGAGAACCGTAAAGTTAAACAATTACTTGACTAGGAAGCAAAGAATTTTATAACATTTGCTTAATTTAACTAATCAAAAGCAATTTAGCCTGGACAATTAATTCGTTATAATTATCCTCCGACAAACCAGCCAAATAATTTTCAACCTGTTGAGGCAACACATCTTGTTGGATAATCCTCGCTAAGCGTTGGTGAATTTGTTCTTTTTGTGTAGGGTCTAACTTATTATAGAGAATAATTAATTCATAATAACTTTATTTTAGATTTAGATAAATAATAATTCTAAGTTTAAAAGCACGCGAATAGAATATATTGCTTTAAAATGGCAATAAAATTCGTGGATTTTGAATAATTTTTTGTAAATGTGAAACTAACTTATCAATATCATTATAATTGTTATATATCCCAAAGGAAACTCTTAAAGCAGAATTAGCACTAATTAATTTATCTAAATAAGGACAACAAAAATTTCCTGCCCGAATCAGGATGTTGTTCTTTCCTAAGTAGTCAACTATATCATGAGCATGGTAAGATGCCAGGTTAAAGGTAATAATATTAGCCGAGACCAAGTTTTGGTTATAAATGGTTATGTTCTTAATTTTTTTTAACTTCTGGAGAGTATAGTTTCGCAAATCATTTTCATATTTGTAAATCTCTTTAGTGGCGAAATTATTTAAAAACTCAAAAGCGGCTTTTAAGCCAAAAATTTCCGCTAAAGGTAAAGTCCCTACTTCCATTTTTTGGGATAATGGCAAGTTTTGGTTAGTAATTTCTTCCGTTGGCCCGATTTTTTTGCCTCCTCCCCATAATAAATGAGGTAATTTTTCTCCCAATTCTTTTTTTATTCATAGAACTCCGATACCAGTTGGTCCGTAAACTTTATGTCCTGATAAAGCCAAAGCATCTATATTTCACTCTGTTACATTAATGGGAACATGGATAATACTTTGACAAGCATCTAAAATAACCAAGCATTCAGGATTGATTTCTTTAATTTTTTTGGTAATTTCTGCTGCGGGGTTAATTACTCCTAAACTATTACTGACATGAACGAAACTAACTATTTTAGTTTTCTTATCAATATATTTATCTAACTTATCAATATCAATAGTAAACTCTTTATTCAAAGGCAAGAAATCAACAATAACTTTTTTTTCTTTGGCAATGGCTTGTCAAGGGTGAAGATTAGAACTGTGTTCAAGGTAAGTTAGGCAAATTCGGTCTCCTTTCTGCAAATGATTTTTTAAAGATAAGGCAAGAAAGTTCAAGGCATGAGTAGTAGAAGGCAAAAAACTAGTTTCTTCTGCTTTACCCTTAATTTTTTGGGCAATTATTTCCCTAGTTTCTTGGATAGTTGTTCATACTTTTTTAAATAAAGGACTGCTGCTTTCACTGTGAGAATTAATAGAATATTTTTGGTTATAATCATTAATGGCTTGAATCATTGTTTTGGGCTTTAAACTAGTTGCGGCACTGTCTAAATAAATTAATTGCTTTTGCTTTTTAAAAATGGGAAACTCTTTCCGAAAATTATCCATATAAAATAATATTAATGAAAATTCTGGCAATTGGCGATATTTTTGGCAAATTAGGAAGAAAAATCGTTAAAGATTATTTAAGCCAACACAAACAAGAATTTGACCTAGTAATTGCTAATGTTGAAAATGCTACTCACGGCAAGGGAATATCTGATAAACACTATCAAGAATTGAAAAAGACAGGAATTACCATTATGACTTCAGGTAACCACATTTTTCATTTAGAGGAAACCACAGAACTTCTTAATAGTGTTTCTGATTTATTGCGTCCCCTTAATCTCAAACCTTACCATCCTGGTCGTGGTTCGGTTTTAATAGATATTGAAACTAAAGACAAAAGGACTAAAAAAGTTAGAATTACTAATCTTTTAGGAACTAATTTTATACCACTCGGAGCCCAAAATCCTTACTTTGCTTTGGAAAAAATAATAAAATTGCAGGATTGTGACCTGCATTTAGTTGATTTTCACGCCGAAACTACAGCGGAAAAAAATGCCTTGGCTTGGCATTATGACGGACAAATTACTGCTCTTTGGGGAACTCATACTCATGTCCAAACAGCCGACGAGAGAATACTACCAAAAGGAACTTTTTTTTTAAGCGATGTAGGAATGACTGGTCCAAGCGAAGGAATTATTGGGGCTGAACCTGAAGGAATTATCCAGAGAAGCAAACATAAAATTTTTTCTCCTATGCGCCCTTGTGAAAAAGGACAATCCCAATTTAACGGTTTAGTTTTAGAAATTGATGATAATAGTAATAAAGTGATTAATTTTCAAAGGATTAATTTTAGAAATATTTTCCTATCCTAACCAGAGTTCAAATGAAAAATCCTAAAAATATAGCAACGAAAAATCCCACAATCAACAAAGTAATAATTAGTCTTTTTTTCTTTCTTCATCGGTAGCAATGATAGCATAGCCAAAGCGAAGCCGTGTCAGAGCCGCCACTGCCTCATCCACCTCCGCCTCCTCAACCGCCTCAACCTCAACGACCGCCAAAAACACCAAGTCCAGAACCACGATTTTCCTTTATTTTTATTTCTCTACCTTCAGGAATTTTGCGATTACAATCAAAGCAAATTTTCTTATTCATATTTAAATTTTAATTTTGCTTTTATGAATAAGCAACTAGAACAAGAAATAGAAAAACAACAGGAAAGGGCTAAATAAGGGCAGGGATATAATTTATTTTAAGAGTATTTTCTTAATCTAGAAACAGTTTCTTTTGGTTGAGTTAAGGGCTTGATTTCTCTTTTAATTTGCTCTTCAAATAAATCCTTGCTAACTTCTAAAGTCATAATGTTGTGGCAAATTCATTCAAAATTGGGCACTGATACAAAATAAACTCCTAGTCGCAAAGCCATTTCAGTATCAATATTTCTCTTCTTTTGACAAATTTCACTGATTAATGAGTTCTTGCAGAATATACTACTAACCCTTATCAAACTTCTCTACTCGAAAACAATCCATTATTCCTAGAATATGAGGGTTATTATCATCACAACACCAAATTAGTTTATAGGCTTTGTTGTTACTGTATAGAGGAACGTAGTAATAATAAGTGTATTGATAATAACGACTATCTATTCTAATTTCTTCTTTGCTAACTAATTGGGGAACTAATACCTTTCTAATTAAATCATCACTGATTAACTTTTCGGCTAATTCGGGAATTAGTTTAATTCCTTTTCTTGCTAACGCATCTAGATATTCTTGATTATGTTTTTCATAATAAGGGCTAATTTCTAGTTTAGTGAAATATTGACCGTCAATAACTAAATCACACTCATATTCTCTTAAATTAGTAGGCTTTATGGGTGGCTTTTTGATTATCATGTTTATTATTATTAATCTTTATTTCTCAAGGCATGGCTAATTCCTTTAAATAATCTGTCAATTCTTCAAAGGTAAGTTTATCGATATGACAAAACAAAATCTTTTCTACTTTAGCATGGGCAATTCCTAATTTTTTAGCAAGTTCTTTTTCAGTAAGATTATTTTCCCTTTCATAGCGAGCAATGGTTTTACAGAGTTTATATTTAGCTTTATCTAATTCAGTAGCTCAAGGAGTTAAGCCAATATTAGTTCTTCTATCACTTCTTTGGGCTCTTTTTACTACCCTCTCAAATTCTTCCTTGGGAGGAAAAACAAATCTTTTAGGGCTAGGGCTAACTTTTTTAATTGCTGGCATAATATTTTTATTTTTAACTCCCACTAATTATCCAAAGTATCAGCAATTAAAGACACTGTAATTCAAAATAATCCCTCTACTGGCTTATAAGCGGTCTCTTGGGCTTTTTTAGAGTAAGTGTTTCGCTGTTGAGCAATTTGGTTTTCTAACTCTTCGATTTTCAGAGCAATAGGTTGTTTGACTTTGTTGTCTCGTTACTAAAATACTTTTTCAAATGCTTAAATGTTTTTAAAGAAAATTTTCATCACTTATTTTTAGATTTTTATATTTATAGTTTCTTGGGCGTTTCTGCTCTCTCTCTCTCTCTCTCTCTCTCTCTGTATTTTGAAAAAAATCTACTGATTCTTCTATTAATTCCACAATGTGACATCTCCTTTTCAAAGCCATTTCTTTCACTTTTCAGTAAAAACTCTCCTTTACTCTTAAACCTAATTGTTTAGTTCTATTGGGTTCTTCATCTTCCTTCATTTTGTTCATATGCGTATAATATATATAATTATTTTTAACTACTACTCAAAAATTTTTATTTATCTATCAATCTAGATTTATATATTTATTGCAAAAAATAGATATTATGAAGCACAACAAAATAACACAAAATTCAAATGCACCAAAAAATATTATTCCTTTTTCCTATGAGAGAAAAGAGCATAAATTACAATTTCAAGAAATTAAAAACCCATGATTATTTAAATTAGATTTACAGTTTTTTAATGAAGATGATGAAATTAGTGATGACGAAAAAACACTAAAAGAAAAAAAAGTTAAACAACGAAGATTTTTATCAACTGTAGACCAAAAAAAATTATTGGAAGCAGTAGAAAAAAAAAGAGACAGAGCATTAGAATTAGCAAATGAACTTTATGAAAACAATGAAAGATTAAATGTTGAAATTGAAAAAATTAAGGATGAATTAAATCAAGCACAAGAAAATGCGAGATTAGCAGCAGAAGCAGGACAAAACTTTTTACAAAATAATGGAGAATTAACCAAAAAAATAACCTTTCTCGAAAATCAATTAAAAAACAACAGTGAAGAAAGATACAATGAATTACTTACGGATTGAGAAAAAACACAAGAATATAATGACGAACTTCAAAGCCAAAATAAAAAACTACAAGAAGAATTTGCCGAATTAAAAGAGAGAAAAACAATCATTGCAAACAATTCTTATTCTCTTGAATACAAAATTGGTTATAAACCAATGGGTACAGAATGAGATAAATTAAACAATCAATTGGATGAAGAAAAAGATAAAAATACTGAACTTCAAACTAAAATCAATGATTTAGAACAAGAAAATGAAAATACTAAGAAAGGAATTGAGAAACTAAAAGAAGACCATAACGGTGATTTTAAGAATTGAGGAAAAGAATCAAAACAACAAAATAGTAAAATCACTAAACTAGAAGAAAAGAATAATAAATTAAAAGAGGAATATAATGAGTTAAAAACAAAACTCAATGATTCTGAAAGGCTATCACGACATTTACAAGGAACAAATGAAGGTCTTCTCGCTGAAAATGAAGAGAAAGAATTAATGATTAACGGGTTAGAAAAGCAAAATGATATTTTAATAAATGGCAATGGAATCTTAAATAACAAACTTAACGAATCCCAAAGAAAATTATCCGAACATACAAGCCAACCGCATTTGGAATATGAAACTAGCGATGGTGAAGGGACTACTACACAAAAAATAACTGTTGAAGGATATAAACAATTAGCCGAGGAAAACAGAATTCTAAAAGAAATTAATCAAAGATTAGAAAATAACTCTTCACCAAGCAGCAGAGTTGTTTCCCGTCGTGGTACTCTTTACAACAACAGCAACAATTCCTCTTCATTAAATATTAAAGGCAATTTGTTTGATTCCCTTGATAATAAACAAGTAGAATTTCAAAAGGAATTAGAGAAAAAACTTCTTGAAGAAGAAAAAAAGAACTCCAACGGCAAACTTTTTAATAAGATAGTAGGTTCAATCTAGAGGTTCCCTCCAATTAAGAAGAGGTGGACGAAAAACCCGAGGCAGCCGTTCCGATGGAGATAATTATTTTTCACGACCATTAACCGAACCTATTACGATAAAAACAAAGTTTAAAGCCATAGAATTTCCCAATAAATCTCCTAGCAATAGTAGTGCTCCTTCTGCTCCGCAATCTCCTTATTACTATAATCAAAGTCCCTTAGAAGATGAACATGCTTTCACTGGATATTCTCCTGCCGAATATGAAGAACTAAACGAACAAAAAAAATTAGCCGAAAAAACGGCCCTTGAAAATTCTCTTGAAATTACGAAAAAGAAGGAAGAAATAGAAGAGTTAAAAAAATCAGTAACTAGACTATCCAAAATGGTCCAGGAAAACAAAAACGAGAACCAAGACCAAAAAAATAACAACGCAATTCTCAAAAAAGCCTTAAATGATTGAGCCGCTAATATTCACCAACTAGAAGAAGAAAAAAACTTATTAGAACAACGAATTGAAACCGCAAAATCAACCCTTTTAGCAACTCCTTCTGATAGCAGTATTCAAGAAGAAGAGGTTAATCAAGAAAATTCTCCCCCCGAAGGAACTAGTGATTGAGCAAAAGAATCCAAAAAAATTCAAGAAGCATCGGAAAAATCTCTTAATAATTTAAGAAAAACAAAAACTAGTGAAAGACTAGCCAAATCTTTAACCAGTTTAGAAAATGCAATAGAAAAAAACAAAAATGATTGACAAAATGCTCGGAACGAACTGGGGGAAGAATTTCCGGACCTATCTCTTAACCTAGAAGATTTTATTTTTGATTCTGATAACTCCGATGAGAACAGCAACGAACTCTCTACCGATGACCAATTTGAGGAAGGAGACGAAGAATTAGCCAACGACCCATCAGTTAAAAATTTAAAAGAACTTTTGAAAGAAGCAACAGAAAATATAGAAAATGATAAAGAAAAGGCAAATGCTATCAGCGAAGGAAACAAAACCCCAGAACAACGATATATCACAAGTTTAGAAGATGATATAAAAAAAAGCCAGGTTGACGCGGAATATATTTTGGAAGGGTTGGAGGCTGCCCAAGAAGAGCAAAACATGAATGACATCATGGAAAGCCAAAAAATTGATTTAGGAGGATTACATGATGATGCTAACGAACAAGTATACAATTGAGCCAAAAAAGAAGCTAAATATTTGGAAGAAATAAGAGAACTTGAAGAAAAAGCAGCGACAAGTTCTAGAAATTTTAAGCAACTTCAAAAAGACCTTGAAAGAAAAGAGCATGAACTTAACCGAAAAAAAAGCACAACCCGCTCCTTAGAATTCGACAAACGAGACCAAATAAAAAAAGAAGAGGAGCAGTTAAGAAAAGACAAGGAACAACTCAAAAGGTATGAGAAAGAAACAAAAGAACCTTATGAAGAAGATATAAAACGGCAAATAAGAAGGAAAAACAAAAAAGCAAAAAATGCCAAAAAAATGAAAAATGTTTTTGCCGAAAAACAACAAATTCTTAAAGAAGATTTGAATAAAGTTGAGGAATTAAAAAATGTTGCCGCAGAACGAAGCAGAAGAATAGAAAATTTACAAAGAGAAGTGAAAGATTACAAATCTGCTTCCCTTACCTCCACGACAAAAAAAGAAAAAGAAAAAGAGGAATTAGAAGAAAAGTTTAAAAAACAAATGCAAAATTTACTAGAACTTGCCATTCAAGACCAAGAAGGTTTGTTTAAAATCGCTGTCCAACAGTTAGAAGAGACAAACAGAAAACACACTCAACTCATTAAAGAAATTGAAGATAAAAAAGAAGAACAAAGAAAAAAGTATGAAGCAAAAATAAACAAATTAAACGCTGAAAAAAACCAAAGCCAAGAACTTTTGGCAAAAATCCGAAAAGAATATGAAGATTCGCAAAAAGAACTTTTAGAAGAGCAAAGAAAAATACAAGAAGTTAGAAATTCAGGAAAAGAGTTGGAAATTAAAGAGTTGGAAATTAAAGAGTTGGAAAGAAGATTAAGAGCAAAAGATTTAGAAATCCAAAGTTTAAATTTAAGGTTACGAAAAGGACAAGGACATTCCAGAAATAGCAGTTATTCTTCATCTTATTATTTTGACTCTCCTCGGTCAGGAACGCCAGACACAGAACTTAGTGAACCGTATTTAGACGAAGTCCAAGGCGATGAGACATGTAATATTCCCAAACACGCAAAATTAGAAGAGGAAATTAAAAGATTAGAAAATGAATTAGAGAAAGCCAGAACAGAAAATAATAATCAATTAAATAAATATCTAAATACTTTACAAGGAGATTGCCAATATTATTTAGGAATGGGAACCATTACTGGAGGATGATATCACTACTGACAAGAAACCGAAAATACTTTAAATGAGTTTAATCAAAACCAAGTTAAAATTGGCTTGAAAAAAATTTCAGATAAATTAAATTCCGAAGCAACTGAATGAGATGGTGAAGAAAAAAAACGCCGCTTAGGGAATTTACAAGAACAATTAAAGAAACTTTTTGATAAAGAAGAGTTTGAGGCTGAGGAGGAAAATCAACAATTAGAACCAAAAAACACTGATAATCAAAAAAAACTTACTGAAAAGGAACAAGAAGAGGTTAATAATATAGCCAAAGGTTTGGACGAAGCATATAAAAAAATAGTCAAAGAAAAAACAAATGACAAAAATAACCAATTCAAAGGCAAACAAAAAGATTTAGGAACATATCGTCAGCAAAAAAAAAATGAAGGAGAGATGAAAGATTGATTTACTCCTCGTCGATGAATAATTGATAGAGAAATCGATTGGGCTATGGGGAAAGTAGTCAACGAAATTGATTATAGAAAAGTTGCTAAATATAAAATTCTAGACAACATCGATTTTATGTTTGTCAAAGAAGTTGATAGAAACGATTTTGAAGGCTCAATGGCCTTTCCGACGCTTCTTAGTAATTTAACTAATAAAACATCTGATGGGGAGTTAGTATTTATTCCGGTCAATAATCCGAATTTCCATTGAAGTTTACTAGCCTATGAAAAAGATACCAAAACATTTCACCACTGAGATACTTTAGAGAATGCTCCTAATCATGGTTATGCTAAGCCTGTAGTTAAGGAATTATTACAGCATCTGCATAATAGTAATAGTCCTGATTTGATAAACACTCATTTCAAACTTAAAAACAAAGTTAGACAACCTAACACTTATGATTGCGGAGTAGCCGTAATTGCTTTTATGGAAAAAATGATTAAGGAGAATGGTTTAGATACTGACCTTAGTGACCTGAATAATAATTTCGGACCAGAAAGAAAAAAATGAAGAACAAGAGTAGAAGCAGAATTGGCTAAAAAAGAAGATAATAATTTAAATTCTTCCCCAGAAGAAACAATTGCTACTACTAGCAGTGAAAATCCTTCCATTACTTCCGCCCCAAAAGACGAAAACTCCGAAACTGAAAAAGATTTGGAAAACACCAACGAATTATCAACTGCCGAAACCCAAAAAAATACCACTAATGAAGAACAACCAAATGAAAAGATAAAACAATTAGAGAAAAAACTTTTAGAATATGAAGTTAAAATCAAAAACGATGCTGGATTACTAGAAAATGCTGGAGAAAGAATAGAAGAATTAGAAAATGAATTAGAAAATGAAACAAACAATTGGCAAACAGATTACAATAATTTAGAGGAAGAAAAAACCGAAGTAGAAAATGAAAATCAAGAACTTAATCAACAGTTAGACCAACAAAACCAAGAAATTTTAATCTATCACAAAGCAGCCAATTTAAGAGAAAAAAATATAAAAAACTTAGAAGAATTATTGGAAGACTATGAAACTAATGAAGAATTTTTTGATGCTTCCGAAGAAGAACAAGAAATTTTTTATGATGCTGAAACTGGTGAAGAAAATACAGAGGATACTCAATTAGAAGTTATTGATAATACTCAACAAAACCAAATGAGTTATTGAGAAAAAATAAAAAATCAGGCTCAACAAGTAGGAAAAATGCTTAATGAAACTTCAAGACAAGTTAAAAGTTACCTGGTTAATACTGATGGCAAAACCTTAAAAGCACTGGGATTTTTAGCATTAAGCGGTGGTTCTGCTTATGCTGGTTATCAAGCTTATCCTTATTTAAATTCGGTTAATCTGCCCTCTAATCAAGTAAACTTTAACGAGAATTTAGTAAATAATTTTACCAATCCATTTAATAATCCTAATAATTCAACTCCTCCTTACTATTTCAATATTTCATTTGAACTTCCAATAAATAGCACGCATAATACTACTCAAACTTTTTATTTTGATTTTGCTAACAAAACAATTAAGGAAAATTCTACTTACTATTTAAATTTAGGGAAACTAACGCATGAGAACCTGGTGCCAGAAACCATTACCCACACTAGCACGGTCACTCCAGCACCAGTTCACAACACGGTTAGCCAAACTTTAGAGGCAGAAAACAGCAATACAAATAAAATTAACGAATTAGAAAATATTCTTAAAACTGAACAAAAAACTAACCGTGATTACAAAATACTTAATTGAATAAGAACTGCCGGAGAAATTGGAGCAGCATGATATTTAATTAAACTGGGTGATAAAAAAGAAAAATTAGGAAAAATTGATACTATTGATGAAATTGAAGAACAATTAAGAAACGAGCAACAAAATCATCACCAAACTAGAACAGAAAGGGATAATTACCGAGGCCAAGCCGAACAAGCAAAAACTCAATTAAATAATCATATTTGTCCTGTTTCTGTTTGTCTCCATCATGATTACCAAGAAATTAAACAAAAAAATCAAGAACTAAAAATAATTGTTTCTTCCTTGGAAAAAGATATTCACAACAAAGAGACACAAATTATCCAAAAGTTAATTACTGATTTAGAATTAATTAATTTAGATGAAAATGCTAACGTAGAGCAAGTAATTGAAACTATTCGTGAGTTAATTAATAAACCACCAACTACTAATATTGAGTATAAAGGAAATTGAGAAAATGAATTAGAAATAGCCAATCAAACCATCACTAAATTAGAAAAAGAACTAAAAGAAGAGCAAACTCCTTTTGGAGAAGACTTACAAGTTATTAAAAACCTTGAATTAACCAGTTTAACAGAGTTATTTGGTCAAGTAAATAATTACTATCAAGAGCAAATTCAACAAGCCGCTAATTACCAACAAGTAGTTAATGCCCGACAAGCCTTTATTCAAGAGAAATTAAGCCAAAAACAAAATACTTTATCAGTAGTTAATCAGCCTAAGCAAGAATTAATTCCATCACCAAAAAATGAAGACATAATTTTAAAAGTTGCTTTAATTGGAAGTTTAATAACTATTGGAGGATTAATTGTTAGAATGCAAAATGTAAAAAGAAACAAACAAATTAAAAACTAAATACGAAATTTGTGAAAAGATATTAGGCTATCAAGAGGATAATAATTTATCTGATAAAAAATATCGCTTAATTTTTTGCTTCAAAGATAACACCACTAATTCATTTATGCTAGTTCTCTTTTTTTTAAGCATTCTCATAAATTACAAGCAGACATTATTTTTTCTTGAATTTCTTCAAATTCTTTTTCACTGACTTTTCCTAAAAAAGAATTTTCAATAATTCGCCCTAGGCTATAAGTTTTTAATTGGTCTATCATGGCTTTTCCTTTCTTACCTTCAATTATCACTTTTACTTCAAAAGGGTAAATCTTGGCTAATTCGGCTTTTTTAGTAGTAGCAGGAACAATAATGCAGCGTTTATTCCATTTATTTAATCCTTCGACTGAAATCACTATCCCAGGTCGAGTTTTCATGGCTTCGGTGCCTTCGGTTTCTTTCCGACTAATGCGAAACATGTAAACTTCACAAGGATAAACAACACTAGGATATTTACTTACCTTTGCTTTATCGACCATATCTTTTGCTTAATTCTTCCTCATCTTCTTCGTCGGCTTCTTCTCAAAGTTTTATTTCTCTTTCTCGCTCTTTATCCTTAATTGCTTCGCCATAATCAGCAAAAATGTTCTCCTTGCTTTTCATTTCAATATACTCACGTAATTTATCTTTTTTGGTTGTTTTCTTATCGGTTAGCGGTTCATTAAAAATAATCTCGTGTTCGATATGACTTTTGGCGAGAAAAGTTTTTAGTTTGTCAGCATTGGAAGTTTTAATTATTACTAGCTCAGTCATAATATGTAGTTTTAAATATTCTCCAAAAAGAATTAAACGACAGGAGAGCCGAATGTTTTGCGCTGTAGTGCGAAACAGGAAGTTCAAAAAGAAACACCTAACTTTTTAGTTAATGCTTAAAAATTTATAATCAATGCACCCATTGCCTGAATTAAAGATTGAAATTACCCAGATTGAGGAAGACAAAATTTTTTTGAAAACTAATTATAGTTGAGCGATTTGTTTAAATGCTGAAAATAATGGTAAACCCCAAAGTTATTATCTAACAAAAAACCTGCTTAACTTTCGCAAACTAAAAAAAATATTTCCTGATTACACATTTCCTGCTGGTGAATGGCAAATAAAAAAAATAAATTTCCAATTAAGACCTTACCAAGAAAAAGACGTCAGTTTTCTTAGCCAGCAAAAAAGTGTCGGCATTTTTAACGAAATGCGCACCGGAAAAACCCCCACGGCCTTGGCAATTTTTCAACGCTGAAAAGTTCCTAACTTAATTATTATTTGTCCCAGCATTCTTCAAGCCCAATGACAAGAAGCAGTGGAAAATTGACTGAACCAGCCGGCTTATTTGCTTAGTTATTTATCACTAGCAGAAAGGCAAATTATTTACCAAAAATTTTGCCAAGAAAAAAACTTAATTATTATCATTTCCAAAGATATCTTTAAAATTGACAGTAAGTATTTTCGAGACTTGCGGAAAAAGAAAAAACCTATTTTTTGTTCACTAATTGACGAAGCCCATTACTTAAGGAATTACCAATCCCAACAAAGTAAAAGCCTTTATACCTTAAAAGATAGTGAATATAAAATGGCTTTAACCGGAACACCAGTGGTTAACCATCCGAGTGATATTTTTGGTATTTTAAAATTTCTCCAACCGGAAATTTATACCTCTTACTGAAAATTTGCGGAAGAATTTTTTTTAGTGAGAGAAACAGAAATTCCCAAAGCACCAAGAATCTTTAAAATCAAAAAAGTTTTGGGCTTCAAAAATGAAAAAGCAAGCCAAGAATTACAAAGAAAATTAAATCAAATCTCTGTTGCTCGTAAACAAAAAGAAGTTTTGCCCTGATTACCTTTAATTGAACAGCAAGAAATAAAATTATTGCTGGAAAAAAGCCAACAAATGCTTTACTCTCGCTGAACTCAAAAATGAGATAAAAATTATCCTTTGGAGTTTCTGGCAAAACTAAAAACTTTAACCTTATTTCCTCCTGCTCTCATTTATGAGGGAAAAGACAAAAGGGACTTTTTGACTGAAGAAGACCGAAAATTATTGAAGGACTGTCAAGGGAGTAAAATTTCTTACTTGGTCAATTTTTGTCAAACAAGTTCCCAACAAAGCTTGCTTATTTTTTCTACTCGCACGGAAACTTTTTTGGAACCCTTAGCCCAGGCTTTACAAAAGGCAAAATTAAAGCCATCTTTGCTTACCGGCAAAGTTTCTCACCAGCAAAGAATTGAATTTATTAATGCTTTCCAACAGCAAAAAATTAAAATTTTGCTTTGTAATATCCAAAGCGCGGGCTTAGGTCTAAACTTAAGTCAAGCCGATATTGCTATTTTTGCGGACCGCAGTTATTCCCCGGCTGACAACGAACAAGCTGAAGCCCGATTTTTACCCACTAGAGAAAGCGAAAATCCCAAAACTCGTTTAATTATCGATTTGGTTTGTAAAGGGACCATTGACGAAAAAATTTCGAATCTTCTGAAAAAAAAAAAAGACATTACCAAAATAATTATCTCTTATCCTGAATATTTATTATAATTAAACAAAATTTTCCAATAGTTAGCCGAAATTCAAGGGATAAATGAACTGTATGGATAGTTCGTTAACTAAGAATTTACACAAAAAATTAGACCAAGAGAGAGAAAAAATTTCTTAATAAACAATTACAAGAAACTCAGCACAAAATTGATAAAAAGAAACAGTAATCAAGCAAAATCAATTAGAGTTTTAATTAACCAAACTAACTGCTAATTTTTATTATGCTAGGAACTTTGATTTTTCCACTATCTTTTGAGTTAGCACAGTTCGTCTAGGTTATTGACATGTGTGTGTTTGTGTGTGACATTATGATTCGTTCAAAACTTTTTTTCTTTCCCTAGTAAATGACTTTTTGTTTTTGCCTTTAAACTTGGATGCTAAGAGCAAAATCACTAAAATCAAATTAATTAAAACCAAAGGTATAAAAAACCAGTAATAATACTTGTCTAAGAAAAATTGTTTAGTTTGAGCAGTATCTGCATTAACTCAGTCTAACCGAGAAAGCAAAGGATCGGACAATTTTTCAGTTTCGCGAGTAGAAGTAGTAGCAATAAGAATAAACCTTGATAAGTCTACTTCTTCATCAAATAATTTATCATTTTGTTGAGAATCAAATACTGGTAATAAAGATTCTTCCAAAGCCTGATTTTTGCCAATTTTTTCAATATTCTTAAAGCAAATGACCGGAAATTCTCCTTTTTCAACTAGTTTGTTTATTTTGTGGTTCGCCGTAAATCCGAAGAATTTCTTTTTCTACTTATTTAAGTCAGATTGAGCATTGAAATGCTGACCAAAATCAATTAAATTAATTTGTTCTTGTTGTTCCTCTAAAATAAATTGTTCATAAGCCTTTGGCACAAAATGACCCTACAAATTTTTTGTCTATTGTTTTTAATTCTTTGTTATTAATAATCACTTCCTAATACATTTTAATTATACTTCCTAGAACAACTGGCATTTTTAAGGCTTTTTTGACCCACTTTTAGTTTGACAAGAATTTTTGAATCGAACAATTAAAAAAACACAAAAAGATTTCTTTGATTTCTTAGTCCTATGACATACTTAATCAGAAAAAATTATTTCCCTAAACAAAATTCGCTAAAAATAACATCTAGCAATTTTTCGTTATACTCTTTGCCACTCAGTTCTTTTAGCAAATGAAAGATTATCTTTAAGTCACCGCTTACTACATCTAAAGGAATTTCTTGTTTTAAGGCTTGAATAATTTCGTCGATTTTTTTCGCTAATTCTTGCAATTTGCTTTGTTGTCAACTGTGGCTTAAAAAAGGATAAGGAGAATGAATGTTCCCTAAATTTTTGGTTAGCAATTTTTCTACTCCTGCCTCTAAGCCTTTAATTTCCTCTCTTTTAGCATTAATTGATACTGGATTTTTGGCTAAAATTTCATTGGGCAATTTCAGTTTTTTTTTTAAGTCGGTTTTGTTGATAATAATTACTATTTTTTTGTTTTTTACTAATTTCCAAATTTTAGTATCCTCTTGACTCCAGGCTCGAGAATTATCAAGCAAAAAGAAAGTTAATTCGGCTTTTTTGAGAACTTTTTGACTACGGGACACACCAATTTTTTCCACAATGTTTTTGGCTTTGCGAATGCCAGCAGTATCAAAAAGAATTAATGGTATTCCTTTTAAGTTATATTTTCCTTCAATTACATCACGAGTAGTTCCAGCCAGAGAAGAAACAATGGCTTTTTCCTCTTGAAGAAGAGCGTTTAAAAGAGTAGATTTTCCGACATTAGGTTTACCTATGATAGCAACTTTAACTCCTTCTTGGTAAATTCTGGCTTGCTGACCCAAGGAAAGTAATTTTTCTAATTCTCGCCTTATTTTTTGTAAGCGATTTAATGCTGCTTTGCCAGTTAAATATTCTACTCCATCATATTCAGGATAATCAATGTTAACTTCGATTATAGCAATAATTTTTAATAATTGGTCAGCAATAATTTTTAATAATTTGGTAAATTCTTTCTGGGTTTGGGGATTTAAGTTATGTAAGGCTAATTTACTAGCCGAAAGAGTAGGAGCACGAATTAAATCATTAATGGCTTGGGCTTGAATTAAATTTAATTTATCATTGAAAAAAGCCTGTTTGGTAAATTCACCTTCTTTAGCTAACTCAGTCCCATTTTCTAAAATTAATCTCAATATTTGATTAACAATAAATAAATTTCCATGACAACTAATTTCTATCACATCTTCTCCGGTAAAAGAGTGAGGTTTGTAAAAACACAAAAGTAAAACTTGGTCAATGATTTCTTTATTTTGATTAATGATATTACCAACAACTAATTGAGGTTTTTTTTGTGGGTATTCAGGCAAAGGATGGTCGAAAATCTTCCTAATTAAATTATAAGTTTCGGGTCCTGATATTCTAATTAAAGCAATATTTTGCGTAACTGGAGCAGTAACTAAAGCAGTAATAGTTTTTTCACTAAACATAGATTAAATTTTGGCAATAATAATGCTATTCTCTAACTTTAATTTTTCTAATAATTCCTTTTCTGTTAATTCAACTTCTTTTTTTGGTGATGAATGGGCGTAAGTTAATTTTAATTTTTCGTTTTCTATCTCTTTTTTTCCAATTACTAAATAACAAGGAATTTTTTTTGTATAAATTTGATTAATTTGGTATTTTAAAGTTTTTTCTGGTAACCAAATTTCACTGCGAAAGTTATTCGCTAACAACTTTTTTTGTAAATTTTTACTATATTCCTTTACTTCCTTTTGGTCGTTTATAGGTAAGATAACTAATTGAATTGGTGCTAACCAAAAAGGCAGTTTTCCTTGGGTCTGTTCTAATAATAAAGCAATAAAACGCTGGTAAGTGCCAATTGGGGAGTGGTGAATAATGGCTGGGGTTTGTAATTTTTGCTCTTTGTCAATATAATTTAAACCAAATTTTTGGGGTAAAACAAAATCAAATTGAATAGTGGAAACTGTGACATTTTTTCCGTCGGCAGTTTGGATTTCAATGTCTAATTTTGGACCATAAAAGGCCGCTTCTCCTTTTAAAATTATGTAATCTAAATTCAACTCGTTAAGGGAATTTACTAAAAGTTCCTCCGAATATTTTCATAATTTCTTGTCAGAGTGATATTTCTCGCGATTGTTAGGGTCATGGAGTGAACAAACTAGACGAGAAACTTTAAAATTGAGAGCAGTTAAAATTTCATTAATAAAATGATAATTTTTTTTGAATTCCTCTTTCAACTGCTCCGGAACCACGAAAATATGGTGGTCAACTAATTCCATGCTCCGTGCTCTTTCTAAACCTTTCAGGGCTCCGGAAGTCTCATAACGAAATAAAAGGGAATTTTCACACAAACGAAAAGGCAGTTCTCGATAAGAACGAGGTCTTTGCTGATAAATTAAGCAATGATGTGGGCAAGTCATAGGGCGCAAGTAATAAGTTTCATTATTACGACTGATTTCGGGAAACATATAATCTTGGTAATGAGATAAATGTCCACTAGTTTGGTATAATTCCTTGTTTCCCAAAATAGGGGTAATTACTTCTTGAAAATCATGCTCAGCTCATTTTTGGCGAATAAACTGCTGAATTTGGTTGCGAATAATTGTTCAATTAGGTAAAAGAATTGGTAATCCTTGACCAGCCTTTTCATCAAGAATATATAAATCCAAATTTTCGGCAATTTCGCGGTGGTCTTGTTTTTTTACTTCCATTTGTTATTAATAAAAATTTTTAACTTCGCAAATAAAAAAACGAGAGAACTCATAAAAAAATAATATTAAGTTATTAACAAGATATTTACACGCGTATGAGAAGACTTGAATTTAACCATGGTTTTTTGCCTATAAGTATATTTTATGGTATACCAAAAAAATCTATATATAACTCCCCAGTAAACTACATATAGATTAAAAACAAGTATTATGACTATTTGACCAATTATTATAACAGAATTAAAAGTTAATTTTGAAATTAGTTGTGAAACTTGCGGAAAAAAAGTAAATTGTTTAAGAAGTGTCATTGATAAAGGAATGTGGGGAGAAAGAATCTCTCTTGATTGCCCTTGTTATAAAGTGGCTTTAATGACAACAGAAAGCGAAGGAAGATTTTTCAGAACTACTGCAAAAATCGATTTATTAATCACAGCTGAATGCAAGAAATGCCAAAAAAGTATTCCTCCAAAAAGTTCGGGGTTCTGAGGATGACCACGAAGAGATGGATTTAAAGATAGTTTTAGTTGTTCTAATTGTCAAGCTAAAATAAACTATTTTCGTCAAGAACTCAATCATTGAGCCGACAACTTGCTTGATAGTTCAAATTATGTAGTTGCAATTATGAGTGACAAAGTTCCTCCAATATTCTATAACACATTTTACAAACAAATACACTCTTCCGATTCACTAATTGTTCCTGAAAAATTGAAACAAAACACTAAGTTAATTGATAAAAGTTCAGAAGAATTAGAAAGCATTAGAGGAGCTATCGAAGAATTCCTTAAATTATGAAGAATTCATCTTTCTAAACAGCAAGAGCTAGCCAAAAAGCAAAAACAAACAACTTATTCAAATTACATAAAATGAACTGGCGTTAGTGTTGGCTTAACGAGTGCTGCTTTGGCTTTTAAAAGCGATAATGAAGATATTTCCAATTCTGCTACTTCGCTTGCTTTAGCTAGTGGAATAGTTGGAGCAGTCGGCGAAGCTTGAAAAACAATGTCGTTGGAAAACAAAATAAATAACTTAGAAACTAATTTAAATGAGAATCAAGAAAAGTTTTATCGTGAAGCGAAAGAATTAAGAGAAAAATCCATCACTAAACTAATTAAAATACATCAAATTTTATCTTTGCTAAGCAGAACCCCTACTAATTCTGAAACAGTAAATAGAGCTTTCGGTAATTTTTTAGAAGTAGCTAGTAATTTACCTAAAGAAAGTAAAGAAATTAATAATCAAACTTATCCACACACAATTGTCATAGATATTTTTGAACAAACTGAGCAAAAAAGGAAAGAAAACAAAGAAATTGAGCAATTCATTCAATCTTTTTGAGTTAATTGAAGCGAGATTGATAGAGCGATAAAAAACTTGAGAGAAAAGGTGAATTTATCGAAAACAGATGTCTGATTAGATGAAAATCAGCAACAATTACCAGTTTCTTCAGGAACTTTAGATTCAAATTTAACAACTAATAATAACCAATCAACTGGTAACGAAATCATTGAATTAACTACTTTTTCTGACAATTCAATAAATAGCCAACAATCTTCCTTGCCTAACTTAACTGATAATATTCATTCCTCTTTTACTCCCCAACTAATTCAACCTTGAACTAATCAAAACTTCACCCCAGAGCAAACCAAGCAGTGAATTGAAGTTGGTTTAACCGCTAATGAAGCTAACTTTGCTGCTTGATTGCGGGACATAAAAAGTAAAGATGTTGAAGACTTTGCTAACCCCCAGTGAATAAAAGAAAAAATTGCCACCAAAGACTTAGATTTAAATGAATTAAGGCAAGCTTATCAAGAAGAAAGTAAGGAAGTTAAAATAGATATGCAAGCTCAAATTATCCAACCACCAAAAGGAGGGAGTAACTAATGCTCTCTCTCTCTCTCTCTCTCTGTGTGTGTGTGTGTGTGTGCGTGTGTAAAGGAGGTTTAACATATGGTAGATAAAGACAAACAACAAGCAGAATTAAGGGCTTTTGGGCTTTATTTTCCACAATATGATTGAGAACAAGGAGTATTAAGAGAAATCAAAAAAGACCTAGAAAAAATCAAAAAAATAACTAATTTAGAGGAAAAATATCAGAAGGCTAAATTCTTTTGAGATAAGCATAATACTAATGAAATTTACGCTAAAAACCATTACATCAGTGGCGAACTAGGTAAACTAGGAATTAGTTTTAATGACACAATCGCAAAATACCGCCAACTAATCAGAGAATTATGAGACTTACAAATCGAAACTATAAGAGAACTAGAAAAACAAAAAAAATCCACTAAACCAAGCACTAAAAACCAATCTAAACCTAAACGGTATAAACCAAAACCTCAACAAGAAAACTGAACCTGCCAAGAATGCTTTTCAGAAATCAAGACCGGAGAAGAATACTGATATCACACTACTAAGCATGACAACAAAAAATTCTGTTCTGAAGAATGCTTTAGCGACCATTACAGCCAAACTTGCTCTAATTGTTTTAAAAAAACCCTAGAATACTATCCTGATAAACAATATCCTTCATTAGTTTATTGTTGAGACTGTCAGCAAGAAAGAGAGTATATCTGCTGAGGTTGTGCCAAAACTAAAGAAGGAGATTATTATGCTGAAAAGGATAGTTCAAAGTATTGTTCTAAGGAATGTTATGCTCGAATGTGTGGAGAGTTATGTAATTACTGTGCTAATAACGTTTTAGAGTTTTATCATGATGAAGAAAACCGTAATATTATAATTTGCGTTGATTGTAAGAAAAAAGGCGAAGACAAAAAATTTGACTTTGATGGCAAAAAACATGTTAAAGATATAGTGGAAGCCATGAAAAAAGCTATGAAAGAAAAGTCTGAAAAAGAACAAAATAATAACAAGGATAGTGCTGATGATCAAGCAATAGAGAGAGAGAGAGAGAGAGAGAGAGCAAACCTGAACACAATTCGCCTAATGACCAGCCTATCATTAATAATCCTCAATTAAACCAATTCTTCTCCAAAGCTAAACAGAAAATTATTCAGATTTATGGAGAGAATTCCAAAGAATATCAAGAGTTATTAGAACAACAGCAATTATTATCTAATGCTTCCAGAGAAGAACAAAAACAGTTCCTCAATCTAGCCCAAGAATTAAGTAAACTAGAAAGTAAATTAATTTTTAATCCTGAAACTAAACAAATAGACTTATCTAAACTTAATGCTGATGAGCAAACTAAATATTCTCAAATAACCCAAGAAATCAGTGAATTATTAGAAAAACTAAAGCAAGAACAAGCTAAACAAGAAAAAAAATCTAATAATCTTAAACTAACCTTCTGAATAACAGGAAGTTTCTTAATAGGAGCAAGTTTAGTTGGTTTGATAGTTTGGTTAGTGATGAGGAAAAGAAAAGTTTAATATCTTCTATCATCTTTAATGGCAATTTGCCACACAGCATAGATAGCTAAGCATATTAGGATATTTTCTAGGGTAAGAAAAGCCATAATGCCTTTTTTGTCTCCGTCATCGGAACCTTTACCGACAGAAGTGATATTTTTGTTGTTGTCTTTAATTCTATTATTAAGGTCTTTTATTTTGTCAGCAATTTCTTTTTTTTCATTTCTTATATTGCCGAGTTCTTCTTCAAGAACGACAACTTTTCTTCTTCATTTAGTTCTTTCTTCCTCAGAAAGAGAAGAGTCATTGGCTTTGTTTTTGGCATGCTCTAACTCTTTTTCTTTTTGTTTTTCTTCGCTATCTAATTCTTCATGCTTGTTTTTTAACTCATTAATTTCAGTATGAAGTTTCTCATTATCTTTCTTCAAAGTCTCAATAGTTTGACCTCTGATTTCAAGGTCTTTAGCTTGATTTTTAGTTTTGGTTTCTTCTTGGTCTAATTTACTACCAATAAGATTTCCGGCAATAGCTCCTCCTCCACTAGCTATAAGTAAAGGCACTACTACTGCAGAAGCTGTTCCTCCAGTCATAATTACACAAGCTGCACCAATAGCACAACCAGCACAAGTGCAAAGTGTTTGCCAAAGTCCCATTATTTGGTGGCTCCTTTCGTGTTTTTTTCTTTCATATTTAGTTCTTTTTTTAGTAAAGCAAGTTGGTTAGTGAATTCTTTTAATTGTAAGTGATATTTACCAATTAAATTGGCTCAAGATTTAAGGGAAGCTTTGGTGTTTTGGATGAGGGATTCAATTTGGATTATTTTTTCTTGGATTTGTTTATTATTGTTTTTATTCATAGTTTTTTGCTTTTTGTGAAGTTAATGGGCTAAGGGCTTCAGTATCTCCTCCTTCCTCGGTCGCTGTTTAAGTGTTCTCCTATAGAAGTGAGAAGAATGGAAATTTCATTAGAAAAGTTATCTATACTAGTAGACATGGCATTTTGGCCCACATCTATTGAATCTCTGATTTCGGTAATAGTGTCATTCATTTCATTTAGTCTAGCATCAATAGCTTTGCTGATATCTTTACTGAGTTTGTTGGTAGTAAGTTTTAGGGTTGAATCCACGATGGCTAATACTTCTTCTAGTTTCGGATTACGGGGATTGATAAACTCACCTTCAAAAGCTTCTAATTGCTTGCTATCATAAAGATGCCAAAAGAACTCAAAGAATTCGCCTCATTTAATTTTTACTTTTTTGTCTTTTGGTTCATTATCATCATCTTCTTGTTCCTCGGTGTTTTCTTCGTCTCTTTCAGGCTCATATTCAGCACCAGGATTGTTGTTAATAAACTTATTTCAAAATTCTTTTCTAGGATTGGTGGCACCATCTTTTTCTTTGCCAAGGAAATCCCGGTCAAAGATAATTTTGTTAAATCGGTTAACCCACTTATTATCTTCAGCATTCAAAGTCTTATTTTTTGTTCAATGCTCAGGAAACTGGTGACTAATGCCTGCTTGCTCAGCGTAGTAGGTAAATGTTTCTAAAGTTCAACTAAAATCAAGAGGATTGCTTAATCTTCCTGACTGATAAACGGCTTGATTAACATTATCTAAGTGATTAGTGGCCGCAATTCAGAGATTTTTGCTTTCTTCGGATTTGTTATCACTACCCATACATTCTTTTAGAAAAGTTAATTGTGAAGAGGCATCTTTTGGCGGTAAAAGGTGAGTGGTACATACTTGGTCGGCTTCATCAAGGAAAAGGATATAGCGAACTTCTTCGTCTTCTTCTCTTTTAAAGTTAAAGTTGTCTGCTAAGTCGTGAGTTATAGTGCTAATAGTGTAAATAAACTTTATCAAAAGACTAACTCCTGCTTCATTATCAGGTTTTCTAGGAGTTAAACTCGAACCTTGGATTACTACTAGCGGATATCTGTCCGCTTCATAAGCCAATTTCTCTGCCATTACTGATTTACCGGTTCGTGGTACTCCGTAGAATAAGGCGTTGTTGTCTAAATTCCCTGGGTCTCTAGGATTAAATGTTCCTCTTGCAGGGTCAGGCTTAACTTTATTTTCTCATTCTTCGATTAAAGGACTAAATTTATAATCTTTTACTTGCTCTTCAAGAGTAAGTTCGCCATGACCATTGGCTTTGGCAAACTGTTTTTCTTCTTCAGATAAATCGTTTCAGAGAGATGGTGGAAATTGTATCCTGTAAATGCCATTAATATCAAAACTTGGTGGTTCTTCTCCAAGCATTTTAGATATTTTAGTTCAAGCATTTTCAAAACTTTGTCTGTTTCTTATTAGCCATCTGTCGGCTCAATTGTGTATTTGTCTTCTCCAGTGAAGACCTTGTCTCTTAAATCTTTCTTGCTCAATTAATCCAACTGCCTTATTTTTAACTTCATTAAGTTCTCTTAGAGAAGTTTTTTCAATCTTTTCTGTGCATTGCTCAATAATCTTTTTGATTTCTGGTAATTCTAGTTCTGTTTCAGTGCAGGCTGCTTTTACGAACTTAACTGCCTCTTCTTTTAACTTTCTTGGCTTATCTCTTTCCTCTTCTTCCAGCTCCTCTGCCTTTTTGTCAATTGCTTTAAGCATTTTCTCACCAAAAGTTTTTACTTGGGAGGGCAAGTAGAGATTATTTAAGTATTCTTCTCAGTTTTCTTTATTTTCTCATAAAGATTTGTCCAGTTTTTCAGGATAGACTTTAAAATTTTCTTTAAATGCTTCTTCAATCTCTCCTTTAACTCTATTTCTCTCTTGTGGCAAATAAGCCAGAAAATAGTAAGCAATTCCTCCTATGAGAATTAAGGCAATTAGCATGGTGATTTGCTTTTGTTTTTTTTTATTTCTAGTTTCAGTGAGTTTTTTTTGCTCTAGTTCATCAAATTCGTTGTAATACATATTATTCTCTAAGTTTTTTTAGTAATTCAATACGTTTCAATACTCTTTCTTCCATGGCTGCTTCAGCTTTTTCCTTGCGTCGCAAAACTTCAGTGGGATCTTCTTGTTTAGCGAGGTAATAAATGATAAAGACTAGGAGGGCAATAATTCCAATTAGAATCAGACCACGTTGTCAGGGTTCTAGGTTGGTATAATGAGGGCTGAAATTATCTCACAACTCTCCGGCTTTTTGTTCTAATTTTTCGGTTTGTTCACCAAGTTTTTGTTTTAGTTCTTGAGCATCTAAGTCGAGGTTAAATTGGTTGGTCATGGTTAATAATCGTATTCGTCATACCTCCGAATTGGCTTATTGCTCTGGTTCATGAGTAAAAAAAGAACTACTAGAACTACTATTGCCAGGATAATTAATTGCTGATTGGGTTGATTGTCGTCTTTGTCTTTTTTTTTGTTTTTTGGAGGTTTTTTATTATTGTTTCCATCAGGATCATCGCTATCGTTGTCATCGCCAAAAGGATTGTTAGGATCACTAGGGTCTTTGTTTCGACCACTTCCGCCTCCTCCGTTGCCATTGCCACCATTTCCCGAACCATCTCTATCGCCTTTTTCAATTGCTCTTCGCATTGCTTCAATCATGTCGGAGACATACTTGCTAGGGTCAAATCTGAATTTATTAGAATGTGCCTTATGTTCTGCGTATTTTTGTTGGAGTAATTTGCCGTCGTTTTCAATTTCTTCTAAAAGGGCGGCTTTTTCAGATGGACTGATATTTGGATCCATAGCTTTTCGCTTATTTTCTTCCATTCTTGCTTTTATTTCGTTTATCTCTAATTCAAGTTGTCTCAATTCCTCTACTCATTTGTAAGTTTCTTTTTCCAATAAAGATTTTACTTTTTCTATCTCTTTCTTGTTCTGCTTGATTACTTTCTCTACATGTTTATCCATGGCTTCTTCGCCTCAAATAATACATATTCCAAACATGGAACTGTGAGCACCGATATGAGGTCTTAAACCATTAATAGCTTCTTCGCATCTTCTAACGAAATCATTCTTTTTGGAATTAAACTCTACTTCACTAGTGCATTGTTTTAAGACGTCTTTGATGTTTCCTAAACTTTCGATATTGGCAAATCCTCTCGCTAAAGTCTCACAGTCTTCATGTAAATTATGAGAGGCACCATAATTACAGTGTCCACCAGTTCAATAACCAGCATCACCAGAAGATTTGCTTTTAGGACGAGTTCTTCCTGCTCTACTAAAAAGTCTTTCTATTTCTTGAGCACTATATCCTTTCATGATTATTTACTTTCTCCTTTCTTCACTTTTCCCCAAAAAAACTCTCCCCAATAAATCCTACTACTCAGGTAGCTAAACCCATAATAATTCCAATCATCATCCAACCACTCATTATCCATGTCTCCTTTCAATCATTCTTGCTCATTCCCCTAACTTCCCTTTCACTGAAATAACTTTTTGATTTAACCCTTGACAATTATTCTGTAAATCTTTAAATTCTGGTAAGGTATTAATTTCAGCAGTTATTCCCGCCTCTAAAACCTTAATTAATTTAGTTAAATCAATTTGATTGTTAGCATTAATGGTTCATTTTCAAGATAAACCACTCCGAGAACCACCTCATTCACTATTGTCTTTCATGGCTGTTGATACTGAAAATTGGTCAGCAGCATCACTGGAAAAGACTATTTTGCTTTTACAGAGAGACGAATTATTTTCATAAACAAGCAAATAACAACTAAGCAAACTTACTTCAAATTTGACTGTTGTTGAAGAAATTCCTCGGTTAGTTATTAAACTTGCTTGTTTTTCTTCATCCCAGGTTAGTGAGGCTAATAATATTGTAATATCTCCTGAATCACGAAAAGATTTCAGTTTCCTAACTAACTCCCTGAGAGAGAATGGTTTTTCTATGGTCATAGTTTTTATAAACTCCTCCCTAATTCTTGGAATTCTTTAATAAGTTTCTCTAATATCTTCTCATTTTCGGAGTTTTCTTTCATTTGGAGTTCTAATTTACGATTGCTTTCAGCTAACTTTTGGTTAGTTTCAGTGATAGTTTGGGTATTGGTGGCTAGTTTGGTTTTAATTTTGGTTTGGAGTGTGCTTCATTCAGTGGCTAATTGTTGTAATTTATCTTTTAAGTTCATATTATTTGATTTCTTGGTTTAGTTTTTGCATGGAGGCTATTAGGTTATTAAGCGTTGTTTCTAGGGCTGATTGGTCTTGGTTAGAGGGCAGGTTATCAGTTTGTGTTTCTTTATCATTAGTAGGCTTTTGGGTAGGCTTTAACTGGCTTTCTAGCTTGTTTTTAAGCATAGTTAAGTTTCAAGACTTATTAGTATCTATTCCTTGCTCTTGGGCTCAGAGGGCAACTTGGTTTCATTGGTTGGTTAAGAGGGAAATTTGTTTATCACTTAAATTAGTTTGAGTTTGAGTAGATTTAAGGGCAGGTTGAAGGCTTTTAGGAATAGTTTTTGGGTGTTCTTGTTTTTGACTGAAATAATAGACTATTAGGATTAAAAGAATAGCAATTATTAAGATTTTATTCATAGATTAGTTGGTTTAGAGGAAGATTAAAGGGTAAAAGGGCAAGTTATCTAGGGAAGCAATTAAGAAGTAGGCTGTTAACAGACCACTTAGGAAGGAAATTAGTCCCATTTACATCATTTTACCTCTCCAATTTTTTGTTTTCATTCTCAGCGAAAGTTTTGGCAATCACTGGAAGTATACTTTCTCTTTAATTCTAGTTGGCCAGTTTCAAGCAATTCTAGAATATAGAAAACTAAATAAACCCCACAGTTATAACCATCTTTTTGCTTGTCTCCTTGGAGAATTTGGATATTATTTTCTAGTTCAGTAATTTGGCTAATGAAAGGCTTTAATTGTTTTACTTCACTTTCTATTCCTCACCCAGAAGAAGTATAATAAACTTGATAATTAGAGCATTCCTCTCCAAAAGTTAAGTTTTGTAAAATAAATAATCCTCAGTGATTTCCTGAAACTCGCAAAGGAAACAACACATATTCAGCTTTATTTCACTCTAATTCTTGGAGGAATTCAGGTAAAGGTCAATCTTGTTGGTCTTTAGCTCTTTGGAAAGCATTATAGATATTAGCGATATCAGTGCGGAGTGTGAATTGTTTTTGCTTAGTTAAAGCTTCCTGTATTCTTGGGTGATTAGTTAAAATGAATTCTAGGTTATCATCAGTAAGTCAGCCATAATCAGCTTCATTAGTTGGCTTAGGAACCGGCAAATTAATTCATTCTTTTAAGGATTGGCTAATCATTTCATTAAAGCCATCTAAACTTTTTAGGCTCCAGAGAGTTTGTAAGTATTCATGACGAGGTTTGTTTTCAGTTTCTAAGGTGTTGATTGCTTGAGTTATCTTGGCTTTTTGTTGCGGGTTAGTGAAAGTAGTTTGCCAGATTTCAAGGGAATTAAGGATTTTTTGGCGATAAGTTTCATCAGGGTTAAGGGATTGTTCAGTGATGGTTTGGGCAGGTTCTAGGGCTTTAGGTTCATAAGTAGCATCAGGGCAATAGATAAATTCAGGGTCAGGGATTGAGATGTTAGGAGGAAAGTTAATTATGGACGAGTGAGGAAGAGAGGATGAGCTAATAGTGGGCAGGATTGGCTTAATAACAGGTTTTTTTTGAGTAATAACAGGTCGGGTAGGCTTAGTTTCTTGGTTTAGGTAATAAATCATTAGGGCAAGGATAATTAAAAGAATTAATACTTGGGTCTTACTCATACTAACTCATTAGGAAATAGAGCACTATCAGGGCAATAATGGCATATATTCAGAGGTTTTTATTAGTTGGGTACTTAGCTTCTAATTGTTCTTGGAGAGTTTGTTTTTCTTGCTGAACTTTGGTTAATTCTTTTTGAAGATTTTGGAAAGCATCTCCTTCTACTGAGGCTGATTCTAGTTTATTTATTCATTCAGTGAGTTTAGTGATTTCTTGGTTGGCAGTGTTAAGTTTAGTTTGGAGGTCAGTGTTTCTTTCTTGGATTAGGGCATAAGTTTCTTGTTTTTTGGTTAGTGCTTCTTCTTTTTGGTTTAAGGTGGTTTGATGGTCGGTGGCAGTTTGGCGGGCTTGTTCTTGGCTGTTGGTTAATTGGTTTTGTGTGTCTTGGAGAGTGTTTTCAGTGGTTTTTAAAGTATCTCTTAAATAGTCAGCAGATTGCTTGAATTTGTCTTTTTCTTGGCTAAGTTCTTGAATATTAGTTTCTAATTTTTGCTTTTCTTTTTCTCACTCTTGGAGAGCTTCTTGTCTTTCTTTTAAAAGCCTTTCCTCAGTATCTTGCTTGGTTTTTTCTAAGTCTTTTAGTTGCTTTTCCAAAGCAGTTTTTTGCCCTTGTAATTGTTTTTCAGCTTCAGTTTTAGTTTTTAGGTTAGTTTCTAACTGGGCCACTTTTTCAGTTAATTCTTTTTTTTCTTTTTGGCTAGTGTTAGTCAGATTAGTGACTTCTTGCCGCAAATTGGTGATGGTTTGCTCACTATTAGTTTGCAAATTGGTTAATTCCTGAGTGAGTTTATCCTTGTCTTCTTGCTTAGTTTTTTTTAAGTTTTCTATTTGCTGATTTAAACCGGTAATAGTGTTATTTAGGTTAGTTACAGCTTGGTTTTTGGCTTCTTGTAAGCGAGTTAATTGCTCTTGTTTTAGTGTGATTTGTTGTTCCTTCTGGCGAATTTGCTCTTGGTAAACACTCTCTTTGGCTTGCTGTTCACTAACTTTGTTTTCTAAGGTTTGGATTTTTTCCAATAACTCTATTTCTTTTCTTAAATGCTTAGTAGGTTTACGGGTGTTGTCTCTTAAATTGGTTAACTCTTGTTTCTTTCTTTGGATTTTAGTATTAAGAGGTTCATTAGGGTCACTAGTGGTTTCAGTTCAAGAACCAGGCATATTAGAGCTAGTTTCTTGGCTTTCATACTCAATAAGTTGGGCTTTTAATTGGTTTATTTCTGCTTTTCAAGCATCTAGGAAAATATAAGGAGACTTTTTAAACTTAACTTGATAAGTACTAAGTACAACTAGTCGAGGACAATTAGATAAGTCTAATTCAGTTATTTTAGTTTGTGATATATTAAGTGCTTCTAGATTTGGGCAACAAGACAAATCAAGTTCTTTAATACCACTTTGTTGAATATTTAGCTCAGCAAGTTTCGGATTATTGGTTAAGTCTATCCTTTTCATCCGAGAACCATAAACATCTATTTCAGTGAGTTCAGAGCAATTACTAAAATCAATAGTGTCAAGATTATCGCTTTTTTTAAGTATTGAATTAAAATTAAAAATTTTTAACTTTTTATTTTGGCTAATATCAACTTTACTTATATTTCCTAAACTTACATAATTATGGCTTGTTTTTATTATCTCTAAATCTGGATAATCGGCAAAACTTAATTCTCCCTCTACTTTTGATAATTTGTCTTTTTCTTGGTGGGCTTCATAGGGAAGTAAAATTATTTGTTTAACATTTTTATCAGGAAACTTTTCTTGTAATCATTTTTGAACATTTACCATGTTAGTGGGTTCCTCCTTTTGCTCTCTCTCTCTCTCTCTCTCTCTCTCTCTTTGGTCTACTTCTTGCATTCATTGTAAAGATATCACATAGTATTTGCTAAGTCAATGAATAGTGTAAGCTGCTGATCGTTCATTTTTTTCTTTTGTAAAATTCTCTTTTTGGTAATCAAAGAAAGAAGGTCAATAGGGCAAGTTTTCTTTTCTTTCGGGCTTTTCTTCCAACCACTGCTTAAATTCTTCTAAGTTGTATTTAGTCATAATATTTTTCCTTTCGGGTTAATCAGGTGGCTAGTAAATAAACTGCGGCGAGTAAAAACACTGGTCCTCAGTCTCACCAAGAATTAGTTTCTTTAATGCTCTCGGGGTTATTTATCCTTAATTCAGCAGCTCTTTGGTAATCATTTACTTGCTGATTTAAGTCGTTCATTTGCTGTTGGGTTTGGTTTAATTTATTCCTTAACTGTTTATTTTCAGTTTCTTGGCGGGTAATTTCTTGAGTGGCATCTTTGACAGTTTCTTCTAATTCTTGCTGTAGTTCAGTGATACGAACATTAGGGTCTTTTTTTAAGTTATCAATTTGTTTCTGGGCTAAGTTTAATCAATCCTGATTTACTGAATCTAATTGTTGTTCTTTTTGGTCTAATTCAGCAATGGCTTTTTGGAGATTAGTGAGATAATTCTGGGCAGTTTGCTGACTAAAAACTAACTCTTGCTTTAATTGGGTGATTTGCTGGGTTAAATTAGGCTGTTTCAGGGCAGGTTGGGAAAGAGTTCTTTTTAAGGGCTGGGGTGACAAAGGGGTTGAGGAAATATCTCCTGCTGATTTAGAGCGTTTTAGCTGACTAGGTTTAAAGTTTCCTTGGGCAAATTCTTGCTCTATTTCTTGGTTAAGTTCTTGGTTTTTAGTCATGGTTTTTTAATTCATTTATTTGTTCTTGTAAATGGTAAAGGTCTTTTTTTCAGGGCTTAGTTTCAGGAGCATTAGTGTTTCGGTAATAAAGGTAAATTACTAGCAAAGCAAGCAAGATTATCAGGATAATAGTCATATTATTTTCGGGTTTGTTTTAAATAGCAAGTTCAGCAAATATCAATTCAAGGACTAGGGAAGACGTATTTCTTGTGGCAAAAGAGGCAATTAGGCACAGTTTTTTTCTTTGAAAGCTTGGAATTCTTTTTTGAGTTGGTCAATTTGTTTTTGCTCTTTACCGTTCTTTTTTTCTAGGCTAGCAGTTCTAGCACTGAGTTTTAAATTATAGCCAAAAAACATGGCTAAGAGAAAAGTGATAACCGCAAAAGCACCCATGGCGATATACAGGGCTAATTTAGCATTCTGAGCCGCTAATTGGCAACAGTCAATCATACTTAGGCTTTAAGAAACTCACTCAA